>CP046174.1:2549531-3186914 GCA_017161075.1 Erysipelotrichaceae bacterium 66202529 | reverse complement strand
AAGGAGGTCTTTTATAATGAAAAAACTGATAATGATAGGGCTGCTTCTATGCCTTATGAGTGGCTGCGGAAAGGATTACGGTACCTTTGAACAGGGGGATAAGGAGCTTTCCAGGGTGTTTTCAGATATTAACGAACAGATTGATAAAGGGAGCTTTTCCATTCCTTTGCTGAATGATCGTGCGTTGAGTGACCGGGAGGTGGAGACTCTATATCATTTGGATATGACAAAGATAGCGGATTGTATGGTAAAAACAGCTGCGGTACAGGCACAGCTTGGCGAAATTGCGATTTTCAAGGTGGAGAAAAAGAATGAGAGCTATGTCAAAAAGGCAATTGAAAGCCGTAAGGAAGCATTAAAAAAGCAGTGGGGTTCCTATGTGGAGGAGGCTGACAGTCTGCTATATCAGGCAAAAGAAGGCAGAATTGGACAGTATTATTACTTTGTTCTTGGTTCAGACAGTGAAAAGGTGGTAAACTATATGCAGAAGATAGATGCATAATACAGGCATTTATGGTATAGTAGAGCAGTTAACGAAGCAAGGCAGGTGAAGGTATGAAGTGGTTGATGGATCTGTACCGAGAATTTACATCATTTGAAGGAAGCTTGTTTAAATACTCCCTTTCTTTTTCTTTGCTGCTGGCACTTGCCCCCAGCCTGCTGCTGATAGCGATGCTGTTTCGGTTTGCTTATCTGCCAATGGATATCATTATGAAGTTTCTGATTAGCTTCATGCCGGATATGAGCATGGATGGTCTGGATCAGGTGTTTCAGTTTTTTGCCAATCAGAATTATAACATCACCTCCTTTATTGTGACGATGTGTGTATCCTTTTATCTGGCAAGCAGAAGCATCTTTTCCTTTCTCCTGATCAGTGCGTCTCATGAAAGCGTTGAGGTACCGAAATGGTCGATACGCATTAAGTCGGTTGTTTTGTTTGTATCGCTTGTTTTACTGCTGGTGCTGTCCATATTCATCGCAACCAGACTGAATGAATTCCTGCCGATTGTTTCTGCGGTAATTATGCTGCTGTTGTTTACGATGATGTACCGGGCGTTGAGCTTTCGTAAGCGCAACTGGTCATTTGGAATCATCGGGGCGATGTTTTCCACCATCTGCATACTGGGATTGGCTGCCTTATTTGTAACTATCGTCAGTCACTTTACATCCTATAAGGATGTTTACGGCCCTCTTGCATCTCTGGTCACTCTGCTGTTGGCCATCTATCTAATCTCCTGCATCATTTATCTAGGATTCTGTTTGAATCTGATCTGTGAGGAGGATTATGGCAGGGAGGAAGCATTACCGTTAAAAAATGAACGGTTTTTTCTATTATGCAGTGAGCTGACGAAGCGGATACGCAAGCGTTTTTAAAAGAAAGAGGAAGAATTATATGAAAGTAACGATTAAGAAAACAGGAATCAACGGGGAAGGAATCGGGTATATTGACCGTATGCCGGTATTTGTACCGCAGGCACTGATTGGTGAGGAAGTGGAAATCCGTATTGTCGATAAGCAAAAGCGTTATGCGACTGCTGAGCTATTGCGTGTGGTGAAAAGCAGTAAGAACCGCATCCGTCCAAAGTGCTTTATTCAAAATACCTGCGGAGCCTGTCCGCTGATGATTGCCCGTTATCCGGCACAGCTGGAATACAAGCAGGATCTGTTGAAGCAATCTCTGATTAAATATGCGCAAATCGATCCAAGAAAGGTCGCAAAGGTGAAAGCAAGCGAGCAAGTCTTCGGATATCGCAATCAGTTCAAGCTGCCTTGTGCTATGGAGGAAGGACGGCTGGTTAGTGGTTTGTTCATGCCGAATTCCAATTATTTTATTGATGTTAAGAGATGCTGGATACATGAGGATGGCTTGGAGCGTATCCGTATGGATATCATGCGTGTTTTGAATGCACATGGCTGTGAATCTTATCAGCCGCATGATAAAAAAGGTATCCGCAATCTGGTAGTCCGTGGATTTGAAGGACGGTATCAGTGTACGATCGTGACCGGGAATGATGAGCTGAATGAGTCCCTGATAGCAGATTTGATGCGGATAAAAGGGGTTTGCAGTCTGTGGCAGAGTATACATACAGTTAAAAAGACTCCGGAGGTTTTCGGGAATAAAATGATCCATCTGGCTGGAGATACCAGTCTGGCTCTGACATTTGACGGGTTACAGCTTCAGATTTCACCGCGATCATTTTTTCAGCTTAACAGTGCGCAGGCGGTACAGCTGTATCGTACGATTGCGTCCATGGTGAAGGAAGGCAATGAGCTGATTGTGGAGGCTTATAGCGGAATCGGGGCGATTTCTTTATATCTGAAGGATAAGGCGAAGGAGATTATCGGAATTGAGAGTATTAAGGACGCAGTTGTGAATGCGAACCAGAATGCAAAGCTGAACGGCTGTGGGCATGTTTCCTTTCTGTGTGATGATGCGGCAAGTAAGCTGACATATTTGTCAAAAAAGCGTGCGATTGATGTCCTGGTTGTGGATCCGCCAAGGAGTGGACTGGACGATGCTATGCTGGATTGTATTTTGAGAAGCAAAATCAAAAATATCGTGTATGTGTCATGTAATCCGGCAACGCTTGGAAAAAATCTGGCTGTTTTAGGTTCACGATACAATGTGGAGAAAATTCAGCCGATTGATATGTTTCCACATACTCCACATGTGGAGTCAATAGTATTGCTATGTAGAAAATAATTTTAAAAAGCCTTATAAATAAAGGCTTTTTTGATTTTTATGCTTATTTTAATATCGTTAAAAACACCGTTTTTATCACAATATGTCATGTTTTTTTATAGTCTTGGAAAAAAGACAAAAATCTAGTGTACAAAGCTATAACCATACACGTAACCTAGGTGTGGTGTATAGACATAAAGATTGTTTGCAAATTTAAACATGATTGAATCATCTTTTTGGTGAAATGTTAAGGTGTAAAGCCTCTATTTTCTCATGTTCAAATTTGAACATGAAATTTACGATAAGCCGCTGACATTCATCTAAAAGCACGACATAATGATGTTAAGAGGTGATGAAAATGAAAAACGATATTCAAAAAAATGGGTTTTTAGGTGAAGTTATTGCTGTTACAAACCAGAAAGGGGGTACTGGTAAAACCACTCTTACAATCAATCTTGGCGTTGCTTTATGTAAGCTGGGCTATAAGGTTCTATGCGTAGATGGTGATAAACAGATCAATATGACAAGTGGACTTATCAAAAATCCTAAAATTGTTGAAAATAAAGATCTGGGTATGCTGCTCAAAAATATTCTTAATGATAAGAAAATTCAAGTGCAAAAATACATTACACATACAAGATATGTAGATATCATAGCCGGTAATCGTGCATTGTATAACTACATGAAAGAGTTTGATAAAAGGTCTGATAGAAACACAGTCTATCGGAATATACTTGAAGGTATCAAAAAAACATATGACTTTATTCTTATTGATTGTCCACCAACTGCTGGATCTGAAAATGTTCAGGCATATACAGCAGCAATACAAATTCTGATCGTATCAGAGCCATCCCTATATAGTTCTGATGGTGTGATTGATGCTATTGAAATCGCTCAGATAGCAAAGCAAAAGACAAATAAAGACCTGAAAATACTGGGTGTCGTTATCAATAAGATGAACTTTGGCTGGAGTGATCATCGAGATTATGAAGCTGATATCAGACAGTCCTATCAGAAATACGTACATGTATTTGATACTGTGATTCCATGTCGTGCCTGTGTGGCTAAAGCAACATCAAAGGGGAAAAGCGTATTACAGCACAGAAGTAAAGATAAAGCATCTTTAGCATTTCAGGAGCTTGCTCTGGAAGTCATAAAGGAGGTTCTGTAATATGGTAAGGCGTCCGCGTGATCTTGACAGTATTTTTGGAGATGATGGCGCACCAATCATATCAGATACAGAGTTGAATGAAGTGCAGATATCTGAGTTAAAACCATATCCAGGACATGGCTTTAAACTTTATAGTGATATCAAAATGCAGAAAATGGCCGAAAGCATCAATACAGTAGGAATCCTACAGCCTGTCATCACATATGAGCACGATGGAGAGCTATTTCAACAGAGTAGAGGGATGCAAAATAGCGAATAAAAGGACAATATCAGCTATTGTGAAGAGGGGCCTTACAGAGATCCAGCAAGTTGAAATCATCAACTTTACAAACTTCTTTCAGCGAGGAACACGAGATTATAGTCTATCTGAACTAGCAAGAGCATTCAAGATGGAATATGATGTCTTACTGCAGGAAAAGAAGAATTGTAAAGATGACATGGCAGGAAATGTTGTTCGAACATATCTTGCAGATATGTATGAAATGACAGATTCCAAGATGCAAAGATATCTGACTCTCAGCAAGCTTATACCAGAGCTGTTGGACTGCTTGGATTTGGGAATATTAAAGGTATCTGTAGCGCTGATTTTTGCTTCCCTAGATGATGTACAACAGTTAAAAGTTTACAACTGTCTGAAAGAATATTCAGGTAATATCAGTATCAAATCAGCAAAAGAAATAAAAAAGGCTGCTATGAATGAACATGTGGAGAAGATAGAAATTTCTGAACTGGAAAAGGTACAGGATAAACGTGAACAGGATATCAGGAATAGCGGCTCTAAGGAAGAATCTAAAGGATATGATGATATCATCATCACTCAGTCATTAGAGTTCACACAGCAGCTTCTCCCAAATTGGTTTAAGGAACATCATATACAGGTGAAAGAAGATCCTAACACATATATAATGGATCTGTTGGAAAAGGTCTATCATCAATTTCCTGAATTATTATCAGAAGAGCAATTTGTCCATTCATAAGGACATTTGCTTTTTTTTATGTTTCCATGTTCAAATTTGAACATATGCAGTTATTATCATATTTCTTTTCTAAATTTGGATATTGCGTGATTTGAAATAATGATCAGATAATGTAATAATATTAGAAAACAGGGAGGTAGCATATGAGCAGAAGAGAAGAACAGCTTAGAAAATTAAGAGAACAAAAGATCACTGAAACTGTAAGCAGCATATATGTAGCATCGCTTGTTGATGTATTATGTGATATTGTCTTGATGGATGATTCTAAGTTATCAAAAGATGAGATGGAATATATTCTGGGACTTTTAACAGAAAAGGTTGAAAACCTGACAAAAGGATACATTGATCTGGATACATATATAGAATCGATTGAAGAGAAGTCAGGAATCAAATTAAATACAAAAACAAATTAGAAAACTTTCTGGTACTGATATGGAAAGTTTTTATTTTGTACGCTGACAGATAGCGTACAGTACGACATAATGATGATGAGGAGGCGAAGTGAATGGAATCAAATAAATCAACAAGGATAAGACCAATTCCATATGACAAAGAAGATAAGGAACTTTTAAGAGAACTGGGGGAGAGAATAAATCGATTAAGAGTTGAAAAGAAGCTGATGCAGAATGAACTGACTAACATGGCCGGAGTCCATAAGAATTTTATATGCATCATTGAAAATGGAGTACAGAATCCGTCACTTTTGAGTTTGTATCATATCATTAGAGCTTTAGACACTTCTCTGTATGAATTTTTTGGAGGCCTTTATGGAAAATGAAAATCTGTTGTATATGTTTTATGAAGGATGCAAACTGGGAGATCATTCACGATGTCTTGATTCCATAGAGTATAAAAACAATTTGAGAAAGATGGAAGATCTGGTAAGTCAGTTGTTGGATAATGCTGCGGATGAGCAGAAACAGCAAATTGAAGAACTTTCAAATCTGTGCCTAGACATTATCAATTATTCAGCACCGTATGACTTTGAAAATGGTTTTGCACAGCAGTCAATTTTTTTAAAAGTATCCATGAAAGAAACGTTTATGTCAAAACTATGTCTGAGTTGCGTATGAAGACAAGAGAAGGATATGAAAATAAAAAAGAATTATTTAAGAAAATGCTTTAAGGAGCATTTTTTTAAATAATATATTGCAGTATTTATCGAATAAAATTGAATTTCACTATATAAATACCAATTATTGCCAGTGATTCTAATATAACAAAATGATATGATTGGATTAAAACATCAAAGGAGCTGGATTGAATGAAGAAGACGGTATTAAATATGAAAATGATAGGGGAATTCAAAACATATTTATATGGGGAAGAAAGAAGTAAAGCAACGATTGAAAAATATATGAGGGATATCATGCACTTTTATGAGTATCTGCCTGAAAATGATAAAGCTATAACAAAAGAGAAACTGGTTGCGTATAAGAATAGTCTGTCTGAGGAATATAAGGTATCTAGTATCAACAGTATGTTGGTCGCATTAAACGGTCTGCTTGATTATTTAAATCTAAAAAATTTAAAATTAAAATTACATAAGGTACAACGTACTGTATTTTATGAAGAGGAAAGGGAGCTTACAAAAGATGAATATAAGCGTTTGTTGGATACTGCCTTAAAGAAAAAAGATAAACGTCTATATATGTTGCTGCAGACGATATGTGGTACAGGTATCAGAGTATCAGAACATAAATACATAACGGTAGAAGCAGTAAAAGAAGGGAAGGCAGTTGTACGAAATAAAGGGAAGACAAGAACGGTATTTATTCCAAAGAAATTAAAGAGATTGCTTAAAGATTATTGTAAACAGGAAAGCATATTAACAGGTGCTGTCTTTATCACAAAGAGTGGAAGACCAATGGATCGTAGTAATATTTGGAGTGCCATGAAAAAACTATGTCGTGATGCCAGAGTCGATGATAAAAAAGTATTCCCACATAATTTGAGACATCTATTCGCATTGACATTTTATCGTCTACAAAAAGATGTTGTAAGATTGGCGGATATATTGGGACATGCAAGTATCGAGACTACAAGAATATATACTATGATAACAGGTAGAGAATGTCAGAAATCCCTATCAAAAATGGATTTGATAATTCCTTTAACCGTATAATAATACAACATAATGCGTATTATGTTGTAAAATACTTTTATATCGGCTAAAGCCCTTTTAAATCGCCGTTTTTTGTATGTTTCTCTATCAAAAATATAAGTAACAATTTTATTAAAATGAAATTGTAACCGTTTTACATAAAATATCTTACCATTTTGTACCAGTCTCAACAATAGATATTGGTAAACAATAAAATATTTTGGGGAAACCTAATTTTTATCACTTTTTATGTGATATAAATATGATAAAGCTGAAAAAAAGGGCGCAAAAAAGCTATGAAAACGGTATAGTTAAAGAAACATATACTGATTCCTGATGAAGCTTTCTGTCATATAATTATTCAATCGGCATCCATTCGTGATGCCTTTTTTGTGTTTTTCCTATGTATCTTCTATCTGTCTGGATAGGGTCTACAACATAATACGCATTATGTTGTTCAAATCAGAGGGAGATAGAGAGAACATGAAAAAGGAAGAAATCAGTCACTGTATAGAACTGACTAAGGAGATCATGATTCGTCATTATCAAAAGGATGATGACTTTGCAATCAACTATTTACATAGAAGCTGCATCTGGATCGGTTCCTGTGCAGAGGAATTCTATGTTGGTAAACAGACGATAGCCGAAGTCCTCAAAAAGGAATCAAAGGAACTGCCGGATATTGAACTAACCGCCTTTGATTATGTGTGCGTATCCAATGATACGCATGAATGTGTCATTACGGGAAGACACACAGGTCATACAACATGCACATCTGGAGAGATCTACAGTGATATGCAGAGGATCACTTTCGTATGGAAAAAGATGAAAGATGAGCTCCTCATCATGCATATCCATGTATCCAATCCAATGAACAATCTGCAGGAGGGTGAGATCTTCCCGCATAAGATAGGCAAATATACAAAGGGATATTTTGAAATGCTGGTCAATCGTGATATTAAGAAAAATGGATCTATTACCATTAAGGATCAGAAGAACCGATACCATATCATCAATATCCATGACATCCTGTACTGCGAGGCATTCGATATGAACTGTATCATCCACCTTGCAAAGAATGATGTCTTTGGACGCATCACGCTGCTTGACTTTGAACAGAAGCTGAATGAAAAAAACAAAGATATGTTCAAGCGGGTGCATAAGAGCTACTTAGTCAATCGCTATCATACGAAGTCTTTAGCACGCTATGAGCTGATGCTGAAGAACGAAATTAGGATTCCAGTGTCACAGGAGCGATATAACGATGTAAGGGATTGGCTGAATCAGTGCTAATGGGAGGAAAATCAATGAAAAGAAAGATCGTGGCAAGACTGCCGGATATGTTTACACATGAGCAGTATCGGAGTGCCGGTGTTGCACATCTGGTTAATATGGATCAGGAGATTGAATTTTACTATAGGGGAAAACCAATAACGAAGGAACAGGCAAATGAAATGGTGATAGAGCATTATAAAAGAAAGAACGCTCTGTCAAAATGAACACAATGAGGATGGCAGGAGTGATAGGATGTGGCGACAACAATTTATCGGATCAGATCAGCTGGATAGGTACGGGAGTCAATGAGATATGCAGCAGCAAGAAAGAAGCGGTCATGTTTTTTGAGGAGGAATCCAGAATCTATGACGGATATTTTCTGATAGAGAATGCATGGTTTCATGGCATTGAGATCAGCAGTAATCTGGGGATCGTTATGGTAACACTGACTGCTAAGACCCTGCCGGATGCTTCCTGCGTGATGAAGATGCCTCTGCGATTTTCTGTTGTATGGCACAAGGATAATAATTTGTGGAAGGTCATTCATGTGCATAATTCGATAGCGGATACCGACCTGAAGGAACATAACTATTTCAATATTGAGGCAGCGCAGTCGGCCTATTCACAGATGAATGAAAGACTCAGCAATGCTGTCAATACCGATGCCTTAACAGGAATCAGTAATATGAATGGCTTCATTCGTGATACAGAAAAGATATTCAAGAAATATCCTGATGATTCGTATGCCATCATCAAGTTTGGTATCAAGAACTTCCGCTATATCAATCGGGTTCATGGATATGGCATGGGAGACAAGGTACTGCAGAACATTGCGAAGAATCTGAAAAAGACATGCCGGGAGGGAGAAACATGCGCAAGGATAGAGAAGGACATCTTTGCGATGACCTATCGTTTCTTTACAAAGGATGAAATGTCGTATCGAGAGAATAAGGTACGCATGAAGCTCATTGACAAGCGTATCAGCAAGAAGATCAACATGGACATCTGCTTTGTTGCAGGCATCTATCTGCCGCAGGACATCCGACATGAGCATGTCATCGACATGCTGGACAAGGCACTGATCGCCCAGCAGAGCGTTCCCAAGAACATCACAGGAAGCCGGTCAGTCTATTATGATGATGCAATGATGAATAATATGATCCAGAAGAATGAACTTCTGGAATCGGCAATCCCTGCAATGCAGAACGACGAATATAAATTATACATACAGCCTCAGTTTGATATTCAGACACATCGCATCATCTCGGGAGAGGCGCTGTGCCGATGGCAGAAAGAGGATGGAACACTTATCCCGCCCAATGACTTCATACCGGTATTTGAAGAATATGGTATGATCATCAGTTTCGACTTTCATATGCTGGAACTGCTCTGCCGGCAGATGAGAAAGTGGATGGATGAAGGACTGGAACTGAAGCCGATATCCATCAATCAGTCCCGACTGCACATAGAAAATGAAGCATATCTTGAAGATTTCTGTTCAACAGTGGACAGATATGGCATACCACATGAGGACATTGCCTTTGAACTGACAGAATCAGCGTTCGTAGAACAGCAGGACGAAATGCTGAAGCTGGCATCTAATCTGCATAAGCGTGGATTTCAATTAGCTATTGATGACTTTGGAACAGGGTATGCCTCCCTCAACTTCCTAAGTGTCGTATCAGCAGATATTCTGAAGATAGATAAGTGCCTGCTTGACGGGATTGAAAATAATAAACGTTCCCGTTCGATCATAGAAAAGACAATCGAGCTGGCACATGAGATCGACATGACAGTCATCTGCGAAGGCATAGAAACAGAAGAACAATTAGAATACCTTAGCAGGATCGGCTGTGACATCGGACAGGGCTTTCTGATTGGCAGGCCGATGGAATCCAGGCAGTTTGAAAAGCTGTGGATGCAGGATAAAGTATTATCGAATTAAAGAAAATGAAGGAGAGGAAGAAATGAAAAGAGTCAAGCCATCCAGCGTGATAGGGATCATAGCTTGTATCATATTTATACCGATCATCGTTGTCAATCTTGTGATCATCTTTAATGGATTTCAGGATAATGAAAATATGCCGGGCTTCATGGGCTATCGGCCTGCGATCGTCTTATCAGGTTCCATGGAACCAACCTTTGATGCAGGAGATGTCATCGTCATAGAAAAAGCAGAAGATACAGGGAACCTGCAGAAAGGTGATGTGATTACATATCTGGTATCAGGCAAGGCGACAACGCACAGGATCATCAGCGTAACGGATCATGAAGGAAAGACAGCCTATGTGACAAAGGGAGACTACAACAATGTAGAGGATAGACTGGCAGTGTATCCGGAACAGATACAGGGTATCTATAAGGGATTTCGTATCCCCAATCTAGGGAATATCCTGATGTTCATGCAGAGCACGCAGGGAATGCTGATATGTCTGGGAATCCCATTTGCGCTCTATATCCTGTATGACATCTTTAAGCGAAGAAAAGACAGCAGGAAAGAGAATGAGGCACTGCAGGATCAGCTGAAGGAAAAGGAAAGACTGGAAGCAGAGCTAGCAAAACTGAAGGCAGAGAAACAGCAGATAGAAGAAACAGAATAAAAGATATGAAATCGTTGTAATACACATCTGATAGGTTGGCACAGAACATTGGATGATGTTTACATATAAAAGGAAAAAATGGAGGAAAGAAGAAATGAAAAGAAAGAAAAGCATAGCCGGGCGATTAGGCATGGCAGCTTTTGCGCTGACTCTGGTAACGACATGCATTTCCGGAGGAACGCTTGCGAAGTATACATCAGAAGTTGAAGGTACTGGTACCGCTATTGCAGCTAAATGGAGCTTTAAAGCAGGTGTCAATAGTGGAAGTACATCAGATTCAAAAATTGCTGATTTTGATTTATCGACAACAAGAACATCCAATTCAGCAGTAGCAAGTACAAAACTGGGGCCTGGAACAAGTGGTAAGTCTACATTGAATTTTGACCTTACTGGAACAGAGGTTTCGACTAAAGTAACAGCATATGTCAAAATCACTTCTGAAGAAGCTGCTAAACTGCCAACCAATCTTGAAATCAAGGTCAAGGATGGAAATGGGACTAAATGGGTAAAACCATCAGCGTTAAGTGAATATACGGAAGTAGAAAGTGTATCAAAAAAACTATCGGATATTACAACTTCACCTACAGGAAATATTGAAGTGGAGTGGAGATGGACTTTCGATGAATCAGGCAACACCAGCAAAGATACACAGGATACAGATGATGGAAAAGATTCAACTAAAAATTCAACAGGTGGAAAGATAACAGTAAAATTGACTGCAGAACAATTGGAAACAGATCCAACAGCATAAAGTCAAAACAAGATGAGGCACAATCTAAGGAGCAGTGTCCTGTGCCAGCACTGCCCTTTAGCAAAACCCACAGAATACTCTGTGAGCTTTGCTAAGGGAAAAAGAACAGGAGAATGATTATGGATGATAAATTGAAAGATCAAAGTACAACTGAACAGATCAATCAACAGGATGAAGGGAAAAGGCATAAAAAACTGATTCTTTTATTACTGTTGCTTTTACTTTTTTCCAGTGTCGGCGTCAGTCTCATGCTGAATCATCATACAGAGGAGCTTCCTACTGTCGATACCATAACGATCGATCCTGTCGAGAAACGTAATATACACGTATCAGGTCAGGTTATGTATTCTGATGGAAGGGTCTATCAGAACGGTCGTGTGCAGCTGCATTCCGAAGTGAAGGAAACAAAGACAGATGAGAATGGATGGTTTCTGTTCAAGGATGTCGATCCTGCAGAACATACGCTATCTGTACTAGATAAGGATGATAATGTCATAGCAAAAGCACTTATATCTGTGGAACAGAAACAGAAGGGACAGAATTTCAATATAACGAAGAATAAGGATGGGGAATATGTTGTTCATTTATCAACAGCGATCCGCTACCTTGAACTGAAAGTTGAGGTCGATGGAGATAAGCTTCTGCTGATACCGGAAAGCAGCTATGCAGTAACAGATAAAGGAAATGTCTTTACACAGGATGGACAGCTAAAAGTCGATGATGGACAGATTGTACTGCCATCAGGAACCGTTGTTCTGGAAAACAATAATATCGTGCATTATCCATACATGGTAAAGCCGGACAATACGATCATCAGCATTCCTGAAGATGGCGTCAAACTGGAAGATGGAACAGTGATACAGGAGGATGGAACAATCGTATTCCCTAAGGATGATGTAGAAATCAACGATGAAAGAGATGAAGTCACGAATGGTAATGACGGAACTACTCATGAGATACCAAAGGATAAGCCGTCAAATGTGAAGCCGGATGGTGATGTAGAGCCAATCGTGCCTAGTGAACCGGACACGCCAACCGATTCCGATAAACCAGTTGATCCAGACAAGCCAGTCGATCCGGATACTCCGGTTGATCCAGATAAGCCAACAGATCCAGATACGCCAGTAGACCCAGACAAGCCAGTCGATCCAGATACTCCGGTTGACCCTGATAAGCCTACTGATCCTGATAAACCAGTCAATCCAGACAAACCAACAGATCCAGATACTCCGGTTGATCCAGATAAGCCTACGGAACCGGACACGCCAGTAGATCCCGATGATCCACTTTCTCCACCAAAAGGTTATATCGTGAGAGGGAACAATAGGGCAGGCTGGACAAGTCCATGGAATGTGACAACACCATTAACTGCATTGGATCTCTTTGATACAGGAAAGATAAACAGTGAGAATGTGCCTGTCATACAGCCGGGATCAGAAGGAAGCTACATCTTCTGTCTGGAAAACAATCGTTCAACCAATCTCTCAGTAAAGATCTATCTTGAAAAGGTATCAAAGGTTGAATTTCCACTGGAATATAGACTGTCTGAAATTCAGAGCATCGACAGTGTAGTAGATGATGATGTGAAATGGCAGAGTCTAAAGGATGGAGAACTGACGCTTTCTGCAGATGGATCCATTGGTCATAAGAGTACAGATAATCGAAAGCTATACCGTCTGGAATGGAGATGGCCATTCGATAAAACAAATAGTAAAGATACAGAGCTAGGAAAGAATCAGTCAAAGTTTGAAATCAAGCTAGGTGTCCGTGTAGAAGAACTGGTAAAAGAGAAATGAGAAACATAATCACAAAAGCTGGAACATTGGTGCTTGGCATTCTCGTATGTCTGCTGATCATCATACTTGGCATTCAGGCATACAACAAACTCATTGTTCGTGATGAAACTGCCGGCATTCTCGGCTATAACTACAAGACAGTTCTGACAGGTTCCATGGAACCAGCAATACCAGTTGGCAGCATCGTCATTACAAAAGAACAGAGTAGTTATGAAATAGAAGATATTATATCCTTTCAGGAAGAAGGAGCCATCATTACACATAGAATCATCACCATAGACAGGGAACGATACATAACAAAAGGTGACGCCAACAATGTGGCAGATACAGAAGAAGTCCAGCAGAAACAGATATTAGGGAAAGTGATTCTGACGATACCGCTGCTTGGCTATCTGGTCATGTGGCTGATGTCACCAGTCGGAATCATCAGTTTATTTATCATCATAGGAATCTGGTATATAGCGACAGGAAGAAACAGAGGTGCAGGAAATGAAAAGGAATAGGACAACATTAAAGAAAACAGCAATCGGATTAGTATTCATACAGCTGGTTATGGGTGCTGTGACACTTGCACGCTACACTTCTTCCGTACAGGGACAGGGAACTGCAACAACTGCCTTATATCAGAATAATGCCACCTTTACCTTGACCGGTGATGACATTCCTACTCATCCCAATGACAGCAGAACTATCGAATTTATCGTGTCAAATACTAAAGAAAACAAAACAGCAGAAGTCGCACAGATTTATGAATTCATGATTCAAACTGCTGAGAACATTCCATTCAAATTTGAATTATCAAAAGATAATGGATCAACTTGGAAAGAAGCTAAAGCAAATGTAAAAACAGATTATAAAGATAATATTCTTAACTTGAATGAGCAAACAGATACATGGAAATTAAAGATTACATGGCCTGATTCTGCAAGTGAAAGTACCTATACAAATGAAATTGACTATGTACAAATAAAAGTGCTGATGGAACAGAAAACAAGTTAAAGGAGGAGCATTGCATGAAAAGAAAGAAAAAATACAATAGTAAAGCAATACAGAAAAAACTCCTTAGGATACTTGTTGTTTTAGTGCTGATCGTTCTCACATTAGGCAGTCTTACTCTGGCAAAGTATATGAGCCAATTGAATTCAGATAAGATTATAGGCAGACCGGATGGTTTTTATTTTGAAAGTGATTATCTGACTGTCAACAATTCTCCTTATGAGATGCAGAACTGGAACAGAGATAAAGATTACAGCTTCATTGTGGACATTCGAAATTTTCAGGACTCATTGAGAGCATCAGAAATGGATGTGTCCTATAAACTCGTAATATCTGAGCTGGGATCAAATGTGAATGCATCATTGAATGGAGATGATGTAACAAATAATACAACTTTTAAAATGTCAGCGGACCAGACCGTTACGGATCAGCTATTGATTACTGTACCAAAAGGAAAAACACCATCCAACAACAAAATTCAGATAAAAGCTACAGCAGTCCCGGAATCATCAAATGGATATTCCAAGGAAATCAGTGCTGTGTTTACACTTATAGAAAACTCATCGACATTTGAGCTGCAGTTGGAAAATCACAAAGATTATTATGATCTGCTGATAGGTGTTGCGAAGTCAGGTCAGACCATGGCGATAAACTGGCCGAATGGCTTTACACCGGATAGCACTGTTACAGAGTTAAAAAGTGCAAGCACAATATCCGCAAGCTATACAACAAATGGGGATGATACAAGTGTCAGGCTGCGATTCTTTGTGACAGGTACGATTGATAAAACAAAATCATTCTCTGTCAATGATGGTAAAGGTACTGAAAAAACTGTCAAGATCAGTGATGCACAATAAGGAGGAACATATGAAGAAATTAAAATTTAAAAAGGATGTATTACATAAATTAAAAGTATTTATTTCTCTCTTTATTGTAGGAACAATGATGATCCAGTTTTTGAGTAATGACTATGTACTAGCTCATACACAGGACGATGTCATTGCAACCTATGATATTGGTGTGGATAAAGGGAATGTGACAGCTACATTAACATCGGATGGTAAATTAACAATCAGTGGAACAGGTGATATTAAAGATTATACAGAAACAACAATGCCCTTCTCTGATAACATAAAATATATTTCTAGTTTGGTTATCGAGGATGGTATCACATCTATTGGTGACTATACATTCTTTGGATGTAAGAATCTGAACGATAAACTGGAGCTTCCTAAGACAATAACCAGCATAGGAGACTATGCATTCAGTGGATACAGCAAAGAGACAGCGCCAGCATTTACCTATATTACAAATGAGTTTACATCAGCAGATATTACTGTACCGATTCCAGAAACGAAAGAAGATAATGCTGAGGAACCAGTAACAGATAAGAAAGAACAAGAACAGCAAAACAGTGAAAACACATCTTATGAAAATGCTAATGTTCAACAGAATGCAGAAAACGTCGCTTCGGATTCAATTGAACCTGCAGGCGATGATCAGTCTAATGTGAATAATGAGGAAACATCTCAAGTTGAAGATGAAAATAAAACTCCTCAGACTTCCGGTAAAATGGAAATCAAAACAATTACAGAACAAGAAGTAGGAAAAGACATCTTCTTTCCAAATCAAACAGGTGGATATAAAGCGAAAGAAACAAATAAAAGTTTTAGAACAGCTTCGGAGAATGCAGGGTATATTGAAGCAGATCGATTTGTAACAGTGAAGCTTGATAATATCATCACACAACATCTTCCCGTTAAAAATGGCAAACTGATTGTGCCTAATCGACCAAATTATGGAATAGAATCACCAGTACCTGATGATGCCTATACAATACATACATTTAAGGGCTGGAGCATAGATAACCAAACAGTGCAGCCTAAGGAAGAATATGCAATTGCAGATAATTTAGATGAAATTACATTAACATCCCAGTGGAATACAGAGTGGAGCATCAAGCCTCAAATTAAGATAGAGGCAAAAGAAGACGTATCTGTCTATAGTGTGATTGACGGAAATACACAGAAACCATTGGAACAAGCAGAAGGATATATCTTATCGGTACAATGGCAGATCAACAGTAAAGATGAGAAAGATGATGCATCATGGGAAGATATAGAGGATGCAACCTCTCTTACCTATGAACGAAAGGTACAGGCGAAGGATACCTCTAGCTTCTTTAGAGCAAAGATAGCAATCGCAAGACAAACAAAGCTAAGAACGGCTGCCGAAGTAAATGAAATAACAACAGAAGCAGTTAATGGTATCAATTCGCTTACTCCTATTATAGTGACATATAATACAGGAGAAGGCGGAACTGGTACTATTGAAAGTAAAGATCTTAAAGATGGTGAGAACTATAAGCCAGAAGAAAACACTTTTACTCACCCAGATGACAAAGTCTTTACGGGATGGAAAGTAAGCTTAACAAATGTTACCGCAATAAAGAATGATGGTACTGCAATAAATGATGGAGATATTGTACACTCATATGATCCTCTTACTATATCTTTATTCAATGCAGAATCAGGATTAATGACTTTAACTGCACAATGGGATACGCAAACGGTTATTTATGTGGATAGTACCAAATCATCAAGTGGGAATGGATTAGCACCTGAAACAGCGGTAAAAACAATAAATGAAGCCTATGAACTATTGTCAAGTACAGGTACAATAGATACTAATAAAATAGTTTTATGCAGTAACTATAGTTTTAGCGGAACTTATACGATGCCCTCATCGGGCAAAAACGCCACAATTACAGCTATTAATAGCGCAGAATTGATTTTGAATAGTGATATTAGATTAATTATGGCTAGTGATACAAAATTTGAAAATATAACAATTAATTCAAAAATCACAACAGATTATAATTATTCGCAAGCAATCTACGCTAATGGATTTATTTTAATAATGGGAAAAGATATTAAAGTAATAGGAAGCAAATTGAAAGTATTTGGTGGATCAACAGGTGGAACCTTAAATAAAAATACAAATTTGTATTTTTATTCAGGAACATATGCAGAAGTTGGAGGACTAAGCTGGGGTGGAATATTAAATGGAGACTCTAACACCTATATATATGGTGGTGTATTTGCTTCTGTATACACATCTGGGAGTACTTATGCAAATTCAAATCCAAATAATATGAAAATAAATGGAAGTACACATCTTACTATTTTTGATGGTCAAATTACAACGGTGTTTGGTGGTAACAGATCAGGCATAATCTATGGAACTAACCATGATTATGCTGTCAAAATACAAATTTATGGAGGAAAATTTGGGATTATTGGTGGAGGCAATCATGGAGGAGGCCAGCAAGCCCAAACTAAAAAGCAAGTTATTATGCATATTGAAAATGCAACCGCAAAACAAATTCATATGGGAGGATTTGATGCAAACAGAGGTACAGGAGCTGCAAATGTTACAGGTGATGTAACAGCAGATATTATAAACTGTAAAATCACAGATAATGTCTATGGAGGAGGAGATGATTCTTGGCAACCTACTGGAAATATTGATATAGATGGAAATGTAAAAATAAACATCATAAATAGTATTGTCAATGGCAATGTTTATGGTGGCGGTAAATATGGTAAAACAAAAGGAAATGTAGAGATAAATGTTATTGATTCTAAAATTGGAAAGTTTTTCGGTGGTGGACAAGGTGATGCAAGTAATAATGTAACTTCCAATATCGAGGGTAATGTAATTTTAAATATTGATGAAAAATCAATTATAAATGAGGTGTACGGCGGAGGCGATACGATTTCAACAATAACAGGAAGTGTAGAGATTGTTAGTAATGGAACAACAAAAGATATATATGGTGGTGGATATGGTGGAAAAACAAACGTCAATGGTACTATATCTATTAAATCGAATGAAAATGCTGTTGTGAATGGAAGCATCTATGGTGGCGGAGAGCAAGGTGTAACATATGATACAAATATAGAAATAACAGGAAGTAAAATAAATGGCAGTATATATGGTGCAGGAAATAATGCAGGAAGTCAAACTACTAATGTTAAAATATCAGATACAGCATCAATTATTGGTAATATATATGGCGGAAGCAATGCTTCAGGAACAACGACAACATCCAATGTGAATATTGAGGGAACAGTTGCAAATAATGTATATGCAGGAGGCAAAGGTAGTGGTACTACTGTAACTACTGCAAACCTGAATATCAATATAGGCGCTGATATTAAAGGGAATGCTTTTGGTGGAGCCGAAGAAGGTGCTGTAGGTGCTTCTAACATTAAATTAAATGGTGGTAAAGCAAATAATGTTTTTGGCGGTTCCGATAAGGCAAGTATCTCAGGTGCTGTTAATATTGAATCCAGTGCAGGTTCATTCGTAAAGAATATTTATGGAGGATGTAATTCTTCTGGAGCTATTAATAGCTTATCTATGAACCTTGCAGGTAAGGCAGATAATGTATTCATGGGTGGTAATGCAACTCCTACTGAAAGTAAAGATATAACTGGAGAAGCAAAGATTGATGTTATCACAAGTGAAGCAAACAGCATTGGTAATATCTATGGTGGTTCTAATTCAACTGGATCTGTTACATCTCCAATTATCAATATCAGTGGCTATGTAACTAATGTCTATGGTGGTGGTAAAGGTTCTTCCACAACGACGAATACTCCTAGCGTTACAATCAAATCAGGAGGTCATGTCACAGGCAGTGTCTATGGTGGTGGAGAAGAAGGGATCACACATGGAACAACTGTGACTTTAGATGATGGTAGTATCGTTAATGATGCTTTTGCCGGTGGAAATAAAGTGGGTGTTGATGGTACTGTTGCAATCAATGCATCTACTGGCTCTAAGGCTAATAATATTTATGGTGGTTCTAATAATTCTGGAACTATGGATAAACCTACTGTCACTATCAAAGGCGAAGCAGAAAATGTATACGGTGGAGGTTATGGTGTCGATACAACAACAAATGATCCTATTGTAAATGTAGAAGCAGGAAGTAACATAACAGGTAGTGTATTTGGTGGTGGTAATCTAGGACAGGTAGAAAATCCTACAGTTAACCTTAATGGTGGTACTGTGAACAATGCTTTTGCTGGAGGAAATGCAGTAGGTGTAACCGGTACTGTAGCCCTTAATGTAAAAGATGGAGTAACCGCAACAAATGTTTATGGTGGATCAAATTCATCAGGCAATGTAGATAATCCTTCACTTTCAGTTAAGGGAGGAACCATTACAAATATCTACGGTGGAGGTTATGGTGGTGCATCTAATGATGGCAATAATGGAACCATCACATCTAATCCTAATATTACTATAGAAAACGGAACAATCGACAATGTTTATGGCGGTGGCGAACGAGGTGTTACAACAAAGACGAATACAATATCAGTAACTGGAGGAACACTGACGAATACCTATGGTGGCGGAAACAAAGCACAAGCGGAGAATACAGTTATCAATTTGAATAATACAACGGGTTCAATCAAAAATGTGTATGGTGGTTGTAATAATACTGGGACTGTACAGAGCTCAAAGATATATATTGATGGTACGATTACCAGTGTGTTTGGTGGTGGTAAAGGTGAACAAACATTAGTCAAAGAATCCTATGCTAAGACAGAAGCGTCAGCGAAAGTCACAGATATTTATGGTGGCAGTGAAAATGGTACGGTTACCAATGCAACGCTTGTGGTTCATGGGCCAGTGGATGGTAGCATCTATGGCGGTGGTCTTGGTGCGTCTTCAGTCATTAAAGGTAATACATGGGTATATGTATCTAATAGTGTCAAAGGCAATGTCTATGGCGGAGGTAATCAGGGGAAAGTTGTTGGTAATACACACGTGGATTTAGCATCTGGTACCATTGGTATAAGTACCAATGATGATACGACAGGTAATGTTTTTGGCGGTTCGAATCAAGCCAAGGTGGAAGGCAATACGCTTCTTCATATTGGAAGCTATGTCGTCAAGGCTCCTGAAGGCGCTGTACTTCCAGAAGGTGATGAGAAAAATCTTATTGTTTATGGCACTGTGTTTGGTGGCGGGAATACCACTTCAACTGGAAAGGATTTCGATGCCTCTGATCCCTATGTAATGGGGACTGCAACTGTAGAAATTGGCGGTACAGGCTATAAAAAAGTTGATATTCAAAAGAGTATCTTTGGTGATGGAAATAAATGTGTTACCAATGGAGATAAAACCATTGAGATCAAAGATTATAAAGCGTTGGCGAGCAATGCGAATAAATCTATTCAACGTGCATCGACCTTGAAAATCATCAATAGTGATATTGAATTGGTTGGAGAAAAGGATACCGCTAACTTAGTGACGACGATTGATTATTCATTAAATCGTATTGATAATCTGATTTTACAGAAGGGTAGTCTATTGAAATTACAATCTCCAGTCAACCTTGTTATGGGATTTGAAAGCCAGAACGAAGATGGCTCATTACAAACGATTGAACAGGCTAATAACGATACAACAGGAAATAGACTCTATGTACAGCAGGGACAGCATATCGAATTGAGAATCAATGAAGATGTTAGCCGTCCGGGATATGGAGATGTGAAAGGTTTTGCGCAATTAGGAAGATACTATATAGATGGTAAATCTCTTGATAAAGATGCACAGGGTGTTTATGTCATGGGTAGTTACTATAGCAATGAAGCTAATAATACAGATAGTGGTTTCATTGTCGCAGAAGCAGAAAACTTTGTTGATCAAACTGAACTTAAGAAAGGGGATGTCATTGCACCTACTACAAATTCCACATCTTGGAGAAATTGGCTGTTAGGGTCATCTATTAAAAATGTAGAAAAGAATATGATTATTTCTGATGAGCCGGCAGACGGAAAAACAGCACAGATTACAGAAACATGGGCAGCCGATGGATCCATCTATCGAATTGATCAGAATAGTGTTGAATTGAGTGGAAGTAAATATACGATTGTCAATCCTGATCAAATTACATCATCAAGTGATGAGGATACGATAGGACTTAGTATTGAAACAGGACAAACTGGTTGGTTGGAACAGGTCAAAGCTGGGTATATAGATAGTAAAAGTAAATCAGTTATTCCTTATAAGACAGATACAACTTTATCTGTAAATAACAGTCTGGATATGCGTTCTCTTGTTAATACAACGCAGAACCCTGTTATTAACATAAAACTATATAATGCTGACAATATAACTTCAACTGATTCTGAACCTCTTGTTGTTACATTTAAGATTGATCGTATCATCCAGCAGACAGATGGATCTGAAGTCAAGATGGGTTCCATCATAGTAAAATTGAACATTACCAAGAAAGAAACACAGACTTATTCTAATGTTCTTGTTTCACAAGGAAAGACCTATGATCGAGGAGAACAGTCTTATAACTATGATACTGCAACTGATAAGATTGCGACTACCGTATCGGGTAAAAGTTCTATTACGGCACAGTTTGCAGAGAAATCAGATACTGCAAAATCTGTTTCAAAATATGAACTTGTTTTAACAAATGGATCGAGTGGAGGATATTCAACACTTCCTAAAGGAACAAAGGTATTGATGATAGATAAAAGTGGAAGCACTCCAGTGTATTATAACTATACCGAAGAAGCAGGAAATACATCTGTAGAATTAACAAAATTTAAAAAGAATGGTACAGATGAGTATTATAAGATTCCTACATCAGCCATTACAAAGTCAAATTTCATTTTTGTATTTGATTTTGCAGATGTTAGTAATAATGATAATGACTTTTTAGTAACATTTAAATCCACTTATTCGAATGGATCACCATCGGAAAAGAAATTAAGATTTGCTGTAAAAGGCGATCCAAGGACATATGATCTGAATAGTCAACAGGATAACAGTTCTGCAACTGGAACCGCGATTCCTTCATATCGAATGAATGGTTCCTTCGGAATCAATCTGAATACAACTGCAACAGCAACAGAGGGTGCAGGGACAGATACAACCGGAACTGATATGCAGATGGCAGCGAAAGTACAACTGAAGCTGACAAATACGAGCACTGGAACCGTGTTGCCAATTCCAAAAGGCTGGCTGATACAAAGCAATGGTACTCGTTATTCAACAAGTGGAGATAGCGCAACAATCATTCTAGCAAACTGCCTGACCGCAACAAGCTCTGATATTTATGTCATCATGAGTAATATGGGTGATGTGTCTGCCGGTGATTATAAGTTGGAAATTTCACTTGTTACTGGTGCAATGGCAAATTATCCATCTGCTACATTAAGCAGTGAAAACATCATTTATAAGTTTAAACTAACTGATGATCGTTATTCAATCAAATCAACTATTCAGGATGAGAGCAAACAGGTTATTACAAAGGATAGCACAGATAAAAAGCTTACCTATGATGTGATTCGTGTAAAAGATAGTTCATCCTCTACCTCCGATATAAAAACGAAACTAACGCTATGGAAAAAAGAAGTCGATACATATCAAGAGGTAAATTTTGCAGATTATATAGCTAATGTTAAAGATATGACAACAAACAAAACTATTACAAATCAGGAAATACCTTGGTCAATCTATAAAACGATCTCAGTACAACTGAAAGATGATATATCTGCTGGTACCTATCAGTTAAGATACGATATTATACAAACTACGACAGGTAGTGGTGAACAAATCTTAGCAACAGAAATCAGCCCGTTTATCATTACAAATGAATAAAGAATGATAGAAAATCTTAAATGATACTCTAATGATTTATGTTTTATGAATTTGATACCGGAATTTTGGCAAATCCTTATCACATGATAAGACGAATGATCAAAGGAGAGCTGAAGTGAGTGAAAAAGTAGAGATAGATTCCTTTATATGCTTGGGGAATGATTTAACAGAAGTCAGAAATAGTTTGAAACTTTTAGCTGAAGGGAGGATGATGATAGCCTGTAATGGCTTAAAAGCGGATGCTTCATTATTACTTTGTTTCTATGATTATCTCTTAGAACTGAATCGACAAAAGTTAAAAGCAAGTCAGAAAAAAGGAATTGAAAAAGCCTTACAGAGAAAATCTGAGGGAAATGGAAATTATGGCAGACCGAAAACTGTCTTGCCAAATGATTTTGAAATACGTATCAAAGCCTGTCTGAGCAAAAAACAGAAACTATCTGATTATTGTGATGAAACACAGATGAAAAGATCGACTTTTTATAAATATGCAAATCGGATAAAAGAGGCAATGTATACGGAAGATTTAACTAGATTCAATCAAAATTAAATTAAGGTAGGGAAAAAGCATCACTTTAATATCATGGTCTATTGATCCTTAATTACAGAAGGGCTCGCGGGTACAATCAAACGAGCCCTATTTTATATTCTGACCATGGTCTTGATAATTGATCTATATCATGAATGTATCTCTATCCTATGTAAGCAAAAAATTTACCAAGGAAGAAAAAATATGGTTTGCTTATGTAGTAAAGAAGTGCTACGAAACAGCTCTTTTTTTGCTGTGAGAAGTATAAATATCGATTTAGAAAGACCTTTTGGATACTGAATTCAAGAGGTTTTTTTGCGTCAACGATTCATAAGGTCAGATTTAACTAGCAGCAGGAGGAGGGTGGACATCATGAGATATGGTTATCTGTATACTAGAAAACATATGACAATGAGATTCATTCTGGAAAGTTATCAATCCGATTCAGAATTGAAAGAATGCTATCTTAGATTGATGGAAATACAAGATAGCGAGATCAATACATCATTTCTGAAAAGAGATCTTATCAGAATCAACGACAATTTGGAATTTGTAGAAAACAGAATCGAGAAACTGCCTGATAGAGAGCGTGAGCTATTATATGATGTCTACATGAAAAAAGAGTGTGCGACGATAGAAGATTTACGTAACAAATATAAGTCAACACAGCAGGACTGCTATAAGAAGATTCGAAAAGCAATCATTAAATTTTCGGAACTGGATGAGCTCATGTATGAATGAACTGGAAGATATCATTGATAAAATAGTTAAATCTTTTGAGAACGAACTTCGTGAGTACCGATATTGGAGTACATATCTAATACAGCTGGAGGAAAGGCTGAACCTTTTGAATACAAGAATGTATGATATATCAGCAGTCAGATTTGATAAGCCTCCGGGAAAGAAAGGGAGATCCAATAGAGAACATATGCTGATGCGTTTCATTAGGGAGAAGAATGAGATCGAACGTGAAATCTATATCATAAAAGACAAGGTAGATCATGTTGATGAATTGCTCGAAATGTTAAATGAAAAGGATCGAACATTCATAGAAGCTGCACTGATCGATCGTATGCCTCGTGAAACGAATGATATGATAGCGGTCAGACTGGGAATCTCGGAAGCAGGACTCAGATATAAAGTTAAAGCAATCCTGAAAAGCTGTATCAGGAAGAAAATCCAAAAGGAGGATTGATGAACGAAAACAGCAGGAAGTCTACACAGGGAAAAGAATGGAGAATTAGATCTCCATGTTCAAATTTGAACATATCAATTTATTATTGTTAAAGTAAAAATAATAGTTTTTTAATTTAGAATTATTATTTGTTAGTATCTTTTTTTAATTATATTCCATTGAATTCATCAAATAAAATAGAACTTCACTATATAAATACCAATTATTGCCAGTGATTCTGATATAACAAAATGATATGATTGGATTAAAACATCAAAGGAGCTGGATAGAATGAAAAAGACGGTATTAAATATGGAAATGATAGGGGAATTCAAAACATATTTATATGGGGAAGAAAGAAGTAAAGCAACGATTGAAAAATATATGAGAGATGTCATGCATTTCTATAAGTATTTGCCAGATAATGATAAAACAGTTACAAAAGAGAAACTGGTTGCGTATAAGAATAGTCTGTCTGAGGAATATAAGGTATCTAGTATCAACAGTATGTTGGTCGCATTAAATGGCCTGCTTGATTATTTGAAACTGGGAAATCTGAAATTAAAATTACATAAGATACAGCGTTCTGTTTTTTATGAAGAGGAAAGGGAACTTACAAAAGATGAATATAAGCGTCTGCTGGATACGGCATTAAAGAGAGATGATAAACGTTTGTATATGTTACTGCAGACGATATGTGGTACAGGTATCAGAGTATCAGAACATAAATACATAACGGTAGAAGCAGTAAAAGAAGGGAAGGCAGTTGTACGAAATAAGGGGAAGACAAGAACGGTATTTATACCAAAGAAACTAAAAAAACTGCTTAAAGATTATTGTAAACAGGAAAATATATCTGCAGGGGCAGTCTTTATCACAAAGAATGGAAGACCGATGGATAGAAGTAATATCTGGCAGGCAATGAAGAAATTATGTCAAGATGCTAGAGTCGATGATAAAAAAGTATTTCCGCATAACTTGAGACATCTATTTGCATTGACATTCTATCGTCTACAGAAAGATGTTGTAAGACTTGCAGATCTGCTTGGTCATGCCAGTATCGAAACGACTAGAATCTATACGATGATAACGGGAAAAGAATGTCAGAAGTCACTTTCAAAAATGGATCTGGTGATACCACTGACCATATAAAATAAGCACAACATAATGTGCATTATGTTGTGCGATACGTTTCTTTCCTATAATTTCATTACTAATTTTGTCAATCTTATCCCATAGCGATTGCAAAAATAACACGATAAAATGGACTTAATCAGCACATTTAAACAGGACGTTGTATAATTTAACACTAGCACGAGTAATCACATATAAATCATACAAAACATCCATTCTATAAACATATTATCATGTTTTAAAATCTTTACAACCGTTTATTGTGAACGGGTATATATGTTTGTGAATAGTTTATTTTTGCCAAATAAAGATTACCAAATGACTTGCATGCTTAAAATAGATCATCCTGTAATGATCTTAAAACAGCCGAAAATGCCTATAAACAGGCACATATAATAAAATCAAATATAGAAAGCCACAATGTGTTGACTTTTTTTTATGCCATGAATCGTGATTTGAAAGGTAGAAATTTCCATTAAAAAACTTTCCATTGATAAGCCTTTGATCATTCTATCTGACGGATACCACATAATGCACATTATGTGGTAAACAAGGGGAGTAAGGAAGAGAAAATCTAAAAGGAGATGCTTGAGATATTATGCAAGCGGATAGTTGAGGAAATCGGAATGATTACGGTAGAAGATCAGATTGAGTGTTTGAGTCGTGAAGTAACTGTACTTTATTTTAAGGAGCGGGATTATAATCAGCTTTCTTTTTATCTTTGTGAAGATATCACATGGATAGGGACTGGTAAAAATGAAGTATGTCTGAATATGAAAGATGCATATCAGTTCTTTCAAAAGGAAATGGATATTTATAAAGGACACTTCGTTGTGCATGATGAATGGTATGAAGTGCATCAGTTGTCAGGAACCATTTGCATCACGATGGCAATCATAAAGATACATGTAGAAGATAAGAAAATGATCCTTCCTGAAGATGGTATGCTGCGATTCAGCGTGGTTTGGAAACATCTGTCAGATGGATGGAAGATCAACCATGTCCATAATTCGATTCCTGCAAAAGTACAGGGAGAAGAAGTTTACTTCAACTATAGTGTAGCAAAATCACAATATACAAGAATGATGGAAGATATCCAAAAAGCTACTTTTATCGATCCGCTGACACAGATCAATAATCTACAGGGATTTGAGTATGCTGCAAATGAAATTTTACAAAAGGAATCCGATAAGCAATACGTACTGATCAAGTTTGGCATTCGGGATTTTCGTTTTGTCAATCGGAAATTCAACTATCAGACAGGGGATCGGGTCCTAAAAAGTATTGCAGAAAACTTACAGAAGACGCTGCATGAGAATGAGACATGCGGTCGTATGGAAAAGGATATCTTTGCCATGCTGTATCAATTTGAAGATAAAAAACAGTTAGAAAAAAGATTGAAACATGTCCGTAAGCAGCTGATCGATCAAGATATGATAAAAACACTTGGCATGGAAATCAATTTGAATGCAGGTCTATATTTGATCAAAGACAATCGTAAGGAATATATAAAAGATATGACAGACAGAGCGCTGATGGCGATGCAGAGTATCAGTAAGACGTTGTCCGGCAGCCACTATGTCTATTATGAAGATGGCATGATGAGCCGTCAGTATTATAAAAGCAAGATCCTGGAGGATGCACCTGTTGCAATGCTACAGGATGAATTTCAGCTCTATATACAGCCACAATTTGATATACACACATTAGACATCGTGTCTGGTGAAGCGTTGACCAGATGGAAACTGCAGGATGGAACACTTCGTATGCCGGATGATTTTGTTCCGGTATTTGAAGAATATGGCATGATCCTGAGTTTTGATTTCTACATGCTGGAAAAAGTATGTCAGCGTATTCGTATGTGGATCGATAAACATATGGAGATCGCACCGATTTCTATCAATCAGTCAAGACTGCATATCGGTGAAAAGAGTTATCTGAAAGACTTCTGTTCTGTCGTGGATAAATATGCTATACCGCATCACTATATCGCATTCGAACTGACGGAATCTGCATTCGTGGAAAGCAGTGAACAAATGATGCAGTTAGCGAATGAATTACATAAAAAGGGGTTTCAGTTAGCGATCGATGATTTTGGAACCGGCTATGCTTCTTTGAACCTATTGAGTGTAGTATCTGCTGATATCCTGAAAATCGATCGTTCTTTACTGATCGACTGTCATACGAATCCAAGATCTAAGATCGTCATGGAAAAAATCATAGAGCTGGCACATCAGATGGATATGACCGTAGTCTGTGAAGGTATCGAAACCAGAGAACAGTTAGAATTTGTAAGATCTGCAGGATGTGATATAGGGCAGGGATTTTTAGTGGGAAAACCAGTTCAAGCAGATGAATTTACAGAAATATGGGAGAAGGATAAGGAAGTGATAACGATATGAAAAAAGAAAAAATCACGGAGTGTATACGATTAACTGATGAGATGCTGACAATGCATTATCGCGGAGATCATCATCTTGTTGTGAAACATCTTCATGATGATTGTTTATGGATCGGTTCCAATGCAATCGAATATTATCAGGGAAAGGCAATGATCCTGCAACAGCTGGAAAAAGAAAAATCAGATCTTCCACAGATCACTCTTTCATCTAAGGATTTTCAATGTATATCACATGATCGAAACAGCTGTGTTATTGCCGGGAGATATATCGGAATCACGGACGAAGTAAGCGGAGAGATCTATCGGGATATGCAGCGTGTCACCTTTACTTGGAAAGAGGAGAAGGGGCTTCTGTATCTCACACATATGCATGTATCGAATCCTTTGGCCAACGTCGAACATGATGAGATATTTCCTCATGGAGTAGGTAAATTTACAAGAAAATATGTCGATATGTTGATCAAGAAAGAAGTGGAACGTTCCGGGTATCTAACGGTGAAGGATCGAGATAATGTGATTCATAACATACAGACGAGTAATATCCTGTATCTGGAGGCATTCAATGTCAATACCCTGATTCATATGATAGATGGCGATGTCTTTGCCAGATTGAGTATAACAGAGCTTGAACGGCAGATAAAAGATCTGAATGAAGATATGTTTGTAAGAGTACATAAGAGCTTCTGTGTTAATCGCTTTTATGTCACAAGTATAAAAAATTTTGAGGTTTGTCTGGCAGAACAATATATCGTGCCGGTATCTAAGGGTAAATATACAGAGGTCAAAGAACATTTGCATATGTAATCGGAGGGAAATATGAAAAAGATTGAAGATAATGGTGAGTTCACACATTTGGATTATCGAAAAGCAAAAGTAGTTCATTTGGTGAACCGTGAGCAGGGCATCCTGTTCTATCATCGGGGGAAGTCAATAACAAAAGAAGAAGCGGATGCAATAACGCAAAAGTATATGGACGATAAGAAAAACAAATAAAGAGTGAGAAAATGAGTTGAAAACATTCATGAAAGAGGTATTGGTATGAATAAAAGAAAAGGAAAAGCAATGAAGTATTTAAGAAATCAGGTCATGATCGTGTTTGTATGCGTCATCATGATCGTTGGCCAGTTTCCACTTGGAAACTTTGTGTTTGCACAATCCAATGGATATATGCAGACATCTGTAAGTGAAGAAACAGATGTACATACACAAAAGATCAATGTCAGCCATGTCAAAGAAGGCATAACAAAGATCGAACTCTATAAGGAAGGTGCTCTGATCGAAACGAAACCGGTGAGTGAAGCACTGAGTTTTGATGTTCATCAAAATGGAGAGTATACCCTTGTAGGATTGGATGATACCAATACAAAGCAAGGAGAAGAAACCATCCATGTTGATGCCTTTGATGACCTCATGATTGAAGAAGATAAAGAAACACATGCTGTGACGGTCGTTTCAAGATATCATTCTACATTTGATATCACAGTAAATGGAAAAGAAAGTCTTGGAGCTGCAGAAATATCTGACGGTGTTTATCAGGGAACCTATATCGTACCAACGAATGGAGCTTATACATTTTCTGTCGTAAATGCAGAGGGAAAAGTATTGGAAAGCAGTAAACTGACATTTGCAGATATACCAAATGTTGCGAAAACAGGAGAAACCATCATCAGCAGTGCGGATGATCTGAAGTGCATCGTTGCTGATCCATCTGGATCTTACATTCTGGATGCCGATATCACTTTATCGTGTGATCTGTTGAAGGATGTCAATTTTACCGGAATATTGGATGGTAATGGATATACGATTAGTGGAATCAAGAATAGCTTATTCAATAGTATTCAAAATGCAACGATTTCTAATATCGTGATAAAAGGAAGATTGGCAGAAAGCAGTACGAATTCCACTATCACGAATGCCGGTTTTTATGTCGAGGCAAATGATAAAGAAAAAGATTTCGCTGTTATCATGAATAGCGAAAGAACAACTATAAACAATAGTTTTGCTTTGATGAATGTAGAAGGCAAAACTGTTTCGGGTTTTATCTTAAAGGGAACCGGAACGATCACGAACAGTTATGTGAGTGGTTATTTAAAAGGGAATGAAGTCTATGGCTTCGGAAAAGATGTTGATGTCAATAATAGTTATATAACAGCTTCTTTATCAGGTGATAAGAGAATTCTATTTTCTAATGAAAAACGAGAAAATTGCTTTTATGATGCTCAGATCAATGATCTTGAAGATACGAAGGCAACCCCTTATTATACAAAGGATATGATTTCGGGAAATTTGAGTAACGAAGGCTTTTCTGAAACAAAAGGATCTTATCCGGAAATAAAAGATATCAATAAATTTAAAGAATCCGCATTGGATATTTCTAAATTAAGTGTTGTTTGTGTTAAGACAGGCAGCAATCTTTCTGCTTTAGAGGATAAGGTAGAGACAGAAGAAATTGAAGATGTCGACTGGAAGAAAAATTCTAATGAAATTACAGCAGAAAGCAATAATCTTATCAATCGCTTTGCGTTAAAAGCGGCGGAAGAAAGATCTGTCATCAGTGCTGGAGCTTCTACGAATGCAAAGACGACACAGATCACCTATCCAACAACGATGGGAAATTATTATAAAAACGTAAAGTCTAGTGAAACAGCACCTGTGTTGCCAACAAGTCATAGTGACGCTATTGCAAACGGATGGAAGATTGTTTATTGGTCCGGAAGTAATAAAGCGACAGGATTAGATTGGAATACAGAGTATGCAGTCTATAGTACCGATTTAAGGAATGTATCTAATGAAGGTACTATCAAGACCAATTATGGAAAGAATGGTGGAAAGATAGCGTTAACAGGAACTTATGATGTTAATGAAACCATGACAGCAACTCTTTTAGGAACAAATACAACCAAAGGAACACTTTACTGGGAAACGGCTTCTACATTAGATGCAAAAGACACAGACTGGAGTACTGTAAAAACATCAATCATTGAGGGGACACAGAGCAGTGATACTTATACAGTGACGACAAATGAAGATTCAAAATATCTAAGGGTACGCTTTGTATCAGATGATTCAACAGGGTTTAAGGGGACACTCACAGCTGCTACAGATAGTATCATCAAGCAGGCAATTACAAGTGTTACGATTGAAAATAAGACAACCACAGAGAGTAATACTTATACACTGAATGATAAATTAGTGGCGAATATGCAGCCATCAGGCAAAGAAAATGAAGTGACGTTCCAATGGTTCTATTCTGGAGAAAACACAGATACGCCGATCGGAACCGGGCGAAACTATGAAATCAAAGGCAGCGATGTCGGGAAAAAATTATTTGTACGCGCAGTAGCCAAGAAAGACGGTGATTTCAAAGACTATAAAGACAGTTCTGAAACAACCGAAGTACAATCAATCAAATGTACGACACCGATAGCAAAAGACCATCTCATGAAGGTCAGCAATGATGATATTACGGTCACTTTAACGATGAATACGGACAGTGGATTATATCGTTATGGATACAGTACAACGATAGGCGGTGAAATAACCCCATATACAGTGCTGGCAAGAAACAAGACAAATACAACAATTACCGGATTGAACGCACATACAACCTATTACTTCTATGTACAGGAAGTCGGAGAAAATGGATATTCCGATTCTGACTGGAGCAGTGATTATTTAGAAGTGAAAACGGATAATGATCATGTAAAGGGTGATGTGACAATCAGTGGAGATAATGTTTATAAGAAGACGTTAACTGCAGCGATCACAAACGCTCCTTTTGGACAGACTGGAAGATTCGTATGGTATCGCTTGGATAAGGATGGAAATAGAGAGTCAACGCCGCTCGCAGAAGATACGGATACATACGCTCTAACAAAGGAAGATATCGGATTCAAAATCGAAGCAGTGTATGTGGGAACGCAAGATTACAGTGGAGAAGTATCAACGGTCAGCGATACGATCATAAAGGAAGAAAAAACAGCGCCTACCGATAATCTAACAATCAGCAGTCATGATGATACAACGATCAGTGTCACTCTTCCAACCAATAGTGATCAAGAGAAATATATCATCGGTATCAGCAGTACGAAGGATGCTGTACCGATCGAGCAGCTGAATGAACAAAATGAGTTACTGACATTTGAATCAGGAGCAGATTACACCATTACAGGATTAAGCAGAGATACAGAATATTTCCTGTTCGTTCGTTATGCAGAGAATGATACCCATCAGAAATCAGAGTGGATCAATGCAGAGAAGGCTGTTTCTCAAAAAACGACAAAGAAAGCATTTGAAGCCACGATTGAATTTACATATGAAATGAAATCAGGAGAACTGATGCAGGGACAAAAGCTAACGGCAGCCTTGAAGCCAACCGATACATCCTTCAACTATAAAGGAATCTGGAAATGGTACAGTGTTGATAAAGATGGTAAGGAAACCGAAATCAATAACTTTGAAATGGAGAATGACAAACAGGGAACTTCTTATATCGTACCTGATAATGCAGTCATAGGAACGAAGTATAAAGTAACATTTGAAGCGAATGTAGGATATACAGGAACCGTAGATAATACAAGTGCAGCTGTTACCGCTACGGTCAAAGCACAATATGAGACACCGGACCCAAACAAGATCGTAATGGAAGCGATCGATGATACGAGCTTCAAGGTCATGATGAGTGAAGGGGAAGGAAAATATCGTTTCTGGTATAAAGAAGCAGATAATAATCCATGGGATTCTTTTGTAGGATTTTTAAACAAGACTTTTGTAGATTCTAATGATGGATACAATGAGATCGAAGTCAAAGGAGATACCGGGAAAGATGTCTACAGCAATGTAGATGTCGTTATTGAAGGACTGAAAAGAAATACAAATTACTGGGTGAGAGTTCAAAGAGTAGGTGACGATAAAGGAACGACAAGTGAATTTGCGTATTCAACCGATGCAACGAAAGAAGCAGATCAATCTGTTACGACAAAGAAAACAGAAATTGCAGGCCATGTGACCATTGAAGGAACGAACCGTTATGGGGAACACCTTACTGCAAAATACAATGAAGCATCTTACGCGTCAACGGGGAGTGGAGCAGATACAGAAGGATCATGGCAGTGGTATCGTGGAAACACGGCAATATCAGGGGCAAATTCTACTACATATATATTAACAAAAGAGGATATTGGTAAAACAATCAAGGTCATTTATAGCATGCCTGCAGATCATGATTTTACGGGAAAAACAGAAGCAAAGACGGAAACAATCAAGAAAGCAGTTTGTGATAATCCAAAGATAGATGAAAACGGAATCGTTGATAAGCAAAATGAAGCAGGGGATATGATTCTGGAAGTATCAGGAAATGCCGATCCGAGTGAGAAATATATTTACTATCGTTTACAAAAGGCTGAAGGGACAAGTGCACCAAGTTTCCCTAATAACGATGAACAGTTGAAAAATGAATGGACGAAAGTCAATACAACAACGATTACGATCGATAAGGATGCGAATAACTATTCATTAGAACCAAATGTAAAATATATCTTATATGTCATTAAGCAAGAAACAGAAACAAACGAAGCCAGTGCAGTCCTTTCGTGGAGCCATACGGTAGGAAGATACCAACAAAAAGGTAAGATCACCATGAGTGGAGATTTTGTAGTTGGAAAAACGGTAAAAGTGACCATGAGCGATCAGAATAATGATCAGGGAACATGGAAATGGTATATGAGTAACGATGCCTATGATGGAAGTACCGTAACCACTATGCCGAGCGTGAACGATGCAAATGCATGGAGCGAAATCACCAGTGGTTTCTCACCAACCCTCAATGGAACAACAAGTGAGCTGAATGTTACAGAAGAAATGTTTGCACATTATATACATGCAGAGTTTATTGCGAATGAAGAAAAGAATTATCAAGGAACGCTTTCGAGTCAGGAAGCAAACTATGTCAAGAAAATTTATGAAGAAACATTAACTATTACCAGTTCCACCAAAGATGGAAATGGAAATCCAAAAGCGTATTCTAAATCGATTATCACAGGAACGATCGATAACTATGTTGAGAGTGGAAATATTGACAGAAATATCGTACAATTCAAAGTTGGCGATACAGTTATTAAAGAAGGCATTATATTAGATAAAGGAAAATTTACTTATGAAATGCCAAATAATCAAAGCTATGATGGGAAAGAAATTACAGCGGAGATCAGTACGCCAAAAATCATAGGATTATATGTAGATAAGGAGTTGAAAGCATTAACTACTCCAATGATCAATAGTAAGACAAGCACAAATACATCGTTCAATTATGCATATGGAATACCTATCAGTAATGCGGATGATTTAGAAAGTTTCATGAAACAGACTGGTAATTATACAGATAGAAGTTCCAATTCAGTTTATATTATCACCAATAATATTAATATGTCTAATAAAGGAGTTATAAGCTATTCATCTAATTCTTTTGGCGGTAAATTTGATGGAGATTATCATACTATTACAGGGTTGCAAAATCCCCTTATTGGGTATGTTGGTTTCAGTACAACAAGTAATAGAGATAGTTTAGCAATAATTAAAAATTTAGTTATAAATGAAGCATATATAAATACGACTAAATTTTCTGGACAAGCAGCTGGTGGAGCAGTTTTAGCAATGTTGGCAAAGTATGCGCATATTGAGAATATTTTCCTTACCAATGCAACTGTAAAAGCAGGATATGATGCAGGAATGTTAGTGGGAGGGGCAGGATTTGATAGTAATAATCAAAACGGTTATATAGAAGTGGTTAGATGTGGGTCAGCAGGTGGCGTAATAACAACAACGGCGGGTGGTTCTTCGGCTGGAGGATTAATTGGTCATCTGAGATCAGGAATGTTAAGTGACTGTTTTGCATTATCTTCATCAGTAAATCTAGCTAAAGATGGTGGTGCAAAATCTGGCAATGTTGGTGGTGTTGTAGGTAGTTCCAGTGTTGGAATACAAAATTGTTTTTCAAATTCATTGATTGGTAATGCTAATAATAGAGGTGGAATAGTTGCAACTGCAAACTCTGCAAATAGTAACCTATATTATGATAAGAGTATATTAAATGATAATTTGCCAGATATTCTAAAAGGAGAAGGAAAAGCAACAAAGGAATTGGTTGGTAATGGATTAGAAGAGAATTACGGATTAGAAAATTGGACATATAAAAATGGATTTTATCCTAGACTATCTTGGACGAGTAATCATCCAATTGCTAAACTCTATTCATCAACTCGAGGTGCTTTTGCCTCAGTAGATAAAGCAACCTCATCAGATGATATATTCAACGGCGATATATCAGGATCGATTCAGATACCAACAGAACTTCAAACATCGAATTATTCCATCACATCAAGCAATGAAAACGTATTAAAAGTGACAGATAGTGGTGTAATTATACCTGTAGGTAATGCAGGTGAAAAAGCTACTATTACAATCACGTATACAGAGCCGGATGAAACAATCGGAGGAACGGCTTCTAATACCTATGAATTCACAGTGAAACAAAAAGTAAATGCAATGAGCGAAGTCAATATAACAGATACGGAAGGCAATGCATATACGTCAAGTGATAAAGCTATTGCTTTACCAAATCCAAAGATGAATCAAACACTATCGGTACAATCGAATGAAGGAACATCTTATCAGTGGTATAAACGGAAAACCGGAAGTACTAAAAGTGAACTGATTCAAGGGGCTACCGCTTCAACGTACACGGTAAAAGCATCAGATATTGGATATGAACTGTGTGTGTTGGTAGAAGCAGATGGATATGCTTCCACTTACAGCAGCTATACCAAGGCTGTGACATCGATCCAACCTGATGCACCAACGGTTTCAGATGTAACAGACAGCAGTGTAAAACTTAAGGTCAAGAATGGTGAAGCAGGATTACAATATGAATTTGGTTATTTGAGAGATGATCAGAACGCGGCAGTCAATCTGATTGAGAATCAAAAGGTTGATAAAGATGGTCAAGTAGAATTGAATAACCTTCAACGAAATAAGAAATATAATTTCTATGTCAGAGTAGCGGCCGCTGATGATGGCAGTTATAAAGTCAGTGAATGGAGCGAAGCAACCATCAGTACACTAGAGAAAACATCTGTATCAGGTGAAGTGTTATTAGGTACAGGCATCAATAAAGGATCAGATCTCAGTATCAGGATCGAATCCATTAATGGACAGACAGGTACATGGAAGCTGGAACGAATGGAAGCGGATGGAGTCACAAAGAAAGCAGATATCAGTGAAACATCAAATAAAAATAGTTTTAACTACACACTGACAGATGCTGATGTAGGATTTAGAATCAAGGCAACCTATACAGGAAACGGTGATTTTAAAGAAAGCGTAAGCGCAACTTCTGAGGTTATCAAAAAAGCCTTTGTAGAAAAACCAAATAAACCAACAGAGGTAAGTAAGAGTGATTCTTCATTAACGGTGAAGATGACAGATGCAGGAACGTATGATATCGGTTATGCAGAAAGTGCTTCTGGAGATATCACGATCGCTCAACAAGAAGTTAATGCAAACACAGAAGTTAAGATCGAAAATCTAAAGAGGAATAAGGATTACTATATCTTCGCAAGAAAATCAGAAACGGCTTCATCAGTAGAAAGTGCATGGAGTGATGCTTTGATCGTTTCCACTGAAAAAACAGTAGTGAGTGGAAATATTACGGTGAATGGTACATGCAAGGTTGATGAAACTGTGATGATCAAAGCGCCTGTATTAGAGAATCTAAGTGGTACATGGAAGCTGGAAAGACAGATCACGAAAGGAAGTACGACGACGATCTCTCCTTCTGTATACACCGTTGATCCAGTAAATAATACCGTTTCCTATCAAATCGATCCAAAGGATGCCGGTGCAACCATCAAAGTTACATTTACGGCAACAGGAGATTACAAAAGCAGTGTTGATATGGTTACAGAACCAATCAAGAATGCAAAATTGGATACAAACAATATACCAAGTGGTATGACCATAAGCAGTATCAGGGATTATTCCATGAATGTCACTGCTGTTGATGGAACGGATATCTATCAGTATGGCTATGCATTGAAGGGTGCAGCTGTAACTACGGTTAAGGCAGAGGATGCGACAGGAAATGCCGGAACAGTTATTACCCTGAATGGATTAAAGAGAAATACAGAGTATGATCTTTATGTCCGCAAGGCGGCAAAGACCGGATATGATGCCAGTGATTGGGTTAAACTCGATACCAAGACGACGGATAAGAGTATCTTAACGGGAACGGTTGAGTACGTGAAAGTAGTTGATGGTATAGAGAAGCCTGCAGCGGTTGGTGTAGCAGACATTGGTGTTACATATAAGGCAAAATATCAGGCAGGAACATATGATCAGAGCGCTGATGATACAGCAGCCGGAACATGGCAGTGGTATGCAAATGATGTCGCTATTAAAAATGCAACATCAGAAACATATACGATCGAGCCGATGGAAGGCGATGTCGAGATTACGGTAAGATACCTTGCAAAAGAGGATAGCGATTTTAAAGAATCCAGAGTCGCAAGTATCGGAACGTTAACAAAACCGGCATATGACGCACCTTCTCAGCTGCCTACAGTCACTGCATTAGCAGAAGATGGAACATCCGGAAGTAAATTAAAGATCACAAGCAGCATTACAGATCATGTTTTCTATTATGTACAGGAGGCTAGCAATACGACTGTTCCAACAACCGTTGCAAGCAGCACGGTAGAGAACAATGAGGCGAAAGCCGGACAATGGTTCAAAGCAGCAGCAGCTGATATGACATTAGATCTGAAAGCCAATACGGAATATGTCGTGTATGTGGCAAGACTGGAAGACGGTACTCACCAGAGCAGTGGTGTTATCTCACAGCGTGCGGTAAGAACAGTAAAAGAAGACTTAAGTCATGCAGGTAACACGATCATGATTACTGAGGCAGATGATACGAATTGGAAAGTATTACAGAATAAAGAATTAAGAATCAGTGATAACGGAAAAGCAATCGATGGTATATGGCAGTATTATGTCACCACAACACCGGAGGTCGAGAATACCTGGGCGAATATCACTTCTGAAATCAAAACGAATACAGAAGAAGGAAAGACAGATACATATTCCTATGCAAAAGTGAATATACCATTGAAGTATGCAAATGGGTATCATGTCAGAGCTGTATTCACCGGACGAGGAGATTATGAAGGCAGCAAGACTTATACATCAAATACAGCACTGATCGGAACACAGATACAAGGCCGTGTGGAGATTACAAAAGGCGATACGACAAAGGTATTCGTACCGATCGAAGTGAAGTATATCTATGCGACAGATGCTGGCGGAGCAGAAATCAAAGATGAAGTGAATGGAATCTGGACATGGTATCGGGAAACAGCTGTGAATAGCGGGACTTATGAAAAAATCGTAAGAGAAAAGGATACGGTAGGAATCAGCGATGCATACACACCAACCGCAGAAGATGTCGGAAAGAAAATCTATGCCGTGTATACAGGAGCACCGGAGGGCATCTATTCAGGAAGTGTGGAAAGCAGCAAACTGAATAATGTCAAACGTTCCGAACAAGCTACACCAAGCGATATTACAGTGAAACAAGTCAATGGGACAAGTGTTCAGATCGTATTACCAACGAATATGAAAACTGAAGGTAAAACGATCGCACAACCACGACTGGAATATCGCATCAAGAACACTGTCGAATGGAAACAAAATAGTGCAGGAGAAGCATGGATCTATGATTTGAAGGCGAATACAGAATATGAAGTGAGAGTCTTGTTTGAAGGAACGAGTGAATATGAGCCAAGCGCATACTCAAGCGTCATCACAGTCAAAACGGGCAATCAATCGTTCGATGAAGAGAATCTGACGATCAGTGAACCTGATGTGTTAGAAGTAGGGAAAACGATAACCGCCACATTCATAGGCAGTGGTTACGATGATGGCCATTTTGTTGTAAAACGAAGTGATGGAACGACTATTGAAAATATCGAATCGAAAATCGAAGGTACCATCAAGAAAAGAACGCTGTTTACAAGTGGAACAAATACGATGGAGTATAAAGTACAAAGTGCAGATATCGGAAGTAATATCGTGATCCAGTATCAGGCGAATGATGATGCTTCTACGTATGGCGGCTATATTGAAAAGAGTACCAAGGAAGTCGCTAAACCAATCAATCCTACAAAGGCTGGAACACCAGTACTGGAAACTGTCACATATTCAGAAACGACATTGAAGGTAAAAGTCAATGATGCCAACGAGTATGTATTCAATGAAAGTGCAGCTGCAGTCAGCGAAACATCAGGAGAATGGCAGAAACTGAAGGCCGACAGTGAAGGCTATCATACATTCACAGATCTGGATAAGATGAAATCCTATTATCTTCACGCAAGAATAGCGGAAACAGTCAATTATCGCTATAGCGAAGATGATGTGAGCGCAGGTACAAAACCATGGGCAAGCACACAGTACACGATTTCATATGAGAATATGGATGGTGCAACTAATGGAGATCCGGCAAATCCTACACAGTATACAGAACTCAGTGAAGAGATCGTATTGAAAGATGCAAGTAAAACAGGATATACATTCAAGGGTTGGACAACGGATAGTATTACTACACCAACTAAGGGTTTAACGATTCCGACGCACAGCAGTGGCAATAAGACATTCACTGCAAATTGGGAGATCATCACGTATGACATCAGCTATGATCTAAAAGGCGGATCATTAGAAGATGGTAAGACGAATCCTACCACATATGATGTGGAAACGGAATCAATTACCTTGAACAATCCAACGAGAACGGGCTACACATTTAAAGGCTGGAGCGGAACTGGAATTACTGGATTGCTGGAGACGGTAACCATTCCTAAGGGGGAAACCGGAGCGCGCAGCTATAGCGTAAACTGGGAGAAAATAACCTATGACATTACGTATGATCTTGGCGGTGGTACGAATGATGCCAACAATCCATCAACGTATGATGTAGAAAGCAACGATATTACACTATCTGCTCCTACCAGAAATGGTTATACGTTCGAAGGTTGGACAGGTACGGATATTACTGGAACAAGCAAAAATGTTACGATCAGTAAAGGCTCTACAGGAAAACGTGAATACACAGCAACATGGGAACCTGTCACTTACAGCATTACATATGTCCTTGATGGTGGAACAGTAGCGACTGCCAACAAGAGTGAGTATACGATCGAGTCAGAAGCCTTTACATTGATCAATCCAACTAAGAAGGGTTATAAATTCTTAGGATGGAGTGAAGGAAGTTCATCTGATAAACAAGGAACGGTAACGATTGCAAAAGGAACGACCGGAAACAAAACATTTACAGCGCACTGGGAAGAAAACACCTATACCATCAGCTATGAATTAGATGGCGGTACCAATGGTGATGGTAATCCTAGCACCTATAAAGTAACGGATAATGACATCAAATTAGCAGAGCCTACGAAAAAAGGTTATACGTTTGAAGGCTGGACAGGTACAGACATTTCCGAAACAAGCAAAGATGTTACAATCAGTAAAGGCTCTGTAGGAAATCGAACGTATACAGCGAACTGGAAAGCAATTACTTACCAAATCACTTATGATCTTGATGGTGGAACAGTAGCGACTGCCAACAAGAGTGAGTATACGATCGAGTCAGAAGCCTTTACATTGACCAATCCAACCAAGAAGGGATACACCTTCACTGGATGGAGCGAAGGAGATTCATCAGATAAACAAGAAACGGTAACGATCGCACAGGGTACTACTGGTGATAAGAGTTATAAAGCAAACTGGTCGATTGATACGTATACGATCACCTATGACCTTGACGGTGGTACTAATAATGTAGATAACCCTAGCAGTTATCAAGTAACTGACAGTGATATAACGTTGAAAGCACCTACGAAAAAAGGATATACTTTTGAAGGATGGAAGTTGAATGGAACAGGTGAACTGCTGACAACCGTGACGATTTCTTCCGGCAGTACAGGAAATCTTTCTTATACAGCAATCTGGAAAAAAGTGAACTACACAGTGACCTTTGATTCTCAAGGTGGAAGCAGCGTGTCGGAAACAGGTGCAGATTATCAGGAGACGATCACAAAGCCTGAAGATCCGACTAAGACAGGCTATACATTCGATGGCTGGTTCAAAGAGAGTGCATGTACGAATGCATGGAATTTTGATATGGATGTCGTTGAAGAAACCATGACGCTGTATGCAAAATGGACGATCAACGAGTATACGGCAATCTTTAATGCCAATGGCGGAGAAAGTGTCAGCCCAGAAACGATTAAAAAGAACTATGATGAAGCATTAGGTGATCTGCCAACTGCCACAAGAATTGGTCATACCTTTGTTGGTTGGTATACGAAGGCAAGTGGTGGAGACAAAATCACCAAAGATACAAAAATGCCTGCTGATGGTGCGACATACTACGCACACTGGACAGTTAATCAATACACGGCGAAGTTCGATGGAAACGGTGGAAGCAATGGAGCAGATATTACTGCTGATTTCGATTCAAAACTAGGTACACTTCCAACATCTTCAAGAACCGGATATACCTTTGATGGCTGGTTTACGACAGCGGATGAGACCGGTACAAAGATCACGGAAGAAACAACGATGCCGGTAGATGGCGCAACCTACTATGCACATTGGACGATCAATCAGTATACAGCGAAGTTTGACGGAAACGGCGGAAGTGATGGAACAAATATTAAGGTCGACTATGATGCAAAATTAGGCACACTTCCAACATCTACGAGAACCGGTTATACCTTCGATGGCTGGTATACTGCCAAAACAGGTGGAATGAAGATTGATGAAGATACGAAGATGCCACTCAATGGAGCGACCTACTATGCGCATTGGACAATTAATCAGTATACGGCTACCTTCAAGAGCAGTGATGATCCGACAGATGATAAGACTATTACAAAAGATTATGATGCGGAACTAGGAGAATTACCAGTCGTCACAAAGACGGGATATGACTTCAAAGGCTGGTATACAGCACAAACAGGTGGAACGAAGATCACAATGACAACGAAGATGCCTGCCGATGGTGCAACGTATTACGCACAATGGACAGCTCATGAATATAAGATCGAGTATGACTTAAATGATGAAGGTACAGGCAAGGCTAAGAACGATCCTGCCAATAAAGCGAAGTATACGATCGAAGATGAAACGTTGACATTGAAAGCACCAAGCTGGTCAGCTCATGTATTTACAGGCTGGACATATGATGGTATGAGTGATCCTTCTGTACCTGAAATGGAAGTTAGCATTTCGAAAGGAACGACGGGTGATTTGAAATTTACTGCAAACTGGCGAAAGAGTGCCCATACAGTAACCTTTGATTCTAAGGGTGGCAGTGAAGTTGAAGCACAGGGAGCTGAAGATAATGGACTTGTACCGGAACCAAGTAACCCAACAAAAGTAGGATATACTTTTGTTGGTTGGTATACGACAGATGATGCAAAATGGAATTTTGCAACAGATACAGTAACCGGAGATTTAACATTGTATGCGAAATGGAAAGTTAATGCGTATACGGCAACCTTCGATGTCAATGGTGGAGACAGTGTAACACCGGAAACGATCACGAAGAACTATAAAGAAGCAATAGGCGATCTACCAGTTGCGACAAGGATTGGTCATACCTTTGTTGGTTGGTATACGAAGGCAAGTGGTGGAACCAAAATCACCAAAGAAACAACGATGCCACTTAATGGTGCGACTTACTATGCACACTGGACGATCAATGAATACACTGTGACATTTGACAGCAATGGAGGAAGCGAGTGTGATCCAATCAAGAAAGATAACAACACGAAACTAGGAACACTTCCTATTCCAACAAAAGTTGGCTATACCTTCTTGGGCTGGTTCACAGAGCTTGAAGATGGAACACAGATTACGAAAGATACCCTCATGCCAGTGGACGGTACAACCTACTATGCACATTGGAAGATCAATACCTATACTGTGAAGTTTGAAACAGATGGGGGAACAACGATCGAATCAATGACCGTAGAGCATGGTGATAAACTGGAAATGCCGGCAGATCCAGAGAAAGAGATGTATCATTTCAGAGGCTGGTACTCCGATAAGGAACTGAAATACGAATACGATATTGATACCCCTGTAATTACTGACATGACGCTGTATGCAAAATATGAGGCGGTCGTTTCAGGTAAGGCGGAAATCAATATCGATAAGGACAGTCCGATTCAACTTGGAAATAAACAGGAAGAAATCATTGAAGCTGTTCTTAGTGAAAAAGAATATCACGATTATCGCTATGGAAAAGATGTGAGCATCCGTATCGAATGTAATGAGATCGAAGAGGATGAGCGTGATATTGTAAAAGCAGTCTTGAATGGCAGAACGATTGCGAAATACTTCGATATCACGATCTACAAGACGATCGACGATAAAGAAGTACAGGTAGATAAACTTCGCAAAGTCATTAAGATCGTACTGAATATTCCAGAGGAATTATATCCTGCTCAGGGTGTCGTAAGAGTCTTCGATGTGATCCGTATCCATGATGGAAAAGCGGAGATACTGGCAGATCTTGACAAGGATGAAAAGACGGTAACGATCGAAAGCGATGCTTTCTCAACGTATGTGCTCTGTTATACAGACAGTAAAGAAGATACTCCTGTGATTGCACCGGCAGAAAAACCACAAACAGGAAGTAAAGAGCCTGGAAATGGTGAGTTCAGTACACAACTGCCATCAACTGGAGAGTATGAAGAAGAAGCTGAAAAACCGGGACATCAGTTGAAAGAAGAAAAGGAGAATGTCGCTAAAAAGAAGGAAGAAGCAAAGAATACGATTTACTACTTCCTGCTTCCGATCGCTTTACTGCTGACAATCTGCATTGCTTTTGTCATAAGAATCAAACACAGATCCAATAAGAAGTAAAGTTGGAAACGTAAGCAAATAGAGTGCGAGAATAAATATGTATGATATTTTCGCACTTTGCTTTTGAAAAAACGGTATGCAGTAAGTCATATCAGAAAGGCATGTAATACATGAAGTTATTTAAGGATAAGAAGAAAAAGGTAAAGAAAAAAGAGAAGAACATGATTATAAAATGTGGAAAAGATGATGTGAGAGTGTATCCAAAGGAAACACTGCTAGTATCGCATTTGAAGCATGAAGAATGATGAATATTCAATGATATAAATCGTTTTAATGCAGTATGCTCTAATGATGTTAAGTTTGAAATTTTTGATAGGAATTTTGGCAAATTGTTTCTTATCGTGAAATTTGATAAGACTAGATCAAAGGAGACAATATGGAAACTAAAATAGAAATTGATACGATCGACTGTTTGGGGGATGATCTAACAGCCATTAGAAACAGTCTTGAAGAATTTGCTGAAAAAGATACGATGATAGCCTGTAATGGCATAAAGGCAGATGCTTCATTATTGTTACGATTTTATGATTATCTTCTAGAACTGAATCGACAAAAGCTAAAAGCGAGTCAGAAAAAAGGAATTGAGAAAGCATTACAGAGAAAATCTGAGGGAAATGGAAATTACGGCAGACCGAAAACTGTTTTGCCAAATGATTTTGAAATGCGCATTAAAGCCTGTCTGAATAAGAAACAGAAATTATCTGATTATTGTGATGAAACACAGATGAAAAGATCGACTTTTTATAAATATGCAAATCGGATAAAAGAGGCAGTGTACACGGAAGAATTAACTAGATTCAAACAAAATTAAAAATTAAGGAGGGAAAAAGCATCACTTAAATATCATGGTCTATTGATCCTTAATTACAGAAGGGCTCTTGGGTATAATCAAACGAGCCCTATTTTATTTAATAGGAAAGTTCTCTTAAGAAAAGATGAATAATTATTTTTCCGTAACATGATGACGATGTTGTGTATATAGTATTACTATAATTTAACAGACTATGTTTTACATGTGGAAGCTGTGGTTTCACTGAAGCGAAAATAAGCTGTCCTGATTAGTGAGGATGCGGGCTTTTGATCCAGCTCACATCTTTTTTCTAGTTTATGCATATACGGAATCAAAAGAAAACCATCTATGTAAATAAGGAGTTGTCTCTGGTATGCTATTCCTTGAAAAACGAGAGACTTTTATATAAATCTTAACTATTTTGTACAATTTGCTGATGAAAAAAAGTAAATGACTTATTGTGTTCAGCCATAAATATATTCCTCTTTTACATGAAGTATAGTATAATAATCATAACTGAGTGCTTGAGAGGGGGCCATACATGAATTCCCTGAGTAAGAAACAGAAAACACACACGCTTCTAACAATTGTTATCCTTGTTCTCATGATTCTGACAATGACAGGTCTGAGTTTTCTTATGGTTCAGCGTAGTAAATCCCTTATCATGAATGAAACACAGCGGTATCTTTCAGAGCTATCCAAGCAGACCTCTACCCGCGTTGAGCAAAACATTGCCAGAAATATGTCTCAACTACGTGAGGTCAGCTCTAATTTATCACAGGTTGCGACCAATGATGCAATCGGACAAAAAATCATAGATACATCACTGGAGGAAAACGGATTTTCCTGGATTGGCTATGTGAATCAGAAGGGAACTCTTTATATCAAAGACCATACCAGCGTCAATATCGGTAAGCTGGATGTTGTCCGTGATGCCATGCATAAGCAGCAAAGCGGTGTTAGTAAACAACTGGAACAACTGTATGGAGAGGATGGAATTCTGTATGCGGTACCCTTTTATGTAAAGGGTGAGACAAAGGGGGCAATGGTGGCATGGAATAGTACTGCGGATTTACAGCTGTTATCGGATACAGATACATTTAATGGAGTCGGCTTCAGCTATATCATTTCGCAGAATGGTGAATTCATTATGCATTCCAGTAACCGCTACGCTGTGTTTCAGGAACAGGGGTTTTATGAAAGCATTGAGGATGTTGCGGATATCGACCGAGGAAGCTCTTTGCATACGATGATGGCAGATCTTCAAGCTAGAAAAAGCGGGACGCTGCATTATACTGTTCATAAGGATGTTCGTGGTGAATCTGAGGAACGTACCCTGTATTATACGCCACTGCAGGAGGGAAGCTGGTATCTGCTGTCCATTGCACCGAGTATGATTTATGCGGAGAATATTCAGGGCTTTACAAACTTTTCTGTCATGATCAATGTGTTTATCTTTCTTGTATTCGGTATTCTGATTATATATATACTGTTCTCCAATAATAAATTCAATAAGGAAATCTATCGGGTAGCCTACGTGGATCCGATAACCGGCGGATTTACAGCACCGCGATTTGAAAAAGAGCTGCAAAGATTACTCAGTGACTTTCATCCCTTTGCATTTGTATCGCTGGATATACGCAAATTTAAGCTGATCAATGATTCCTTTGGAAGCGGTGACGGCGATCGTGTCTTGCACTATGTACACGGCTGCCTGCAATCAATATTGAAATCGGATGAGTTTGTTGCCAGAATTTCTTCCGATACGTATAACCTGATTTTACAGACAACGGATGCTGCAGAGATTAGAAGGCGTCTTGAGGATGTGACAGAAGCAGTCAATTCCTATAATCAAACAAGAGAGCATACGTATTATCTGCCATTGGATTGCGGTGTGTATATCGTTACGGATAGAAGTATTGATATCGTCAATATACGAGACCGTGCAAATACGGCAAGGAAAAACAATAAGAACCGGACAGGTCGTTATGTGTGCTCCTGTGTATTCTATGATGATCTGGATCGTGTGCAGATGCTGAAGGAAAAGAAAATGGAAAATACCATGGAGCAGGCACTTGCGAATGGTGAGTTTATTGTATACCTACAGCCAAAAATCAATCTTGCAAAGAGTGAAATTGTAGGTGCTGAGGCATTGGTACGCTGGAATTCCCCAAAGGATGGACTGATTTCTCCGGGAGAGTTTATACCGTTTTTTGAGAAAAACGGATTTATTGTCAAGCTGGATCTGTATGTGTTTGATTGCGTATGCCGTCTGTTAAAGGACTGGAACGCAAGGGGAATCAAAGCAGTTCCGATTTCTGTGAATCTGTCGAGAAATCATCTTTCGGATCCGCAGTTTCTGGAAAGGTTTGAGGCTATACAGAAAAAATATGGGGTTGCTTCCAGTCTGCTGGAATTTGAATTGACGGAAACGGTTGTATTTGAGAATCTGGAGCTGTTGAAGAATGTCATTGAACAAATTCATGCTGCAGGCTTTCAGTGCTCTATGGATGATTTTGGAAGCGGCTATTCCTCTTTAAATGTGTTGAAGGAGATACCGGTGGATATCTTGAAGCTGGATGGTGTTTTCTTTGATAAGGAGGGCGATCCGCGAGGGAATGATGTCGTTGAATCAGCGATTGAGCTGGCCAGAAAGCTTGGTATGAAAACGGTGGCTGAGGGTGTAGAAACATTTTCTCAGGTGGAATTTCTGAAAAATGCCGCATGTGATATGGTACAGGGATATGTTTTCTCAAAGCCGTTGTCGATTGAAAATTTCGAGATTCTTGCTTTTTCTGCTACTATGAAAAAGGCAGGTAAAAACACTACCGAGGAATGATAGAAGGGTAATGGAATTCATAGGATGGATGCATTGAAAAATCATGGAAGTGCCTGTTAAGTCCCTTGGATGATCCTTTCAGGTGATGGTAGTCATATTGCAGTATCATTGCTTGTGTGGGAAGCGTCTCATATAAAATTTGCTTTGGAAATCTGTTGCAGTTTACAGGTTTCTTTTTTTATAACGGAGCTTTATAGCGTATGCCGGTCTTATTTTAAGATAGATTGAAAGCTGCCACGTTCATCAAAAATGAAAAAGCATAAGAAAAAGGGAATGCTGTTATAGGGAGAGAAAAAGAAAAGGATGAACCAGACTACTAGCTGGATATGAATGGCTATAAGTGATTTTAATAGAGCTTTTATAAGAAAGCTATTTTGCAGATTATGATGAGCAGCTATGTCAGTAACACATCTATCTTTTGGATTCGTCAGGGAGTCGTTTGCTTTTATCTGTAGAGTATAAGGAGATTAAGCATAAGGAAAGACGGGGATGTGATTTTAATTCGCCTTTGGATTACTGCGTTCTTTATTATAAGAGTTGAAATGATAGATGTGTGTGATCGGGATACATGATATGAAAATACTATATTGATTGCTTGCCAAAAGCCTCGGATATAAGAAATTCCAGTTTTATCAGGAAAGACGTAGTGACAGATAATCATGTAATGAGGGAGTTTTGTTTAAAGTCTTTTTATTTCACAGCTTTTGTACTAGAATAGAAGAAGAACAGTAAAGGAGGGCATTATGAAAGAGATCATCAAATTGAAGGATTTTCTGGATTTTACATTTTTAAGCGATTTGACGTTTGCACCGGATGAGGAGCATGGTGTTTTTGCCGCAAGCAAATGTGTGGAGAAGGATAACAGCTATCAGACATATTTATATGTGACAGATGGTAATACGGTGCGTCAGCTGACCAGCTATGGAAAGGAGCAGTTGTATATCTGGGAGGATGAGGAAACGGTATTGTTTGCCAATATGCGTGATGCTGAGGATAAAAAAGCCGTTGAGAACGGAGAGGAACGTACCTGCTTCTACCGAATCAATATTCATGGCGGTGAGGCAGTAAAGGCGTTTACCATTCCGTTACGAGTGACCTCTATTAAAAAAGTAGCAGCTGGTGAATATGTGTTCTGTGCTGATTATCACCTGAAATATTCCTGTATGTATATGCTGGATGAGGCTGATAAGAAGGCTCTTTTGAAGGATAAGAAGGAAATGCAGGACTATGAGGTTTTGGATGAGCTGCCTTTTTACGGAAATGGTCAGGGTTATACAAATAAGAAAAGAAACACATTGTTCCTGTATCGGGAGGCTGAAGAAGATATTATTCGGATCAGTGATGAGAACTGCAATGTGTATGATGTGGAGCTGTCTGAACAGCGGGATATTGTCTATTATACAGGTGAAAGCTATGTGCAGAAGCCGAAGAATAAGGAAGCTGTATATGCCTATGATTTGGCGAAGGCGAAGGGACAAGTCATTCTGCCGTCAAAGCTGTGGTCTATTGGAAAGATATTGCCTTGGAACGATTGTATTCTGATGATAGCCAGTGAACAGAAAGCCTATGGATTAAATGAGAATGGAATGTTTTATCTGTTACATCCGGATACGGGAGAGGTAAGTCTGCTGGCTTCCTATGAGGATGCGACAGGCTCCAGTGTGGGAAGCGATTGCCGCTATGGTGGCGGATCAAGCATCTGTTTGTATAAGGATACTGTGTATTTTATTACGACCTTGTTTAACAGAAGTGCAGTTTATGCATTGAATGACAGGGGAGAAATTACTCCGGTATATGATACGGAGGGAAGTGTTGACGCCATTGCGTTTGCTAAGGATCAAATGTATTTCATCGGTATGCAGGATATGCGGCTGCAGGAACTGTATGTATGTGATCTGCATGGTGAGAATCGCTGTCTGCTGACAGACTTTAATGAGGCATATTTTGCTGAAAAGGATGTGCGGCCGTGTGTGCCTTGTAATATTCTGCAGGGGGATATGGAATTGTATGGCTGGGTTTTGGAGCCTCGAGACTATGACCCAAACAAAGCGTATCCTGCAATTCTGGATATTCATGGCGGCCCTAAGACAGTATATGGAGAGGTATATTACCATGAAATGCAGGTTTGGGCGAATAAGGGATATTTTGTGTTCTTTATGAATCCGCGTGGAGGAGATGGCAGAGGAAACAGCTTTGCGGATATTCGTGGTAAATATGGAACGATTGATTATGATGACCTTATGAAATTTACGGATGCAGTTTTAAAGAAATATCCGGCAATCGATGCAGAGCGTGTTGGTGTAACTGGCGGCAGCTATGGCGGATTTATGACAAACTGGATCATTACGCATACGGATCGGTTTCAGGCTGCAGCAAGTCAGCGTTCAATTTCAAACTGGGTGAGCTTTGCACATACTTCAGATATTGGAGAAATGTTTGGTGCAGATCAGCAGGCTGGAGATACCTGGAAAAATGTGGAGAAGCTGTGGTGGCATTCTCCGTTGAAGTATGCAGATCAATGTAAAACACCTACGCTGTTTATCCACAGTGATGAGGATTTCCGTTGTCCGTATAGTGAGGGCTTGCAGATGTATAGTGCGCTATGTGAGCACGGAGTGGAAACGCGTTTGTGTATGTTCCGTGGGGAGAATCATGAATTGTCCCGTAGTGGAAAGCCGAAGCACAGGGTTAAGCGGCTGGAGGAGATTACAGCCTGGATGGATGCACATCTGTGTGATTGACAGAGAATGAAGAAAAGAGCAGTACTGTAGTGATGATTACAGGGTTCTGCTCTTTTTTGCTTGTTTTCCGGAAGGGGGCTTAGGATGCTAATGGCTGCATTATGATACGTGGAATCAGCAGTGAGGAATGTTGGTATGATTGGATATTTCCGAGCTGGTTGTGCAAAGGTCATCCTCACTGAGATCATGTATGGAGGTATGTCCACTGATTCTTGCGAAGGATTTTAGTTCTTCTCTTAATACATTTAGATAGTTTTCTAAGCGTTTTGCCCCTTTTTCTATGGAGAAGTTTTTACGCAGCTCTGGATCCTGTGTCGCAATTCCCATAGGGCATTTTCCATTGTGGCAGATACGGTATTGCTGGCACCCGATGGCCATCATGGCAGCACTTGCGATTGCTACAGCATCAGTTCCCATAGCGAGGGCTTTTATCATTTCACCGCTGGTACGAAAGCCTCCTGTGATGATGAGCTCCTGGGACATATGATGTTTATCCATATATGCCCGTGCTCTGGCTAATGCGTATACGGTTGGTACGGTAGCATTATCTTTGAGATATTTCGGTGATGCGCCAGTTGCACCGCCACGACCGTCAATGGTTATAAAATCAGGCTGAGCATATGCTATCCATTCCAGGTCAGCTTCAATATGCCCGGCAGCAATTTTTATGCCGATCGGTCGGCCTTCACTGCGTTCTCTCAGGGAGGATACAAGATTTTTTAAATCGTCCTTTGTTTTGATTTCTTCAAATTTTGAGGGGGATATGATATCTTTATGCAGAGGCTTCCCGCGTATGGCGGATATTTCTTCAGTGACTTTTTCTGCAGGAAGGTGACCACCCATGCCTGGTTTTGAGCCCTGCCCGATTTTGATTTCAATAGCGTCACTGCGTTTCAGATTTTCATCCGTTACACTGTATTTGTTGGGAACATATTCAAAAATGTATTTATATGCATGATTGATTTCATCCGGCAGGATACCGCCTTCTCCGCTGCATTGAGCGGTATGTACAGCAGCTGTGCCCATGGCAAGTGCTGTTTTCGCTTCTTTTGAAAGGGCGCCGAAGGACATGTGGGATACGTAGACAGCATGCTCCAGAACCATCGGTTTACGCGCGTGTTTTCCTATGATTGTTGTTGTGTCAACATCGGCTTTATCAGCGAGTGGTGGATTGGATAGTTGACCGCCTAATAGAAGGATATCGTCCCATCCGGGTACAGGTTTGCGGGTACGCATTGCTTCTATACGGCTGGAGCCATGGACAGACATCTCATGAATAAGTGACATATTGGATTCGAGTGTATCTTCTTTTTTGGCATTTTTTTGAATGGACAGTGTGGATGCATTTTTATTTGTGTCGGTTATCTGTTTATCACTTTCTTCTGTTTTATCAGGCTTAAAGCATGCTTTTGGAGCAGTGCAGAGAGGACATGACCAGGTATCGTCCAGGTTGTTCCAAGGAGTACCTTCCACAGTTTCGTCATAGATATAGCCACATATTTCGCATACATATTTCATATAGTAAATCTCCTTTCTGTAAGCGTTTTCTTTATATAAGGTAATTGTACGCTTGTTGAAAGGAGATTGCAAATGGTATTGTGATTATGAGGCGTTTGCAAATAAGTTTGAATGTATTCATTTATCTGTGAAGAGGTTATCGAAAACATATGAGATTAAGAAAAGGGGATAAGGTATTAAAGTTCACAGGATCCACAAGGACCCTGACGACCATGATTTTGTATCCATATCCATCCTGTAGATTTAGATCCACAGGATCCCGCAAGGATCCTGACTTATAATGTGGATTCTTATCTATTTGCAGATCTTATTTAGATCCACAGGCTCCCGCAAGGATCCTGACTGCTGGTGGGTCGATTTCATGTTGCTGTTTATCTATTTAGATCCACAGGCTCCCGCAAGGATCCTGACGCAATCAAAGCATTCAATAGGAGGGTGAGACATGACATTTAGATCCACAGGCTCCCGCAAGGATCCTGACCCAAAACGATTCCATTTATTGTCATGTAAGCTGTTATTTAGATCCACAGGCTCCCGCAAGGATCCTGACCAAGCGCTGCAAAATCTATTGCCGGAAAGAGAGGAAATTTAGATCCACAGGCTCCCGCGAGGACCCTGACTATATGTCATGCAACCCATTTCCCGTAGTTTCTTATTTAGATCCACAGGCTCCCGCGAGGACCCAGACAAACAAACTCATCCACTAGATTCAAAGATCGGTATTTAGATCCACAGGCTCCCGCGAGGACCCTGACTTAATGGTTCAGGCGGTGCTATTGAGATGTATAGATTTAGATCCACAGGCTCCCGCGAGGACCCTGACTGTGAAATTTATAATAAACAGCTGCAAATGTAACAAAAATCTTGTTTTCATTAAATAATCTAATCATCATTCCATGAAAATAGTTACATTTGCTTGATTAAAACAATTTCTAAGCGCGAACCTCCCAGGGATTTCATGTGAGCTTAGGGTTCGCGCCGTTCAATTGTATATATAAATCTCTCTATATCCATATTATAACAGATTCTTTAGAGGATGATTATGTAATTTATGGTCAGTTGTATATTTATATAAGTATACAGCGCTGGAAGAAACTAAAATCTAATCCATAGCTATTGAAGGGAATGTATTTTTCTTTTATAATGGGGGAAATTGATAAATTAGAAAAGAGGAAGAATATGAAATTTTCCAAACGAATGGAAACACTTACGGAAAGTGTGTTCAGTAAGCTGGATGAAGAAAAGCAGAGAATGCTCAGCAATGGTAAGCCGGTATATGACTTTACAATTGGATCACCTAATATCGCACCTAGTAAAGCAGTTATGGACGCATTGATAACAACCGCTCAACAGCCTGAAAGTTATATGTATTCCTTGCATGATACAAAGGAATTCAGAGAAACTATTCAGAAATGGTATAAAACACGTTATCAGATAGAACTAAATCCAGAAACAGAAATATTATCACTTCAGGGTTCACAGGAAGGTCTGGCCCATGTTGCACTCGCATTATGTGATGAGGGTGACATTGTGTTAATTCCCTCACCGAGTTATCCGATCTTTGCGAATGGACCTAAAATAGCCGGAGCTCAGCTTTACGAAATGCCAATGCTGAAAGAGCATGAATACCTTATACAATTTGACGCAATTCCAAAGGAAATCGCAGACAGAGCAAAAATGATGATTGTATCCTATCCAAATAACCCAACCGGCGCAACAGCTCCGGATACATTTTATGAAAAACTGATTCAGTTTGCGAAAGAACATGAGATCATTGTAATTCATGATACGGCCTATAGTAATCTCGTGTTTGATGGAGAAGAAGGAAAAAGCTTTTTATATTATGAGGGCGCAAAGGACATAGGCATAGAATTCAATTCCTTCAGTAAGACCTATGGCATGGCAGGAGCACGCATTGGTATATGTGTAGGTAACTCGGAAATTGTTGGTATTCTGAGAAAACTGAAAAGTAATATAGATTATGGTATGTTTTTACCGATTCAAAAAGCTGCAATAGCTGCTCTGACACAGGATCAAAGCATTGTGAAAGAAACACGCGTGACATATCAGAAAAGAAGAAACCGTATTGTCGAGGGAGCGAAGGAAGCAGGCTGGGAAATTGAAGCATGTAAGAGTACCATGTTCTTATGGGCTCAGATACCGGCTGGTTACGGTAACAGTGAAGATTTTGCCATGCAACTGTTAAAAAAAAGCGGTATGCTTGTAACTCCTGGCAGTTCCTTTGGTGCATATGGTGAAGGCTTCGTGCGTATTGCGTTAGTACAGAGTGATGATGTAATTGAACAGGCACTGCAGGCTCTAAAGGACAGCCGTTTCTTTCTAAAATGAAAACACTGATAGCAATTGGAGGCGGCAGCTTTCAAAAACAGGAAACAAGAGCTATTGATATGTACGCGATAGCAAGATGTGGAAAGTCAAAACCGCGTGTATTGTTCCTGCCGCTTGCAAGCAGGGACGATCAGGGATATGCCAAGCGCTTTAAGCAGTATTATCGAACCCTTGGCTGTGAGGTGCAAGCATTACGGCTTCTGCATACCAAACTGCATATTGAAGAAATCTATGATACATTTCGCAGACAGGATATAATATATCTCGGGGCCGGCGATACCACATTTCTTATGGAACAACTGCAGTTACGCAAGCTGGATTTGCTGTTGCATGAGCTGGCTGATCTGGGAATTGTTATATGCGGACTCAGCGCCGGAGCAAATGTGTTATTTGAATATGGCTACAGTAATATTACAACGGATCGTTATGATATCGTAAACGGAACCGGGTTGATCAAGGGAGCTTTTTGTCCGCACTATCAAAAGCAGGAGCGGAAAGCATTTGATACAATTTACCTGAAGCTTGGTTTACAGAGGATTTGCTGTAAAGATAATCAAGCTTATGTTGTAGAGGACGAGAAAGCGTTTTTTCTGGAATGAAGATGCCTTCTCGTTTTCTTTTGATTTTTTTTCTATGAGTAATTCAGGTAAAAAATTACTTGCAAATTGTTTCATTTTTGTCTATAATGTACAAGTCTTATAGAAACATCGTATATACTTTCGACATTATGGTGAAAGCGTTTCTACCTGAAAACCAATTTCAGACTACGATGGAAGCATATATACGAATACTGCAGCTTGCGGTGTTTTTTTGTTTTGGGAGACGGAAAAGAGGGAATTATGTTAGAAAAGATATTTAAGTTAAACACGAAGAAGACTTCTGTTAAAACTGAAGTACTTGCCGGAATTACCACCTTTCTGGCTATGGCCTATATATTAGGTGTAAACCCGTCCATTCTGCATGATGCCGGTATGGATCGCGCATCTGTTTTTATGGCTACTGCTATCTCTGCAGGCTTTGCCTCCATTGTTATGGGGCTGGTCGCAAATTATCCGGTTGCCTTAGCTGCAGGTATGGGGGTTAATGCATTATTCGCCTATACGATTTGCGGACAGATGGGAATGAGCTGGCAGGCTGCGCTGGCTGGCGTATTTATTTCCGGTCTGATTTTTATCGTGATTTCGGTTACTGGTATCCGTAAGGCAATCATCAATGCCATTCCAAAGCAGTTGAAAATGGCGATTGGTGCCGGTATTGGTTTCTTTATTGCTTTTGTTGGACTGAAAAATGCTGGTATTGTTGCCGGTAGTGCATCTACTTTTGTAACAATCGGTGATTTTTCAAATCCTACGGTATTGCTTGCACTGTTTGGTATACTGCTTACCATTGCTCTGATTGTAAAGAAGGTTCCTGCTGCTGTTTTTGTGGGCATGGTAATTACGGCTGTAATCGGAATTGTGTGCGGAGCTGTATTCCAATTAAAGGGTATGCCGGCACTTCCTGATAACTTCTTTGAAATGAATTTCCATCTGAATGCGGCTGGCTCTTTTGTAGATGGTATTGGAGAATTGTTTGCGAATCCGTTGAATGCATTTATCGTTATTTTCTCCTTCCTGTTTGTTGATTTCTTCGATACTGCAGGTACTCTGGTTGCAGTTGCGAACCGGATTGGACTGGTAAATGAGAAGGGGGAATTGGAGAATGTGGAGCGTGCGCTGGTAGCTGATGCGGTAGGTACTGTTGCCGGAGCTGCTTTAGGTACCTCAACGGTTACTTCCTTTGTGGAATCTACTTCTGGTGTTGAAGTTGGTGGCAGAACGGGTTTGACCGCATGTACGACGGGAATTCTGTTCTTTGTATCCATTCTGTTTGCCCCAATTGTATTATCTGCTGTGACCAATGCAGTAACTGCTCCTGCTCTTGTCGTTGTGGGAATTTTGATGGCTCAGCAGTTAAAGGAAATCGAATGGGATAATATGATTTATGCGACTGCCGGTTTCATTACTGTAATCATGATGATTCTGACGTATTCCATTTCCAATGGTATTGCATTTGGATTTATCGCCTATGCAATTGCGATGACAGCTGCCGGTAAAGCGAAGGAAGTTCACATCACGGTATGGGTATTGATGGTGATTTTCCTAATCTATTTTGCACTGCCGCAATTTATGTAGAAAAAGATTTTAAAATCAGAAAAATAATGATATTATAATACAGGAAATATCAGTATTTCGATGACGCCGATACTATACATATTCGATATGGTATCGGCTTCTTAATAAGGAGGATACATTTATGGCTGATAAGATTATCGTACTTGACTTTGGAAGTCAGTATAACCAGCTAATAGCACGGCGTATTCGTGAGTTTGGTGTTTATTCTGAATTGCACCCGCATACGATGACACTGGAAGAAATTCTGGCACTGAAAGATGTCAAGGGAATCATTTTCTCTGGCGGGCCAAACAGTGTATATGATGAGGAAGCATTCAAATGCGATCCTGCAATTTTTGAATCCGGAATTCCTGTTCTTGGCATCTGTTATGGTATGCAGATGACACATTTTATGAATGGCGGAAGTGTGAAGGCATGTGAAGCAAAGGAATACGGAAGAACAGAGATCACGGTTGAAACAGATTCGCCGATATTCAAAGGACTGCCGGAAAAGCAGATCGTCTGGATGAGTCATGGGGATCAGGTGGATACATTGGCTGATGGCTTTGTTAAGGATGCATACAGTGATACCTGTACATTTGCGGCTACAAGCAATACAGAGAAGAATATTTATACGCTGCAGTTCCATCCGGAGGTGCGCCATTCTGAGTATGGAAATGAGATTTTGAAAAATTTTGTATTTGAGGTTTGCAAGGCAAAGAATGACTGGTCTATGCATAGCTTCATTGATATGGAGATTGAGAAAATCCGCAAGACTGTTGGTACGGACAAGGTGCTGCTGGGATTGAGCGGAGGCGTGGATTCCTCTGTTGTTGCGGCATTGCTGCATAAGGCGATTGGGGATCAGCTGATTTGTATGTTTATTGATCACGGCTTGCTGCGCAAAGGCGAGGCGGAAAGCGTTATGGAGACATTCGGACGCGAGATGAATATCAATCTGGTGAAAATCGATGCAAAGGAGCGTTTCCTGAGTAAGCTGGCTGGTGTGAGTGATCCGGAGAAGAAGCGTAAAATCATTGGGAATGAGTTTGTGTATACCTTTGATGAGGAAGTGAAAAAGCTGACATCAGGTGAGGATATCAAATGGCTGGCACAAGGAACTCTGTATACGGATGTAATTGAGTCAGGGACTAAGACTGCGCAGACAATTAAGTCACATCACAATGTAGGCGGGTTGCCTGAGGATATGCAGTTTCAGCTAATTGAGCCATTGAATACGTTATTTAAGGACGAGGTTCGTGCATTGGGGACGGAGTTGGGATTGCCTGATGAGATGGTATGGCGGCAGCCGTTTCCAGGACCTGGATTGGGTATCCGTGTGCTGGGCGATATTACAGAGGAAAAGCTGGAAATTGTTCGGGATTCTGATCTGATTTTGCGTGAGGAAGTTGCGAAGGCTGGATTGCAGAAGGAGGTTTGGCAGTATTTTACATGTCTGACGAATATGCGTTCCGTTGGTGTTATGGGGGATCAGCGTACATATGATTATGCGGTGGCTATCCGTGCGGTGACTTCGATTGACGGCATGACGGCGGATTGGGCGAAGATTCCGTATGAGGTGCTGGATGTAATCAGTAATCGTATTGTGAATGAGGTGAAGCATGTGAATCGGGTGGTGTATGATATTACGAGTAAGCCTCCGGGGACGATTGAGTTTGAGTAGTACCCAAATTACTAAAAAAGCCGATTAAATCGGCTTTTTTTGCGTCTATAGGGAGGTGAATGATACTGTTTTGATACTATTTCCTAAAATCATCTACGCCATTTATATTTTGGTTTATCGCCACTTGATAATGGCCAATTTACTTTCCAATCCAAAAACTCTTCATATGTAATTTTGCCTTCTGTTAATTCTGTACGAATATTAACCAATTCATTTAAAAAATCATTAAATAGAAAATTGTCTATACTGATTGCATATTTACAGTGTTTATCATCAATCGGGTAGAGTGTAATATCTGCCGTTTCCTCCATGTCGATCAAATCAAAAATAATACTTGTGATAGGACTTGCTGGTCGTTCATTCATAATCGTTAAAACATGAGCATTCAAAGCATTTGCTAATTTACTAATCATATCTGCTTTTGGTGTTCTTGTACCCGATTCATATTGGGCAATACGAATATCAGCATTTTTCTCGTCAAAACCTACTGCAATTCCTAATTGTTTTTGAGTAAGACCACGAAGTTTGCGTAGTTCTTTAATTCTTTCGCCTATTGTCATATGTATCTAGCCTTTCGTTTTAGTAATAAGATTATAACACATACCAAACAAAAATTAAACAAAATTGTTAAACCTTGTTGACTTAAACAAAAATGTTTAATATAATACAAATACATTAAGCGAAAATGTTTAATAAAAAACAGGAGGTAAACTATAGTTGAAAAATGATTTATTTATTAGTGCAGAAGAAGTGGCAAAGGAATTAGGAATGTCAAAGGCATATGCTTATAAACTTATGCAGATATTCAACAAAGAATTAAAGGCAAAAGGTTATATGGTTATTCGTGGCAAGATTAGCAGAGAATATTTTGAAGAAAGATTTTACGGAATGAAAGATAAAGAAAGGAAGTGATACTATGCCAGCCTACAAAGATAATACGAAAGGAACATGGTATGTTTCATTCTATTTTGAGAATTGGAAAGGCGAAACAGAGAGAAAATTAAAAAGAGGTTTTAAGACCAAACGAGAAGCCTTGGTGTGGGAACGGTCGTTTAAAATGCAGAAAGAAAAAGATTTTGATATGTTATTCTCTGATTTTGTTAAAATTTATAAGCGTGATGTTAGTGCAAGGATAAAATTAAGCACATGGCTTACTAAAGAGGCAATCATTGATCAAAAAATAACTCCCTATTTCGCTAAAAAGAAATTAAATGATATACGGGCATCTGATGTAATTGATTGGCAAAATGAAATGATGAGTTTTAAAACAAAGAAAGGAAAACCTTATGCTCCAACTTATCTTAAAACATTGCATAGTCAATTAAGTGCGATACTTAATCATGCTGTAAGATTTTAAGATTTGAAAAGTAATCCTGCTAAAAAAGCAGGAAGTATGGGAAAGGGAAAGGCAAAAGAAATGAGTATATGGACGAGAGATGAATATTTGAAGTTTGCTGATTCAATGATGGATAAAGAAATATCCTATCATGCATTTGAATTGTTGTATTGGTGTGGCATGCGAATGGGAGAGATGCTTGCATTAACACCAAATGATTTCGACTTTGAAAAACAAACGGTATCTATTAGTAAGACTTATCAAAGATTACAAGGAAAAGATGTGATTACTGATCCAAAATCAGTAAAGAGTAATCGTGTCATACAGATGCCTACTTTCTTAAATGAAGAGATGCAAAATTATATCACTCATATTTACCATATCAAGAAAGATAATCGAATATTTCCTGTTACAAAATCATATATCGAACATGAAATGATAAGAGGAACTAGAGAACAGGGATTGAGAAAAATAAGAGTTCATGATTTACGTCATTCTCATGTATCCTTATTGATTGAACTAGGTTTCTCTGCTGTAGCGATTGCTGATAGAGTGGGTCATGAAAGCATAGATATAACATATCATTATGCTCATTTGTTTCCATCAAAACAAGGAGAGATAGCTAACCAATTAGATAATTATAAAAGAGAGGTATGCTGATGACTGCAAAAGTTTACGATAATAAAGGAAGATGGCGACATTATAATACTGCATTTCGCATGTCCAAAGAAGAACATGATGAATTAAATAAACGTGTAGAATTATCGGGATTGACTAAACAAGATTATATGATTAAAAGAACCTTAGAAAAGGAAATAATCGTTGTCGGAAATATGCGTACGTTTAGAGCATTAAGAAATCAAATAGTTGAACTTAGAAGCACACTTGAAAAATGTATGAAAGGGAATGAGAATATAGATAATGAAATCATTGATAGGATTAAATATATCGTAGAAATATTAAAGGGATTAACCGATGAAGAGGATACTTCGATATACTGACGTATTGGATTAGCAAGCAACGTATTTTGTCCCCAAAATTCAGATTTAGGGCGTACCCTAATACCCCTAGGAAAGGAGAGCGTCTATAGGTAAACGAACTAAAGAAGTGAAAGTGAGATTGTCTGAATTGGAATTAGCAGAACTGAATGAAAAGGCAACCTTATGTAAATGTAATAGAGAGAAGTTTCTTCGGTTGGTGCTTTCGGAAGTATCATTGAAAGCATCACCACCATTAGAATATTATCAGCTTATAAAAGAGTTCAATGCTATAGGCAATAACCTTAATCAGCTAGTGAAATTAGCATACGTAAGAGAGATTGACAAAACACAAATTGAAGATGTGCTTTCAAAGTTAGATACCCTTATCAAAGAAGTAGATAAACAGATAAGGTGTTGTGATAATTAATGGCTACGACTTCGATGTGGGCTGTTAGATCTAGGTTAGATCATTTAGTGAAGTATGTATCTAATGAAGAGAAAACAACGCTTATACAGACAATTATTGATTATACAATCAATAAAGAAAAAACTATGTCCCTCCAATTGGTGTCTTGTATTAACTGTATGAAGAATGATCCCTATAACTCTATGGTGCATACAAAAGAACTCTATCATGATGAGAAAGTAATACTCTGTTACCACGGCTACCAATCCTTTATGGAAGGGGAAGTAACACCCGAACAAGCACATCAGCTAGGTGTAGAACTAGCTGAGAAGTTATGGGGCAATCGCTTTGAAGTCATTGTATCTACGCACTTGAATACAAAAAATATTCATAATCATTTCTTAGTCAATGCGACCTCTTTTGTAGATGGTAAACGCTACTGTAATACTAAGCATGACCGATATATGATGATGACTATATCGGATGAAATGTGCAGACAATATGGATTATCAATAATCGAAGTAAAAAGACACAAAGCCGAGGACAATATCGAAATGAACAATCATTAAGAGGTAAGATAAAACAAGATATTGATGATATCGTTCAAAACAGTTTGACGGTAACACAGTTCTTCAATCAATTAGAATTTGAGGGATATAGTATAAAACGCACAGGCAAAAACATATCCTTATGCCACCCTCAGCATGAGCGATATATCCGTCTATCATCATTAGGCGAAGAATATAACATTGATAATATCAAACAACGGATACTACAAAATACAATGCACCCATTGGAAAGGAAAGACATCTATCAAAAGAAAGGATTTGATATCACGCCATATTATAAGAAGTACAAAGAAAAAAAGCTTACAGGCTTTCAACGGTTGTACCTACATTATCAATATAAACTAGGTATCATTCCAAGGCAAAGTAATACCAGACCTAAGTACACAAAAGATTTACGGGAAGCTATCAGAAAAATTGATGAAGTATCGAATCAAACCATTCTGTTATTTAAACATAATATCGAAACATTAGAACAGCTGGAGCAATACCAAAAACCACTAGAGGAACAGATGAAAATGTTGTTGAGCCTTCGTCAGCAATGCTATTCTAAAATTAGAAGATGCAGAGATAATGATATAAAGGATAACTATAAAACGGAAGCAAAATCATATACACCACAAATTCGAAAACTTCGTAAAGAAATAAAATTATGTAATGGCATCAAGGATCGTTCCACTAAGATTCAGCAACTAGATTTAGATAAACAAGAAAGGCAACATGCCGTAAAGAGGATCAGAACATGAAAATTGAATATGATAAAGTAGGCGATTATTATTTTCCTAAACTTAAAGTAGAGGACTTGAGTACCTTATCAAATTATGGCAGAATGAAATTACGATATCTAAAGGAATATGAACAACCCTTTTATTTTAATTTATTGGTAAAAGGAAAGCTGAAGGAGTATCTAACTTCCATTGATAACCAAGCAAACGATTTATATGATAAACTCCTTATCGATTTCAAAAAGCAGAGAAACATAACCGAAGAATTAAAAGCACAAGACCAAATGCACTGGGTACAAGAAATGAATAATATACAGAATTGTATTGATGAAATAATTCGTAATCAATGTATTTATAAATAGGAAAAGAAAAATGACTTACAATCTCATGTTGTAGGTCATTTTTTATCTATGCGATTCACTAGGTAATCGATACTTGTATGATAATATTCTGCTAATTGAATTAAAACTGAAATAGGAATTTCTCTTCCACCTGTTTCATAATAAGAATAAGTACGTTGAGAAATATTAAGATATTTCGCGATTTCCGTTTGTGTTAAATCGTTATCTTCACGTAGATCTTTGATTCTTTGATAAACCATATATATCACCTAAGTGGATTATAATGCAGAACGATTCGTTCTATTAAGCTTTAGAACAACACGTGCTATCAGCTATTTATTATCAGTTCTATTTACAAGATAATCAATAGATGTTTGATAGAAAGTAGAAAGTTTTGATAATACTTCAATCGGAACTTCTCTATCTCCAGTTTCATAATAAGAATACGCTCTCTGTGTTATATTAAGATATTTTGCTATAGCTTTCTGTGATAAATCATGATCTTCTCTTAAATCGCGTAACCTTTTATAAACCATTGTAATCACCTCGAAACAATTATAGTTTAGAACTATATGTTCTATTTATATTTAGACCAATATGTGCTAAAACTTGTATGTATAATCAAGGAGGTACTTATGAATTACGATAAGAAAAAAGTTAAAAAGCATATAAAGAGTGTAGCTGAAAGCAGAGGGATTTCTGTGGCTGAATGTCGTAAAGACATGGAGTATGCAATAAAAATGGCAAGTGAGAAGCCTACAGAATTATTTATAAGAATGTATGGGAGAAGAACACCGAGTTTAGAAGAGTTTATTTACAAACTTTTAGATGCTGTTGAGAAAGAAGGACGAAATTATGATGCATGAAAATAAAGCATTATTAATTGATGAATTCATGGGATTGTATTATGAACTTCCTATAGAGTATCAACGAGCTGTTTTATGGATAATGGAACATTATGAATTTGTAAAAGATCTAGTAGCGAGTAAAATAGTATCTGCAGGACAATTGGACCATGATATAGAATATGCAAAATTAAACAATCAATACCTCTTACATTCTATCTTGGTATTGAAAAAAGAGTTCGATGAGAGTATTTCAAAAAATTAACGATATCTTGTTTTGTACTTTTTAAACAAGGTATTGTTTTTTTTTAATTGCTTGTTATAAAGATTAAATGTATAATATTCTTATAATATGATATCTAAACAATTCAATCATATGTAACTAGATGATTATTTATATTACAATGTTTATCAAATGTATTTATTGAATAATAATATAAGAGGGTGTAAATAGTGGGAGAACTAATTGTTTTTGAGAAATTTGAACAAAAAGAGGTTGAGGTGGATAAATCTGTTTTTAATAATGTTATTCCTCCTAGAGAACGAGTTTTATATTTTTCACCGACAATTTTTGAAACTTTTATATGTGAATGGGCTTCCTTTAAAGGTATTTATACTGATATACATAGGATTGGTCAAGCCGGTGATAAAGGGCGTGATGTTATTGCTTATCTTGAAAATGGAGATATACATTATTATCAGTGTAAAAGATATAAAGAAAAGTTATCGCCAAGTGAATATTGGATAGAATTTGGAAAACTTGTTTATTATACATATGAAAAAGAAATAGTGATTCCATCGAAGTATTACATCATAGCAGCAAATAATTTGACTTCTAAATTATTAGATTTAGTCCATAATCCTAAAAGTATAAATAGCGGATTGATTGATAATTGGGATACATGCTGTAAGAAAAAAATAAAAAAAGGATCAACTATAGAATTAACTATTTTCTTAAAAGATTATATACAAAATTTTGATTTTGGTATTGTAGAAACAATAGATATTGACTCCATCATAAGAGATTATTCTAATACTCCATTATTTTATTTTCGCTTTGGAGGCAATAATGTTCCTCAAAGAAGCAGTATAATGAAGCCACCAAAAAAAATTAACACATATAAAGAAAAGATATATTTAACTCAATTATTAGAAATATATAGTGAATGGAAAAATATACAATTTTCATTAAAAAATGTAAATTGTAATTTAGAAGTTTATGAAGATTTTTTGGAAAATAGATCATATTACTATAATGCTGAGTCTCTCCGGCGTGATTTGAGAGATACTTATTTGGGAGATACTGAATTCAGTTTTATTAAAAATGAGATGTTATCAGGTTTAAGGAATTATATGAAAAGTAGTTTCAATACCTCATACGATAAATTAAACGCTGTATTGCATGAAGCTACCAAAGTAGATCTTACTGCTTGTACTTCTCATTCATTACTTAATTTTGTTCATAATGATGATAAAAAAGGAATATGTCATCATTTGGTTAACGATAAGAAAATGAGGTGGAAGTAGTGAGTATGATACAATTATTCAATTCTGATGTTGAAATTGGGATAAGAGTTATGATAATACTTGAAGTATGTAATCCTATTGCAATGGCTTTAGATAAAATAATGTATTTAGATTATATATTGTTATATGGTATCAAAAATGAGAACGGTGAGACACTACACCCTTCATATCATTTACAGATACTTGAATTAGAGGGACAAAGAAATAAGTTAAAGAATAGTATTCTATATTTAATAAAAAAAGATCTAATTTCTGTTACTTTTAATGATGAAGGTATATTTTATCATTCAAATGTTAATTCATTGTGGTTTGTTCAAAATATGAATAATGATTATGCAAAACGAATGGTGGAATTTGCAAAAATTATGGCTGAAGACTATAAAACATTGTCGGTGATGCAATTGAAAAAAATTGTTAGAGAGGAAAAATAATATGAAAGGATTTTATATCAATAAAATTATTGTGATCGGCAAAGGAAAAAAATCAACAATTGAATTTAAACGCGGACTTAATGTTATTACAGGACCTTCTAATACAGGGAAAAGTTTTTTATTTCAATGCATTGACTATATGTTTGGAAGAAAGGCTATTAAGGAAATTGAAGAACTTGAGGGTTATACTGATATTTATTTGGAAATAGTAACGTATGAAAAAAAATATTATACATTAAATCGTGAGATTAAAGGGGAAAATATATTTATTTGTGATGGAAATTTTGAAAATTGGAATATTGATTCAGCTCAAAAAAAGAATCTGAAACATAGTTCAAAAGATAACAATATATCATCGTTTCTCTTAAATTTGATGGGTATTCCATCTTATATTAAAGTTCTAAAAAATCAATTTGGAGAAAAAGAAGCTTTGACTTTTCGTAGTTTATCTGAATGGTTTATTATAGATGAAAATACAATAATATCTGAATCAGAGTTATTGTATGGGGAGTATAAGAATGCTACACCAAAGCAAAGCACATTACAATACGTAATTGATGGTTACGTGTATGATTTAGATAAGAAAATTGAAAAGCCTGAAGTTACTGAAGCAAGAATTTCTGGAAAATTGGATATTTTAGAAATGAATTTGAAAAATAACAGATTAAGACAAGTACAGCTTAATAAATTTTTAAACACTAAAGTTAACTTAAGTGATGATAAGTTAAAACAGTATAAAAATGAATTACTAGAATTACAAAAGAAGATAAATGAATTGAATCAGAGTATTACAGAGTTAAATAGAGAATCTCGAAAAATTACTGAATCAATAAATCTAAAGCAACAGCAAATCGATAAGTTTGATACATTAAAAAAACAATACAATATTGATTTGGATAGATTAATATTTATAAAAGAAAATTCTGAAAAGTTAATTGGAATGAAGTCAAAGATATGTCCCTTATGTGGCAATCAAATAGGAAATGAGATAGATGAAAGTGTCATAGCTTCATGCCATGCTGAATCTAATAACATAAGAATAAATTTACACGAACTTGAAGAATTAAGGCTTGAAATAGATAACGAAAGAAGAAAGCTAGAGGAAAAATTAAAAATTACCATTGAAAGTATATCTGAAAAAAAGGAATCCGTTACAGATTATTATAATCAAATTGAACCTTTGAAATTATCCATTGATGAATATATTAAACAAAGACAATTTGAAATAGAATTACAGAATTTGAAAAAGATAGAAGAGCAATTACAAGAGGAAATCAATTCACAAATAGAACATAAGAAATTAAAGGGTAACAGAATAAAACCAGCTGAGAAACCTGTTACAGAAAAAAGAAATGAATTTACAAAGTTTTTAAAAGAACTATTTTATGATGTAGATAATTCTATTATAAAAATAGATTTTTCTAAAAATTTATTAGATATAATAATCAATGATAGAGATAGGCGGAATAATGGAAAGGGTTATAGAGCCTTCTATAAGAGTTTATATTTCTATGCCATGATCTTGTTTAAATTTCAAGATGATAATTATTCTAAATTTATTCTATTAGATTCACCGCTAACGACATTCAAAGAAGGAGATAAAATAAATGAAGAAGTAAATAGCACTCTTCAATATAAATTTCTAAAAAAATTATCAGAGAGAAAGGATATTCAAGTGATTATATTTGAAAATAAACAAATACCAGAGACTTTAAAAGATAGAGTAAATCTTATAGAATTTACAGGAAATAAAACAGGCGGCAGATACGGATTTCTAGAATGATTTTAAAATTACCTATTGAAATAAATTAGGATAGTGACAATACAATGACAATATAATTTTTAAATACTATGAATAATGGAAAACTTCATACTGAAAAATCTTAATTAAAATGCTATAATAATACTGGAAAACATAATAAATAAGCATAATAATATCGAGTTCGAATAGTATACAGAACTAAAAAAATGCCTTTTTCAGGGCATTTTTTTAGTTCCAGGGAGTTTTTGATATCACGAATTAAAATTGAACAATTTCATTTTCTTTTGAGATAGCAGTGCATAACACAAATCTTACGGGAGTATATTCAGTAAAGAAATTTTGTATCCAAATAGAATGAAGTTTTTGGAATAATCAAGCAAAACCGTCTTTATACATAATAAATAGAGGTGTCTTGAAAACGAAGAAATGAAGATCGTTAAGGCTATTTTTTTGCTTGAAATTGAAATCATAATTATTTTAATGTATCACTAGGTGTGATAAAATGTGTATGTCTATTTACAGATATTTATATAAGAGTTTTCCTTATCACAACATAAATCAGATCATTGAATAAAGGTATAAGAGATATGGAATATTTAGAGAAAGTAAAAGAACAGCTAAAGAAAAAATACATAGAAAAAGGATGCATATATTCTAATGCAGGCGAAATTGATTTTCTACAGCAAGCAGGATGAATTTTTAATATTACTATCAGGGGCAAAGAAAATTATGAATATGCCAATTTGATAATATAGATGTATTCTGTAAGAGGACTGAAACAGGTAACATAAAGGAAATCTGAACCTGTAGCTACGCTATTACAAGAATCGGAGGTCTCAAAATGGATGAACAATTTATATACATCGTTTTGGAAATCGTATCAGAAATACCCAGAGGAAATGTCGCAACCTACAAACAAATTGCAGAATTAGCCGGTAGAGAGCGAAACGCCAGACAGGTTGGCAAAATTCTTTCCGCAGCCTCCCTGTATGGCGAATACCCCTGCCACCGTGTCGTAAACAGTGCCGGCAGAACTGCACCCGACTGGGACGAGCAGACAGATCTTCTTCTGGAGGAAGGCGTTACCTTTAAACCCAACGGAAACGTTGATCTCAAAGCCTGTCAATGGAAAATCTAAAAGATTCCTATCGCAACATACAAAAAGTAAAGAAGACGCATAGCTAACAACACCTCATATTTTTCCATACCGTATGATAGCGTATGCGCACATTTTGCACAAAAACAGCAAATCTTTTCATGAGAATCCATCATTTTCCGAAATAACGCTAACAGATTCAGGAAAAGTGTTTTATAATGAACCTAATAAGGGAGACTCCCTATAAAATCTATCATACAAGGAGCAATCGATTATGGAAAAAAACATTCGTCTGGTTATATGTGATATTGACAGTACGCTGGTCACTTCGGAAAGGGAACTAACACCAAGAACAAGAGCTGTCATCCATCAGCTGCACACAAAGGGTATTTACTTCGGCATTGCATCCGGCAGACCGCTTGATGAATTGGCGAAAAAAGCAGAGCTGTGGGGAATTCAATATCCTTTTGATATTCTCATTGGCATGAATGGCTCTGAGCTCTGGGACAACCTGCATCAAAAGGAATATAGCTATTTCAAAATGAAAACGGATTGGATCAGGGAAACCATGGAGCTGATGAAGCCCTTTGATTCCAACTGCTTTATTTACCGCGATGATTGCCTGCTCTGTGAGCGTGATGATGCACAAATGCGTAAATCCGCACTGACCAGTGATAAGCACATGGTTGTTGTGGATTCTCTTTCCACCATGTATGAGCAGGAAAATGCCAAAATCATGTACCGTGTGAAGGAAGATATCGTAGATGATATTGAACAATATCTAATGCTGCATCCATCACCATATTACAAGGGCTTCAAAACACAGCCGACACTCATCGAATTTGCCGATAAGCGCGTTTCCAAAGCTTATGCCCTGAAAAAATTTTGTGAATTCAACAGGATAACACCAAAGGAGGTGGTTGCCTTTGGTGACACGACCAATGATAATGATATGCTGGAATACAGTGGTCTTGGCGTCTGCATGATCAATGGCAGTGATGATACCAAAGCGATTGCGGATGATATAACAAAATTTAGCAACGATGAGGATGGCTTCGCTATTTATATGGAAGAACATTTTTTGAAATAGCAATGCAAAAGACTAATCACCTAGGCAGCTTCAACTGCCAAACCCCGAAAGCATACTTTTTACCAAACGGGTAGAGATTAAACGGTATAGAGGGCTTTATAAAGCTGTTGAACATCAATACATGGGAAGGAGGAGACTATGAGAATAGCCATTGTTGAGGATGAATCCGCACTTGCAGAAGAACTGCATGCACTCCTGCAAAAGCTTGGCACATATGTCATAGATCTGTTTTCCAGCGGAGAACAGTTTTTATTCGCATGGGATGAGCAGCCTTACGATCTAGTGCTTTTGGATATCCAAATGAAGGGTATGAATGGTCTGGAAACAGCAAGGAAGCTGCGGGAAAAGGATACGCATGTCCACCTGGTTTTTCTGACAAATGATCCCTCCTTTGTATTTGACGGCTATGAGGTGGATGCTGTCCGTTACTGGCTGAAGCCGGTGCAGGAAGATAAACTGAAGAAACTCCTGGAACAACTCGAGGTACCAAGACCCTATCTGCTTTGGATGATAGAGGGAGAACTGCATAAGCTGTACGAGGATGATATTTATTATATGGAAAGTGATGGACATTATGTCCGCTGCCATCATCGCAAGGGGGTATATCGTATCAAAACAAGCTTTCAGAAGGAATGTGCAAAGCTTTCTGATGATTTTCTGAGCTGTCATCGAAGCTATTGTGTCAATTTGAATCATATCCATGTCCTGCGCAGGGATGGCTGTGTTCTGGATAATCAGGAATGCATACCGGTAAGCAGAACGATGAAGCAGCGGCTGCAGGAGGAAATCATGAAGCGCTGTCAGAGGGAACTATTATGCAGATTTTGATTCTTCCAGTCCTGCTATACCACCTGTGGCAGATTAAACGGCAGACAAAACGGCTCCTAATTCATGCTGTTTTATCCCTTTTTCTGTTTCTAGCCATCCTGCTTGTTAACGTCCAGTGGCTGTATGCTGCTGTTTTATTGCTAGTGCTGCTTCTGGATACAAGAGGACAATATATGCTTCACGCTTTTGTGCTGGCTTTGCTTCTTCTGACATGGCCGTTATCCTATGCTCCGGCTGTATGGACACTGCTGGAACTGGGGCTGGTTCTCTATGATAAGCTCATGGTGAAAAGCTATGAACAGCAGCTGCAGGAATACCAGAACAAGGTTTTTGACCGTCAGGTACAGGAGGTCGAGCATATGTATACGACGATGCGCGGCTGGCGTCATGATTATCATAACCATCTTCAGAATTTAAAAGCAAAGCTGCGTAAAGCAGAGATTGCCCAGTCTCTGGAATATCTGAATGAACTGGAACAGGAGCTCGCTGATATCCATCAGCTAGTGGAATGCGGCAATGCGAATATGGATGCAATTCTAAATTCAAAGCTTTCTCTGGCTGTTGCACAGGGAATTGAAATTCATGTAAAGGCAAATGTACCTGAACAAATTGCAGTTGGAGATACGGATATGTGTGCATTGCTTGGAAATCTGGTGGATAATGCAGTGGAGGCCTGTGCAAAGGTAAAAGAGCATCCTTTCCTGCGTCTGTACATCGGATTGTATAAGGGACAGCTCTATATTTCCTGTACCAATGCAACCAGTGAAGTTGTGCGGAAGCTGGATGAGGAATATGTGACAACCAAACGCGGAAATCATGGGCATGGTCTGAAACGGATGAACAGAATTGTTGAAAAATATGGCGGGTTTATCCAGCGTAAGAATGAGCCTGGAGTTTTTATAACGGAAATCATGCTGCCTTTCCAGGTATAAAAAAGGCTTTACCTGCCTCCAAGTCTGTTATGATAGTGTGAAATCATGCTGTCCCTGCAGGTATAAAAGGGTACAGACCGTCAGATTATTGATTATTCAGCTGGTCCTTCGATGAAAAGGATGAAGCAGTTGTAAGATTTCGGCAAGCATACGATCAGCTTTATTAGTATGCTGTACGAGGAAGTCTGTCTGTTCATACAGCAATCTGGCTTCTTTTAATATTTAAAAACCATTCGTGTACGGAGCGCTGCAATTCGTGCACATTTTATTATCAAAAGAGGATTTTGTTTTATACTGCTGCTGTGAGGTGAGAATATGAAAAAAACGATACCGGCTAATATGCTGTATCTGCTTCGTGTATTATGGAGAATCGATCGCGGAACCTTTTTCAGCATGACTGCACATATCGTGCTGGGGGCAGTGGCTCCCCTTGTATCGGTGCTAATACCCAGCGTGATTATAAGCCTCCTGCTGCATCATCATGCAATCCTGGACTTTTTCCTAATACTGGGCGGTCTGCTTCTGCTGTATGGGATCCTGCAGGGACTGGTCAGCTATCTGAATGAGTATAATGCATTTGCATTTATCAAAAGCCGTGGTCTGTATTTTATAAAAAAGGTCTATTTGTCAAGAGCAAGACTGGACTATGCACTGCTTGAACAAGAGGAGTACAAGAACATACTGGAGGATGCGGCACAGGCAGTTGATAACAACAATATGGGGCAGGAAGGCATGTACCATGACTTCATTACACTGGGGACAGCAGTTTTAGGCCTTTTACTATATACTGTGGTAAGCTCAGGACTGAGCATTCTCTTTGTTTTGGGACTGCTTGCGCTTGTAGTTCTTCAATATTTTTTCTTTTCCATGGCCAGGCGGTATGAATACTCTCATCGTGATGAGCTGGACACTCATATGCTTCAGGCACGCTATCTGAATCAGCTTGCATATGATATTTCTGCTGGAAAGGATATCCGGCTCTATCAGCTGCAAAGCTGGATCAATGCGAAATTTGAAAAGGTAAACCGTCTCATGACCCATATACGTGCTAAGGATTATAGTGCATATATGCTTGTGGATACACTTGGAATCCTTCTGGATTTCTTACGTGATGTCGCCTGCTATGCCTTTTTGATCAACCGTCTGATGGAGGGAATGGCAATCGATCAGTTTGTATTTTATCTGGGCATCATATCCGGATTTTCACTCTGGTTTAAAAGAGTGGAGGAAGCCTATGCCAGTATGTCGGTGAACAACGCTCTTGTGAACCGTATGCAGGATGCTTTTGATATTCCTAACCGCCTGCAGCATGGCTGCGGTGAGAAGCTTACGGGAACGGCTGTCACAATTACCTTTGAACACGTAAGCTTTTCCTATCCGGGCCAGAGCAGGAGAATTCTGGATGATATCTCCTTTACCCTGTCTCCGGGACGAAAGCTGGCGCTTGTCGGTGTCAACGGTGCGGGGAAAAGTACGATTGTAAAGCTGATTCTGGGCTTCTATACACCGACAGAGGGAACGATTTACATTAACGGTATACCTACTGATGCTCTGGATATTGATGATCTTTATACACATATCACAGGAATTTTTCAGGATTCCGGTATGCTCAGCTACACCATTGCTGAAAATGTCAGTATGCAGGATATATCACAAACGGATACAGAAAAGGTTAGAGCCTGCTTACAGCGTGCAGGATTGTGGGAGATGATTGCTGTCCTGCCGCATCAGGAGCTGACCTATATAGGAAAGGATATTGACGCAGATGGTATGCAGTTATCCGGCGGACAGAAGCAGAAGCTGTTCATGGCCAGAGCATTATACCGAGACTTTGGCTGCCTGCTGCTGGATGAGCCGACAGCGGCACTGGATGCACTTGCGGAGAAGGAATTGTATGAGAGCTATCACCATTTGCTGCAGGATACCTCCAGCCTGTTTATATCCCATCGGCTGAGCTCTACAAAATTCTGTGATGAAATCCTCGTTCTGGATCACGGGCGGATCGCAGAGCGGGGAAGCCATGAGGAGCTGCTGAAAAAGCAGGGAATATATGCGGCGATGTTTCAGGTACAGTCGAAATATTATGAGGAGGGTGATGAACATGCAGGCATGGAAGGAAATTAAAAAATTCACGGCGATTGTTCGTCTGAGCAGCCCGCATATCGTTTGGATTTGGACAGGCTATGGCTTCACCAATGCCTTGTCTCCGTATATCACCCTGTATTTTTCAGCCGAAATTCTGAATCAGCTGATCGCAAAGCAATATGCTGCTGCTTTTCATACAGTGCTACTCATGTGCGGCAGTGTGCTTGTTTGCACGCTGATCGCCAAGGCCTTTTATAACCGTCTTCAGGTTATCTGTCGAACAGCGGTACAGCGTATTGATCAAAAGCTGCTGCATAAGGCAATGCTGATGGAATATGAGCTTTTGGAAACGCAGGAAACTTTGGATACCCTGAGACGAACACGCAATTCCAGCAACGGCTCTGGAAATATTGACTCCGCAATCCGGTTTGTTGCACGCTGCTGTGAATCACTGGCAAAAATTATCCTGGCACTGGTAGCTCTGACGGTGATGATGCTGCAAATACGCACTTGGGATATTTATCTGTTTTTACTGCTTGTTGTTTTAGCAGTATTCCTTGTGTTCAAAAACGTATTTGCCAGAAAGCATGGGGAATTACTGGAGGCCTTGTGCAGGGAAAACGATCACAGCAATGCGATGACCGGTTATCTTTTGAACCTGTTTTATAAAATGGATATGGCAAAGGAAATCCGGCTTTATCGTATGGGGGATCTGTTTTCATTGAAGGCGGAGAAGCTGATGGATAATCCGGCCTTTCGTAAATTTGGCAAAGATAATGGAAGGCTCTTATTTCAAAGTGATCTGCTGGGGCAGGTACTTTCCTTCAGTGCCTATATCTATGTCGTATCCCTAGCCCTTCGCTCAATCATATCCGTCGGACAGGTTCTGTATATGGCAGGCATCATACTGAGTGCAGTCGATGCGATTGCAGTATTTCAGGTGGATTATGCACAGCTGCGGCATCAGCTATCCTATCTGAATGCATTTTATGATTTTCTCTATCTGCCCAATATGCATTATGAAGGTACACTGCCGATTGAAAAACGGGATGATGGGGAATATGAATTTGAATTTCGCCATGTATCCTTTCGTTATCCGGGACAGCGTGAGGATGTGCTGCACGATGTGAATATCCGTTTTCATATAAAGGAAAAGCTGGCCATCGTCGGAAGAAATGGTGCGGGAAAGACAACCATTGTAAAGCTGCTATGCCGTCTGTATGAACCAAGTGAGGGAGAAATTCTATTAAATGGTATCAATATTGAGAAATACGATTATGCGGAATATGCGAGTATCTTTTCTGTTGTATTTCAGGATTTTGCTTTATTCTCCTATCCCCTGAATGAAAATATTGCCGGATCGGCAGAGCCGGATGCTGGTAAGGTTGAGGCTGTATTGAAACGGCTGGATATCTGGGATCGGATTCAATCCTTTACAGATAGGGAGCATAGTATATTGTTCAGCGATTATGGAAATGGAGTGACGCTATCCGGGGGAGAGGCACAAAAGCTTGCCATTGCCCGTGCATTGTATAAGGATGCTCCGTTTGTTATCCTGGATGAACCGACTGCTGCACTGGATCCGATATCAGAAGCGGAAATTTATGAAAATTTTGATGCGCTGGTAGAGGGGAGAACCACCTTGTATATATCCCATCGCATGAGCTCATGCAAATTCTGTGACCGTATTCTTGTTATGGAACAGGGCGAAGTGGAGGAGGAAGGAACGCATGAGGAGCTGCTAAACAATGCAGGAGTGTATGCAAAGCTGTGGAAGGCACAGGCGGAGTATTATAATTAACAATCCGGGCTACAGATATCGAAGGGTTATCTTTATTTCTCCATCCCCACAGTGATTTATCAGTTCTTATTTACCGATGAAAGTCCAAAAAAACAAGGAAACAAGTGTTCCATCAGAGAGCCTGGTTTCCTTGTTCTGTTATATTTAATAATGAAAATGGCAGGTATAGCACTTTGGTTGTATCTGCTATAGCGCTCACATTATCGTGCATAGCAGCATTTGTAATTAAGAAAATGTAAAAAAAACCATCTTTTTATTTTCATACGCCACAAAAAGCGTTAAAATGAATCTGTGCTATGCGCAAAAAGAAAAGAAAGAGTTAATTGGAGGTAAGACATGAGCGGTTTTTTTGGAGTAGCTTCAAAAGAAAACTGTGTACTGGATGTGTTTTTTGGTGTAGATTACCATTCACATCTGGGCACGAGACGTGGAGGAATGGCGATACATGGAGAGAAGGGCTTTGCCCGTGCCATTCATAACATCGAGAATTCTCCGTTTCGTACAAAATTTGAAAAGGATATTGAGGAATTTGATGGAAATCTTGGAATCGGATGTATTTCAGACAATGAGGCGCAGCCGCTTCTGGTGAAATCCCATTTGGGATCCTTTGCCATCACAACGGTTGGCCGTATTAACAATCTGGAAGAGCTGCAAAGTCTGTGCTTTGAACGCGGGGTTACGCACTTTTTGGAAATGAGTACCGGAGAAGTGAATCCAACAGAGCTGATTGCATCACTGATCAACCATAAGGCGACAATCGTAGAAGGTCTTCAGTATGTGCAAAGTCTAGTTAAGGGAAGCATGAGCATCCTGCTGATGACGCAGTATGGGATTTATGCCGCAAGAGATTTGCTGGGAAGAACGCCGATTGTACTTGGGGAAAAAGAAACCGGCTTCTGTGCGACATTTGAAAGTAGTGCATTTTTAAATCTTGGCTATCATCATTATCGTGATCTTGGTGCCGGAGAAATTGTATTTATCACACCGGAGCGCATTGAGGTGCTGCAAAAGCCAAAGGATAAAATGAAAATCTGTTCCTTTCTGTGGGTGTATTACGGGTATCCGACGTCAACCTATGAGGGAATCAATGTTGAGTGTATGCGAAATCGCTGCGGAGAATTGCTTGCAGGACGTGACAATGTAGAGGTTGACAGCGTTGCAGGTGTTCCGGATTCCGGTATTGCACATGCTGTTGGTTATTCCAATGCGTCCAATGTACCATTTGCCCGACCGTTCATCAAATATACACCAACCTGGCCGAGATCCTTTATGCCGACAAGTCAGACGCAGCGCAATATGGTTGCGAAAATGAAGCTGATTCCGGTTCAGGAGCTGATTAAGGACAAACGTCTGCTGCTGATTGATGATTCCATCGTGCGCGGAACACAGCTGGGAGAAACGACGGAATTTTTATATGAGAGTGGTGCGAAGGAAGTACATGTCCGTCCGGCCTGCCCGCCAATTATTTTTGGATGTAAATATCTGAATTTTTCCCGCTCAAAATCTGAAATGGATCTGATTACGCGCAGAGTGATTCGCAAGCTGGAGGGAGACGATGTTTCCAGCGAGGTTCTGGCAGAATATGCAGATCCGGATAGTGAGCGTTATCAGAATATGTGCGAGGAAATCCGTCAGCGCTCTAATTTCACATCCCTGCGTTATCACCGCTTGGATGATATGATTGCATCCATCGGTCTGGATAAATGCAAAATGTGTACATACTGCTGGGATGGCAAGGAAGACGATGAATAACAAGTTAAAAAACTAACGTAATGAAAACACAGGAGAGCTAAACAAACTGCCTGTGTTTTTTTCTTACCGTGTAAGGTTAATAAGCCCTTCCTTTCATAAGTTGGTTCATCATCAGTTCATATGAAATATACACCATCACTTAAATAGATACCTATGCTCGTGAGCATCACTAATGGGAATACCCGAAAGCGTACTAGCCTTTCATTCATTTCAATGCTTTCTTTTCCTGCACGATGTTTTTTGAAATAGCGGCAATAAGCATATCCTGCAGAAAGGAATGCACTTTTTTTATTTTGCAAAGAATCTCTCAAAGCTTCAATCGGTAGCGGTACATACAGCCTGACAGAAGGATCTACTTTTTCCATTATAAAAGAAATTTCCAAAAATGCTTATTTATCTTGACAGCTAACGATTATTAGCCTAATATGTAAGAAGAAAAGGCTAATGGATATTAGCCGGGAGGACGTGAAATGGAAGGAATATCAACAAAAGAGAAGATACGTATTAAGGCTTTGCATCTGTTTGCCAGTTACGGCTATGATGCAGTCAGTGTCGCACAGATTGCCAAGGCGGTTGGCATACAGGCCCCATCACTCTATAAGCACTATGCAAGCAAGGAGGATATCTTCCATGCCATCATAAGAGAAATGGAACAGCGCTATGCACAGCATGCGGCTAAGCTGCATATCAATGGAACGGATGCCGAAACGGATATGATGCTGTACGAACAGATTACAGATGATCAGCTGGTTGATATGGGATTGCACATGTTCTCCTACTTTCTTCATGATGAGTATGAAAGCAGCTTTCGGAAAATGCTGAACATGGAACGCTATCATAACACACAACTGGCAGATTTATTCCAGCAGCAGTACTTTGAGGATGCGATTGCTTACCAGACGATGATTTTTCAGCATTTGATGCAAGCGAAAATCTTAAAACCAGGAAATCCTAAAACAACTGCCATTCAGTTTTATGCCCCCATTTACCTGCTGTTGGAGCTCTGTGACTCCCGTGCCGCATTTGAAAGAGAAGCCATTGCCCTGTTGCAGGAGCATATTCGTCAGTTTCTAAAACTCAATTCAACAAAACAGACAGCAGGTAACTGATATGAAGGTCACACTTATTCATGGTCAGAATCATCACCAGACCTCCTATCATGCGGCTCATATGCTGCTGGAACACCTGCAAGCCGAGGCATCGTATGAATTTTTTCTTCCAAAGGATATGCCTCATTTTTGCTGTGGCTGTTACCGCTGTATGAAAACCGGAACAGCGCACTGTCCGCATGCTGCATGGCTTGCGCCAATTACACAGGCACTGGAGGAAGCTGATCTACTGATTTTTACAACACCGACCTACTGCCTGCGTACCACCGGTTCTATGAAGGCCCTGCTGGATCACTACTTCACAAATTTTGTAGTTCATCGTCCCAGAAAATCCATGTATCACAAGCAGGCAGTAATTCTAGCATCCGGAGCAGGAAGTGGAATGAAAAAAGCCGCAAAGGACATTCATACAAGTTTATCAGGCTGGGGAATCTCACAGATCAGGACATATGGCTTTCGCTCCATGGCAGTCGCATGGGAAGCTGTACCTGAACATAGAAAAGACAGACTGAACAAGGATTTCATAAGATTAGCCAGATGGATAAACAACAAAAACAGACATTGCAGAGTCAGCGGGAAGCAGCGACTGATGTTTCATGCTATGCGGCAGATGCATAAGCACCATATGGGTGCAGGAGAGCTGGATTATTCATATTGGAAGCAGCAGGGATGGCTGGATTGTAAACGTCCATGGAATAATTATGAATAGAATTCGCATATGGACATCCGGAAGCTTCTTCCTCTTTGCCTGCTATTGCTTGCTGTTTGATAGAAATCTGCCCTTTCAGCTGCCGCCTCTGATCTACCTTGTGGCTTTCCTGTATTTCTGCATCTTCCCGATAAAGGATATGCTTTCCTTTTGTAATTCCACACTATATAAAGGACGGCAGTTCCAGAAAAATTATGAAGCAAATGACGTTACACAGGAAACGCTGCGTACTGTAAAACACATCTATGATCGACGTGCTTTCCACGCTATGCTGTTCTGGCTTTTTTTCCTGGCTATCCCCGGTGTGCTTTATAGCACTGGTATGCTTGATCGTATCTGGATATTTTTTCTGTTTGCTCTATCAGACTTCTCCGTTTACTTTGCCATCTTTGCCTGGTGTCCCTTTCACTCCATTTTGATTCGCCCTGACTGCTGTATGGAATGCAGAATCTATAATTGGGATTCCTTTTTTCAGTACAGCTTTCTGGTTTTCTTTCCTAATATTTTCACGATTACGCTTGTCCTGCTTGGACTTCTCTCTTTAATAGTCTGGGAAATTCGACACGCTATGCATCCCGAACGGTTTTATAAAATCAGCAATGCTAGGCTAACCTGTGAAAGCTGCGACCTAGACGGCTGCCGTAAGCATAAAAAGAAGCTGTTTCATAAAACACTGAAACAGGAAGAGGACATATAGGGGGGAATAATTGATACTGTGGAGAACGTAAAGATAAAAGAATAAACGCTGTGTAAACAGATGAATGCTATAGTAAGGAAATATATCCGCAAATAGGGCGGTAAGGATTTCCTTCTTTTTTATGTCAGTTATCACATTACCAAGTGTTTTTTTACGTAAGGATTCAATAGGAATCTTTTACATAGGCAGTAAAGTAGGATTTCCTACCAGACAGCGTAAGCATAAGCTGAAATGCCGGTTTACGTGCATCCTTATGCAGGCAGATTTCACCATGTTGCGATTCACTGCCCTTAAAATCAAAAAAAGATTAAGAGAATACAACAGCCTGCTATACAAGCAGCATTATATTATCATTCTTTGCTGAGTCTGATTGCAAATTACAGAAAGCTGCATCAGCTGTTATTCAAAACAATAGTTCCTCATGACGCGAAAGAAGTACATTCCGTGCTTGACTAAAGGAAGGAGTGTGCGTATGATAAATACTGGCATTTAAAAAGGGAGAGTAGGAATTTTATGGAGGTAGAAGAATCAAAAAATTTAATGACAGAGGGAACGATATGGAAAAAAATCATGTTCTTTGCGCTTCCACTGTTTTTTGGAAATTTGTTTCAACAGCTGTATAACACAGCGGATTCACTGATTGTGGGGAATTTTCTCGGCAGCAATGCATTGGCGGCCGTCAGCTCATCTGGAAATCTGATTTTCCTGATGGTAGGCTTCTTTAACGGTATCGCCATCGGTGCAGGAGTTGTCATTGCCCGGTATTTTGGAGCCAGAGATATTGACAACATGCAAAGAGCGATTCATACGACGGTTGCCTTCGGTCTTGTCGCCAGCATTATTTTAACTATACTGGGAGTGCTTCTTGCGCCGCAGATTCTAATCTTAATGGATACACCGGCCAACGTTCTGCCACAGTCGGTAACCTATTTCCGCATCTATTTCATGGGATCGCTGGGTCTGGTTATGTATAATATATTTGTCGGTATACTGCAGGCCGTGGGAGACAGCCGGCATCCGCTGAATTATCTCATTATTTCATCAATTATCAATATTGTACTGGATATCGTTTTAATCGTAGTCTTTCACATGGGAGTCGGCTCTGCAGCCTTTGCGACCATTTTATCACAATTTGTCAGCGCCCTTCTATGTATGAACAGACTGCTGCGTACAAAGGATTCCTATCGTCTGCAGCTGCGTAAAATTCGGTTTCATACCGATATGCTGAAGCTGATTATCCGTTATGGTCTGCCAAGCGGACTGCAGAATTCCATCATTGCGATTGCGAATGTCGTTGTGCAATCCAACATTAACGGATTCGGTGAAATGGCAATGGCCGGCTGTGGTGCATATTCAAAAATCGAAGGGTTTGCATTTCTGCCAATTACCAGCTTTACCATGGCATTGACAACCTTTGTCGGACAAAATCTCGGGGCCCGTCAATATGAGCGAACGAAAAAAGGCGCAAAATTTGGAATGCTGTGCTCTATGGCGATTGCGGAGGTCATAGGAATTATCATTTTTATCGGTGCCCCGCTGCTCACTGCTGCATTTAATAATGACCCTCAGGTAGTAATGTTTGGTACTGAACGGGCAAGAACATCATCCATGTTCTTTTTCCTGCTCGCATATTCTCACTGCATATCCGCTATTCTGCGAGGGGCGGGTAAATCCATGGTACCGATGATTGTTATGCTGCTGTTCTGGTGTGTCGTACGTGTAACCTTTTTGACCGTCATGATTCATTTTCTGAATGATATTGCTGTTGTATACTGGGTTTATCCGCTTACCTGGTCATTAAGCTCGATTGCCTTCTTTATATACTATCGAAAGGTTAATTGGATGCATGCATTTGAACAGGCTTGAGTAGGCAGACAACAGGATAGCGAGGCTTGTTAGTGGAACCGTTATAGGGTTCCTATTTACAGCCTTATTGTATACCTTCTTATGAAGGAAGCATTGCTGACTGCGATACACTCATCTGGTTCAGCTTTTATGCATAATGAAGAAAGTACGTATGCTGGAGTATGAATATGCTGTACGCCATGCATAGAAATGGTTTCGATTTTATGATAGGCTAACTGACCGGCTTGTGAATGCAATCCCCACTCATACAGCCTTACGGTATCGGCTGATTCGCAGTCGTATCAATCGCTGTTATCGTAGGATATATCCTGCAATTAAAAAAAGAACTGCATATGCAAAGGTGTCCACGGTATGGGAAGCATCCTACGCATAGGGCAGTTTTTTTATGCTTATGTATTAAAAACATCGCGAATTAAATACCGACCCATCGCTTGTCTATAGGAAAACAAAGCATTTGTGCTTTCTATAACCTTAGCTGCCGTAGAGCAGGAATATACAGCTATATTAAAGCGATGATCATACTTCTGTCGTGGCTTTTGGTTTATCGGTGCATGACAATATCCTGCAGGAAAAGACAAAATTATTTGCATTTTCTATAACTGCTCTTATAATAGAGAGTACAGAATATGCTGTCTCATTTCGTTAAGAGATTTGAGGAAATTGAAGCAGCATCTGTTTTAGAAAGAGTGTGAGTAAATGAAGTATATAAATATAGGCCTGCTGGCGCATGTAGATGCCGGTAAAACAACCTTATCAGAAGGTCTGCTCTATGCCTGTGGCAGTATTCGTCAAATAGGGAGAGTCGATCACGGAAATGCATTTCTGGACTATGATGTACAGGAAAAGAATCGCGGCATCACAATTTATGCCAAACAGGCGGTGATTTCATGGAAGGATACGCAGATCACATTGCTGGATACCCCCGGACATGTGGACTTTTCGGCAGAGATGGAGCGTGTGCTGCAGGTGCTGGATTATGCGGTGCTGATTATCAATGCACTGGATGGGGTACAATCTCATACGGAAACCATATGGAAGCTGTTGAAGCATTATAACATTCCAGTACTTGTATTTATCAATAAAATGGATGTCAGCTATACACAGAGGGAAGCTCTCATGACGGATGTAAAGCGGCTGCTGGATGAGCGGTGTGTGGACTTCAGCCTATGTGATGAGCAGCTTCAGGAGCAACTGGCAATGTGCAGTGATGAATTGCTGGATACATATATGGAAGCAGGTAGCATACCAAAGGAGCAGATTGCTGAAGCTGTATCCCAAAGAATCCTGTTTCCCTGCTGCTTTGGGTCAGCATTAAAAATGGAGGGGATACAGGAGCTTCTGGATATTTTGGACTGCTATACAAAGCCGAGGCTGTATCCCGAAGAATTTGGTGCGCGGATATTCAAAATCAGCAGGGATGAAAATGGTAACCGCCTAACACATATGAAGATCACAGGCGGAACACTGAAGGTGAAAACAAAGCTTGGCGAGGAGGAAAAGGTCGATCAGATCCGGCTGTACTCCGGGAATCGCTACCAGCTGTGTGATGAAGCGGCAAGCGGCAGAGTATGTGCGGTAAAGGGATTGCATAGATTTCATGCCGGAGACGGACTGGGGTTTGAAAAGAACAAAAATGAGGTTCAGCTTTCTTCCTTTATGAACTATCGCGTTTTGCTGCCACAAGGCTGTGATGCGTTCGTTATGCGCAAACAGCTGCTTCAGCTTGCCGAGGAGGATCCGCAGCTGCATGTCAGCTATGATACACATCTGAAAGAGCTGCATGTGCGGCTGATGGGGGATATTCAGACAGAGGTTTTAAAGCATACCATACGGGAACGGTTTCATACCGAAGTGGAATTTGATGAGGGCAGAGTCGTATATAAGGAAACAATTCTGGAGCCGGTGGAAGGCGTTGGACACTATGAACCACTGCGTCATTATGCAGAGGTTCATCTTCTGCTGGAGCCTCTGCCAAGGGGAAGCGGTCTGCAGTTTGCAAGTGACTGTAAGGAGGATGCGTTGGATCGTCACTGGCAGCGGCTGATTTTGAGCCATCTGCAGGAACGGGAGCATATCGGTGTATTGAGCGGTTCTCCAATTACCGACATGAAAATAACACTGCTCTGTGGACGTGCACATCAAAAGCATACTGAGGGTGGTGATTTCCGGCAGGCGACATATCGGGCAGTGCGGCATGGGCTGCGCAGTGCAAAAAGTATACTCTTGGAGCCTTATTATGAATTTACCCTGCAGGTTCCCGCATCCTGTGTCAGCCGTGCGGTATTCGATATCGAACGATTTAACGGTACCTTTCAATTAGAGGAGGAAGCAAACGGGCTGAGTGTTATCAGCGGTTGTGCACCAGTCAGATGGCTTCAAGGCTATCCGCAGGAGGTCTATGCATATACGCGGGGGAAAGGGCGGCTGTTTTGTAGTTTGAAAGGGTATGAGGAGTGTGCGAATCAAAGCGAGGTACTGAAGGAGCTGGCGTATGACTGTGACAGCGATATGGAGCATCCGTGCGGTTCTGTCTTTTGCTCTCATGGAGCCGGATATTATGTGCCATGGGATGAGGTAAGGAAACATATGCATATGCAAAGCGAATGGGGACGTATCCAGCTGAAAAAGGAAAGCTATCAAAGCTATACTGCAAAGCCTGTGGATGAGAAGGAGCTGGAAGAAATATTCATACGAACCTATGGCCCAATCAAGCGCAGGCCTTTACAGCGTGAGAAAACAGTCTCGAATATTATAGATTTGGAAAAACAGAATATCAGCTATCAGCCGCTGCCGGAATGCCTGCTAGTGGATGGCTACAATGTTATTCACGACTGGGAAGAGCTGAGCTATCTGGCAAAGGATCATCTGGATGCCGCAAGGCACCGTCTCATTGATATGATGGGCAGCTATCAGGGGTATCGCGGCTGTGTGCTCATTCTCGTATTTGATGCATACAAGGTGAAAGCAGGCACCGGAGCAGCTTATAAGGATGGAAGTATATATGTTGTATATACAAAGCAGGCACAGACAGCAGATATGTATATTGAACAGGCGACACATCAGCTCGCAAGTGAATTTCGGGTGACGGTGGCTACCTCTGATGGTATGGAGCAACTGATTGCAAGCGGGCAGGGGGCAAGCCGTATGTCTTCCAGACAGCTTCGTGAGGAGGTCTTACGTATGAATGAGCACTCTGTCAAGGAATATGAAAGCAGGCAGCGCCGCGGTAATGCGGAGCCGTTAAAGAAGCTGCGCGAGATTACGCTGGAGGATTCTGATAGCTGATACCGTCAGGGAAGCAGTTACAAAGCGGTAAGCGATGTGCAAATGTAGAAGGCTGTTTGCTAAAACGAAGCTAGGTGCGTACGTATGATGCTCTTGCGGTTGAGCGTGGAGTGATGCCGTACGGGAGGCAGATTGGCATCTGTCTTTGCAGAATATAACAGACAACCGGCTATGTTATAGAGCTTGTGTTGCAATACATAGGAAACGCAAGGAAAGCAGCTTTGCATACATGCTGTGAGCATATCCGTACGAATGCTGTGTGAAAAAGATTTCAAGGCGGTTTGATCCAGGCTGAGAAATCTTTTTTTGTCTTTCAGATATCATAAAATACGGCCTTGACAATCTCTTTGGGACTTTGTGAGTCACATACATGCCATAAAGTGATAGCGAACTGACAGCAGCTGTGCTTTTCTTTGTATCATAAGGGAAAAAGAGTGCATGGTATGATACAATAAAAGAAAGCAGAGAACTTTAATTCATACATAAGGCACAATCGAGCGTATACGCTCACCGTCAAGTGAAACAACTCTGCAGGAGGTAATAACATGCATAAATTATCATGGAATAAAATAACAAGTGAAGAACGAATTCCTCAAAAAGCATCAGGGAATGCAGGAAAATACCGCAGTGAAATTGAAAGTGATTATCATCGTATCATTCGCAGCGCATCCTTTCGCAGATTGCAGGATAAGACGCAGGTGTTTCCACTGGATTACAGCGATTTTGTACGCACAAGACTGACACATTCTCTTGAAGTATCATCCATCGCTAAGCTGATTGGCAAGCAGGTATGTATGCAGGTGCTAGAGCAGCAGCGCGCTCCTGCTGAGGATGCTCCGGATTCTCTGAAGGTGATTGAAATTTTGAATTGTGCGGGACTTTTGCATGATATCGGAAATCCACCATTTGGCCATTTTGGGGAAAGCGCAATTCGCAACTGGTTTGAAAAAAATCTGTCACATTTAGATTATAAGGGAAAGCCGCTGATGGCATGGCTGGATGAGCAGCAGGCTGCTGATCTGCTGTATTATGAGGGCAATGCACAGGCACTGCGTATCATCACCAAGCTTCACCGGCTGACAGGTAGAAGCGGTATGCATCTGACGAGCGGCGTGATGGATACGATTATAAAATATCCTGTAAATTCTCTGGAAAAAACAGCCGAGGATAAGAAGGAGAAAAAACAGCGCAGTCTGCTTAGGAAAAAGGTTGGCTATTATCAGAGTGAGACGAAGCAGTTTCTGGAAATTAAGCAGAATACCGGTACTATGGGCTGTCGCAATCCGCTCTGCTTCATTTTGGAAGCGGCGGATGATTTGGCATATACCTTTGCGGATTTGGAGGATGGCTATAAAAAGGGGTTGTATTCCTATGAACAACTGCTGGATGTGATAGAAGCTGCACAGGATGAGCGTGGTGCTGCCTTGCTGCGGCAGGGACTGGAGGAAGGACGGCAGCTAAAGAAAACGAGTGAAAAGGGATTTGATCCTTATCAGCATGCGGTGTTTACATGGCTGACGAAAAAACAGTTATTCAGTATCTCCGGCGTGTCGGATGCATTTTTAAAGCATTATGACGATATTATGAACGGCGTGTTTGAGCAGGAACTGATTGCAGTCAGCAGAGAGGGAGTCCTGATTGGTGAATTAAAGAAATTTGCCTTTGAACGTGTATATAATGATGCCGCTATTCTGAAGCTGGAGCTCATGGGGAATGAAATTATCACCTTTTTGCTGGATCGCTTCATGGATGCCCTGCTTCCATATGACAGCGGACTGAAAATGAGTGAAATCCAGGAGAAATATATTGATTTGCTGTCAGGGAACTATCTGAATACCTATCAATATACTGCACAGGGGAAGGAAGAAGGAGAACGGCTGTATTTGCGGCTGCTGCTGGGAGCTGATTTTGTGGCGGGAATGACGGATAGCTATGCGATACGACTCTATCAGGAGCTGAAAGGAATTTAAAGAATGGTACAAAAGCAGGACGCCTTTGAACAGCTAAAAATGGAAATCTGTGCCTGCCGGCTCTGCGCAGATACCTTTGAACATGAGCCGCGGCCGGTTTTTCGTGGAAAACAGAAGGCCAGAATTATGCAGATTTCGCAGGCGCCTTCAATTCATGTACATAACAGTGGATTGCCCTTTGATGATGCCAGCGGGAAAAAGCTGCGAAGAGAATGGTATCAGATTGAGGATGCACAGTTTTATGATGAGTACAGCTTTTATATCACCTCCATGGGTCACTGCTATCCGGGTAAGGGAGCACAGGGAGATAAGAAGCCGCCTCGTATCTGTGCTAGGACATGGTTGAAAAGAGAACTGGAGTCTGTTGATAATGAGCTGTATATAATTATCGGTGCAATGGCAGCCAGAGAGCTGTTTCCAAACTGCAGCTTTGAGGAGCTCGTTTTTCGTGATCAAAGGCTTTATGGAAAAACGGCGCTGATATTGCCGCATCCTTCTCCACTCAATGTCCGGTGGATGAAAGAGCATCCACAGTTTGAAACGAAGCGACTGCCCTATATCCGCTCGCTTGTGCATGCAGCTCTTGCACATGAACATAAGTCATGTAAAGGAAGCACAGATTTATGAAATGCTTTCGTGGAGGTTGGTTTCATTGAGCCTTGATCTAATCGATTTAAAGGATGATTAGCTTGAAAGATAGTCAGCTGTGATAACAGGATTGCAGGATCAGGCAGTGTGCAGAAGCAAATATTCTGGAAGTGTAAAAGTGGCAGAATTATTTGCTTCTTTTTTTATAAGTAACACTTGCCGGTGTGTTGCTTACGTATGCCTATGACAATATGGATCACGATATACAAGAAAGAAATCAGATTTGACAATTTACAGTTAACGTGACTTTTTTGATGTATCATATAATCAGTAGAAGACTGAATGTAAGGATGGATCGTATCGCAGGCTGTTATTTTGTTTCCTTTGCCATATATTTATATATTATTTTACCTAGTATTATTTAATCTGGTATATCTAGAATTATTTAAACAAATATTATTTAAACAGATCTTATCTTAACAGATATTATTTAAACAAATATTATTTAAACAAATATCATTTAAACAGGTATTATTTATCCTATATCATTATCCTATCTTATATGATTTTTTTAAAAATTCTTATTCAGCATTTATTATCATACATCGTTTTACTTGTTTTCTGCCGCTTTGCATAATATATTTCAGTTTGTTGAAATATACAGCCTAGGATGAAAATATAGGTTAAAATTATAAAAATGTCAGAGTTAAAGGATATTGTTAAAGAAATAAAATCGTGAGAAGCTTCCCAAACGCAGGAAGGAATGGGAAAGACTTTATTATAATGAAACATCATCCTGTTCCTGCATACCCTCCCTAAGAAAATTATATGAAATTACGGTATTTTGCTTGTCATTCATAACGTATAATAAGAAAATACACTTTATTATAGCAAATTACTTTAATAAATAAAGTCACTGTGTTATAGTAAGCATATAAAGCAGAACAGGATGCTATAGGAGGATACATGATTATGAAAACTTACGACGCAATTATTGTTGGATTTGGAAAAGGTGGAAAGACGCTTGCCGGATATATGGCAAAGCAGGGCAAACGGGTGGCTATGATTGAAAAATCAGCTCAGATGTATGGCGGCACCTGTATCAATGAAGGCTGCATACCCTCCAAATCACTGATTATACAGGCAGAACAACAGTCCTATGCACAGGCTGTAGAACGCAAAGAAGCTCTCATCACTAAGCTTAGAAAGAAAAATTTTGATAAGCTTGATTCCCTTGCCCTGGTGGATGTAATTACGGCCGAAGCAACCTTTATCAGTGACCACGAAGTACATGTACAGGGAAACGGCATCGATGAAATATTGTATGGCGAATATCTATTTATCAATACCGGATCTACCGCAAACATACCTGCGATAAAAGGAATCAAGGAAACAAAGCATATCTACACAAGTGCTGAAATGATGAAGGAACGCAGTCTGCCAGAAAAGCTGACGATTATTGGCGGCGGCTATATCGGTCTTGAATTTTCCAGTATGTATGCGCGCTACGGAAGTAACGTAACTGTATTTGAATATGGAAATCGTCTGGTAAAGCGAGAGGATGCGGATATAGCAGATGAAATTCAGAAGGTGTTGGAAAAGCAGGGTGTCAGCTTTGTATTTGAAAGCCGTGTGAAAGAGGTCGCCAATGATAAAAAACAGGTGGTAATCACCTATGATGATAAGGATGGTGCTGAGCAGAAAGTTACAGTCGATGCAGTACTGTTAGCGGCAGGACGGAGTGCCAATACAAAGGGACTGGGCTTAGAGAAAGCCAAAGTAGCGCTGGATCAGCGAGGCAATGTCATTGTAAATGAATACCTGCAGACCAGCGTGCCTCATATCTATGCAATGGGGGATGTAAAAGGCGGATTGCAATTCACCTATATATCTTTGGATGATTATCGTATTGTGAAGGATCATCTGTTTGGAAGTAAGCTGCGTACGAAAAAAAACCGCGGACATATCGCTTATTCCGTATTCATTTCCCCTACATTCTCTCGTGTGGGATTGAGTGAACAGGAAGCACGGGAGCAGGGCTATGAGGTGAAAACAGTCTCTATGCCGGCAGCAGCAATTCCACGCGCTAATGTAATATCACAAACGGATGGCATACTGAAAGCGGTTATTGATGCGAAAACAGATCAGATTCTGGGCTGTGTGCTGTTTTGTGCAGAATCAGAAGAAATGATCAACTTTGTACAGCTTGCTATGAACCAGAAACTGACCTATAAAGAGGTAGGAAATCACATTTTTACACATCCTACTATGAGTGAAGCACTCAATGACTTGTTTGGATGATGTATGCATATGTGATGTATATAAGAAAAGCTGAATTGCTAAATTGGAGTCTTAAGAAATCAGAAGGAAAGTGCCTTTTTAGACGGCAAAAACATCGCGGGTTTGTTAATAAATAAATTTTTACCAATATAAGGCGTATTCCGTATCTGCATATGCTTATGGAAAAAGCCTGCTTTCATTCCTGTAGCTTGTCTATAGATAGCTTTAAATCAAAAGGAAGCAGTAATTTGTGGACATTATAGAGGTGGCTGTTATTCAACATGATGCTATAGGAAGAGGCGGCAAATTGCGATACTTCTCCTCATCTATGCTTGTTAGAAAGCTTTAAGGTAAAAGCGCATATGATGTGTCAATTTACTGTACCTGGTTTATATTATCGGCAAATCGTTACGTTGAAATAATTTGATATTGTATTGTGCGAGCTTTGCATTTGCACAGATAAACATGTAAAATATAGGAGGAACATAACATGTCAAAAGTACTACACACAAATGAAACAGAATTTAATGAAATTATTAATAAGGAAGAATTGGTGCTGGTCGATTTCTTCGCAACCTGGTGTGGGCCATGTAAAATGCTTAGTCCGGAGATTGAAAGACTGGCAGAAGAATGTGATGGAACGGCGAAAGTAATCAAGGTGGATGTTGACAAGGAGCAGGCACTGGCAATGCGTTATCATGTTCAATCCATTCCAACTCTGATCGTATTTAAAAACGGTATCCAGACAGAGCAGCGCCTTGGCTATCAGCCGTATCCGAAATTAAAAGAAATGTTAAACAGATAGGAGAATAGAATGCTGAATCCCAACGACGTATTAAGCCATATCAGCTTTCTGCTGGTATTCTTAGAGGGCTTATTATCCTTTTTATCCCCCTGTGTATTGCCATTACTTCCTGTATATATGGGATATCTTGCAGGGCAGGATCAGAAACAGCCGCACTCTCAGCGGAGAATCTTCATGCTCACTGTGAGCTTTGTTATTGGTATCTTTACTGCAATCATGCTAATGAATATCTCGGTTCATGTGCTTAGCAGCTTCTTTAAAGATCATATGGTATACTTTGTGCGGATTGGAGGTATACTGATTATCCTTCTGGGACTTCATCAGATGGGGCTTTGGAAATTTAAATCACTTGAGCGCACATGGAAGCTGCCGTTTCAGAAAAAAGGTGGCATGAATAGTGTTATTGCATTTCTGATGGGCTTTACCTTCAGCTTTGCATGGACTCCTTGCATCGGGCCTGCTTTATCATCCATATTGCTGCTGGCGTCAAGCTCTGGAAGCCTGTGGGTATCGACATTCCTGATGATTTTGTATGCTTTGGGATTTACAATACCATTTCTTATTCTTGGAATGTTTACAGGTAAGGTACTAAGCTGGATATCGGATCATAAGAATATTATGAATGCTGCGGTAAAGCTGGGAGCTGTAATTTTAATTGTAATCGGTCTGATGATGTTTACTGGTAAATTAAATACAATTAGTACGTACATGAGTGCTTCCACGGACAACTCCTCCATACAGGAAAAGAAAAATGAAAAAGCACCTGCAACTAAAGAAGAATCTGCTGATGATAAGGACGAGGCCTCTGATGTTGAGCAGTTAAACTTTGTGTTAAAGGATCAAAACGGTGTGAAGGTTTCTTTTTCTGATTATAGGGGAAAAGTGATTTTCCTTAATTTCTGGGCTACCTGGTGTCCGCCATGTCAAAGAGAGCTTCCACATATTCAGGAGCTTTATGAGAAATATAAGGATAGTAATGAGGTTGCTGTACTTACGGTGGTCAGCCCGGGCGGTCAGGAAAAAAATGCTGCAGGTATTAAGTCCTTTTTGGATGAGCATAATTACTCCATGCCAGTTTTATTTGATGATGGCTCGATGTATTACTACTTTCAGGTGACCAGTATGCCAACAACGTTTATGATTGATAAGGATGGTAAGCCATTCGGTTATGTAAAGGGGCAGTTAACGCCGGATATGATGGAGACAATGATACAGCAAACACTATCAGGGAAAAAATAAGAGTATAGACAGAATATTTGATTCATGTAAAATTTTATGAGGTGATAGGATGAAAAAACAGTATGACATGCATTGCAATATAGCGCAAACGTTAAATTTGATTGGTGACAGATGGACATTATTGATTCTGCACGCTGTTCGTGAGGGAAGGCGAACGTATAAGGAGCTACAGGAAGGTCTGGAAGGAATACCGACGAATTTATTATCAAGCAGATTGAAGTCGTTGTGTGAGGATGATTTGCTTTCCTGTAATCTATATCAGGAGCATCCGCCCCGTTACCAGTATGAGCTTACGGATAAGAGTAAGGATCTTGACGATATTTATAATGCGATAATGATATGGGGAGATAAGCATTTGCATAAAAGTTATAAGTGTTTGAAGCATAGGGAATGCGGAGGTTCTGTGGAAGTCCAGTATGTGTGTGGAAAATGCGGGAAGGTTATTGATAAAAATGACTTAGTTGCAGAACCCGTGGAATGATAAAAGCATTCCGTCATGATTGATAGTATCTTTTCCAAATGATTTTGGGAAATTAAAAAGTTTAAGGTAAGATTATGAAAAATGTGATATGATATTACCTGAGGTGAGTCTTTCATGAAATTGATGTTTATCATTGCAGGGGATGAATATGCTGTTGATATTTCAGCGAAACTGAAGGAGCACGCGTTCATGGCTACAGAGGTTGGAAGTACGGGTGATTTTCTGCAATATGGACAGACGGTTTTGTTGCTGGGGGTGGATGCACAGGATTGTGATCGTATTATTTCGATTCTTGACCCAGATGCAAAACAGGAGGGTGCTGATCACAAAAAGCCTTTTCATGAGGAAGTTTCAATTTTTATTACGGATGTTAATGATTATGTGAAGGTGAATGCTTAAAGATGGTTATTCTATTGTCTGTTTATTGATAAAAGACATGACCATCTTTTCTATTGATAATATGGTTAAAAGGCCTTATTTTAAAGGCTTTGAATAGGTTCGATTCTTATGCTTTAAAAAATTCAAAAAAATTCAAAAAAATTGTTGACATAAAAAAAGTCTAATGGTATTATATATGAGCGCTGATGAGAACGGCGTAAAAAGAAGTTAAAAAAGATGTGGAGGCTTAGCTCAGTTGGGAGAGCGTCTGCCTTACAAGCAGAGGGTCGGGGGTTCGAGTCCCTCAGCCTCCACCATTAAATGTGCCGACTTAGCTCAATTGGTAGAGCAACTGACTTGTAATCAGTAGGTTGTGGGTTCAATTCCTATAGTCGGCACCATCTTTAAAAAAAGTCGGGGAGGTAGCGAAGTGGCTAAACGCGGCTGACTGTAACTCAGTTCCTTATGGTTCGGCAGTTCGAATCTGCCCCTCCCCACCATTTTTTATTGGGGCATAGCCAAGCGGTAAGGCACCAGACTTTGACTCTGGCATTCCACTGGTTCGATCCCAGTTGCCCCAGCCATTTAAAATACAACATGTAAATGACCCGTTAGCTCAGTTGGTAGAGCATCTGACTTTTAATCAGAGGGTCGGGCGTTCGAATCGCCCACGGGTCACCATTTATCTGTTGCGGGTGTAGTTCAATGGTAGAACTTCAGCCTTCCAAGCTGACTACGTGAGTTCGATTCTCATCACCCGCTCCATGTTACTAACTAAGTCGATATCCATCGGCTTTTTTTGTACTTTCTGAAATTTTGACCAACTAATTGACAAACATTATTATAGAAATTCGGAATGAATTGTTCTATTTTTTTATATTTAATGAGCGGGTGCCCGAAGGCTTAATTTTCTTATACTTACTACACTGGTCTTTTTTCGCAATGCCCTCGTCGCGATTCAAAACATCATAATAAAGTCAGAAGCTGCCTTATATTCCTGGCTGGGGCTTACCTAGCGTAGTGGAATCCCCTGCCAACCGCATGGCTATTCTTTTATTATCTGACTTTTTAAAATTTAATAGTGGAGGAATCCTGTGTATCTTCCCCCTTCCTGATCAGTGGAAATTCGTGACAGGCAGACGCTGGCATGCTGTCATTCAAAACTAATATTTGCACAGAAATGGATTTGAACTTAGACAGATATATCACAAAAACGATATGTCAATTCACAGCAGATATGGTCTTCCTACTAAAACATTCATTATATGAAAAAAGGTGTCGTTATCTTTTAACACTACATAGCTATATATAGATAATTTTTACTTTTTTTCTTATTATTTAGGATTTTCAAATATTGTAAACGTATATATAAGTATAAAAAGGAGGTGAGAAATCATGTATATAGCAGTAAAGCTTTTTCTCAAGCTGAATCCTGAGCAGGAAATCCGATTGAAATGGTACGAGGCTGTTTTTAAATTTGAAATAGAAAGAATATCTAACATATTCAAAAATAAAGGACATGCATTTGAATATCGGTATAAAGATATCAGTAATCATATTTCCTATAACAGTAAACATCTGGTACTGGTACAGGCAAAAGCAAAATATACAACAGAACAGAAAGACAAAAAATTCACAATGCCATTTACCAGTATCTGGAGCAATTCCTCCTATGAGCTGCAAGCGGACTGTATTCTTTTTGAGCTGGGCTTGTATGAGCATAAAGAATTGTTGCGTATTCCCTGCTATATAAATAAACAGCAGAAATTGCGATTAACAGCAGGACGGCATACGAATTTAAAGCTAGTATGCAGCAGAGGAAAATGGCATGCTCTTGTTTATGTGGATATTCCTTTTCAACAAAGAAGTGGCCAAAATCAGATGGGAATCGATATTGGATTAAAGGTACCAGCTGTTGTTGCTTTGAGCACTGGAGAGATAAAATTTTTCGGAAATGGCAGAGAAATAAGGTTTCAGCAAAGAAGATATCAAAGTCACATTGAGGCAATGATCCGGCATCATCAAAAAAAGAAATTTGTGCAGTTTCAGCATAAGCTTCATCATGTTATGAAGGATTATGATCACAAGATTGCAAAGCAGATTATCAACTATGCTATACAAAATGAAGTGAGTGTAATAAAAATGGAGAATCTTATGTCAATCAACAAACGTTATGAAAAAAATGGAAGCAAGGCACTGCATCACTGGTCTTATCGTAGACTTCAGGATTACATAGAATATAAGGCGGCTCTTGCGGGTATCCGTGTTTTGTATATCAAACCCTACAACACATCGCGTAAATGCCCTCAATGTGGCAGAATTAACGTACCTAAAGACCGTGCATATCACTGCTCCTGCGGATATCAGGGACATCGTGATGCCGTGGCGGCTATAAATATTCTCCATACACTTTGAACAGAAATGTTCGGCCTGCAGTATCTAACAAGATACCGCTGCAGGACGGGTGAAGGCACATCCATATCTGTCGATGTTGGACAGAAACAAAGCCAAACGGTTCGAACGAAAAGTAAAACAGGCGCATTGACTTTCTTTCTGTGCCTGTTTATGTATAAAATAAAAGTAGGGAAAAGCTTTGAATCCATTGTATGAACTGGTAAAATGCTACTCATACTATTTACGAGGTGATATACAAATGGATAATACTGCAATCGTAGTGGAATTAAATCAATTGCTGAAGGGTACTCATATGGGTATCGGTATTTTTGAAGATTTAGAAGGAAAACTGCAGAGTGAGCGACTAAAAAAGGAATTTCACGGTCTGCTGGATAAGTTGAAAATGCACGCACATTCACTGAATGCTCTGATTCAGACATGTGGTGGAGATCCTGTGGAGAGCGCAGGATGGAAAGGTATGGTAACAGATGCTGTTGAGATGCTGAAAAATCTGATGATTACCAGTGACAAACAGGTGCTGGAAGAGGCTGTTAAGAATATGAAAATGGCACAGAAGGCATTGCACGCATTTGATGAAAAGCATCTTGTATTGAATGACCAAATGAAAAAAACTATGCGTATTATGCAGGAAGATTATGAGTCTATGTATCACATGCTGCATAAATATCTGATTGAATTTCAATGATCCTGCTGGAGTGTTGTGATAAATTTGTGTATAATCGTACTAGATAGAAAGAAGGGTTATACATGAACGTTCAGGAAAGATTTTTACATTATGTATCATTTGATACGCAATCAGATGAGCATTCACAAACCACGCCCAGCTCATTGAAGCAGTTAAAGCTGGCAGAGGCATTAGTGGATGAAATGAAGGCAATAGGTATTACGGATGCCTATGTGGATGAATTTGGCATCGTATACGGTACGATTCCCGCTAATACGAAAAAGGATGTAAAAGCGATTGGCTTTATAGCACATATGGATACATCTCCGGATATGAGTGGAAAGAATGTCAATCCTAGAATTATTCCAGCTTATAACGGCTCAGATATCGTATTGAATGAGGAGCTTGGCATTTCCATGGGGGTACAGGATTTTGATTGTCTGAAGCATAAAATCGGGGATGATTTGATTGTCACGGATGGTACTACTCTGCTTGGCGCAGATGATAAGGCTGGGATTGCCGAAATCATGACGATGGCAGAAGCTTTGCTTCGTGAAGACCGTGAGCATGGAAAAATATGTATAGCATTTACGCCGGATGAAGAAGTCGGACGGGGAACGGATCATTTCCGTGTACCTGCCTTCGGTGCTGATTTTGCGTATACCGTAGATGGCGGCGAGGTTGATTGTGTGGATTATGAGAATTTCAATGCTGCAAGCGCTCAGATTCAGATACAGGGTCTCAGCATTCATCCAGGCAGTGCAAAGGATAAAATGATCAATGCCCTGCTGGTGGCGATGGAGTTTCATTCCATGCTGCCGGTTGAAAAAAATCCTGCGTATACACAGGGATATGAAGGATTTAATCACCTGACCGAATTACATGGAGAATGTGAGCATGCCTATATGTCCTACATTATCCGTAATCACAATGAAGATTTGTTTGAAAAGCAGAAGGAGGATTTCCGCAGAATTGCGGATTACCTCAATCAGAAATATCCGGAACATACCATCCAGCTTACGATTCAGGACAGTTATGCAAACATGCGGACGATTATTGAAAAGGATATGAGCATCATTGAGCTGGTTAAATCTTCTATGAAGCAGCTTGGACTACAGCCAAAGTCCACAGCGATACGTGGTGGTACAGATGGCGCCCGTCTGACCTATGATGGACTGCCTTGTCCAAACCTTGGTACAGGCGGTTATAATTATCATGGGAAATTTGAATTTGCTTCCATCCAGGAAATGCAAACGAGTGTGGAGCTGCTGCTGAAAATTGTTGAAAACAGTCTGAAGTGAGTGAACTAAAAAGCAAGAAGTGTTGAGGTCCTCTTTTGATATATAGAGAACAAATGACTTCTTGTTTTTTTTGTGATGAAACCATAGTGTATCCTATAGACAAACATGCGGTACGCGGATATGTATACAATATACAAACAGTATGGGAAAAAATCTGTTCCTATGGCTGTATAGGAAGTTTATTGCATAACATTATTGCATAACATTTAGATACATACAGTAATCAAAAAAATCACAAACCGAAGAAAACGTGCGAATATATGCAGCATCATACAGCTACGACGATTTCAGGAAAAGCTTATTTGCAGTAATGTGCGTGTTATTCTTTAACGATGATACCAAGCAGCTGAACAAGCCGCAGCGCCTGCTGCTCATTGACGATGACTCCGCGTATATGATCCATGGTCAGACTGATTCCTTCAATATCACTGGAGGAAAGATCCATGCCTTTCAGATTTGTATTATGGAATTCACTTTCCTTTAAATCACAATGGTCATATACCGTCTTCTGGTATTCGCATTGTATAAAGCTTGCGTTTGAGAAATTGCTGTTATCAAATATCACCTGCCGGAAACGGGAGCCTGACATGTTGGCATAGGCGGCTTTCAGATTCGTGAAAAGGGTATTGTGTATCACACAGTCGCTGAAATCAATCCCCATACAGCGGCAGTTTCGGAAAACACAGCGATGAATCGCTCCCTTTGTGAAGTGCAGATTGGACAAATCACAGTTTTCAAAAATGGTATCTATCATATCAATTGCGTCAAATTCACAGTCCTCGAAAAACACATTGCGAAATATACAGCCGTCCAGATGCAATGCTGTATGCTCTTCATTTTGAATGCTGATGCCGTCAAATTCCATGCCCTCCACATAATGATCCATATCAATGCATTCCTGCAGACTTTGTGCCATATCATATGACGGGCGTAAACGGGGTTGTACTATTTTCATAATTTCCACATCCTTTAGGTTCTATTGTACCATATTCCACACCTGATGAAAAGGAAAATTCCAGGAATGGATAATCTTACAGCTTAGGATGAAATGAAACAGCGGCTTATCCTGGAAAAAGGGCTGATAAAGCCGTGACGGCTATGAATGTTTAAAAGCTCTTGTTTCCTTAGCATTTAAGGACTATACGTTTATAAAGTACCCATATCCCTATCGCTGGTGATGATAAACGCACAGTCACATAAAGGCAAGTCTTGTATTTCCAGAATTTCCTCTATATAATAAATGCGTTGTAAAAATGATGTTTGCGGATTGCAGGACAGACACTGGCAATATCCGCATTCTTAATGAAAGAAGGTACATAGTATGGAGCATATCATACAGCCGATGGCGGCGCAGCTGCACATTCAGCCGGAGCAGATCCGAAATACGCTGCAGTTATTGGAAGAAGGAAATACCGTTCCGTTTATCGCCCGTTATCGTAAAGAAGTGACGAAGGGTCTGGATGAGGAACAGATTCGTGTGATTCAGGAACAATATGAGTACCAGGTAAATCTGGAAAAGCGCAAGGAGGATGTCAAACGCCTGATTGAACAGCAGGGTAAGCTGACGGATGAAATCATTGCAGGAATCAATGCCTGTGAAAAGCTGTCACAGGTAGAGGATATTTACCGGCCATATCAGCAGAAGCGCAAGACCAGGGCAAGCGATGCGGCGGCTAAAGGACTGAAGCCGTTGGCGGACTGGCTGCTGCAGCTGTATCGGGATGCAGATGTGAAGGCTGAGGCAAGGAAGTATCTGAATGATAAGGTGAAGGATGTTGAAAGCGCTATTCAGGGGGCTGAGGATATCCTGGCAGAGCTGGCGAGTGATGATCCTGCTGTGCGGCAGAAAATTCGCAGCAGTATGGAGCGCTATGGACGCCTCACTACAAAGGAAAAGAAGAAGCATACGGATGATAAAAAAGTTTATAAGATGTATTATGATTACAGTGAGCGTATTTCCACATTGGCGAGTCACCGTATCATGGCAATCGATCGCGGTGAAAAGGAAAAGGTGCTCAGTGTAGCTGTCGATTTCGATAAGGATTATATCACAGACTGGACGATTCGCCGCTTTACGAAAAAAAGACAGAGTCCCTGTGTGCCATATATTGAGGAGGCTGTCCGTGATGGGTTAAAGCGTCTTGCCTTTCCTGCTGTGGAGCGTGAAATCCGGGCTCAGTTGAGTGAAAAGGCACATGAGCAGTCGATTGAGGTATTTTCCTTAAATCTGGAACGTCTGCTGCTGCAGCCGCCGGTAAAAAATAAGATGGTGCTTGGCTTTGATCCCGCTTTTCGTACCGGATGTAAGCTTGCAGTTGTGGATAAGAACGGAAATATGCTGGATGTCAGTGTAATTTATCCAACACCGCCAAATGCGAAAATAAAGGAAGCAAAGCAGAAGATGCTGCAGCTTCTGAAAGAGTATCCCATTGATATTATCGCTATTGGAAATGGGACGGCAAGCCGCGAGAGTGAAGCGTTTGTAGCATCCCTGATTCGGGAGTACCATCTGAATGTAGCTTATACCATCGTCTCTGAGGCAGGGGCTTCCGTATATTCCGCAAGCAAGCTGGCGCGGGATGAGTTTCCTGAGCTTCATGTGGAACAGCGCTCTGCCATTTCCATTGCGAGAAGAATCCTCGATCCGCTTTCGGAGCTGATTAAAATTGATCCGCAGTCAATCGGTGTGGGGCAGTACCAGCACGATCTTCCAACAGCGCGTTTAAAGGAGCGCTTGGATTTTGTTGTTTCCAAGGCGGTGAATCGGGTCGGTGTCAATGTGAACACGGCTTCCCAGGAGCTGCTGAAAAATATTTCCGGTCTCAGCCAGGCTACGGCGAAATCCATCGTAGAGTACCGCAAGGCAAACGGGGAGCTGAAAAACCGTAAGGAATTGAAAATAATACCGAAGATTGGTGCGAAGTCCTATGAACAGGCGGCAGGCTTCTTACGTATCGAGGATGGGGATGAGATGCTGGATCGTACAAGCATTCATCCGGAAAGCTATGCGATTGCCAGAAGGGTGCTGCAGCAGCTATCCATAGCAAGTCAGGATATGGGGAGTGAACAGGCACAGGAGGCAGTAAAGCAGGCCGATGTGGGTGCATTGATCAAGGCCTGTGAAAGTGACCGCTATACGATTCAGGATATCCTGGAGGCGATAGCGACGCCGCTGCGGGATTATCGGGATCGTTACGATGCACCTCTTTTGCGAAGTGATGTTTTGGAGCTTGAGGACTTGCATATCGGAGATCAGCTGGAGGGGGTTGTCCGCAATGTCGTAGACTTTGGAGCGTTTGTCGATATCGGACTGCATGAGGATGGTCTTGTCCATATTTCCAAAATGAGCAGACACCGTGTATCTCATCCAAGTGAGCTGGTTTCTGTGGGTGATATCGTCAAGGTATGGGTGTATCATATTGACGAGGAAAAGCAAAAGGTACAGCTGTCGTTGCTTCCTGTACAATAAGCAATGCCGCGCTCCTATTGAAGAAATGTCAGAATATTCATAAGCTGCAGCCGTTAGGAGCATTTGTTCTGAAATACGGCTGCTCTTTTACAATTTCACATAATATTCTTTGTGCAATACAGGGGTTTTATAGTATAATAAACGTGTTCAAAACAAGGAGGACTATAGAATGTACCAAATAGAAGATCTAAAGGGAAAAGCAAACAACATTCGAAAGAACATCGTAAAGACGGTTACAGAAGCAAAATCCGGTCATCCGGGTGGGAGTCTGTCTTCTGTAGAAATCGCAACGGCTATCTACTTTACGCAGATGGACATCACCAAAGACAATGTGGCATCAACGAATAGGGATCGTTTTGTCCTGTCAAAGGGTCATGCTTCTCCGCTGCTGTATTCCGTACTGGCAGAGAAGGGCCTGATTGAGGAAGAAGAGCTTTCTACTTTCCGTAAAATTAACTCCCGCCTGCAGGGGCATCCAAGCATGCGTAAGCTGCCTGGTGTCGATATGTCAACCGGATCACTGGGACAGGGTATTTCCTGTGCAGTTGGTATGGCGATTGCGAATAAATACAATAAGGAGGATCACCGTATTTATACGATTTTAGGTGATGGTGAATGTCAGGAAGGCCAGGTATGGGAAGCTGCTATGGCTGCCGCTCATTACAAGCTGGATAACCTGCTGGCATTTGTTGACCACAACGGTCTGCAGATTGACGGTAACGTAACGGATGTTATGAATCCAACACCGATTGATGAAAAGTTTAAAGCGTTTGGATGGAACGTAATCGTTCTGGAGAATGGAAATGATCTGGAAAGCGTGATTGCTGCCTGTGAGGAAGCGAAAACAGTCAAGGGAAAACCAACGGTTGTCGTAGCGCACACAGTGAAAGGCAAGGGCGTATCCTTCATGGAAAACAAAGCTGGATGGCATGGAACTGCACCAAGTGCAGAACAGTGTGCGGAAGCAATTGCAGAACTTGAAGGAGGATGTAAATAATGGCAAAGATGGCTACTCGTGAAGCGTATGGAAAAGCGCTTGCTGAACTGGCAAAGGAAAATAAAAAAATTCTGGTACTGGATGCCGATTTATCCGGTTCTACAAAAACAGGAGAAGTAAAAAAGGTTGCTCCTGAACAGCATTTTAACTTCGGTATAGCGGAAGGTAATATGATGGCTGCTGCTGCAGGTATGGCAACAAGCGGAAATATCGTATTTGCAAGTACATTCGCAATGTTTGCGGCTGGACGTGCATTCGAACAGGTACGTAACTCTATCTGCTATCCGCATCTGAATGTGAAGGTGTGTGCAACACATGCCGGACTTACGGTCGGTGAGGATGGTGCCAGCCACCAGAGTGTTGAGGATGTTGCTTTGATGAGAAGCATTCCGGGTATGGTAGTAATTTCACCGGCTGACGGTGTGGAAACAAAGGCTGCAATCCGTGCGGTTGCGGCTTACGACGGTCCTTGCTATGTGCGTTTGGGAAGAATGGCTGTTGAGGATGTTTATACGGAGGATACATTGAATTTCCAGATTGGAAAAGGAAATGTGATTCGTAAAGGAACCGGTGTTGCACTGATTGCTACAGGAATCATGGTAGAGGCTGCTATGAAGGCTGCCGCTGCATTGAAGGATAAGGGTATGGATGTAACAGTTGTTGACATGCACACAATCAAACCGATTGATGAGGAACTGATTGTTGAGCTGACGAAGGATCATGATCTGTTTGTCACCTGTGAAGAGCATAGTGTGATTGGCGGACTGGGAAGCGCAGTTGCTGAGGTTCTCAGCCAGAAGGCTCCAAAGAAGCTTGCTATGGTTGGAATCAAGGATACATTCGGTGAAAGCGGAACACCTGCTGCTCTGCTTGAGAAATACGGCCTGACAGCAAATGATATTGTCAAGGCAGTAGAAGAAAACAAATAAGAATAGAGCAAATCGCTGTAAGCTACCTGATGTTCAACGGGGCTTGCAGCTTTTTAATATGTGAAAAACCCCAGATAACTAAAAGGAGCTTCTTTTTCGGTTGTATAGATCAGGAAGCACATCTCATGATGCTGGTGAATAATTATTGTGGTATGCTGTTGATCCTTGCGGGAGCTGTTAAACGAAAAAAGGGTTTTGATAAATATAAAGCAAACTTAATTTCTTGACAAAAAAGTTATCCACGGACGTCTTCGTAGATAACTTTTCCTATCTCATACTTTTTTACTTTTTCTATTCAACTGTGAATAGTAACTTCATATTTATTTCTTCTATTTCTTTTTAACCTCTGCGATTGCAGCATACACGGTCTTTGCATCCTGTATATTGCCATATTCCGCATCGGTACTGCTGCCTTCTTCTACGATTGAAAAATCTGTTTTATCTGCCTTTGCACTAATCATCATGTAGGAATGACCATCCTTCATTTCAGCCACACTAATTAGGCAATAGCCGGCTTCCGGTGTATACCCGCTCTTTCCGCCGATGATGCTGCCGCCGTCAAATTTCAGGTCATTGTCATAAAACAGCAGCGTGCTGTTCAGCTTTAAACCCTTAGGATGCTGCTTTGTGGCAGGAAGACTATAACGCAGGGTCGTCATCACCTTGCGAAAGGCCGGATTTTTCCAGGCATGATCCATCATTTTTTTCATATCCTGCAGTGTTGTATAATGCTGCTTATCGTGCAGACCTGTCGTATTCGTGAAATGTGTATGTGTCATTCCCATGCCGTCTGCCTTACTGTTCATATCCTTTACAAAATTGGATACACTGCCGTTCAAATGGTTAGCCAGTGCATTTGCGCCATCTGCACCTGAAGGCAGAATAAGGGCATACAATAAATCCTCTATTGTTACCTGTTCTCCGACGGCTAAGCCTGCTACACTTGCATTCGCCTCTGCCAGTCCCTTAATATCCTTGTTTGTAATCGTGATTTTTTTATGTAAGTCCTCTGCATTATCCAGGGCAACGATTGCTGTCAGCACCTTGGTCAAGGAAGCCGGAAACAACTTTTTGTCGCTGTTTTTTTCATACAGCACCTGCTGATCCTTTAAATCAATTACCATCGCATAGCGGCTGTTCAGCTTCACGGAGGCCAGCTTTTTTTGAATTGCCTGCTGCCTGGCATCCAGCCCCTGTGCAGCGACAGGCTGGGAAACCTCTTCCTGTTTCATAAAATCTGGATAATACTTTCGAATCTGTATATACATGGCGACATCCGCAAACAGCAGAACCAGTGCCGCCGCTGCCACAAGCCACCATCTTTTTCTAATTTTTCGCATTGTTGTCAACTCCTCCAATATCATACCATAGATGGTAAAATAGTCCATGATGAATATAAAAAAAGTCCCCTTAATTTTTTCTTACATTGCAAACTTGTCGGGACGAATGATGCTGGATTTGTTATAATAGGAATATGGAGGGATTTTTCATGCAGACAAAAATACTAGTATTAGATGATGAAAAGGAAATCGCAGACCTCGTTGCACTGTATCTCAACAATGAGGGCTATGAAGTACATAAATTTTACGACAGCAGGGATGCTTTGGAATATATGAAGAATAACCGTGTCGATCTGGCTCTGCTGGATGTGATGATGCCTGAAATCAGCGGCTTTGAAATATGTAAAATCATACGAGAGAAATATATGTTCCCCGTGATTATGCTGACGGCAAAGGTGGAGGATGTGGATAAAATTCAGGGTCTTTCCTTAGGCGCTGACGACTATATAACCAAGCCGTTTAATCCGCTGGAGCTGGTTGCCCGCGTCAAGGCACAGCTGCGCCGGTATAAAAAATACAACCCGTCACAGGAAAATGTGAATGTGATAGATTTCAAGGGATTGATCATCGACAACGATTCCCATCGGTGTACCCTGTATGATGAGGTGCTCAATCTGACCCCGATTGAGTTTTCGATTTTGTGGTATCTGTGCAAGAATAAGGGACGTGTTATCACCAGCGAGGAGCTGTTTGAGGCTGTATGGAAGGAAAAATACTTTGACAGCAACAATACCGTCATGGTGCATATCCGCCGCCTGCGTGAAAAAATGCATGAGCCGCCAAGAAATCCGAAATTCATCAAAACGGTATGGGGCGTAGGCTACCAGATTGAAGAATAGTACGTATCGCAGACTGCGCAAGCATCTTGCATATCTGTATCTGTTCATGACAGTATTCGTTATGGGAATCATTGGCACTATCGTGTTTCTGCTAGATCATTATGCGCAGTATTTCAGCAGTCAGGGAACACTCAGGGATTCCGATTTCCTGTTGTTTTATCTGAAGCATGAGCTGGAAATCAACATGTTTCTTCTAGCAGCGGGAACTGCACTGCTGCTGTATCTATTTGTATTGCTCTTTTTTCAAAATCTCGATGTATTGCTTGACACCGTGCAGGGAAAGCCGGTGGAGCGGGTACCGTTCAGCTACCGCTATCTGCCGGAAATGGATTTAGCCAGAGGCCGGATTCAGGATATGCTGGAGAAAAAGCAGCATACCCAGCAGCTTTCCATTCAGGAAAAGGAACATAAAAATGAATTACTGATGTATCTTGCACATGACTTAAAAACACCGCTTACCTCTATGATCGGTTATATCAATCATATACTCGATCACCGCGTGGATGAGGAACAAATGGCGACATCCATACGGATCACCTATGAAAAAGCGCAGCGACTGGATGATCTGATTGACGAATTTTCAGAAATATTACGCTATGACGATAAGGTGTCACAGTTGGAAATTACCCGGATTGATTTGAACAGTATGCTTCAGCAGCAGCTGGCGGGCTTTTATCCGCTGATGGAGGAAAAAGGAATCCGACTTCAGGTACAGCTGGTCGACCATATGGAAATCAGCGGAGATTTTGATAAGCTGCAGCGTGTATTTGACAATCTCATGCGTAATGCAATCAATTACAGTATTCCGCAAACAGAAATCCGGATTACCGGAATGCTGGAGGAGAATGGGGTCTGTCTGCAATACAGCAATGAAGGTGAGGCTATGGATGCTGTTTCTGTACAGCATTTATTTGATAAGTTTTATCGTGCAGGCAGCGCCAGAACCTCCACCAGCGGGGGTGCCGGGCTGGGATTGGCGATTGCCCGAGAAATTATCGAGCTGCATCAGGGAAGCATTCGTGCAGATATGGAGGGATCGACGATCACCTTTACTCTTCGTTTGCCGTATGAACAGCAGGTGACATTATGAAGCGGGCCCATTTAAAAGCGCTCAGGCGGCGGCTGATTGTGAAATATGCCTGCATCATTATTGGCATTGCCCTGGGGACTGTAACACTGGTGTACCTGTTTGATGATGTACTAAATGGTGTGGTTATTGATTTTATCCGCCTGTTTATGGATACCGGTGATCCATTCGCGATGTTTCGTAAAATTTATGTCATCGTATTGCCGCTGCTGATTGCGGCTGCGATTATTGTAATGATCTATTTCCTGTGCCGTGACCTTGTAAATTATATGCGTATATTGATGCGTGGGATGGAGGATGTCATGCGCAAGGATCGCTCCCGCTTTGATTTTCCAAAGGAAATGAAGGAAGCTGAACAGCTGATTCTGGCCTTGTCGGATGATTATCAGAATTATCTGAAGGCAGCTGCTCAGGATGAGGAAAAGAAAAAGGATTTGATTTATCTGCTGGCGCAGGATATCAAGATGCCGTTATCCAATATTCTGATGTATCTGGAATTCCTGCATAAGGAAACACGAATTTCTCCGGAAATTCAAAAGGACTTTGTTGTACAGGTGCTGCATAAATCTCTGGCCCTGGAGGATATGATCAATGAATTTTTTGATATCACCCGTTTTAATTTGCAATATGCAAAGTGGAATCCGGAGCATATGTATCTGGATCGCATGATGGAGCAGGTGGTGGATGAATATTATATGCTGATGGAAGATAAGCAGATGGAGGTTTCCATGGAAAGCGGCAGTGCTCTTGCGTTGTATGCGGATAATGAAAAGATTGCTCGTGTCATGCGTGATCTGCTGCGTAATCTGGTGGAGCTGGGTGTTCCGGGCTCTACTATACACATCCGTATGCAGGATCTGCATGAGCGATATGAAATTCTCATGCAGGTGGAATCCAGACATCTGTCGGCCTATCAGATTGCCCACATCTTTCATAATTACTACCGCCTGGAGGATGTGCATGGGGAAGGAAAGCTGCATGTTCTAGGTCTTGGAATCGCCCGGCAGATCATGGATATGCAAAAGGGTACTCTGCGTGCCAGCTCCATTGATAAAACATTGAGCTTTACGATACAGATTCCTAAGGCATTTGTACCGGCAAGCAGGAATCCCGTGTTATAATAGATAAGAAAGAAAAAGCAGGTGAATGTATGAATGTAGAAATTGGTGGAATTTTTCCTTCCGATATCGAAGCGGAAGGTACGGTAATGGATGTAGTCGATGATGAATTTGTATTCGTCATTAAGGATGAAGTGTGGACGGATGAGGAATGTCAGGCAATGAAGCGCAACCCGCTAACACTGGATTTTGTATATAAATATGATATCGCGGTCTTTCTGCTTACGCTGGAGGATGCTATTGATACGAGTGATTTTATATTCAATGTACACGACAACGAGTATCCGGATGGGCTGTATCGCTCCTTTGCACAGGGGGACGGCTATGGTATGACGCTGTATCTGATCGATCAGGAGAATAAGGTATGTGCCAAACGCAGAGTACGCATGTCGCAGGGGCTATCCAATACAATTTCCGATTGTTTGAAAAAGCAAAAGGCTGCGCCCTTTATGGAAGAGGAGTTTTTATGCAATCTGCAGGGGCTTCAGGCTGCCTGGGAGCCGTTTGAAATGCAGAAGATGGCATTGGAAAGCGAAACCTTCAAATAAGCAATGTAAGAAAATGAAACTGTTATGTAATTTTTATCATTTTATATTGTGATTTTTTCACAATTACAGTATAATGGAAAATAAGCTTGAGAAGGAGGAATTGTATGAGAGCAGTTGTGAGTGTGATCGGAAAGGACATGGTGGGGATTCTTGCCAAGGTCAGTGCCGAATGTGAAAATGCTAATATGAATGTGATTGAGGTGTCGCAGACACTGCTTCAGGATATGTTCGCAATGATCATGTTAATTGATATTACGAAGGGAAATACAACACTGGCCGATTTTGCGGCTCATATGGAGAATGTGGGAAAACAGAGTGGATTGACCATTCATGTCATGCATGAGGATATTTTCAATTCCATGCATAAGATATAGGATGGTGAACGTATGATAAACGTACATGATATACTGGAAACCATTAAGATGATCGATGAGGAATATCTTGATGTCCGTACGATTACGATGGGAATTTCTCTGCTGGACTGCTGTGACAGCGATATCGACAAGTCCTGTGAGAAGATTTACAATAAGATTACGCGTCTGGCCAAGGATCTGGTCAAGACGGGAGAAGATATTGAACGGGAATACGGGATTCCGATTATTAACAAGCGTATTTCTGTAACACCGATAGCCATGCTTGTGGCAGTCAGCGGAGGAGATCCGGTGAAATATGCACATACTCTGGAGCGCTGTGCACAGGCGGTCGGCGTTAATTTCATCGGTGGTTATTCTGCCCTTGTTCAAAAGGGCTGTGCGGCAGGTGACCGGGAGCTGATGGAATCTATTCCAAGGGCTTTGGCGGAAACAGAGCATGTCTGTGCTTCGGTTAATGTCGGTTCTACAAAGGCCGGTATCAACATGAATGCGGTTGAGCTGATGGGACGTATGGTGAAGGAAGCGGCTGAGCTGACTAAGGATCAAAACTGCATCGGTGCTGCCAAGCTGGTTGTGTTCTGTAATGCACCGGAGGATAATCCGTTTATGGCGGGTGCGTTCCATGGAGTCGGTGAGGCTGACTGTGTTATCAATGTTGGTGTCAGCGGGCCTGGTGTCGTTCGTGCCGCATTGGCGAAAGCGGATAAGACGCTGCCAATGAATGAATTAGCGGATATTATCAAGAAAACAGCATTTAAGGTAACCCGTATGGGACAGCTTGTGGGTACACTGGCAAGTGAGCGCCTGGGTGTACCGTTTGGTATCGTCGATCTGTCACTGGCACCTACGCCTGCAATCGGTGACTCCGTTGCTTATATTTTAGAGGAGATGGGGCTGGAAAGCTGTGGTGCCTATGGAACAACGGCGTGTCTTGCAATGCTGAATGATGCCGTGAAAAAGGGTGGTGTCATGGCCAGCAGTACGGTTGGCGGACTTTCCGGAGCCTTTATCCCGGTAAGTGAGGATGCCGGTATGATTGCGGCAACCCGGGCAGGAACCCTGTGCTTGGAAAAGCTGGAAGCGATGACTGCTGTATGCTCAGTAGGTCTTGACATGGTTGTGATTCCAGGCGAAACGACGCCGGAGGTTATTTCCGGTATCATTGCGGATGAGGCGGCAATCGGTATGGTTAATTCCAAAACAACAGCTGTACGTGCAATCCCGGCCATCGGTAAAAAGGTTGGGGAAGAACTGGAGTTCGGCGGTCTGCTGGGAAGCGGTCCGGTTATGAATATCAATCAGACAGACTGCTCTGTCATGATTCACAGAAAAGGAAGAATCCCTGCACCAATTCAGGCATTAAAAAATTAAGACGGTAGAAGACAGCTGAAAATAAAAGGTTTTTGATATTAGATATGTGTACATAAGAGATTTCAAGCATGACTGTGCAAATAGTCGGTTAAGAAATCTCTTTTCATTTGTCTGTGCTATAGGCGTTGTTGTGGTGCCAAAGAGTGGGGAAATTCAATCCATCGCGGTAATTGAGCAGCAGTAACTAAAAGTAGGAAAATTATAGGATTTCTTTTCCAAATCATTATATATTTTACAAAATCTGTGCTAAAATAGTAAAAGCATTGGAAAAGGAGAGATAACATGCTGGAATTGTGCAATGTATCCTTTGAGGTAGATGGAAAAAAGATTTTAAACAACATCAGTCTTACGATTGAGGACAATAGATTTACAGTCATCACAGGGCCAAACGGCGGTGGAAAATCAACACTGGCAAAGCTGATTATGGGAATAGAACAGCCGACAGACGGTACCATACTGTTTGACGGAGAGGATATTACTGCTATGTCTATTGATGAGCGTGCCAAGCGTAAAATTGGCTACGCATTTCAACAGCCGCCAAGGTTCAAGGGAATGAGTGTGCGAAAGCTGCTATCACTGGCACATGGCAAGGATCTGGATGAGGAGGTCTGCTGCAGCTATCTGACAGATGTGGGATTATGCTCGAAGGACTATCTTAACCGTGATGTGGATGCGTCATTATCCGGGGGAGAGGTAAAGCGGATTGAAATCGCCTCCATTCTTGCGCGTGATCTGAAGCTTTCCATATTCGATGAACCAGAGGCAGGTATCGATTTATGGAGCTTTGCGAAGCTGGTGGAAACCTTTCAGCAGCTGCAGAAGGAATCCAGGCAGTCCATCATTCTGATTTCTCATCAGGAGCGGATCATGCAGCTGGCGGATGAAATTGTGATTATAGAAAACGGCCAAATCAAAACAAAGGGCAGCAGGGATGAAATTCTTCCAACCTTAATGAGTGAATTTGAACCCTGCGAATTTAAGAAGTAGGTGAAGCATATGGAACAGATGGAAAAAAAGCTGCTGCAAACAGTGGCAGATATCAGCGGATTTATGCCGGGCAGTGCCTTCAGTTTAAGAAAAAACGGGGCAGGTGTGGAGCGTCATTCTACAGAGCATGTTAAAATTTTGGCTAAAACAGATAAGCCGGGTATTGATATTATTGTGGATGCTAATACCAGAGGGGAAAGCATTCATATTCCGGTAATTCTGACAGATAGTGGTATTCAGGATATGGTGTACAATGATTTTTATATCGGTGAGGGTGCAGATGTGGAAATCGTTGCAGGCTGCGGGATTCATAATGACGGCTGTGATACCTCACAGCATGATGGCATTCATACCTTTCATATTGGAAAAAATGCAAGCATTACCTATACGGAAAAGCACTATGGGGAAGGGACTGGCAGCGGGGGAAGAATCTTGAATCCGACAACTATCATACATATGGAGGATGGAGCGTTTGCGAAAATGGACATGAGCCAGATCAAGGGCGTAGACTCTACCTTCCGTAAAACAGAGGCAAATTTGAATGCGGGTGCGAAGCTGGTCATCAATGAAAAGCTGATGACACATGGCACACAAACAGCACATTCCGATGTGACGGTGAATTTAAACGGAGAGGACAGCGTTGTACAAATTGTATCTCGTTCTGTTGGTAAAGATTCTTCTGTACAGGTATTTCATCCAATCGCCGTTGGAAACAATCGTTCCCGAGCACATATACAATGTGATTCTATTATCATGGGACAGGCAAAAATCAGCTCCATTCCGGAAATTGCGGCGAATCATGTCGATGCGGAAATCGTGCATGAGGCGGCAATCGGGAAAATCAACAGTGACCAGCTGATTAAGCTGCAGACATTCGGACTGAGCAGCGAGGAAGCGGAAAAGGTTATTGTGGATGGATTTTTGAAATAAGCAAAAAATAGTTATTAGGAAGTCTGCAGGCTCTGCCTGCATTTACGCAAAGGAAAAAGACTTCCTTTTTTTGCGGCTTTGTTTTCCATGGGACAGTAACGATAAAATTGATGAAGAGGCTGTACCATATATTTAGGGATAGAAAAAGAGTATGAAGCAAAAAAAGAGTATAAAGCATAGAAAAAGAGTATAATGTTTGGAAAAGAGCTTAAAGCATAGAAAAAAAGTGCATCCTTTTTTCCGTGGAAAGCAGCCTGCCTTGCTTCTCTCACATATATTAAAAGATTTCTCTTTTTCCTTGACCTTCATCCAACGCGAAGGTATATCATAAGCATGAGGTGATAAGCATGTATAAAATAAAGGAGCTGGCAGAGCTGTATGGGATTCATACGAACGCTTTGCGGTTTTATGAGAAAAAGGGGCTGCTTTCTTCCCGGCGTCTGGAAAACGGCTATCGTATGTATGAGGAAGCGGATAAGGAAATCCTGCAGAAGATCCTCCTGTACCGTGCGATGAACTTTTCCATCGCAGATATCAAGGAACTGTTGGATAATGAGAAAGAGCATGCACATGAGCTGTATTTTCAACAGCTGCAGCTTTTAAACAGGCATCTGCATGAGCTGAGCATTATCCGGGATCATATACTGTATGAGCTGAATGCCATGCTGAATGACAGCTATGATGAAGCGCAGGATCATGAACAGCTGCAGAAGCTTTTACAGGATTTAAACAAAAGCCAGGCATGGAAGGATCGCTGGGATTTTGATTCCTTTGCGACGGTGTATGATGAGGTTGTTCAGCATCCCTCAACAGACGGCTTGCCGTTTTATGTAGATTATGAGTGTGTTCTGGATGAAACCGCACGTATTGCGGCAAAGCGTGGAAGCACAGTATTGGATATCGGCTGTGGAACCGGAAATCTGACTGAACGTCTGCTTCGTAAGGGACTGCAAGTAGTCGGAGTGGATCAATCCCTGGAAATGCTGGTACAGGCAAAGAAAAAGCTTCCCTCTGTCCTTCTTCATCAGGGAACGTTCCTTGCGCTGCCCTTTGAAAAACAGGAATTTGATACCATCACTGCTTCCTATGCATTTCATCACTGTGATGAGGAGGAGCGGTTATTGGCTGTTCGTGAAATGAAACGGGTCTTGCGTTCTGGCGGTCGTATCATCATTGCTGATTTAATGTTTGCGGATAAGAAAGCGCGCTCCCGATATGAAGAACAGTGTACAGCAAGACAAAGAGCAGAGCTGGAGGATGAATGCTTTACCACAGTAGAGGCGCTAACGCAGCTTTTTACTGCAGAGGGATTTATGTGTTCAAACTACCAAATTTCTGACAGTATCTGGATATTTTTGGCTGAACTTGCGTAAACTGAGGGTAAAAACAGAATGTATGTGCCTCTTTTCCTATATCTACGATTCGTCGATAGGCGTTTTATGCAAATCATGATATGATAACGGCATAGAAACGAGGTGCATGTATGCAGCAAAGGGAGATTGGCATGCAGATAGCAGCAGCCAGAAAGAAATTAAATTATACGCAGCGGGAGCTTGCGGAAAAGCTGGGAGTCAGCGATAAAACAATCAGTAAATGGGAACGCGGTGCAGGTTATCCGGATATAGCGATTCTGCTGCCATTATGTAAGGAGCTAGGGCTGGAGGTATCGCAGCTGCTCGGAGATACAGATCTGCAACAGACGGGAAGTGAAAAAAATCTGAAATATCTTGCAGAGTACGCGGTATTGAAGGTAAAGGAAAACAGGGAGCGGATTCAGCGCTGGATGTGGCTGGTGACTACGATTCTGGCAGTACTTTCCATTGTGATCTGCCTGCTGGTGAATTATGTGTTGGAGGAAGCTGTCACCTGGTCATGGATTACAACCGTATCCATTGTTTACGGCTGGATGCTTCTTACCGTGCTGCTTTTGTCCAAGCAGTATACCATTGAAAAAACGCTGCTTACAGGCATGGTCATGATCTTTCCATATTTATATTGCCTGTCCTTACAACTGGATACATCGTATATTTTATGGCAGCTGTGGAGCATAGCTGCTGCCAGTGATGGCTTGCTAATTATCGTATATCTGCTGTTATGCAAATGCACGATATCCATCTGGTACCGGCTGGCGTTGATCGTCCTATGCTCCGGTATTCTAAATGTTATTATTCAGCTGATTACCGGGACAACAATACAATCAATTGCTGTTCAGTTTATTGGAAATCTGGCGGGTGGTACCCTGCTTGCTTGTGCAGGCATCTATCAAAGGAGGAAAGTGCAATGACACCTATGAAAAAAATGGAACAGCTACAGGATCGTGTGGATAAAACAAATAAAAAGGTACTGGAGAAAAGGAAACAGCTCCTGAGCCCTACACCTGAACAGTTGGATATGCAAATCAGGTTTTCCAGTTGTGGCAGTGGTTTGCTACTTGTGACAGGAGGCTTCATCCATATTGTGTATCATACCCAATCTGCCGCGATTTCACTGTATATCACAGGAAGTCTTATGTTGCTGAATGCCGGAATATTAAAAATAAAAAAAAGCAAGTCTTGAGTACAACATAATTTTCATTATAATAAAGCTCATGGAGAGGATATTATGAAGAAAATTATGTTTTTTTGTCTGCTGCTCATACTAGCAGCTATGCCGATACAGGCAAACACAAAGGAAGAAGTGGAGTTCAGTAAATGTACGGATGGGGATACGGCGCATTTTTTAATCAAGGGAAAGGATACAACCGTCCGGTTTCTTGCAATCAATGCTCCGGAATATACCAAAACGAAGGAGCCGTATGGTAAGGAGGCCAGTGAATATGTATGCGATATCTTGACAAATGCCAATACGATTGAGCTGGAGTATGATGATGGCAGCGATACACTGGATAAATACGGTCGTACGCTGGCATGGGTATATGCGGATGATGTGCTTTTACAAAGAGAGCTTGTTCAGCGTGGACTGGCGGAAGTGAAATATATTTATGGTGATTATGCGTATACTGAGGAATTAAAGACCTTGGAAAAGGAAGCGAAAAAGGAAAAGCTGAACATGTGGAGCGATGGGAAGGCGGCTGCACAGGAGCAAACGGATGACCTGCAATATATACTCGGTGCTGCTGGTGGGCTTGTCCTGATCATATTTGGTCTTTTCTTTGCAAAGGGCAAACGAAACAAAGAGCGCTATATCCGAAAAGGTGTCAAACAGATTCGTAAAAAACGATGAATATGCTGTTCTGTTTCGAATGCTGTGAACGATACAAAAACAGAGCTATATGAAGCATGCATTTTATAACTGCCTGCATACAAGTGGTAAATGGCTGTTCCAAGGCCTTGTATAAGCTTTCAGTGTCCCTATGAATAAAGGCTTTCCTAACCATTGAAAATTAAGATTGGGGAATAGAAGATAATCTGTTGACCTGTCCCCGGCGTACAGGTATATGGTTAAGTAGAAGGTGGTGATTTCATGAATATACAGGAGGTGGCACAGCAGGTGCATATGACAAAGCGTGCCATTAAGTATTATGAGGAAAAGGGACTATTGCAAGTGGAAAAGGGAGAAAACGGCTATCGTGTGTATACTGATGAGCATGTAGTGATTCTGCAAAGAATTCAGGTGTATCGCAAGCTTGGTATGGAGCTTTCCGCCATACGCAGGATTTTGCAGGATCCGCAGGTGGAGGCTCATGAGCTGCGGATGCTTCAAGAGCAGCTGCAGGAAAGTATGGAGCAGCAGTCCCGCCAAATGGAAACCATACAGCTTATGCTGGCTGGAGCAAGTGACTACGGTAAGCTGGAGGAACAGCTGGACTATCAGACGATAGCGAGTGCAATACAGGAAATGGTTCCCGGTGTGTATGGAAAGATGTTTATGCATCATTTTCTACCCTACCTGCAGATACCGATCGTAACACAGGAGCAAAGAGATGCCTATTATGCAATCATTCAATTTTGGGATACAACAAAGCTGCACATGCCGTTGTCTATGAAGATTATTTCCTGCCTATTAAGCTTTTTGCATAAAAATCAGGTCGCAGGCATCCAGGAGAAGCTGGATCAGCAGCTCAAAATGCTGTTAGAGCCGGATGAAAAGCGGTATGCACAGATGAAGAAAGCTGTACTGCGTCAGTATCGTATGCAGAAATATTTTCTGTTTCGCTATTTGCCATCCTCGCTCAGCAAACGCCGCTGGATGATGGAATTGCAGAGAAGCGGTTATAATGATGTATTTCTGCCGAATATGGAAAAGCTGAGTCCCTCTTATCGGGAATATCGCCGTGCCCTGTTTGCAATCAACGATAAAATCTGTACTGAGCTAAACCTTGTCTATGATGAGCATTTCTGTCTGGTCAAAAAGGCGAAGTGAACGCTCTATAAGCGGAAGAAAATAAAAACACGTCCTAATGCGATCATATGGGGCGTGTTTTCGTATCTCCTTTGTATGGCGGCGTTGCTTCTTGTTTTTTATACAGGATACAAGGTCTGCTTTTTAGCTGCAATGACCGCTTACCGCTTCTTTTTATGCGAGTAAAAAGCTTTCTGCTAATACAAGAAAATTGTATCCGTAACAATATGGTTTCCTGCAAAAAATTGAGGCTTTTATCATCCCTCCTTCGTGCTCCTTATGCTTGGACATGTCTTTAGGCTTCCTTGTTTACCAGTCTTTCTTTCCATATATAACCATTCTTTTTATATCATAGAAATACGCTCTAAATGATTAAAAGCATGATTCGCTTCCATCCTACTGATACAAAAAAGGGTACTCCATGGAATACCCTGTATATACTACAACATGAAATATTTGCTGTTACATCGCTTTGATTTCTTCTGCAATCTGCTTTCCAAGCTCCATCAGCGCATCGAGATCCTCTTCACTCGGCGTGTAATTCTGAGATACCACCTCATCATTCAGCAGAGTGATCCCTGCTTTCACAAGGCGGGCATTGATTTCCTTTGTGACGAGATTTGCCCAGCCATAAGACCCAAAACCAAGTCCCTTTTTGTTTTTCACCTTGCATGAAATCAGCTTTTCCAAAAATGCCGCAATACTTCCTGACATGGCATTGTTATAATTACCGCTTCCCACAAGAATTGCCTTTGCATCCAACAGCTCCTTTTGAATAATGGCTGGGGATGTCATAGAGCATTTAAAAATTTTCACACAGACGCCGTTTCTTCCCATGCCCTCCGCAAGAGCCTCCGCCATCATCTGTGTATGCTTCCATACACTTTCATATACGATCACTGCCTTATCCACAGACTGGAAGGTCGCAAATTCCTCATATGCCTGAAGTAATTCCGGTATGTAGCTTCTCCAAATAACACCATGTGCCGGAGCAATCATATCGATGTCAAGATTCATATCCCTAATCTGTTTCAGCTTATTGGCGACCTGCATTCCATACGGCATAACGATATTTGCATAATAATCCTTCGCTCTGTCAATACACTTGGCAGCTCCGTGCGCATCATCGAAGATATCATAGCTTGCGATATGCTGTCCAAATGCATCATTGGAGAAGGCAATCTTCTGCTCTGCGACATAAGTCAGCATGTTATCCGGCCAGTGAATCATCGGCATTTCCACAAATGTCAGAGTATAACGTCCTGTAGACAGGGTATCTCCGGTTTTCACCTTTTGAAAATCATAATTTTTGAAATACTGCTTCAGCATGATACCCACGCCTGCATTGCTGGCATAAGGCTTGGCATCGGGATAATCCTTCATAAATTTCAGGAAGCCTCCGGAATGATCCGGTTCGGCATGCTGTACGATGACATTGTCAATGGTACGCTCACCGATCACAGAGCGAATACGCTCCATCATCGTATCATAAAATTCTTCCTCCACGGTATCAATCAGTGTCACCTGCTCATCCACAATCAGATAGGAATTGTAGGTAGTTCCCTCCGCAATCGGAAACAGATCCCCGTGAAAATGACGGCAGTTAAAATCATGAACACCGACCCAGTACATATTTTCTTTTATTTGTATTGCTTGTTTCATTTCCTTCACCTCTGGTTTCTATTTTAATATGATATACAGTGCTTGTCTACTTATTTGATTTTTTATTCACAAAGATTTTAAGTTTCGTAATTTGCAGTTTTTAACAGAAACGGTATACGAATTGAAAATTAAGTTGCAAACCCGTTTAAATATAAAGATTCGGGTAGTATAATATAGATATCAATAAAGGAGGAGCTATTTCATGATTATTCAAAGTAAGAGAGTCTGGGTGCTCGGTCACTTCATCGAAGCCCAGTTAGAGCTGGAGGATGGCAAAATTAAAAATGTTCTGGCTTATGGCGCAAAACCGGCTGACAAGGACTATGGAGAAAGACGAATCGTACCAGGATTCATTGACGTTCATACACATGGTGCCTATGGCTTTGACACCAATGACGCAGAGGAAGAAGGTCTGCGCAACTGGATGAAGCACATTCCTGAAGAAGGGGTTACCGGAATCTGTCCTACCACAATTACACAGACAGAGGAAGTGCTGACAAAGGCTGTGAAAAATGTCGCAAAGGTTGTAGAGGAAGGCTATGAGGGTGCAGAAATCCTCGGTATTCATTTTGAAGGGCCGTATCTGGATATGGTATACAAGGGAGCACAGCCGGAGCAATGTATCGTAAAACCGGATGTTGAGCAGTTCAAGCGGTATCAGAAGGCTGCCAACGGACTGATTAAAATTATTACGATGGCAACGGAGCGTGATGAAAATTTTGAATTGACAAAATATTGTGCTGCCAATGATGTGCGTGTAAGCATCGGTCACTCTGCAGCTACGATTGAAGAAGCAGGTATGGCGATTGCTAACGGTGCTACTTCCATGACACATATCTTTAACGGTATGACACCGTTCCACCACCGTAAACCCGGGCTGGTAGGTGCTGCAATGCGTTTCCGTGACACCTTTGGCGAGGTAATCTGCGACGGTAATCATTCTACACCGGATGCATTGAATGATCTGTTTATGGCAAAGGGCAGAGATTATACGATTATGATTACCGATGCACTGATGGTAAAGGGTCTGCCGGTAGGAACAAAGGTTCTCTTTGGCGGAAATGAAATTGAGCTGTATCCGGATGGCAGTGCACATCTGACCGGCGCAAAGAGTCTTGCGGGCTCTACACTGAAGGTAAATGAAGGATTGAAGGTGCTGGTTGAAAAAGCAATGATTCCTTGGGATTACGCAATTAACTCCTGTACGCTGAATCCGGCCAGATATCTGAATGTGGATGACCGTAAAGGTAAACTAGTTGCCGGTTATGATGCAGACATCGTTGTATTGAATGATGATTATTCTGTTGAAATGACCTATGTAAGAGGAAATGAAGCATTCTAATTAACAGACAAAAGCAGAGGGGAATCCATAGGATTCCCTTTCTTCTGCATTTTCACGGTATTGCTCACATAATTTGGGGTGGACTTTGCTGAATTACACATAATTTACCATGATCTATACATAATATATTGATAGACATTTAGTATACTATAACCAAGCAAGAGGTATCTTGCTTGTATGAACTATTTCCCCCAAAATTATTCATACTTTCTCCCTTTCAAAATAATAATTATCATATACAGAGAAGATGCTTCCCCCAAGGCATCTTTTTTGTTGGCAAATAGGGAAGTAAAACCAGAAAGGGATCCTGGATGATCAATGCGTTTCCTGAAGCTAATATCATAGAGAGAGGGTGTATCATCACACAATTTGGGTTCAAGCATTTGAAAGAACACACATTTTTACAAGCTCTCTACATATTTATCATATAACTTTCGGGTATACTGTAGTCATGCAGGAGGAATCCTGCAGATATGAATTTTTCCCCTCAGAAAATTTTTCATACTTTTCCTTTCTATTATAAATAATAAACAGCAAAAGAAGCACTTCCCCCAAGGTGCTTCTTTTGTTTTGCCCGCCTGTCATGGTATAATGGTAAGCGTATGAAATGAGGACTTTGATATGAATACTATAAAAGCATTATTCTTCGATGTGGATAATACGATTTATACACATCGCATTCATGATTTTCCAGCATCTACCCAGCAGGCACTGAATCGTCTGAAGGATAAAGGGTACCGCATCGGTGTGGCGACAAGCCGCTGCCGTTATGAGGTTTCTAATCTGCCTTCCTTCTTTCGTGAGTTTCCTTTTGATGCGGCGATTTTTGACGGCGGAGCACTGGTTATGGGGGAACAGGAGGTCATTGCCAGCTTTCCTTTGCAGCAGGAACAGGTATACCGGTTAATCAGTCATTGTGAGCAAAAGCATATTCCTGTCAGATATTCCACCTTTGACAAGGATTGCCTGACAACGCCATGTCCCCACTCGATACGGGATGAGTTTTTTAAGCTGTATATGAATATGCCAACCGTTAAGCCGTATGAAGGGGAAGAGGTTTACAATATGCTTGCCTATCCGCAGGATGATATACAGCGAAAGCAAATTAAGGAGCTTATGAAGGATGCCTTCATTGTTACACATTCTTCAAATACGCTTGAAATTACAGCAGAGAATGTTGATAAAAGTAAGGGTGTGGAGGCCATGGCTGCACATTGGGGTATTTCAGTTCATGATGTTGCCTGCTTTGGTGATGGTGCAAATGATGTGGGGATGCTGCGTGCGGCGGGAATCGGTGTGGCAATGGGAAATGGAAACCCTAAGGCGAAGGCTGCAGCGGATCATATTTGCGGCTCTATTGATGAGGATGGTCTTTATCACTTTTGTAAACGGATGGAGTGGATATAATTGCCTGTTCGATACCCGTATTTCATCAGTTACATATAATGGGTGAAAAGATTTAGAGTGCGTACCACAAAACAAAATAAGCATAGCGTTATCTGAGCGTGACAACTCAAAACGCTATGCTTTTATTTATATATTTCTGAAACATTAGTATTTTTATAATCCTTTACAATAGGAAGCATATAGGTATTCCAAACTGTGAATTGCCGCCTTTCAGTCAGTAAAATAGGAGAAATTAAACATATTTTAGGAATTACAACATTTCTATAAGAGTGTATGGGATAACCTTGCAGAAACAAGGAGATGTCAAATGACAGGTGATGCGGTGCTTTTCATATATGGGGAGCACTTGTGTATATATATGGCACAATCCTTTTCTATTTCTGATGAATCCGCTTTGTTTCGTGCTATAATAGTACTAAACAATGTGTGAGGAGAGATATGATATGAAACTGAAAAATGATCGTTATGAGGTGACCTTTACAACAAAGGGTGGAGAAATAGAAAGCTTCACCGATCTGCAGACAGGCATTCAGTATATGTGGCAGGGACATCCGGATTACTGGACAGGGAAAAATCCCGGTCTGTTTCCATTAGTAGGAAATACACTGGATGGAACCTATGAAATCAATGGCAAAACATATTCCATGAAAAATCACGGATTGACACGGTATGCAACACTGGAATGCATAAAGGATGATGGCAGTGAGGTAGTAATGGCTTATGACAGCACTGAGGAAACAAAGGCACAGTATCCTTTTGATTTTCATTATGAGGTAGGCTATACGCTACAGGAGGATACACTGACAATTACCTATCGTATTACGAATACCGGGGAACAGGAAATGCCGTTTACCTTCGGTTTGCATCCGGGCTTTAACTGTCCTCTCTGTGAGGGAGAAGCATTTGAAGATTATACAATGAGCTTTACGAATCCGGAACAGTTAAAGCAGATGGTATTTGATCCTGAAAAGAAGAAGCCTTATGAGTTGGTCGATGTAGAGCTTCAGACGATTCCCTGCAGCTATGAGGAAATTGAGAAATATGCGACGCTCATTTATCAGGGAATGAAAAGTCCCTATCTGACATTATCCGGCCCGAAAAAGCACGGTGTCCGTATTTCTATTACGGGTTATCCTTATCTGGCCATCTGGACAGCTAAAAAAGACGCACCGTTTATTTGCCTGGAGCCATGGTACGGACATGCGGATTTTTCAAAGGTAGAGGAAGATTTCTATCATCGTGAAGGAACCATGCTGTTATCTGCAGGAAAAGCCTTTACGACCTCGTATACAATTCAAGTATTTTAATACAAAGAGGATATGCCTGCTGAAGTGCATATCCTTTTATCACAGATAAGTAAGTTGGTTGTATTAACAATGTGATAACCGTATTTGTGATTTGTATTGATAACGGCTTATCATTTATATACAAAGTACAGTGTTTGATGAATGAAAGAAGAACAGGGACAGGGCAAGGCTTCAGCATATAATGCAGAAACTGCCAGCCCTACCTTGTGTCTACATATGATAAAGCAGCGATTATAGGATATCCGTATATAATATCTTTTCATATTTTTATTCAACAAATGAATACATCCGCTTTGTATACCTCCTGTTTGCCGGTTAGATCCTAAGCAAGAGAAAAGGGGCATCATGGTATCGTTATAATCTGATTAACGAGCATTTATGTGATTTTGAAGTTCTTCATATTCAATCAGATGAAAAAGAAGTATAATGGGGATAGTAGATAAGTTGAAGGAGGAAGCATTTGTATGAAACATATTAAAATTGCCGCTAAACAGGCTCCTGCTCTTGTACAGGGCTGTATGCGTATCGATGCTATGAGCATGGAGGAAGTGGAAACATTGATCCGACAGGATCTTGAACTGGGAATCAATTTTTTTGACCATGCGGATATTTATGGCGGAGGCATGTGTGAGGAGATATTTGGAAAGGTACTGAAAAAGAATCCATCTCTGAGAAATAAGATGGTGATTCAATCAAAATGCGGTATTCATCGCAGTGAAACGACACATTATGATTTTTCAAAAGACTATATTCTAAGCTGTGTGGATGCGTCTCTGGATCGTCTGCAATGTGGTTTTCTGGACTATTTGCTGCTGCATCGTCCGGATGCACTTATGGAACCAAACGAAGTGGCAGAGGCATTTGATCAGCTTTATACCTCTGGCAAGGTAAAGCATTTCGGTGTCAGCAATCATAATCCCTTCCAGATTGAGCTGCTGAAAAAATATGTAAAGCAGCCAATCGAGATCAATCAAATGCAGTTGAGTGTTATGCATACACCAATGATCGATGCGGGTGTCAATGTCAATACCTTTGATCAGCGCGGAATTGATCGCGATAATGGTACGCTGGATTACTGCCGTCTCAATGATATTACCATACAGTGCTGGTCACCCTTCCAGTATGGTATGTTTGAGGGAGTATTCTTAGATAATCCAAAATTTCCTGAGGTAAATAAACGCATAACGGAGCTGGCAGAGAAGTATCAGGTCAGCAATAGCGCAATTGCGGCGGCATGGCTTCTTAGACATCCTGCAGATATGCAGGTTATCCTGGGCTCTACCAGTCTGACAAGGATTCAATCCATTGTAAAGGCTTGTGATTTCACGCTAACCCGGGAGGAGTGGTATTCCGTTTATGTTGCGGCGGGGAATTTGCTTCCATAAAGGGTAGCGGTATATGATCTTTGGAAATATATGACCTATATCGGATACTTTATTGAACTATCCTGAGGCTTTTATTCTAAACCATCATAAGGAAACGGCAGAATTATTGGATATGCATGTTCCATCATTGAAAACGTGCTTTCAAAATGGTATGATAATACTGTGTAATATCAGGAGGAGAAAAGAAAATGAAAGTTATTGTAGTGAAAGATTACGATGCAGTAAGCAAAGAAGCATTTAACGTTATGAAGGAAGTCGTAACAAGCAAAAAAGATGCTGTTTTAGGACTTGCGACAGGCTCCAGTCCAATCGGATTGTACAAGAACATGATTCAGGATCATAAAGACAATGGTACAAGCTATGCACAGTGCCAGTCCTTCAATCTGGATGAATATGTTGGTATTGACAGAAACCATCCGGAATCCTACTGGACATTCATGCATGAAAACCTGTTTAAGGGAATTGACTTACCGGAAGATAAGATTCATGTACCTTATGGAAGCACAAAGGAAGATTGTGAAGGCTATGAAAAGGCAATGGAAAATGTCAGTGTAGATATTCAGGTTCTGGGAATTGGCGGAAACGGACACATTGGATTCAATGAGCCAGGTACACCTTTTACAGAGGAAACACATATCGTTGAGCTGACCGAGAAAACACGTTCCGATAACGCGCGTTTCTTTGATAATGATATCAATCAGGTACCTACGCATGCCATTACAATGGGAATTGCGACTATCATGAAAGCAAAGAAAATCCTGCTTGTGGCATCTGGTGCAAACAAGGCGGATGCTGTTGCGGCTATGGTAAACGGCCCGGTTGATCCGGCATGCCCTGCAAGCGTACTGCAGAATCATGCAGATGTTGTCGTTGTTGTGGATGAGGCAGCAGCTGCTAAATTATAAGATAATGAAACGGACATTTCCTTGGAGGTGTCCGTTTTCTTCATTCTGATAAAACTTTGGATATATGCGGGCAGTCATTCATTAGCAGTAACTATTCACCGAAAAACCTAGAAAGTGTTAATTAAGTATTTATATAATCATATTGTGTGAAAAGGAGCATAGAAACACTACAGCAGGTCGTTCTCTAAGGCGCTTTTCATAACGCTCTTCCTAAATTCTATCTTTTATCAATGAATAGTAACTATTAGCATTCTGTGATTTTCTTTACAGGTATTACAGGTTTACTTTTTTTCTATATTCGCTATAATAGGGGTGATGAAGAAAGTAGAGGTAGGATATGGCGATAAAACTGATAGCACTGGATCTGGATGGAACGCTGCTGACCACGCAGAAAACGATTGATGAGGAAACAAAAAAACGTCTGATCAAGGCACAGGAGCTGGGAATTTCCATAACGATCGCTACGGGGCGCGATAAAGGCGGTATTGATTTCGTATATGAGCCGCTGGAGCTTGAACATAGGGGCAATAACTTTGTTGCCGGGGTAAATGGACAGATCATATATGATTTTCATAAAAAGGAATATTTTGTAGATAAGGTGCTGGATGGCAGTGACGCAAAAAAGGTAATGGCATTGGGGATGAAATATAATTTTGAGGTTATCAGCTGCTGCGGCTATGATTTTTATGACTTGATTTCCAAGCGTTTAAAAGCGATGAAAAAGGTACGCAGTGTTGTATTTGGACAACCGATGGATTATGGCTTTAATCAGGGAAAGCGTAATTTTATACCGCTGGAGGATGCGGATTATGAGATTATGCAGGATGTGAATAAATTTGTTCTGATACAGACGGCTTCCTTTTTTAAGAAGCATCTTCCACATCTGCGTAAGGAATTAAAGGATTATGACCTGCTGGAGGTTGGCCCGGCATGGATTGAGGTCATGCCAAAGGGAGTATCCAAGGCAAGTGCATTGCTGCGAATCGGTGAAAAGCTCGGTATTTCCACGGATGAAATGATGGCGTTTGGAGATGCGGAGAATGATATGGAAATGATCAAGACGGTGAAGTACGGCATCGCGATGGGAAATGCGATGGAATCTCTGAAAAAAGCAGCCTGGGATGTAACGGACACTAATGATCAAATGGGAATAGCGAAGGCACTGGATAAATATGTATTTGCATCAGGAGAGTAATCTCTCCTTTTTATTTATATTATTTTATTATATGAAGTTCATTGCGGCGAGGAGAAAACGAACAACAGCTCCGTTGACAATGAAAAGTGGTTTAAAAGAGGGCTTTAAAAATATGAAAGAAATCAGTTATAAAAAAACAGCTGTCAATAGGATGAAAGCTGTTTAGGATTCACAAATTATATCTGCTGTTTCCGCATGAATCAGCTGCAGCAGCTCCCTTGGATTCATTTTGATTTGTACACCGATTTTTCCTCCACTAAACATAATGCTGTCAAACTCCGTACAGCTTTCGTGCAGGAAGGTGCGATACTGTTTTTTCATTCCGATTGGGGAACAGCCACCCCGTACATAACCGGTTATTTTGTTGATATCCTTTACATGGATCATTTCCACAGATTTCACACCTGCCGCCTTTGCACATTTCTTTAGCTGCAGCTCATGGGCAACAGGAATTACGAATACGATATACTCTTTTGTATTCGCAACCGTCACCAGTGTTTTGAATACCTGCTTTGGATTTTCATTCAGCTGTGCAGCAACGTCCAATCCGGCAACTGCTTCTTTTCCATGTGTATAGCTTAACACCTCATAGGAAAGGTGCGCGCTGTCCAGTATACGCATAGCATTCGTTTTTTGTATTTTCATGACCATACCTCCCACTTGCGCATACAGTATAGCATTGTTTGCCGTATCCTTCCAGTAGGATTTTACTTCTGAAGCTATTCATTGTATAATCCTATGCATAAGGGGTGATGAGAATGATACAAATGATTGTGATGGATATGGACGGAACGCTGCTGACCAGTGATAATACGATTTCACCAAAAACGAAGGAAATGCTGTTACAGGTTCAGAAACAGGGTGTGCGTCTTGTGCTGGCCAGTGGAAGGAGCTATTGCAAGCTGCTGGAGTATGCAAAGGAGCTGCAAATGGATACATACGGCGGCTATCTGTTGGAGGTGAATGGGTTGATCCTGTATGATTTAAGTACGGGAGAGCGTCATATCCGCAAGCAGATGGGAAGTCGGGAAATGGAGGAAATATTTACCTACTTTCGACAGTGGGATGTTGAAATCATGGCACAGTTTGATGACGGGCTGTTTGACTATAATCCGAAAAGTGTATTGCAGGAAAAAGCAAGCTATCGCAGGGAGCATAAGCTTCCTGAGGATTTCCCATGGACAGGAGGTGCCTTTGCCCTTCTAGCGGACAATCGAAAAGGATATCCACATATTTATTATATTGATTCCTGGAAGGAGATTGACCGCAGCATCAATAAGGTGAGTATTGCCTATTATGCGGACGTGATGACACAGGTGAGTGCGCAGGCAAAAAAGGATTTGAAGGATTCCTACTGGCTTGGGCTCACTACACCAAAATGGCTGGAGCTGATGCCTCTGGGCATTACAAAGGGCAGCGGACTTCAGGCTCTTACAGAGCTGCTGCATATCCCGATGGCAAATGTAATGGCATTTGGGGACGGGGAAAATGATATCGAAATGCTGCAGGCGGCAGGTATCGGTATCGCCATGGAGAATGCAATGGAGGAGGTCAAGGCTGCTGCGGATGATATCACCGCCGGCAATAACAATGACGGGATTGCTGCTGCACTTCGGAAATATTTTATGTAAGGAGCATTTGCATGCATGTTTCCTGCAGAATGTGATATACTGTGGGTAGTTGGAGGTATGAGCTTATGAAAGTAATAAATAAAGCAGAATTTGAACAAATTACAAAACAGGGTGTTGTCCTGGTGGATTTCTTTGCGACCTGGTGCGGGCCGTGTAAAATGCTGGCACCTGTGCTGGAAGAGCTGGCAGAGGATATGAACGGAAAAATGGAAATTGTTAAGGTGGATGTGGATCAGGAAGGTGATCTTGCGATGAAATTCGGAATCATGTCTGTTCCTACCATGATCGTATTCAAGGATGGAGAAGCTGTAAAACAGATTTCCGGTTATCAGGCAAAGGGACAGCTTTTAAATATTCTTAATCCCCTGCTGTAAAAAAGCGTAGGCGGATGTACCAACAAGCAATCGCATGAAAAAATAAATGGTATGACGCTGTAGCTTATGAACTAAGAAGTAACAGATAAAAGAGGAAGTGATTTCATTGCTCAGGTGATGGACTTACTTCTTTTTTCATACATACCCGCCAGCAGACACATTGTTTTATTATATACAGGTCGTATTACCTGTGATATGGCTGTAGGTCTTTCTTCCTATATATTGCGGTTATTAAAAGTGGTGAGCTGTCTTTTTGATGAGCATAGGAAATGTGCAGGTTATATGGATTTTACAGAAAATGTGATGAAAGTATATAATATCATTGAAATCAATATCATGGGTAAGCCATGTATCGTAAAATGCATACCGCTTTCATCTGTCTATTATCCGTTATCGTCATTGACTTTTTGTTTACGCGGTGGTACATTTGTAGGAAAAAAAGGGAGGCAGGTTATGGGAACACTGATTAACGCTGCAGCTGTCATTGTCGGAGGGGCGATTGGCATGCTGGTGAAGGGCGGACTTCCCGTGCGTATGCGGGAGCTGCTTATGCAGGCATTGGGACTTTGTACCTTGTTTATCGGTATTACCGGTGCGCTTGGAGCTATGATGCAGGTGGAAGGAAACCAGCTGCTTACAGATGGAACCCTGCTTTTGATTTGTTCACTTGGCATTGGGGCGATTCTTGGTGAGCTGCTGCGGCTGGAGGATCGCATGGAGGGGCTTGCGCATCGTTTGCAAAATATGGTTAATAGCCGGGATGATAAATTTGTAGAGGGCTTTGTAACGAATGCACTCGTTATTTGTGTCGGAGCAATGGCGGTGGTCGGCGCTCTGCAGGATGGACTGATGCATGATGCTTCCATGCTCATCACCAAAGCGATTCTGGATGGTATTATTTCCATGGTCTTTGCCTCTGCCCTTGGTATCGGTGTCCTGTTTGCGGCAATACCGCTGTTTCTGTACCAGGGCTCAATTACACTTTTGGCGGGGCTGCTTTCTCCACTGTTCAGTGAAGCACTGATTCAAAACCTGTCAATGGTAGGCAATGTCCTGATTTTTGGTGTCGGTATCAATTTGTTTTTTGGAAAACAGATCAAAATCGGAAACTTGCTTCCGGCATTGCTGATACCGGTCGTGTTTGCGGTAATACAAAATTTTTTGTAATAAATACCGGGATATGCATTCGCTGATATCTGGTATATCTATGAAAAAAGGCTTATGGTTTTCGTGTGCTGTAGACACTGTATGAAATCTGTGTCCTTAGGGATAAAGCTACAGAAGGCTATAGCTATGCTTCCTTGTGCTTGAAAATATAAAAGAAAAAGAACGCTGAGGGGGTGCGTTCTTTTTCTTTAGAATTATAAAATTAAATGAAAGGGAGAAAGTATGAATTTCATTTGAGGGGGAAATTATCATACTTGGCAAGAGTTCCTCTTGCTGACTACAGTATACGAAAATGTTATCTGAAAAATATGTCGCAACTATGTGAAATTATGGAGTTATCAGATATTCTTTTCTTCCTTATTGTTTTTTGAAAAAATCAGCAAAAACAAATATATGAAAAATAGAAACGCACTGCTTGGGGGACAGTGCGCTTCTATTATTATCAGTTTTAAATGAAAGAGAGAAAGTATGAATTTGCTTTGGGGGAATTATCATACTAGCAAGCTTTCCTTACTTGCTGACTATAGTATACGAAATACTTGTCAATAAATAATGTAGAGAATGTGGAAAACTATGTTATATTCAGGTATTTTCATTTTACATTATGGGAGGCAGCCCGTATCAGTGTGGTATAATGGTAATAGCTTTTAAGCGGAACAGGAGGGAACAGAATGAAATTACCATATGCTGAAGCTCCATGCAAAGTCTAGGATGAATCGCTTGCATGGAGCAATGAGTACGGATTCATCCTCTGACTTTGCCTGATATAGAAAATGTAAAGGAGCAAAGTCAAAATGAATACAATAAAACAAATAATCAGGGAGCTGCATGTTTTTCTGTTACTCTGGAGTACACAGGCATGCTCGCAGCTGGGAAGCTCTATGACGAGCTTTGCCCTCATCATATGGAGTCTGCAGCAATCGGAAAGTGCGATGGTCAGTGCTATGCTTTCGATTTGTTCTTATACGCCATATGTGCTATTCGGCCTGTTTGCCGGTTCTTTATGCGATCGCTGGGATAAGAAAAAAACAATTCTGATCTGCGACAGTCTGGCGGCAGCTTCAACTGTTGTGATCGCTGCTTTACTGTGGCAGGGAAAGCTGGAAATATGGCATTTGTATATTCTGAATGCTGTTAACGGTTTGATGAACACGCTGCAGCAGCCCTCCAGCGAGGTAGTGATTACCCTTCTGACACCGAAGAAGCATTATGCAAGGGCAGGGGCTCTGCGTATGCTTTCCAATTCGCTGAACACACTGCTTGTCCCCATACTTGCAACCTCGGTCTACATGCTGTTCGGTATGCAAACCATCATCCTTTTTGATCTGCTTACCTGCTGTATTGCATGTACAGCCCTGCAATTTTTTATCCAGCTGCCTGCTAATGAGCAATCTGCAGCCGAAGGGGAAAAACAGGAACACATTCTGACTGGAGTAAAAAGCGGGCTGTGCTGGCTTCGGACGCATCGCGGGGTGTTGGATCTGGTTCTGTATCTAGCTGCTATCAATTTGATTGCGTCCACCTATGATGCAGCACTTCCTTATATGCTGCTGATGCGTGAAGGCGGCGGTGAGGGGGGAGTGGGGCTAGTCAATACATGTATAGGATTTGCTAATCTGTCAGGCAGTCTGCTTCTGTTGCTGCGACCGACAAAGGATCACCGCGTACGGCTGATACACAGAGCCCTGCTGATTAGTATGGGAACAGAGAGCTTTTTTCTGGCCTTTGGCAGAGAATCTGTGATATGGTGTCTTGGCGCGATACTTGGTTGGCTGTTTATACCGGCAATGAATACGAATATGGATGTGCTGCTGCGGGAACATATCCCCCTCACTATGCAGGGGAGAGTATATGCCGCAAGAAATTCTCTCCAATTTTTCACGATACCTGTCGGCTATTTTCTAGGAGGGGCATTGATAGATTATATTTTGGAGCCCTTCATGGCAGGACAGGCTGAAGCATCACTACTGGTAAGCATACTGGGCTCAGGTAAAGGAAGCGGTGCAGCTTTGCTGTTTCTCATACTGGGATTGGCAGGTATTGCAGTTTGTCTGCTATTTCGCAGAGATAAAAACATCTGGTCACTGGAAGAACATAAATAAAACAAAAGAAGCTCATGCTTGGGTTCATGAGCTTCTTTTGTAAATCATTATGTTTTATATTGAAAGGGAGAAAGTATGAAGTATTCTTTGGGGGAATTTTATCATACCAGCAAGATTACCACTTGCTTGCTTATAGTATACAGGAAACTTACAGTTTAAATACGGCGCGATCATGGTAAAATATGTGGAATTCATAATAACCTTGCACAAATTGTGTGATAGCCTCCACAATTTTGTGGATCGCAGCGCAGTGCAACAAAAAAGACGTTTTGGGGGAACGTCTTTTTTGTATTATATTATTTAATTGAAAGGGAGAAAGTATGAATTTATTTGGGGGAAATATGTCATACTAAGCAAGCTTACCACTTGCTTGCCTATAGTATACAAAAAACTTTCCGTTTAAATATGGCGTGATGATGGAAAAATGTGTGGAAACCGAAACTTCTTGACACAAACTGTGTGATAGATGGCGCAGATCGTCAAAATCGTGGAAATTCGTGCTATAATACATGGCATAGGAAGGTGATGGATTTGCAGATTACAGGACTAGATCAGCAGGAAATCGCACAGGCTGCAGCTGTGAAATTCCCTGGGAAATATGTGGAAGCTGGAGAAAGCGACTTGTATTTGCCGGATATAGAAAAGGGAAAACTCAGGATTGAAGGGATTGATAAACCGGTGTTTGCCAGTACGCATTATGCATATGAGGACAAGCTGGTCAACGGAAACAAGACGCGGTATAAAATTCCTTTAGCAACTGTGCTTATCAAGCGTGATAAATATGAAGTGATATATGACAGCTATGGCAAGTATTATGTGGCATTTAAAGACGAAGCAGGGATTCAGTTTGTTTTGTATGAGGATTTTTATGAGCTGCTGAAACCGATGATTCATCTGGAAGAAGAAAAAAATGAACAGGCGACATAATTCGACAAATTACGAAATATGTGTGCTGTATAGTAATGATGGCAGATGAGAAAACTGCTGATACGTAAATGATCCCCGAAAACTATCCCTAATTTACGTATAACATCATTCTATCCCCTATAATTTTAGGAAAGGCCCTGCTGTGTTGGGGTCTTTTCTATTACCTGGCGGTATTGTATGCATAGCTTTGTTTCGACAGGATCATGATTTGGTTGCTTATAGAAAATGAAGGAGCAGCACTATTCCTGAAAAGCAGAAACGAAAAGTTATCTGCATATCGAAGTTTAGCTTTACAGCTTATCAGGATGTGATGTATCAAACGTATGCGTATGCATAAAAAAACCGCCTGAGCGGTTTTTATTTCGTAAATTAGATTACGGTTACGTTAGCTGCGTGATCTCCACGATCGTTCGTGTTGATTTCAAAGCTTACTTTAGATCCTTCTTCCAGTGTACGGAATCCGTTTGTCTGGATTTCAGAATAATGTACGAACAGATCCTGTCCTGCATCTGTTGTGATAAATCCGTATCCTTTGTCTGCATTAAACCATTTTACTTTACCTGTACTCATATTAGTACCTCCTTATGATGTAGATAAGAAGCACTCTCATGGTATAAAAAAACACATACGTGAATTGTACAATGAGATAATTACAATTCCTGATATGTGAATATTGAAATCATAGTTATTTGCTTGTTATTACTTCTCCAGTATAACACATAGAAATTGAAAAGCAAGAACTTTCGCATTTATTTTTTTCTGAATCTTTCATATTTATTTTTAGCTGAAATATGTACTGGTAGGTTTCAAAGAGAATTACAGAAAATCCGGTGATAAAGCCGTCATAGTTGTAAATTCCTGCTAAGTGATTTATCCAGGATAAGAACACATAGTCTGAGTCAAGACTATGCTACACCGGTAGAAGGATGAAATTGCACGATGGAATCCGTTCTGGAAATTTTTGGTGATGTTCACCGCATACGTAGATTTCTAATCAGAGATAGAACAATTCATAAATGAAAGCAGTATGAAGCGTTGATAATCTATGGCGTTTTGTATATATAGGGAATTTCTGTATATACTAATATGGAAGCGTACTTATACGGCAAGTGTTAAATGAATACTGTATTTGTTAATCATCTGCTTTTCAAAAAAAAGATTTTATGTATATGATATTTGTTCATCCGATTTCTGAAAAGGATCAAAAGGGTTTCACTTATCCATATAGTAAGGAATTGCAGGGCAATAACGATAGCTTTTAGTTGATCAAAAAGTGCTCTATTGCCTATATTTCGCCTGTGTTCCTCTTGAAATTCGTTTGACTTTTTCATAGAAAAGGCATAGACTGAAGATATTGAGGTAAGTAAAAATGGTAAACTACGAAGAAAAGGTATTTCATCCAAACCTGGGCATCTGTGATGTTACAGGCATCGACAAGAAGGAAAAACGTATGGTTATTACGGCAGCAGATGGAAGTACCTGTTCCATACCATTCAAAAGCCTGCCCCTGGTAGGTGTGAGAAATCTGATGGAAAGCAAAGAGGCTGATCTGATTTTGCAGGAATTATTTGAACCTCAGCATGCTTCCTCTCTGCCAGCGAGTCTGACGCTTATGCAGATACAGCAGAGTATTGTAGACTATAAGATGGAGCAGCAGGTACAGCTTCTCATCGGTTTGCTCTACTGGAAGTATGTGGAAGGAAAAAAAGGTATCCGGTATCAGGAATGTCTGAATCGTATTGAAGGCGTGCTTTGTGAAGAGCTGTCCTTTGTACTTGATCTTTCTATGGATAATCTGGTTGAGCGGCTTGAAAACCGGTATCGCAGCATGGTATAGAATATAGAAAACGGTGAATATCTGCACTGTTTTTTTCTTTTTCTGAATGTCATGATTTTATATGGGAAGGCTGTTGAATGAAAAATAATAAATTGACGTATGTAGCATCATATGGTAAACTTAGTAAGTTATTACGAGTTTTTAACCTGCAATGATAGAAAGAAGGTAACAATGACAACATTTAATGAATTACAGATCAGCAGCGAGGTAATGAAGGCTGTTGAAGAAATGGGATATGAAAATGCAACCGATATTCAGGCGCAGTCCATTCCGCTTATTATGGAAGGCAAGGACGTGCTTGGTCGTTCAAATACAGGAACAGGTAAAACTGCTGCATTCGGTATCCCGGCAATTGAGAAGGTATGTCAGGGAACAAGAAATCCGAACGCACTGATTATCTGTCCAACAAGAGAGCTGGTCACACAGGTGGCTACGGAGCTTAGAAAATTTTCAAAATACAAGGAAGGCGTTAAGATTGTTCCAATTTACGGAGGTCAGCCGATCGATCGTCAGATTCAGCTTCTGAAAAGAGGCTGTGGCATCGTAGTCGGTACACCTGGCCGTATCATGGATCATCTGAACCGCCGCACATTAAAGCTGGACGATACGAATATGGTTATCCTGGATGAGGCGGATGAAATGCTGAATATGGGATTCAAGGAAGATATCGAGGAAATCCTGTCCATGATGCCGGAAGGCAATGAGCATCAGACAGTGTTATTCTCTGCAACCTGGCCTGCTGAAATCCTGCGTATTACAAAGCAATTCCAAAATGACCCTGTTCGTGTGGAAATCAAATCATCACAGCGTACCATCGATACAGTAGAGCAGATTTACTATGAAGCTCCACGCGGGAAAAAAGCAAATGCACTGCGTGTATTGCTTTCCCACTATGATCCGGATCTGTGTATGATATTCTGTAACACAAAGAAAATGGTGGATGAATTGTGCGATGAATTAAATAAGCATGATATCAAAGCAATTTCTTTACATGGGGATATGAAGCAGGAATTCCGTTCCCGTGTTATGGAGCAGTTCCGTTCCGGTAATTATCCGATTCTGATTGCAACCGATGTCGCGGCACGCGGAATTGATGTGGATGATATTGATCTGGTTGTGAATTTCGACATTCCACAGGATAATGAATACTATATTCACCGTGTGGGACGTACGGGTAGAGCCGGTAAAAAGGGGCTTGCCATTACTCTTGTAAGCGGAGGAAAGCAGCGTGCCGGAATCCGGGATATCATCCGTTATACAAAAACGAACATCATTCGTCATGCGCTGCCTACCAGTGCACAGATGATGGAGGCGAACCGCAATGCGTTCGTAGCTAAGGTTAAGGAAGCCTGTGATGAGGGAATTACGGAAGAAAGCATGGAAATTGCAAATGAGCTGATAGCAGAGGGTATCGCTTTGGAAAATATCATTTCTGCATTGATTTCCATGACCTATAAAAATGAAATTATCGATATTGAAGCTGAGGAAGATGCAAAGCGTTATGCATCCGCATTCGATGCAATCAGCTTGAAATTCAATGTCGGTAGAAACCATGGTGTACAGCCTGGCAATATTGTCGCTGCAATCATTGAAGAGACCGGTCTGAATGGAAAAGCAATCGGACGTATTGATGTACGCAAGGATTTCACACTGGTTGATGTGGAAGCCAGCAAGGTTGATGCTGTATTAAACAATATGCAGCGCAGCCATATCCGCGGTGTGGAGGTCATGGTGGAAATTGACAGTGCTCCGAAGCGTAAAAATAATAACCGTTCCGGAAATGGAAGAAATTTCGGTTCAAAGGGCGGCTATAATAAAGGCGGACGCGGCAGAAGCTATGATAACAATTCATCTTCACAGCGCCGTGGCGGGAAGCGCACCTCCGGCAGTCACGATAAGAGCGTAAGAAAAAGCAGAAAAGATAAATAACAGCTAAAAAAGATAAAGAAAACAGCATTCCAAATCCTGACAGGAGGAGGGATGCTGTTTTTGCGTAATAGTAATGTGCAGTGAACTTCTTTTTCCAGTGATTCAAATGAGGTGTTTCAGGGCAGGTGACTCATCATTACAATTCCGGCTGCTTACTTTCATTGGACACTTCATCCGCTGCAGTCTTATACGTAATGGTACGGTGAGGATATGGAAATTCTATGCCCTCTTTGTCAAATCGTTTTTTTATAGCGATTCGCAGATCGGACAGCATCGCAAAGCCCTCGGAGTTATCGCGTGAATACACGGTTGCACGCAGCGTCAGGGAAGAATCGTTGAAGGAGGTCAAACGGATGATGACCGGCTCTACATGATTACGTAAATCGTCTTCACTGCGGGGATCTACATAGGCAGGATGCCGAATGATTTCCTCTTTCATAATGCTCATTGCCTTATCTAAATCACTTTCATACGCGATATCCAGTGTTAGAAAATTTCCTTTTGTATGATTCGTCAGACTGACATTTTCCAGTACCGCCTTATTCATGGTACTGTTCGGGATGATAACCTTTGTGTTTTCATAGGTGCGTATCACTGTATCACGCAAAGAGATATCGACAACATATCCTTCATACTCACCATTGTTAACCTTTACCAGATCACCGATTTTAAACGGCTTGAAGGTAGTGATCAACAGCCCGTTCACAAAATTTCCCATCGATTCCTGTGCGGCAAGGCCTAGTACAACTGCGATGATACCAGCACTGCCCCATATCTTGCCAAGGACGCTTTCAAAGGGGGTCAGCAGCGATAAGCAGCCGTAAACAGCTATCGTGTATAAGGTGATTTTGACGATGCGCATAATAAACTTGGCATTGACGATTTCCTTTTTGCGAATCCAGCGGTTGATTGCCCGTTTGCATAGATAAGCACAAAGCAGGTAAATCAGCATAAAAATAAGGCTTCCCAGAAAACCGAATTTAAACAGGGTACCGTATCCCCATTGATTGATATCGTTCAGGATGTCCAGCATGACAACACGTCCTTTCTGTGTGATGATACAGGAATATTATACATGGAAATATGCGAAATATATATAAGAAATAAGTGGAATTGTGTGATTATATTGATATAATAATTATTTCATATATAATAATTTCTAGATAAGAAGGTGTCGAACGTGAACGTAAAAAGTAAGGTGCTAAAAATCAGAAATTTGCCCACAGACGGCAGGAAAATCGATCAGATCAATGCGAAGCCGTATCTGATTATTGCCGTATTCCTTTTCATCGGGATTGCGTTGCTGTTTACCCGTGTCTATTCGATAGGAATCGTAATTACCTTTCTGTTTCTGTATTGCCTGCTGTTTGTGAAGGATGTCGTGCTGATTGAGTTTTTTGAAAATTATGCGGTATTCTATCTCAATAACGGCAAAGAGGAATGCTTCCTTCTGTTTTGGCAGGATGTTGCGAAATGGTCGATTACCTCCAGCCGCAATGACCTCGATGTATTGAATATCGAATTGAAGAATCAGCAGTGTATTTCTCTGAAATGCGTATCGCGCAAGAAGGTTGAAAAATACTTTCTGCAGTTCGCCACTACCTTGAGGGAATCTGAAATCACCAAGCAGCATGCTCTGTGAGCGGTTGCTTTTCTTTTTGCTTTCCCGTATAATACTCAGGAATGGTTAAAGGAGAATTTTATGAAAACATATCAAGAATATAAGGTACAGCTGAGTGAGCAGTTGAAGGGCCACCATCTCCGTCTGTTTGCAATTCTGTTCTTTTCCAGCCTGCTGATTTCTCTGTGTAAGGATTCCCTCATCTTTGTTATGGATGCAAAATCCTTGTTTTATTCTATTGTAAGCTTCTGCTTATCTTTATTTTTCTCACTGGTAAATTATGTGATTTTATTTTTATTTATTAAAGGAGTGCGCAATGAAGCCTTCCATTTAAGGGATATCCGTTTTGGTGCCTCCCGTTTTCTATATTTGATAGCAGCGGGTCTGCTTGTCAGCATTGTGCAGCTGCTTGTCAGTACGGTCGCAACCCTTCTGATCATGGTACCGCCGTTGTATTATGTGGGAATGAGTATTTTGAATGTGTTCTTCATTTTATGGAATGCCCTGATTGCCTATGGGGTATATGATGGAGTAACGCAAATAAAAGCTCTGGTTGCTGGAAGCTTTCAGCTGTTATGGGAACAGCTACGTGTAATTCTGCGCGGCGCTCTTGTGTACATGATCTGGTTTGTTATTGCTCAGGTAGGTATTCTGCTTGTTGTACAGTCCTTTCTTGGAAACGGTGTCAGCAATAATCTGATGGAGGTGTTTACCATCGCATTCCAAAATACACAGGCGTTAGTCAGTATCGTTGGCATTTATCTGCTGTATTATGTTGTGCAGTTCTATCTTCTGGTACCGCTGTATCTGTTGAGTGCCAATGTATATGAGGATGGAAAAGAGCGCTGGATGAAGATAATATAAGTATTAAATATGGAAATCTTCCTGTATAGTTGGCAGGGAGATTTTTATTTTTTCTGGATAGCTAACGAATTTATCATAAAGAATTGACAAAATATAGTTAATGGTTTATTATGAAAATACAAATAGAAGCGCTTACATTTTGGAGGTGAGGCGCTTTTGTAAAAAGAAAGAAATTTACGCTGGCAGCATTGTTCCTTTTGGATTCGCCTTATTTCATACGCATATTCCTCCTGGCTTCCCAGAAGGAATTATTCTAATAATTGGATAAGTTTATTGTAAGGGGTAATTCTTATGAAAAAAATTTTAACTAAAATAATTGCGTTGTTTATAATAGTTTCTTTGTTAGGCGGCTGCAGCAGTAAGCAGACACAGACAGTTGATGATAAGACTCTGCATTACGAAGCTGATTATGCTACTCTGAAAAATTCTATGGCATCATCCTCTTTCATAACAGATATCAAGGGGGGGATATTATTGTTTCCCGTTTTTGAAAATTCTGAAGGTACACATCAATTTACAGTTTTTTATGATGGTAAAAACACAAATATAATGGATTCAAATCCTGAATCTGGATGTGATTTTAATAATATAGAAAGTTGTAGTAGCGTTTCTAACGAAATGCGTTCAAACTATACTGCATATGGTGATAAGCTTTACTATGTAGTAGAAGCTTTTAATAAAAAAGATCAATTAACAGAAACTATAATAAGAAGTAATTTTGATGGGACGAAGGAAGAAAAAATTCTTTCTGTCACAAAAAGTGATGAAGGTGAGGATGTTTCCTTTGCGTTTACAATACATAAAAATGTTTTATATTATGCAGATAAAAACAAGGTACACGGTTATGACCTGTCTGATAATAAAGATGAAATATGCTTTGAATTAGAACCTGATACAAAGATAGTAAATATGTTTTTCGAAGATGACAATGTATATATAGCTACAGAAATTTATAAGGATAAAAAAGAAGTTATAAAAAATGCCATATTAAAAGGATCACTTACAGATTATAGTATGAAACTCTGGCAGAAAGAGAAAAGCGTTTATTATGCAAATAGCCAGTTTTTAATTGAAGTGGGGAATGGAGAAAAGGAAGGTGTCTCTTACTATGATGTTCGCTCCAACAAGAAAAAGAAATTATTGGATACCTATTCTTTTAGTGCTTTCGTAAATGATGACTACATTGTTCTGTGTGATATTGATATGAATAATCTTTATCTATTTAACAGAAAAGGTGAACTGCTTGATAAGACGGCTTGCAAGCATATGGGAGGACTTCCGCAGGGAATCGTACATCAATCATTCTATTTTGCAAATGGAGATAAGTTTTATATGTATCCAATCAAAGAGGACAAATTTCAAAAGTATGTACAGATTGAACTGAAATAAGGGGGTATCTCATGGTATCGTTAAATGTTCAAAAGGTGACGAAGAAGTATGGAAAAACAGTAGCTGTACGTGATGTGAGTTTTGTGTTGCACCCCGGGGTTTATGGTATTATCGGACCAAACGGTGCAGGGAAAAGTACTCTGCTTCAAATGATTACAACAAATTTAACGCAATATGAAGGCATGATTTCTTATTGCGGGGATGAAATAAAAAAAATGGGCTCTGCCTATCGCAATATTCTTGGCTACATGCCGCAGATAACAACAGGGTATGGTGATTTTACCGCTAAGCAATTTTTGTATTATATGGCAGCATTAAAAGGAATAAAGAAAGAGGAAGCGAAAGAAAAAATAAATGAATTGAGCAGTATACTAAGTCTGGATACTTATCTGAATAGAAAAATTAAAGCTTATTCTGGAGGAATGAAGCAGCGATTATTTTTCCTACAGGCGTTATTAAATGATCCCAAGGTGCTAGTACTGGATGAACCAACAGCAGGCTTGGATCCACTAGAGAGAATACGTTTGCGTAATTATATTTCTGCAATTGCAAAAGATAAAATCGTTTTAATTGCTACTCATGTTATGCAGGATATTGAGACGATCGCAAGAGAAATATTATTCATAAAAGAAGGAAATCTGTTATTTGAAGGTAGCATAACGGAATTGATTGAACGCTTAAAGGGGAGAGTGCAGGAAAAATGGATTGCAGAAGATATATGGGAAGATTTCCAGAAAACACATAAAATTACCAGATCAATGCGTTTGGACACTATATTTCATGTACGCTATATAGTTGATGAAGTCAGTGAAACCGCTGTTCTCCCTTCACTTGAGGATGCTTATCTGTATTATATGGGGTGATGCTTTATGCAGCTAATATGGTATGAGATAAGAAAGCTTACATCAAAGCGCAATCTGCTTGTTGCCATTCTTTTTCTTCTTTTTGCGATTTTCACCTTTCTATATATGGAACAATTACAGAGTACAGATGTAATGGCGAAACATAAAGACTTATATTTTAGCATAAAAACAGAATTGAATGGTAAAAGTCTGCAAGATAAAAAAGCATGGATAGGAAAAACACATACGTTTTATACACAGGTAAAACAATATGAAGAGCAGCTTCATTTATCTAAAGCCTTTGATGAAGATCCTGCGGCACAGGACGTTGATACAGATTTTCTATCAGAATATCAAAAATTACTGCAAACAGATATCTATACAAATTTAAATGATTATTTGCAGATATATCAATATCTACATTCCTATTATAATCGTATAACAGGCTATGAAGCCTATTTAGACGGTATTCTGGAGAAAACGGAGTTTCTCAAAAATAACCCTATGCATATGACAATATCGGATGAAAAGGTGAAACAGCTGGAACTAACACAAAAAACATACGAAAAGCTTCGGAAAACAAGCTTCAGTGACGAAGGCTTCCTTGTCTTTGAACGTTATGTAACAGGCTCCGTCTCTGTAATGATTTGCTTTGCATGGCTATTTATAGCAATTATCGTATTACAGAACGATGAAACGGCAGATATGACTTCTTTGATAACGACTACGAAATATGGTAGGATCACATCACGTTTATCTAAATGTACAGTTATTTTTATCACTGGCTTTTTGCTTACAATGCTAATAGAGGGAGGTTATCTGCTTCTCATACAGGGATTGTATGGCAGCATAAATTGGGGAGCTTCAGTACAAAGCATACCATCTCTATACACAAGTGCATTTCAAGGGGATTTAGGCTTGTGGTATGGCATAACATTCCTGATAAAAATCATTACAGGTTTTACTTTAGCTATGCTTTTTGCATTTTTGTATCAATGTTTTCATAAATTTTCTATCCTTATTATGAGTATGTTCCTGGCTATTTCTTATCTGCTTGTTCAAACTATTTCAACGAACTCTATTTTTCGTATTCTTCATTACCTGAATTTTTATGAAATCAGCAATACACATACGGTTTTTCAGGATTTTATAGTATTTACATTTCGATCCTATACAATATCATTAGCTGAGCTCTTATGTATATGTATTATCATATGTATGTTTCTTTTTACAGCGCTATTCCTATTTACACATAAAATGATAAGGATACCTGAATGTAATGTTCATTCGCTTGCTATTGTGCAGCACACCAATTTGCTGGTACATGAAGTTCAAAAAATCATAAATAACAATAAATTTTTTATTGTATGTGTACTGCTGTGTGTTTATCAAGGATATTATGTTTATACAATTGCCAGTCAGCGACAGGATTCTATCATTGAAGAAAAGGTAATTGAATTATACAAAGAATATGGCGGCGTACTAAATCCTGTTAAGAAGAATAATATAGAAAAACAATATAAAATGTTTGAGGAGCAGGAAGCAGAACTAACAAAGCTTGCGGCAGAGAAAGAAAAGGGTATCGTATCGGAAGCAGATTACCAGTCTTTATTAAGAAAGAGTCTGGATCAAATAAAAGATAAAACAGCGTTTTATACATTTTATAAGGACTATCAGGACGGCAGAGAGGTTCTCGTTTATAAAAAAGGATATCAGGCGATTTTTGCTATGAATACGCAAGAACGAGATATTCAAATGAGTATCCTGTTAATTGCTTCTCTTGTATTTGCGATTCATGGAATTTATACATTTGATCAGCAGAAAAAGGAATATATACTGTATGAAACTACAAAAAAAGGAAGAAGATCAATATGTAAAGCGAAGTTCCTCGTTGTGCTAATGGTATCAATTTTCCTATTTCTATTCTATAACCTAAGTGATGCATTCGCGTTTAATAGATTATATCCGATGTTTCAATGGGATGCTCCATTGCATGCTGTTGTCCCTGATGACTGGAGTATTGCAACTTCATTACCAATGGATCTTTCATGTATGCAATATGCTTGTTTGCTGTATGTTATCCGTTGTTCGGGTGTTGTGCTTAGCGGTTATATCATAACCCTAATATCAAAAAAAAGTGAAAACCTTCTTGTTAGCTGTTTTTTGAGTTTATTCATATTACTGTTCCCTATGATTCTTTATTACAACGGTGCTGATTTTATTTTATATGTTACTGTCTTTGATTTGGTACAGGGGAATCTCTTTCTCTATCAAAACTTGAATTTTTTTAAATATATTGCAATTGTTCTGATTCTAGTATGCTTATCTTTGAGACGATTTCCATATTATTTAAAAAGATAAGTTTAATGTAAAACTATTTGTTAGATAATTGTGGCTTTTTGTAATATACTTAGAATTTAAACAAAACCTTCTTCCGTTATTATCGGCAGGAGGTTTTTCTAAGAAAGAATAAAGGTTAAAGAGCAAGTACAGATATTAAACACTATTTTATAAAATGTATATAATCCAATGAAGCCATATCTGATTACTATGTGTATACATCATCAGACTCATCCTTTATAGCATTTCCCATTTTTCAAAAAATATGGTAGAATAACCTATACCTGAGGTGATATTATGAAAACATGGAAGGACTTTCTGTCATTTACCAATATAAAAGAACGCATTGTCAGTTTGCTGCTCATGCTGATGCTGCTCAGTATTCTCTACTGCTCCATTTACAGCATGGGAATCTCTGTTGTCAGCCGTGCCGGTAGTATGCTGGTTTCCTACTTATTCCTGTATCTGATCGTCATCGTGGCAGCCTATGTATATTTGATCGTCATGTTTCAGTTTATCCGTACCAAACGGGAAGACAGCCGTACACTTGTCATGAAGGACTACATGCTGCCGCTGATTGGTGTTCAGACCCTATTATTTGCAGCTATGGCAGGAAGCAGCTGGCTTTCCTTTCAGGTCATGCTGAACGATCAAAACAGTATCAATGCCATATTGACACCCGTTATGCTGCTAATGATGATGTTTTATATTCCGGTACAGGTATTTGCCTGCTATGCCATTTATGATGGTGCACGCAATCCTTTCCTTATTATAAAAGACGCATTTGTTAAAATCATTCGGCATTACCGATCCTCTTTTTACAGTATGCTGGTCATTTTTCTGATCGCCTTTGCTTATACCTCTGTTATGGATGCCTTTTTCCAATACGGAACACGATTTGCCGCCAACAGTGGTGTTGTGGATATCATGACCCGCAGCAATCCGTTTATGGATGCGATGGAGCTTGGTCTTTCCCTCTCTGGGAATATGCAGCTTCTGCCTGCCTTTATCCTATCCATCATCTATGGGGTTCTCATGTGTCTGATGCTTGTATTCTACTATATCTTTATGGTGTGCATCTATGATGAGGATGTACACATATAGCATATCTTACATACGATAAAGCAGGTGATGGCGATGAATACTGAATATGATATCCCGTTTGTTGTAGCATTGCACATGAATAATACCTATCTTGTACTGCGTGTACATGTAATTAAAGTGGAAGGGCAGCCCTACGTGCTGCTGCAGCTGGAACCGTTGATGAATTAACGGTTCTTTTATTTTGTAGAACAATTTCCATGTGGGCTCATATACTAGAATGTATAAGAAATGAATCGCTTATATGAAGAAGGAGGATAAAGATGAGCAAACGCTTATGGAACGTCTTTTACCGCATGCTGCCTGTCAGCCTTCTGGAAACGGCACAGCCGTGCATAGAAAATGCGAGCATGGATATTGTCATAGAGGAGAGAATGCGCGAGGGTAGTGCAAAAGAGATGTGCAAAATGCGGCATATCAAGGTTTGTCATTCCCAAAACGAATGCTGCTATTATGATGTACCCATCGATCCAGCTACCGGTATTGGAAAAATCACGATTTCCGATATTCAGGCAGTTCAGCATGTCATTGTACAGACAGATGAAAGCGGACAGCAGATGATCAACGGGGATGAGGTGGATATCACCTATATGGTGGACGAGGAGGTCATGCAGGAGGACTATGCCAGCGTGATCTTCACAAGTACGACCTCACATCGCAGTGTCCGTATTATCAATCAGCAGCTGAGTGAGACACAGCTGCATGTTGTTAAGAAGCTGGTGGATATGAATGGAGATCCTTTAGAATTTCAGGAGGACATGGCATTTACCCTGCACGTTATGCAGCATGGAACAGAGCACTGCGTAACCCTGGATGCGTCCAATGACTTTCAGGAAACCATCTGTGACCTGCAGCCAGGCTATACTATGGTGGAAGAAAGCGGCTGTACAGGATATGTGACCCGCTGGAGATTCAATGATGAAGGGGAAACCTCAGACGGCCGCTTTGATCTGCTGCCGCAAGAGAACGAGCTTGTCATGATCAATGAGCTGCGTGCGGATACTTCCATGAAAATTGAAAAGTATATCCGTATGGAGAACGGCCATCTGTGCAAGCCGGGCTGTGGTGAGGTATATCAGGTGCGTATTATATCCGATAGTGATGACCGCCTGATTGAGCTGAGCGAGGACAATGATTATTGTGCCGTATTATGCGGATTGCTGCCGGGATATTATGATATCAGTGAGCTTCGTGATCCGATGGAAGCAGAGCCTGTCTATATCGTCAACGGACAGGAGGAGCGCTGCTATGCCAATGTGGAGCTGAACGACTGTGAGCAGGCATCTGTCATGATTATTAACGGAAATGAAAATCCTTGCTTTTGTGAGGACCTGCAGTCTCCGCTTCGTATCTGTAAATTTATCCGCGGCTGTGATGGAACGATTTCTAAGCCATCAAAGGATTTGCAGTTTACGGTCATGCTGAGCGGCTGTGGCAGGAAGGAAGCCTTTAATCTGAATGCGGGCAATAATTTCTGTGTGGATATCGCCAATTTATGTAATGGAGAATATGTCATTGAGGAAGTAAGCTGCAATACAGATTATACGACCAGCTATATCATCAACGGGGGAAGAGAAAGTACAAGCGCCTGTGTGCGGATCAATGGGGATTCTGCATTCTGCGTATCCGTAATCAATGAGGAACGCAATGCTGGAACCGTAAGCATCTGCAAATATGTGCGTAATGAGTTTGGAGATTTGATCAAGCCGCAGAAGCATCAGTGCTTTACGGTGACACTGAGCTCCTATTTCTGCAAACGCACCTTTGAATTAAATGCCGGTAACGACTGGTGTGTGTGCTTTGATGATTTACGTTTTGGAAGCTATGAGGTACGCGAGGATACACCGTGTGCATATGAGGTCAGCTATCAGGTCAACTGCAGCAAAGAAAGTAAGGCAGCACGCTTTGTCGTCGATGACTGCTGTGAAAATGAAATCCGCATTATCAACAGTGTTGCGAAGAGCAGCTGCGGAATTTTGAAAATTTGTAAATTTGAGGAAACACGTAGTGGCGAGCTGGTAAAGCCGGGCCGTGATGAGGAATTTGAGGTCTGTGTGGAAAGCACCTGCTTTAGGGAAACGTATGTGCTAAAGGCAGGCAATAACTGGTGCGTCATGCTGGAAGGACTGATAGAGGGGGAATACAGCATAACGGAGCTGGATAGCTTTGACTATGATGTGTCCTATCTCGTCAATCAGCAGGAGCAGTGCGATGCTATTGTCTGTATGGATGGCAGCAATCAAGAGGTCAGCATTATCAACCGCCGCAAAAATAACGGTATGCTGAAGCTGCGCGGAGTTGTACGCTGCTGCAATGGAGAACTGCAGCGCCCGTCCCGCGGTATGCTGCTGGATATTCTGGTAGAGGGAAGAGAGTGCAGTGAGCATGTGTGTCTGCGTGCGGAAAACAACTGGTGTGTTATCCTGGATTATCTGCCGCAGGGCCGCTACCGCATTGTCCAAAAGGATAATCTTGGCTTCCGTGTCAGCTATATGATTGATGGAAACGAGGAAAGCTTTGGTAATGTGGAGCTAGGTCAGTGTGATGTGGAAGTGCTAATCGTGAATCAGGAAAGCGATTGTACGGGTACGGTGCGCGTTACCAAGTATCTTGAGGATGAGCGCGGTAATCTGTTCATGCCATGTCCACAGGATGAATTCCGCTTCCTGTTACAGGGACAGGGCTTCAGTCGTACCTATCGTCTGTGCGCACGTAATGATTTCTGTGTGTATTTTGATGATCTGCTGGAAGGAAGCTATGAAATCAGCGAGGTTGATGAAAACTGGAATGTCCGCTACCGCGTTAATGGGGAGTGCGTCGATAAGGCATGCTTTACACTGGGCTGTGAGGATGCATACATTGATATCATCAACAGCGAGCAGCAGTGTGGAAGTGTAACGATTGAAAAGCGGATACGCGATGGCAACCGGCTCGTCATGCCGGATGAGGATGCAATATACCGGGTTCTTCTCAAGGGGAAAAACTGCCATGAGGTATATGAGCTGCATGCGGGCAATGACTTCTGTATTTGTTTAAACAATCTTGCCAACCAGCATTATGAGCTGCGCGAGCTTGGCAGCGGCAGACATGTGTATGATATCAATGGAGAGCTGCATGATGCATGTTATTTCCTTTATGAGGGAGAAAGCATGCATATCACCGTGATCAATGAGGAAATGCGCTATGGCTGTATGCTGCTGGAGAAGCGGATTGCGAATCGTGACGGTAATCTGCATATGCCATCACACGAGGAGAGCTTCTGTGCCATTGTGGAAGGTGAAACGTGTACACAGAAGGTGGAGCTGAACAGCGAAAATGATTTCTGCGTCCGCCTGTACGATTTGCCGCAGGGACATTATGAGGTTCGTGAAAGTCCGTGTGAGGGCTATGCGGTCAGCTGGCTGATCAATGAGCTGCCATGTGCGTCAGCCGTCGTGGATGTGTGTGATGAGGATATCCATATCACCATGATCAATACACCGAGTCCAAAGGGCTGCATCTGTGTGAACGCCGTAGTCGAAGAGGATGGCATGTGCCGGGAATTGTGTGCGGATGAGGAAGTCCGTGTGGAAATTGTCAGCGAGCATAGCAAGGAAACGCTCTGTCTGAACAGCTGCAATGCATTTACGGACTGCTTGAAGCATCTGTTGCCGGGTTCCTATACGCTGCGTGTACTCAACCAGGGGGCTGTGCGCTTTGAAATTGAGGAGTGTGTATTTGAGGATGTCGTCTGTATTGAATTGAATGGGGAATGCGTGAATGTATGTGCGGTAATCAAACGCATGCACCGCGGGAATATCACCGTCACCAAATGCATGGAAAATGCCTTCGGTGAGCGCAGTCGTCCGGATCAACATGACACCTTCCGCATCGAGCTTCTGCACGATAAGGAAACACAGGAATGCATCCTGAGCAGGGAGAATGACTGGACGGCAGTCTTTACCCAGCAGGCGTGTGGAGCATATGAAATCCGTGAGCCTGGCAATCATGAGGTTCGTTATCAGATCAATGAACAGTGCCCGTCGGATTGCGGCTATTTCGAGGTCGGAAAAGAGGATGTGAGCATCGTTGTTCTGAATGCCAGTGAAACGATGGCGAAGCTGCATCTGGAGGCAGTGGTGAAAAACTGCGAGGATGATTTGGTACAGCCGCATAAGGATATGGTCTTCCACATGCGGGTAAAGGGAAAGCATATTGATAAGACCTTTGTGTTAAACGAGCGAAACCAATGGCATCAGATGGAAGAGCTTCCGCAGGGGGAATACCAGGTGATGCAACGAGAGGAAGCAGCGTTTAAGGAGCTGTATTATCTGGTGGATGATGCACGGGAGTGCACAGCGGATATCGTCTTAAAAAATGATGTCCATGTCCAGTCCGTCAATGTGATGAAGTGCGCGATGGGCAGTATCACCCTGTCCAAATATGTACGAGATGCCTCCTGCGGCTGTCTGAAAAAACCACAGCAGGAGGATGAGTATGAGGTGGATGTACGAGGGGAAGCATTCCATCAGATCATCACCCTGAATTCCTGCAACCGCTGGAAGGAAACGCTTCGCAATCTTCCTTTGGGCATGTATGAGCTGCGTGAGCTGAATGCAGAGGGTACTGTGTGTTATATTATCAACGGAGGAAAGGAATCACAGAGTGCGCTGATCAATGTGTGTGAGGAACATGTGGATGTCAAGGTCATCAATGAGGAAGCGCAGACAAGAAACGGCAGTATTGAGCTGTGTAAGCTGATCCGGGATACAGAGGGGTGTTATTGTTATCCGCAGGAGCAGGACAGCTTCTGGATCCGTATCAAGGGAGAAGAGGAAACAAGCAGAGTTCTTCTGAATTACGCAAATCATTTCTATGCCAGTGTCCGCAATCTGAAGGATGGCTGGTATGAGGTCATGGAGGAACGTGAGCAAAAGGGCGTACAGTATGTTGTCAACAATGCGGCGCCGCTGGCCAGGGGAATCGTTCATGTCATGCAGAATGCCAATACGGTGAATATCATCAATCCGCAGGGGGCAGGAAATACCGGAAGCATCACTTTGAGCAAGTATATTGAGGATGCACAGGGACTGCTGAACAGACCGGTGCAGGGAAGCTATCGCATTCATGTATCCTCTCCGGGATATAATGAAATCTATACGCTGTCTGATCGTAACGGCTTTACGGAAACGATCGGCCCGCTGCCGAATGGAACGTATGTGGTTGACGAGCTGGATCATGATGATGTCTCCTATATCATCGACGGCGGTACGCAGGTAGACCGTGCCATTGTAGTTGTAGAGCACAGTGGGCATCAGGTGCAGATTATCAATCAGGAGCAGATACAGGACAGCGGCAGTATCACGATGGCGAAGTATATCCGCCAGGATGGTATGCTGATGCGTCCGCACAGGGATGCCTCCTATGTCTTTCATATTTCCGGACCATCCTATAACCAGCTGGTTACACTGGATGCGTCCAATCGCTGGATGTGTATGCTTTCAGATTTAAAGGCGGGCGATTATGTCATCAGTGAAACGACTACCACAGATGCGGTCAGCTTTATTATCAACGGGGGAAATGAAGTGGATCGCGGAATCGTACATGTCGCAGGCAGCGGCAGTACGGTGCAGATCATCGATACGCCGCAAAGCAGTGCCTCAGGCAGCATTCAGCTGGATAAATATATGCGACGCAATCAGGATTTGGTGCGTCCGGATGAGGATTTTGTATCCCGTGTACACATTTCCCGTCCGGGCTACAATGAGGTGTTTGTACTGAACCGGGAAAACAACTGGTCTTTAAGGGTCGATGATCTTGCGGACGGTGTGTACGTCGTGGATGAGGTTGACGACCAGCATGATGTGAGCTATATCGTCAACGGTGCAAGTGAGGTCAACAGTGCAATCGTCAATGTGGAGGCAAACAGCAATACGGTACAGATTATCAATACCGTCCGGGAAGCCTTTGGCAGTATCCGCATCGAAAAGTTTATGCGCGGCGAGGGTGGAAAGCTGACGCGTCCTACAGCGGATTTTGTGACCCGTGTGCATGTTTCCAAGCCAGGCTATAATGAGGTGTTCACGCTGAATGCAGCCAATGACTGGAGCATCGTACTCAAGGATCTGATGGATGGCTGGTATGTGATTGATGAGGTTGACAGTGATGATCAGGTGACCTATATTATCAACGGCGGCAGCGAGGTGGCAAACGGTATCGTGCATGTCGAAAAGAATGCCAATGAGGTACGCATGATCGATGCCACAGCAGGCAGCGGCGGTGCAATCACCTTGTCCAAATTCATCCGCAATGCCAGCGGACAACTGGTTCTGCCATCCGATACCCAGCGCTTTGTCGTTGCTTTGAGCGGTGCGGATATGCAGACCAATGTTGTGCTGCAAAAGAATAACAACTGGAAAAGCACCCTGCGCAATCTGGCAGCGGGAACCTATCAGGTAAAGGAGCTGGAGGTCTCCGGCTTCGATGTGACGTATATCGTGAACGATGCACAGGAAAGCTCCTCTGCTACCGTGCAGGTACAGGGGGATGCCCATAATGTCAGCATTATCAATGCACTGAAAAGCAGCTATGGAAAGCTGGAAATCACGAAATTTATCAAACAGGCAAACGGAACGCTGATCCGCCCGGCGGATGGAGACCACTATACCGTTGAAATCTATAACATGACAACGATGCGCAGGGTTGATCTGAATTTCGGCAATTCCTTCACCTATGTGGTCAATGATCTGCCAAAGGGAACCTACAGCATACGCGAAATCAATAATACACAGTTTATCACCACCTACCGTGTCAACGGCGGAGCGGAAACCGACAGTGCGACGGTAACCATGGGGGATGCCGCCAGCAATGTAGTAGAGGTTATCAATGAGCTGATCGTCAATCGCAGCACGATTGAGGTATTCAAGTATATGCTGGATGATGACGGCAACTATCTGCCGCCGAGCGCACCGGATACGTACCAGTTCCGCATTACGGGGGAAGGCATCGATCAGGTATATGATCTGACGGTTGATAACAGCTGGCATCAGTCACTGAACACCTATCCAAGCGGCACCTATCAGGTACAGGAGATCGGATCTTCCTATCCGATACAGTATCTGGTCAATTCACCGGAGCTGGTGGATGAGGCGAAGTTTACCGTTCTGCCGGGTACCACCATGGTCATCGGTATTATCAACCGTACCGGCGGTGTACAAAACGGTACGATGAAGCTGACCAAGCAGCTGCGCAATGCACAGGGGGAGCTGCAGCGTCCAGCGGACACACAGTCCTATGTCATGCAGGTGACATCGGATACCTTCAACCGTTTCGTAACACTCGATAAGGATAACGATTTCATTGAGCAGCTGGAAAACCTGCCGTATGGAACCTATCAGATACGGGAAACCAGCGGAAGGGGAAGTGTCAGCTTTATCATCAATCAAGAAGCGGAAACCGAGCAGGGCATACTGAAAATCGAAAGCGGCATGGCGAATACGGTCGATATCATAAATACGGAATCGCAGCCGTTTTATCGCAGTGATGCGGCAAATACCGTGAAAATTGTAATAGAATAAGGAACAGAAAAGACCTTGAAAACAGGTCTTTTCTTACATTTTATATACATTTTCTTTCATGGAGTGAAAATAAGCGATGCAAACTTTTCAATTCCCAAAATAATTACAAAATTCCCTTGAAATCCAACGAAAAATTGCTTAAAAATCCTAGTAAAATCAAAGATAAAGTTTTATAATAGAGAAGTAAGTTATGCAAGGAGGAAAACAAATGACTAAGAAATTTATGTCAATGGACGGTAATACTGCAGCCGCACATTGTGCGTACGCGTTTACCGAGCTATCTGCGATCTACCCGATCACACCGTCTTCACCTATGGCTGAAGTTGTGGATCAGTGGGCTACACAGGGTCGCAAGAATATTTTTGACAGTGTTGTAAAGGTTGCTGAGCTTCAGTCTGAAGGCGGGGCAGCTGGTGCAGTACATGGTGCTTTACAGGCAGGATCTCTGGCTACAACCTTCACGGCTTCCCAGGGTCTGCTGCTGATGATTCCAAACATCTATAAGATGGTTGGTGAGTGTCTGCCAGGCGTTATCCACGTTGCAGCACGTGCACTTGCTACAAGAGCACTGAACATCTTCGGTGACCATGAGGATGTATATGCATGCCGCCAGACAGGCGTATGTATGCTGGCTTCTCACTCTGTACAGGAGGCTATGGACCTGGCTGGTGTTGCACACCTGTCCGCAATCAAGGGGTCTGTACCATTCATGCACTTCTTTGACGGATTCCGTACATCTCACGAAATTCAGAAAATCGAAGTAATGGATACAGAAGTATTCAAGGATTTGATTGACAAGGAAGCACTTGCTAAATTCCGCAAGAACGCTTTAAACCCTCACACAAACCCGGTAACCCGCGGTGGTGCTGAGAATGATGATATCTTCTTCCAGGGTGTGGAAGCAAGAAACAAGCACTTCGATGCAATTCCTGACATCGTTGCTGACTACATGAAAAAAATCAGTGAAATCACTGGTCGTGAATATGCACCATTCACTTACTATGGTGCAAGTGATGCAGAACGTGTAATCGTTGCTATGGGCTCTGTAACAGAGGCTGCAAAAGAAGCAATCGATGCATTGACTGCTGCCGGAGAAAAGGTTGGTATGATCAAGGTTCACCTGTACCGTCCATTCTCTGTGAAATACCTGCTGGCTGTACTGCCTGAAACAGTTAAGAAAATTGCTGTTCTGGACCGTACGAAGGAAACAGGCTCCATGGGAGAACCTCTGTACCTGGACATTCTGTCTGCTCTGAAGGACAAGGACATCGAAATCATCGGTGGACGTTACGGTATGGGTTCCAAGGATACACAGCCTTACCACATCAAAGCTGTCTTTGATGAACTGAAAAAGGATGAAATGAAGAACAGCTTTACAATCGGTATCGTTGACGACGTTACCAACCTGAGCCTGGAAGCAGATTCCAACTTCCACGTTCCTGCTGACTACACTTCTTGCTTATTCTGGGGACTGGGATCAGACGGTACGGTTTCTGCAAACAAATCCACTGTCAAGATTATCGGTGACAATACTGATCAGTATGCACAGGCTTACTTTGCATATGACTCTAAAAAAGCCGGTGGTGTTACCCGTTCTCATCTGCGCTTTGGAAACTCTCCAATCCGTTCTACTTACTATATTGGCAATGCAGACTTCATTTCCTGCTCACTGGATGCTTACATGTTCAAATATGACATGGCAAAGGATATCAAGGAAGGCGGAAGCTTCCTGCTGAATACAACCTTCTCCAAGGAAGAAATCGTTGAGCACATGCCAAACCGTATGAAGGCTCAGCTTGCGAAAAAGCATGCGAAGTTCTACATCATCAATGCAACTAAGATCGCTCAGGAAATCGGAATGGGACGTAGAACCAATACGATTCTGCAGTCTGCATTCTTTGCACTGAATGAGCAGATCATGCCATACGATACAGCTGTTGAGCTGATGAAGGCAGCAGCTAAGAAATCCTACTCTAAGAAGGGTGATGCTGTTGTACAGCTGAACTACAAGGCAATCGATGCCGGTAAAGCAGGTATTGAAGAAATCGCGGTAGATGCAGCTTGGGCTGATCTTCCTTACGATTCCAGCCGTAAGCTGACAGGCGATGAATACTTCGACAACCATGTTGCAGTAATCAACGGTCTGGAAGGATACGATATGCCGGTAAGTGCATTTGCCGGAGACTTCCTGCTGGATGGTTCTATCCGTAACAATGTAGCATTTGAAGAAAAACGTACCATTGCAGTTCAGGTACCAACATGGCATCCTGAAAACTGTATCCAGTGCGGTATCTGTAGCTTTGTATGTCCGCATGCAACGATTCGTCCATTCCTGTTAACAGAGGAAGAGGTAGCTGCAGCACCAATGGAATTTGAAACGATTACACCAATGGGTAAGGGTGTTGAAAACCTGAAATACCGTATCCAGGTTACTCCTGCAAACTGTGTAGGCTGTGGTCTTTGTGCGGTTGAATGTCCAGGTAAAGCCGGAAACAAGGCTCTGGAAATGGTTGACATCAACGAAAAGCTTGGTGAGGAACCATTGGCAGATTACCTGTTCAAGCATACAGAATACAAATCTGAGTTCTTCCCAACTGATACAGTTAAGGGATCTCAGTTCCTGATGCCTTACTTTGAAGTAAGCGGATCTTGTCCTGGATGTGGAGAAACTCCATATTACAAGCTGGTTTCTCAGCTGTTTGGACGTGACATGCTGATCGCCAATGCAACAGGATGCTCTATGATCTACTGTTCTTCTACTCCATCTACTCCGTTTGTAAATGACAAAAATGGAGAAGGTGTTGCCTGGGCAAACTCCCTGTTCGAGGACAATGCAGAATTCGGATACGGTATGGCTCTGGCACAGAACTATAAAGAATCAAGAATCCTGAAGACTATGGAGGACAACATGGAAGCTGTTGAGCCTGCTCTGAAGGATGCATTTGCAAAATATCTGGAAGTACACGGTGACCGTGATGCAGAAAGAGAAATCGCACCGACCATCAAGGAGCTTGCTGCAAAATCTGATATCGCTATGGTAAAAGAGCTGGCAGACGTTGACCTGATTTCCAAATCTATCTGGATCGTCGGTGGTGACGGATGGGCTTATGACATCGGTTACGGCGGATTAGACCACGTATTGGCAAACGACCTGAACGTAAACGTTCTGGTTCTGGATACTGAGGTTTACTCCAACACTGGTGGACAGTCTTCCAAATCCAGCCAGGCTGCATCTATCGCCAAGTTCGCTGCAGGTGGTAAAACAACTGCGAAGAAAGACCTGGGACAGATCGCAATGGCATACGGACACGTTTATGTAGCATCCATCTCTATGGGCGCTAACAAGAACCAGACGCTGAAAGCAATCAAGGAAGCAGAAAGCTATGATGGACCATCTCTGATCCTGGCTTACTCTCCATGTGCTGAGCATGGTATCAAGGGCGGTCTTGCGAACCACCAGAGAACACAGGCAAAAGCTGTTGAGTGCGGATACTTCGATCTGTACCGTTATGATCCAAGAAAAGAAACTCCTCTTACAATCGACTCCGAGGAGCCGGATTACGAGAAGATGCTGGACTTCATGATGACGGAAACACGTTACAGCCAGCTGCCTAAGGTAAAAGGTGAAACAGCATACGAAATGTTTGAGAAAACAAAGAAGGATGCTATGAAGCGTCATAAGAGATTACTTGCAATCGCAAAAGAAGAAATGTAAGAAATCATAAATAAAAGGATTGGATACGTCCAGTCCTTTTTTTCAAAAGAAAGAAGGGATGCTGAATGAAACTGCCTTTTCAGGATAAAGAAGTGATCCGTTCCATACGGCCCTGGATTTACCTGAGCACTTATATTCTTCTATTGGGATTTTTCCTGCTTCATGTATCTGATTTGAAAAACGGATTTGACTTCGTATTGTCTGTATTCCGTTCACTGCTGTATGCGATTGTCTTTGCCTATGTGCTGAACCTTCCGATGAAGCATATTGAAAGCTTTCTCATACGGCATACAAAAAAGGATTCCTTTCTGCAGAAAAGGAAGCGTGTTATTTCCATGCTGCTAACCTTTCTGCTAGCTTTGATCCTGATTATTCTCATCGGAAGCATTATTCTGCCAAGTATCATAGATTCTCTGATTTCCCTAATGGAAAATCTGACATCCTTTTTTACGAATATTGTAAAAAATATTGACGGTGTGCTGGCATATTTTCATATTGATTACCGGATTGAGGATATCACACAGGTAGAGCAGTTTATACAAATGCCATGGGAGAAAATCGTAACCAATGTAATCAATCTGTTATCCGGCAGTGCCAGCGGCATTCTGTCGAGTGCAACCGGCTTTGTATCCAGCTTTGCGGTTGGATTTACCGGCTTTATGTTCTCCCTGTATCTGCTGAGTGGAAAGGAAAACTTCATCCGTCAGATGCGTAAGGTCACCGCTGCATTTTTCGGATTTGATAATTCTTCTACCATTTTCCACTATGCATCCCGGGTAAATCGCATTTTTTCCAGCTTTATTGGCGGTCAGCTAACAGAGGCATGTATATTATGGGTACTGTATTACGTATTCATGCGCCTGTTTCAATTTCCGTATCCGGAGCTGATCTGTACACTGATTGCGGTCTGCTCACTGGTGCCTGTCTTTGGCTCCATGTTTGCGATGAGTGTGGGCGCTATTATGATGCTGTCAAAGGATCCCCTGCAAAGTGTGTGGTTTATCGTATTCTATCAGGTACTCAGCTATTTTGAGGATAATGTCATTTATCCGCGTGTGGTTGGAAATTCTGTCGGACTTCCCGGCCTCTGGGTGCTGTTAAGCATCTTTGTATTCGGTGATCTGTGGGGTGTATTTGGCATGGTTATGGCGGTACCGACAACTGCCTGTCTCTATGTATTCTTTACAGAATTTGTGAACAACCGCCTGCGGAAACAGAAGCTGATTGTCACGGAGGATGCTGTATACAGGGATGAGAAAGGTATAGATTCTGAATAGGTTAAGATTTCTAAAATCTAAGGCGGTTTTCATCTCACTTCCGTCATATAAAAGGTAGGAATTTTTTGCGGTATCTGCTATAATTACATCAGTTTGAAAGTCAGGTGACACAGTGGCAAAACGAAGAAATAAAAAAAGAGGGCTCAATCCGATCCGTCTACTGATGATCGTTGCCATGGAATTTCTGGTCATACTGGGCCTGCTGATCATATGTGTGAAGGTATTCCCGGATAATCCGATTCTGGCACCTCTGCTCAGTAAAAAGGCGGAGCCGCCTGTTGTTGTGTTGGATGCCGGACATGGAGGCTATGATGCAGGCAGTACCTATGAGAATATATATGAAAAGGATGTGACGCTGGCTCTGGTAAAGGATATTGGAACGCGTCTGGAAGCTAACGGCTATCCAGTTGTTTACACAAGAGACAGTGATGAGGTACCATGGCCGGGCAATGAGGTAGAGGATCTTACCGAACGGGTTCGTATATCCAATGAAAGCGGCGCAAAGCTTTTTGTTTCCATACATACGAATGCAGCAGAAGTCGTGAACGGCTCCTATGGCTATGAAATCTGGGGAAAGATGAAGGAAGACACGGTTGTCTCTCTTTCAAAGAACATCTTGACGGAGCTGGATACCCTGGGGTATTCACAAAATCGTGGATTAAAGGATCAGGATCTTTCTCCGATTCAGGTGCTTCAGAATAATAAGCTTCCTTCCATTCTGATAGAAACCGGCTTTCTGGCAAGTGAAAATGACCGTCTCTATCTGATGGATGAGACAAAGCGTAAGGTGTTTGCGGATAAAATTGCAGATGGTATCATGAAAACACTGGCAGAGGAAGAAAAATAAGCAGCAATCCACGATACATGGAGTAATTCCGGTATTCGTGGATTGCTTTTATTGTGAAAATTCGTCATACTATAGATAGAGGAGGGATGGAAAATGAATAAAGAACAATTTGCGGAAAAAATCATCCGGCTGCGGAAAAAGAAGGGGTATACGCAGGCACAGCTGGCAGAGCTACTGAATGTCAGCAACAAGGCGGTGTCGCGCTGGGAGACGGCTGAGGGCTATCCGGATATTACCCTACTGAAGCCGTTGAGTGAGGCACTGGGAGTTAGCTGTGATGAGCTGCTTGGTGATTCTGAAAGCTACAGTGATCTGTCCCGGTATGATTTACAGCGGTATCTGCCATATGCACTGACACTCCTTGCGCTTCTTTTGTACTATATATTTCTGAAGCTTCAAATTTCTCAGTTTTTAGCATTTGCGGCATTTTTAGGAATGACAGTATTCAGCTTTGTGCTGATGATTCAGCATACAGATAAAAAGGGACTTCCTGCACTGACGCGCTGGAATCTGCTGCTAGTATATTTCCCGCTTACATCCTTTTTGCAGTTCCTGTATCTGCTGTATGTGATTACACAATTTGGTGTAACGAATATATTGGAAATGATGGCAGCATCTTCTATGGAACAGTTGGACCCTATCAATTTTCTGAATGGATTTGGCACAGGGCTTCGGATATATCTATTGATATATGTACTGGTCTTTATCCTGCTTCTGTTTGTTTATATCTGTTTAAGGCACCAGTTCATCATGCGCTATGATATCAGCTGGAGAGGCCTGCAGAAAAAGCTGTATACAAAGCAGCAGGAGGAACAGCGGTTTCTGTTTCGCAAATGGACGGAAAAGGGGGAGCGAATCCTTCGTATACTGCTGCCACTGGCTGCCATTGTGACACTGACTGTGATTTTTGCATACCTGTATCGGGAATACCGGCTTCTGATTGAACAATTTGAGCATACTATTCCACCGGATTATGGTGCTAACGATTATGCGCTTATGGTATCAAAGGAGCTGTTGAACAGCTTACAAGGAAAGCTGCTGTTACTGCTGCTAGCTTCCTGTCTATTGCAGGGACTTGCGGCAGTGAAAAGCAAACGGGCGCTGCATTATATCGGAAACATCTGCGGATTCTTTATGTATATGGTGATTACGATTTTCTTCACCGGTATTGTAGATCGTTATTTTATAAAGCTGCCATTTGTATTTGTAATTCCGGCAGGACTGCTGTTGATCCTGTGGTATTGCCGGGAGCTGATACGAAAAAATGTTAAAAAAAGACAGAAAACGGTATAAATAAAAAGACATATTTTAGGTTCTTTCCAGCTTTAGGTACATATGAGGAAAGAAGATGCAAAAGGATTGTGAAAGATCGATAAGCTTGTATCTTGATTCTCATATACCGGAGTCAAGAAAGAACCTGTTTTTGTGGTGATATGCCTTGTTTAAAAAGGAATGGCGGTGTCTATACGGAAATCTCTTATTGAATAATCATTGCTTATCGGTATCATTTCATAAATAACACCTGTATATTAGAATTATAAACATATAGAATATGATAATAATGTCTGGATATGAAAATTATAAATCCCGCTTTAACCGCATATATGAAGCGGAAATATCGATAGAAGCAGTAATGAGATCAAGCGTATGTATTGTCTATATGCTTTTAAAATTTCTGTATTCTATCTTTTTTTATGCTTTTCATTACGCTGTATTCCATCTTTTCTTTGTACAAAAAAATAAAGCTGATAGCCTTCCCCGATAAGTAGCAGTCCATATGTAACCATCAGTAACAGCTGTTCGTTTTGAAAGCCGCTGATAATTACAGGACTGATGGAAAGGATGATACCGGGAAGCCAGATCAGGACAGAGTAGAGCAGGACAGCGATGCTGTTCAGTATAAGGAGGATACCATCCCCCTGTATGCAAATCCAACGAATGTAGAAGAATAAAAATATGGTACATATACCTGCTGTAATTGTCAGCATATCTGTATAGGTATCGTACTGCATCATAGAAGCAGCCTGCCTGCGCCAATATTCCTCAGGATACAGACAGCCAGAATCATATAGGGAAATAGAAAAATAGCCGCACGCTTTATTGTGGACATAGAATCGCCTCTTTCCTATTGTTTTCCATAGTATACCACATTTCTGGTACGCATGGTACGGCAATCAAGCAGGAAGCTGAATTATTTAATTACACGTAAAAGATAGCGCTACCACTGGAAAAAGGATGCTAAATAAGGTACAATGAACATAAGAAAACAGGGGAGTGAAATCGTAATGAAAGACGTTGTTCATATTATCGGGCACAAAAATCCGGATACGGATTCCATTGTGTCGGCGATTGCATATGCACAGTTAAAGCAAAAGCTGGGTGTGAATGCCATTGCCGGGTCTTTAACACTTGTAAAAATCATAGAAATCAAATTAGGCTTTAGTTAAAGTCTTTTTTTATAGATTTTTTGTCAATTTTTATGTATTTATATATAGTATTATATCGTATTCTATGATATAATATTATCAAGTAGGTGATATCATGCGTGTTACAACTTCTAAATCTAAAAACTCTGAATCCTTCTATATCAACTTCGCTTATATCGATGAAAATGGTAAGAGCACCTCTAGAATTTACAGAAAGTTAGGTACTTTGAAGGAGTTATCTCAAAAACTTGACACTGATCGTAACGGTGTCATGGCTTGGGCAAAAGAACAAGCTAGGTTAGATACCGAAAAATACAACAAGGAAAACGAGATCCTTTCTATCCCCTTTTCTCCTAATCAATTGATTGAAAAAGGCACTCAGCACTCCTTTAACTGCGGTTATCTCTTTCTTCAATCTATCCTCGCAGATCTACGCATTGACAATATGTGCAGAAATATCAAAAATCGCCATAAATATGAATTTGATCTAAAAGCTATCTTCTCTGATCTTATCTATTCTCGTATACTATATCCTTCCAGCAAACGAAGTTCTTATAACTTCGCTCAATCTCTCTTGGAGCAGCCCAAATATGATTTACACCACATTTACCGCTCTTTGCCCATCTTTGCTAGTGAATCTGATTATATTCAGGCCGAGGTATACCGCAATAGCAATTTCATCCACAAGCGGAATACAAAAATCCTCTATTATGATTGTACGAATTATTACTTTGAGATAACTCAGGAGGATGGTGATAAGAAATATGGTAAAGGGAAAGAACATCGTCCTAACCCTATCATTGGTATGGGGCTGTTCATGGATGCGGATGGTTTTCCTCTAGCCTTTGACCTTTATCCAGGAAATCAGAATGAACAAAAGACCCTAAACCCCCTTGAACAAAAGGTGATTCGTGATTTTGGATGTAGTGAGTTCATTTACTGTTCTGATAGTGGTCTTGGATCACAAAACAATAAACTTTTAAATGATACAAATGGCAGAGCTTATATCATTACACAGTCTCTTAAGAAATTAAAGAAAGAAGTACGTTCCACTGCATTGGATTCAAATCAGTATAGAAAACTTGGCAGCAATCGGTTTATCAATCTGAACAGTCTGGATGAAACGGACAAAGAGGTGTACAATTCTATTTACTATAAATCGATACCTATCGAAGGTACCAAAATCTCAGAAACATTGATTGTGACGTATTCCCCTAAATATAGGGCATATCAAGCTAAAATCAGACAAGCACAGATAGAACGTGCTATGAAAATGATCGGGAAAGGTGGTAAGCCAAAGAAGAACAGAAAAAATCCAAATGATCCAGCAAGATTCATAAGAACGACAGCAGTAACGGAGAATGGTGAAGCAGCGAGTGAAATCTTTTGTGAATTGAATCAAGAAATCATTGATCAGGAAGCGATGTATGACGGATTCTACGCAGTTACTACAGATTTAGATGGTGATGTATCTGAGATTATCGCAATCAATCAGCGAAGATGGCAGATCGAAGAATGTTTCAGGATCATGAAAACAGATTTTGAAGCTAGACCGGTATATGTTCGTTTAGAAGAATGTATCAAAGCACATTTTCTGACATGTTTCCTAGCACTTCTCGTCTATAGACTGTTAGAAAAAAAGCTTGAGAACAAATATACGGTAGAAACAATACTAGATACCCTGAGACAAATGAATGTTTGCGAGTTAGAAGGATATGGTTATATCCCGACTTACAAGAGAACTGATCTAACAGATGAGCTACATAATCTATTCGGATTCCGCACAGATACTCAGATTATTAAGAAAACAAAAATGAGAAATATTATCAAGTGTAGTAAGATGAGAGATAAATTACGATAATTCGATACAATTAGAAAAATGTCCGAAACTCGCTTATTTAAGGCGTTTAGGGACATTTTTTTCTTTATCAAGTGTTAAAGACGGGATTATACCACATTTCTGGTACGCATGGTACGGCAATCAAGCAGGAAACTGAATTATTTAATTACACGTAAAAGATAGCGCTACCACTGGAAAAAGGATGCTAAATAAGGTACAATGAACATAAGAAAACAGGGGAGTGAAACCGTAATGAAAGACGTTGTTCATATTATCGGGCACAAAAATCCGGATACGGATTCCATTGTGTCGGCGATTGCATATGCACAGTTAAAGCAAAAGCTGGGTGTGAATGCCATTGCCTGCCGTCTAGGAGAACTGAATCCGGAAACGGATTTCGTTTTAAAGAAATTTCAGGTACCGGAGCCGGTATATATTCAAAATGCCAGAGTAAAGCTGTATGATGTGCCGTTTGACGAGCCGCTGCTTTTAAAATCAGAGGATACCATAAAGGAAGCATGGGACCGCATGGGGATGCGTTCCACCAGTGCTTTGTTTGTTGTGGATGAGGCACAGCGGCTGATTGGTGTTGTATCACTGTCTGATATGACGAATATCCTGATGAGTGATAAGGGAGAAAAGCCAATCTCACTGATGAAAAACACATCCTGTGATAATATCCGAAAGGTATTGCAGGGAGAATTTTTATATGAGTGTGAATCGTATCGCACCAATGGCAGAATACACATCCTGTGCAGCCGCAATGCGGAATACAGCGATATCAGCTATCGGGATAGCATTGTCGTTGTAAATGATGATTTAAAGCTGCAGAAACGAGCCTTGAGTGATGGGGCAGGCTGTATGATTCTGGTGGATGTGGATATCATTTCCCAGGGAATTATCCGTATGGCAAAGGAAGCGAACTGTACAATCATCAAAACACCGCTGAATATGTTTCAGGTTGCCCGCAGCATGTATCGTTCACCGAGCGTGAATCTGATTATGAAGCGTCAAATTATCAGCTTTAATAATCATGCATATATTGATGATGTTTATAAGCAGATGTCCAAGTCAAGATTTCGATCCTATCCGGTTGTAAATAATCAGGGAATCGTGCTGGGCTCAATTTCCCGCTATCATCTGTTGAATTATCAGAAGAAAAAATTCATCCTTGTGGATCATAATGAGCTTTCCCAGAGTATTGATGATTTGAAGGAGGCGGAAATTCTGGAGGTTGTGGATCATCACCGTATCGGCGATGTGGAAACAACGACGCCAATCCGTTTCCGCAATGAAATCATCGGCAGTACGGTATCCATCATCGCCCGTATGTATAAGGAAGCAGGTCTAATTCCTGAGGCCAAAACAGCGGCCATCATGTGCTGTGCGATCATCAGTGATACGATGAATTTTAACTCGCCGACAACAACCCCGGTGGATAAGGAGCTGGCAAAGGAGCTGGCAGCAGTGGCAGGTATTGATCTGGATGCCATGGCGAAGGAAATGTTTGGTGCAGTCGCAACCATTAAGGGAAGAAGCATGTCGGAAATTTTGTATAATGATTTTAAGGAGTACAACATCGACGGAAAGCGGATTGCCATTGGACAGATCAATATTGCGGATGAGCAGGAAATCGTGGAGGTACAGGATGAAATTCGTGCCTATATGAAAAAAATCAATGAAATCAATAAATTTGATCTGCTCATGATGTGCTTTACCGCAGCGGATGGCAGCGGCAGCAATCTGGTATTTATCGGTTCACTCAGTTATGTTGTGGATGAAGCGTTTAAAGAGGATATTATGGATGAGCTGTATTTTGTGGATGGTGTGATTTCCCGCAAGAAACAGATTATTCCCATGCTGTCCCAATGTCTGGAAGCAATGTAGAATATAGAAAAAGGGATGCCTGTGCGGGCATCCCTTCTACATCTGAACATAATTTTTACCATTTCGCTTAGCGATATACAGACGCTGATCCGCTTCGTTAAACAATTCCTTCAGTGTGGATGCCGGCTGTTCCTGATAACAGCAGCCAATACTGATGGTAAAATGTATACTGGCATTTTCAAAAGAAATCTCGCAGGTTTCACATGCATAGCGGATATCCTCTGCCAGCTCATACAATTCCTGCTTGCTGAGCTGATCGATCAAAAGGATAAATTCCTCACCGCCAAAGCGTGCAATGATACCATGCTGCTGCTTTTGCTTCATAATTGCCGTTACCTGCCGTATAACCTCATCACCCTGCATATGACCGAAGGTATCATTGATTTGTTTAAAATCATCGATATCCATCATCAAAGCTCCGATGGAATGAGCCTGTCTGCGGGCGCTCTGTAGCATATCCTCTCCATACTGCATAAGAGCGCTTCGATTGTAAATTCCACTGAGATAATCATAGCTGGATTTATCCAACGCATCCGCAAATTGTGCGACATTGTGAATGGCAATGGCGATATAATCCGCAAATACCTGCAAAAGACGCTGATCGGTACGGCTGAAATTATCTACCAGATTGGATTTCATGCAGAATAAGGCAAGCACAGTTCCCTGATAGGTGATGGGCTGCAGCAGCATGGAACGGGTTTGCTTATCATAGAGTGTGCCAAGGCTTTTCGCTGTTTCACTGTCAGCTGTCAGGTTAGGTAATCTGCGTGAGGTATATTCCCTTGTACATGCTTTCAGTATCGGATGGGAGTCCAGTGCATAGGACACATTGGCAAACGAACGCAGCAGCTGCTTTGGCTCCTCATAAAGCAGAACCTCCCAATTGTCATAGGAGAATATTCGACCTGCATGCTGGTCAATGACTTCATTAAGCTGCTTCCAGCTTAAACAGGAGGTAACAATTTTTCCAAATTCTGTCATATCAAGCAGACGGTCATACAATACCTCATAGGACAGCATCCGGTTCTTTTCCCATACATCCTCAATTTCCTGACGGTACATATCATCAATAAAACCGGTATAGGCGTTTGTCAGTGCATGAGCCTGCTTCAGACAGGCATGTGCCTTTTGATAATCCTCAAGGCATTCATACAGGCGGGCGGATTCTTCCAGAATATGACGCTTATACCCCAGCAGCTCCTCCATATGAGAAAGCAGATGCTCATAATATTCCTGTGCCTTTTCATAGTTTTTCTGATACAGGTGATAACGGGCCAGTGACAGATATACTTCGTTATTATCCAATTCTTCATTTTTAGTAAAATCGTAGGTATTTATGAGAATTTCATACCAGTGCTCAGCGGTGGGCCGATCATCATCAAGGATTGCGGCCTCCATATACTGCTTATAGAAAAGAGCAGTATCATAATAATCACTCGCAAGCAGCTCAGGCATATGTACCTTTAGCAGCTCGCGTACCTTGTCTGTTTCCTTCGTGCATAGATACAGACTGGATAAGAGAAAGATTGTCACAAAGAAATTGCTGGTGCCAATCAAATCGCGCTTTTGCAATGTTTCTTCCACCTGCTGGATCGCTTTCTTATAAAGACCGAATTCCCGCAGGATGATGGCTCCGTTGTTTAAAAAGGCAGAGTAATAGGAAATACGGCCTCCCTTTTCCGCGATCGGCATAGCAGCTGCAATTTCCTGATAAGCTGCACCATAGTCTCCCTTTAATATATGGGCAATGACAGCATTATTCGCCACGGTCAGGATACCATCCCGCTCTTTATAGTCCGATTGCTTCATAAACAGCTCTCTGGCTTTTTCATTATAGGAGATAGCCAGGTCAATATCTGTACCATATGTTATAAAAAACATCATGGCATAGCCCAGAGGAACGGCATAAGCATATTCTTGTTCCTGTGCAATATTCAGAAATCGCTGAATTACAGGAGTCAGCTCATCGCCGAGTCCGACCTGCTCCAGTACTGTTTTCTTTATCTGCTCACAAACATTCTCATCCTCTCTGAATTGCTCCAGATAGTTATCGAATGTTTTTTGTATTTCTTCTTTCATAGGATCACCTTCATTATTACCTCTATGATACAACATTTCGGAAGCTTACGCGTATATATATTTACAGAAATGTAAACATTTTGTAAATTTCCGTAATGCGGTTTACAAAAGCCTCTGTTTCATGGTACACTGTTACTAAATAAGGGAGTAGTCAGCACAGTATTTTTGTGTGAAGCCGGTCAACAAACCCGAAGAGCATATCTCTTCTGGCCTGCATTCAGTGATTGACGAGACTTATAGAAATTTTCTATAGTCTCGTTTTTATTTTGAAAAAATGTCAAGACTATAGAAAAGAAGATAAACAGGAAAGTAGAGGTCTTGAGATTGAAACAAATGTATGAAAAGGATGTTGCTCAGGTATTGGAAGAGCTTGGGGCAACCGAGCGGGGCTTGCGCAGTGAGGAGGTCATCTCACGGCAGAATACCTATGGAAGAAATGAGCTGGAGGAGATAAAGCCTGACCACCCGTTCATCGTATTTCTATCACAGTTTAAGGATCTGCTGGTTATTATTCTGATTGTGGCAGCCGTTATATCCATGATCAGCGGTGAGATAGAAAGCACCATCGTCATTCTGGCTGTCATTACCATGAATGCAATTCTGGGAACTGTGCAAAGTATAAAGGCACAAAAATCACTGGATGCCTTAAAGCAGCTTTCCACACCGCACAGCCGTGTTTTGCGTGATGGAACCCTGATGGAAATATCCAGTCAGGAATTAACGGTCGGTGATATTTTATTTCTGGAGGCCGGAGATGTCGTAGGAGCGGATGGCCGTATTCTTGAAAATCATTCTCTGCAGGTTAATGAGAGTGCATTAACCGGTGAGGTGGAGAGTGTGCATAAGCAGGTTGACGTCATCGAGGGGGAATGCGGTCTTGGAGATCAGAAGAATATGGTGTTCTCCAGCGGATTGGTAACCTATGGACGCGCCCGTGTAATTGTAACAGCAGTTGGTATGAAATCGGAGATCGGGAAAATTGCCACCTTAATGAATACTGCACAGGAGCGTAAGACACCGTTACAGAAAACACTGGATGATTTTAGTAAGAAGCTGAGCATTGCCATCATCGGTATATGTATCCTTGTATTTGCTTTGAATGTATGGCAGGGAAATGCCATCATAGATGCCCTGATGTTTGCCGTTGCGCTTGCTGTTGCGGCTATACCGGAGGCGCTGGCAAGCATTGTCACAATTGTACTGGCAATGGGAACCAGCCAGATGGCAAAGGAAAATGCTATTATAAAAAATATCAATTCGGTGGAAAGTCTGGGCTGTGTCTCTGTAATCTGTTCCGATAAAACAGGGACGCTGACGCAGAATAAAATGACGGCGCAGCAGGTATACCGCAATCATGAGCTGCTCCATGCCAACAATATGAAGGAAGCCTCACCGCTGGATCGTCTGCTGCTGCTTGGCTTCGCGCTGTGCTGTGATGCGACAACCAATGAGGATCAGCGAATTGGTGATCCTACCGAGCTTGCACTTGTGGATTTGCTGGAGCTGTATCGCATTGATGAGCTGAAAACAAGAGAAAAGTATCCGCGCATTGATGAGAACCCATTTGATTCCGAGCGGAAGCTGATGTCTACTTTGCATATGATTGACGGGGAATACCGGCTGCTGCTGAAGGGTGCCTGTGATGAAATCCTAAAAAAGGCTACACATATACAAACAGAGCAGGGAATCCGTGAAATTACAGAGGATGACCAAAAACGTATTTTGAATATGAATCAAACCTTTGCAGAAAACGGACTGCGTGTATTAGGCTTTGCGACACGCATTGTGAGTAAGGATCACATTGATGTGGACGATGAGGATCAGCTGATATTCCTTGGACTGATTTCCCTGATGGATCCCCCTCGTGAGGAAAGTAAGGCAGCTGTTGAAAACTGTCAGCGTGCCGGTATTATTCCGGTTATGATTACCGGCGACCATAAGGTTACGGCGAGAAGCATTGCCAAGGCGCTTGGTATTTACAATAACGGGGATCAGTGTGTGGATGGTACTGAACTGAATGCCATGAGCGAGGAGGAGCTGATGAACCGTCTGGAGCATATCCGTGTCTATGCGCGAGTTGCACCGGAGCATAAAATCCGTATCGTCAATGCATGGCAGAAAAAGGGAAAAATTGCGGCTATGACCGGGGATGGCGTCAACGATGCTCCTGCTTTGAAGCAGGCAGATATCGGAATCGCCATGGGAATTACCGGAACCGAGGTCAGTAAGGATGCCGCCAGCATGATTCTGACGGATGACAACTTCGCAACGATTGTCAAGGCTGTCGCAACTGGTAGAAATATCTATGCCAATATCAAGAATGCCATCATCTATCTGCTGTCTGGAAATCTTTCGGGTATTATCTGTGTACTGGCTGCCTCCTTGTTATCCCTGCAGGTGCCGTTTTTACCGGTACACCTGTTGTTTATCAATCTGGTTACCGATTCTCTGCCAGCCATTGCCATCGGTATGGAGCACAGCACAAGAGATATTCTGAAGGAGAAGCCAAGAGATCCTTCCGTCGGAATTCTTACACCGGCTACCATGAAGCAGCTTGGTGTGCAGGGAATTTTAATTGCGATTGTCACGATGAGTGCATATTTCCTCGGCTTAAAGGAAAGCTGGGAAATTGCTACAACAATGGCATTCTCTACCCTGTGTCTGTCCAGGTTATTCCATGGCTTCAACTGCCGTTCCCAGCGTTCTCTCTATCGCATTGGTCTGTTTACCAATAAATACTCCATTTTAGCCTTTATCATCGGCTTTTGCTTCCTGAATGCGATTCTGCTATGGCAGCCTTTGCATTCCTTATTCTCAGTGACAACCATTACGATAACACAGCTATTTACAATTTACGGTCTTGCCTTTCTGCCAACCTTACTCATTCAGACAGGAAGAATGCTGCGGCACCGATAAGAAAAAGCACTGTTTTTTCAGCCTTTGCTGTATGTGATTCTTTGAGATATCGTGCAGTGCTGTATATACCTTCAAATGCCCTATCTTCACGCATCAGGAACAGATAAATATAAAAAAGTGACTAAGGAAGAGAAGCCTTTTGATTTGCTAGTCTAAGGAAAGGACTCCACTTCAGCTGGATTCTTTCCTAGCTTGCGGCTATAAGATACGTGTGAATACCAAATAATCGATGTCTATCAATCCTTGTATCACCGTTGCTTCCTTACACCTTAAATGAGACAGAGCCTTCCACAGCTTCTGTCTCTTTTTTCTTCATAGCCGCATGAGACATATCACATATGGTATAGCTGCCTGCTTTATGGGGAGAATATCGTTCACGCTGTATAAGAAACAACTTTAGCCTTATAGTACATATGTTATCTATTCTATATAGGTGATTCATAACTTTAAGATAAGCTAATGGAACCATTCACAAAAAAACTGACAAGTAGTAACGAAAGTATTTCTATATAATCATATTGGGTGCAAAAGGGCATCGTATACACCAGCAGGTCTTTCTCTAAGGCGCTTTTCATAACGCTCTTCCTAAATTTTATCTTTTATCGGTGAATAGTAACTGGATAGACCTACCCTTATAATTTTCACATGCTCCATCTATTTACATTTCAGGAAACAGCGCTATAATTATAACCATTGGAGGAATGATATCATGCCAAGAATCGGAAAACGTATTCTAAAATCATCCCTGGCAGTTTTTATATGCTTTCTGATCTATCTGCTGCGTAATCAGGAGGGAATTGTTTTTTATTCCTGTATTGCCGCTGTATTATGTATGCAGCAGGATACATCCAATACCCAGCGTGTGGCGGCAAACCGCGTTGTCGGTACATTGATCGGCGGCTTTTGCGGTATGGCTGTCCTGTTGTTTGAAAAGCATATCCTGCCGGACGTGCCACTTTACCAGTATGCTCTGATTTCCTTTATGATCATCCCGGTTATTTATATAACGGTACTACTGAAAAAGACTTCGGCATCCTACATATCCTGTGTGGTTTTTATGAGTGTCACCGTATCTCACGCGGCCGATGTAAATCCCTATGTGTTTGCGATTAACCGTATGCTTGATACACTGATTGGCATCGCTGTAGCCTATGGCATCAACTGTATCCATCTCCCTGTGCGCTTACAGAAGGATATGCTGTATGTTTCCACGCTGGATCATACACTGCTGCAGGAGGATGGACGCTTATCTCCATATACAAGGGTTAAGCTGCGTCAGCTATTGGAACAGGGGGCGGCTATCACGATTGCCACCTCCCGCACACCGGCAACGCTGCTGCCCATTTTGGAGGGGATTCCTTTAACTCTTCCGGTAGCCGTCATGAATGGCGCAGCCTTATATGATTGTCAAAAACAGACCTATTCGCATACATACTGTATAAAGGAGGATTGCGCCGCACGTATTTTAAAGCTGCTGGAACAGGAGCACATGAATTGCTTCCAGCATGTCATCCTTCATCATATCCTGCATGTATATTACAGTGATTTTCGCAATCCGTTGGAAGAAGAATATTATCACAGAATGCGAAAGCAGCCGTATAAAAATTATGTATATGAAAAAAAAGCACAGCCGCATGCTGCTGTCTGCTTCACCATCCTGCATGAGGAAGCAGGAATACAGCGCTTGTATGAACAAATAAAGAAACAGGAGTATGCATCCGATTTACAGCTTATTGTGCGACCGAGTGAGGAGCAGAAGGGATATGCCATACTGGATATTTACAGTGCATCAGCGGATACCTGCCGCGCTGTACAGACTATACAGACGATGTATGGATATCAGCGTCTGTGCGTATTTGCCTGTCACAAGAAGGATCTTGCACTTGTGCAAAGCGGGGATGAAGCGTATACCGTTTCACAGGGGCATGATGATATCAAAGCGGCTGCCAATGTACTTGGCAGTGTGGAAAAGGATGTTGTGATTCGTGAAATTGACAGGAATTATCACGGACATAAAAAGAAAATATAAACCGGAGGTACAGGGAAGGATGACTCATAGAGACGCCCTCTTTATTACTCCGGTTTTTTTTGTATCATAAATTATTTTCCAGCTCGACACAAAAACGGTATGCATTTTCAGGAAACAGCAGAATATCACGTCCGTCATAACAGTGAATACAGACCTTATCCTTGGCATAGCCAACATTGAAGGTATCCTGCTGCTTGACGCTTTCAATTTCCTCATAGCGCAGAAAGCCGCCCTTTCCATTCCAGAGGGCTTTATGGTAAATCAGGCCGCTTTCATTGAGTATATATTCATTATGCGGGGTATGAAAGCCGTAATACCAGATCATAAACAGCATCAGTCCTGTTCCTGTCACAAAGCCGATTTGAAACAGGGCATCAAAGGGAATCGGTAGTATGGACAAAAAGATAATTGCAACGATGATCGCGTTGACAATCTGCTTTCGGGAACGAAAATGCAGCTCTCCCTGATAGATTTCCTGTTCCATTGCCAGCCTTCCCTTCTGATAGACGCGGTTTGCGCCCAGATAGAACAACAGGAAATACAGAGGCCATAAGAGGCTTGTGAACCTGAAATAAAGCGAATCAGCGTGAAACAGGATACCGAATACATGCAGCGCATTCATAAGCAGGGTCGGTGTAAAGCCCAATGCCGGTATGACCAGTATTTCAAAATTGACATCAATGCCGATCACCTGCTGATAACAGGAGCGAAGCAGATAGTAATAGGTCAGTGCGCCAATAAGACTCACGGATATGTTCAAATAGCTGAAGGTGCTTTCCTTCTCATAAAAATCCATGTAGCCGTAAACAATCGTGAATACCATAAATGCAAGGAGTACGGATTTTGCCAGTTCCATATACAAATCCTTCAGGGCATCCATCTGCCGCTCATCCAGCGGTGCTTTTCCCTTGGTTTTCGCATACCGGATGATATCGCGAAGCAATGAAGTCTTCATCCTATAATTCCTCCTTGTCATAGATATCCTCCCAGAACAGATCATCCAGATGCTTATGCAGTGCAATACAGATTTTGATACAGAGCTTGATAGACGGATTGTAGCGGCCTGCTTCAATCAAACCGATTGTCTGCCGTGTGGCTCCCACCTTATTTGCCAGCTCCTCCTGCGACATATCCAGCTCCATGCGCGCCATTTTAATTTTAAGATTTTTCATAGCTGCACTCACCTGTTCCTTCTTCTACGTATATTATTATAGGAAATCCATGATGGAAAAGTCAAGGTAATATGAAAAATATATCGTACAAATGCAAAATATATATTGCATGATGTTTCATTATGTACTATAATGCAAATAACAAAAGGAGGGAATCGTATGGAATTACAAGTGCAAGATCTGCATAAGAGCTTTGATGGCAGGGAGGTTCTGCATGGTATTTCTTTTTCCATCGCCAGTGGAAAGGCCCTGGGATTGCTGGGGCGTAACGGTGCCGGCAAGTCTACAACGATCCGTATTCTGATGGATGTGTTCAAGGCAGATTGCGGAGCTATGAGTATGGATGGAAAAGTCTTTCATGCGAAGGATTATAATATCGGTTATCTGCCGGAGGAGAGAGGACTGTATCCGAAGAAAAAGATTTCGGAGCAGCTGATCTATCTGGCAACACTGCGCGGGTTGTCCCGTACAGCAGCGAAGACCAATTTCAAAAAGTGGATGAAGCGGCTGGGGATTACGGAATATGAAAATCGTGTTCTGGATACCCTGAGCAAGGGAAACCAGCAGAAGGTACAGCTGGCACAGACACTGATGTGTGATCCGGATATCGTCATTCTGGATGAGCCGTTTTCCGGCTTGGATCCAGTGAATTCACAGATTTTGAAGGAGGTTGTGCAGGAACAGATCCAGTTGGGAAAATTAGTTATCTTTTCCTCTCATCAGATGAATTATGTGGAGGAATTTTGCGAGGATATTGTCATTCTGCATCATGGGGATGTTGTTTTACAGGGGAATCTGAAGCAGATTAAGAAGGAATATGGTAAGAATCGCATTGTACTTCGTGCATTGTATCCGGACGCAGAGCAGTTTCGCTTATTGCTGGAAACACAGTGTCAGGATTTGCTTCATATATATGAGGAAAAGGACGGCGGCTTTATTGTAGAGCTGCAGCCGTATGTGAATAAACGGGATGTGCTTACGAAAATGCTGGAGCTGGAGGTTGACCTTGAGGCGTTCCAGATGTATGAGGCATCCTTAACGGACATCTTTGTATCAAAGGCAGGTGATGAGGAATGAGAGAGTTCTTATTGGTATTGAAGTTTGAGCTGCAGGCAATGCTGCAGAAAAAATCATTTTTGATTTCCACTGTGCTGGTGGCTGTTGCCGCCTTTGTCATCCTGTCGATTCCACGCTTTTTCTCGGATGATGATAAAACGGATGCTGAGGGTTCTCAAACAAAGGATAAGACCATGCTGATTTATGATGGCAGCGCAATTCTGAAAAATCAAAAGCTTGTGGAACAGCATTTTCCGGAGTATAAAATCACATATGCCAAATCACTTTCCGAGGTGCAGGATAAGGTGAAGGATAAGGAAGCAGATGCAGGCTTTGAAGTAAAGGCGGCAACCAGCTTTGTCTATTATGTGAATAATTCTTCATTGAATGACGCGACATCTTCACGCTTTGAAGCCGTACTGCAGCAGCAGTATCAGGCAAGCGAGCTGGCAAAGCTGAGCTATGATGCATCCAAGGTACAGGCAATTTATCAGACGCCTGTTACTTACGACACCACTGTGTTGGGAACGGATGGTATGAACAATTACTTTTATACCTATGTTCTGATTCTTGTTCTGTATATGATGATTCTGCTGTATGGAAATCAGATCGGTGTGGGCGTGGCAAGTGAAAAGAGCAATCGTGCTATCGAAATTCTGACAACGAGCTGTTCGCCGAATGCTTTGATTTTCGGTAAGGTCATTGCCGGTGCGATTGCTGGTGTGATTCAGACGGCGATTATGCTGGGCTCATTTTTGCTGGCATATCAAATGAATGCCGGGGCATGGGATCATATGCTGGATAAATTCCTGGATATACCAAGTCTTGTGCTGATTACCTTTGCCTTGTTCGGTATCCTGGGCTATCTGCTGTTCAGCTTCTTGTTTGGTGCAGTTGGTGCGCTGTGCTCCAAGGTGGAGGAAGTAAATGGAGCTACCATGCCGATTCAGCTTCTGATTGTTGCCGTGTTTATATTAAGCTTTATCACATTGCAAAATCCAGATACACTGTTTGCGAAAATTATGTGCTATTTCCCATTCTCATCCTGGATGTGTATGTTTGTCAATGTGGCAATGGGAAGTGCTTCTGTAATTGAGATCATAATATCTCTGGTAATCCTTGCGGCTACTACTTTAGCAATGGGGATGCTTGGGGCGAAGCTGTATCGCAGAGGAACGCTGTCGTATGGCAATTCTGTGAAGCTCAAGAATATTATGAAAATGATAAAACAGAAAGATTAGAGGCGGTCAATTTGAAATTTATCATGTATGCCCTTCTGGTAATGACACTGCTGGTATTGCTGTGGATGCTGCGTTCCCGATACCGTATGCATCAGGAGCAGGCTGTATTGACTGTATATAGTAAATGGAATTATGTACTTGGTGCGGCATTTCTGCTTCTGGGTATCATCAGTCTGTTCGATGAGGAACGATTTCTTTATGGCATCGTTATGACGTTAGTCAGTATCTTCTATGTGACGAGAAAAAGCGGCATAACACAGCATGATCTGTATGTGGAGGGAAGAAGGATTCCTTTGCAGGCTGGAAAGGTCGTAGTACTGAATGAAAAGGATGGATATCTGCAGTTGTATTATGAGCTCGGTATCCATAATGGAACGATGAAGTTTTCATTGGATAAGAAGGAACAGCTTCTTGAAATCATGAAAGCCTGTGGTTATTAAATCACAGGCTGTTTTTATGTGGGCATTCTCTGGATAGCTTATGGAAGAATGCAATTTTCCTCTTCTTTCGATTGGTTTCGTTATGATTGTGTATATGTTTGGTTAAATCTTGGTAAAGCTGAGTAAAAAGTAAAAACTGCATGATAAACTATCATGGAGGTGAGGCTATGATGACAAGCTGGGAACCGGTGGTAGATTATCTTCTGGAGAACATGCAGAAGCAGACCTACAAAAAGGATGAACGACTTCCAAGCGAGCATGAGCTGGCACAGCGCTTTGCTCTGACAAGAATTGAGATCCGAAAGGCATATGATCGCCTGAAGGAAATGGGGTATGTCTATTCCCGTCAGGGAAAGGGTAATTATTATGCAGGCTATCTGGAAAAGGTGGAGCTTGCGCTATCCTCCGCTGACAGCTTTTCTATGAAAATGAGTTCCTTATCCGGACGGTATTACACGCGGCTTATCAGCTGCGAACGCATTGCATTTCATAAGGATATTTTTGAACGTCTGCAGGCAGGAGAATGTGAATCCATCGTCTGTATAAAGCGGCTGCGTTATCTGGATCACATGCCCTCCGCTATGCATATCTCGTATGTTAAGGAGAGCAGGTTTTCAGATATCCGGGACAGCCTGCAGAAAAATCCGAGTCTGTATGCCTATTTTCAGGATAAAGGAATCAAACATATTACAACAGAGGATACACAGCTAACGATATCCACCTTGAACACAGAGGAGCGCCTGTATATGAAGGTGAGCGGTATCGTTCCCTGCATGATGCTAAAAAGTATCAGCCGCAATCGGGATACTGGTGAGCTGCTTGAGGTATCCACGATTATCTATCGGGGAGATAAGTTCATTTTCCGTCTTTGATTATTGAAATCATAACAATCTGTTTACCAGACATTCACAATTTACAAGGGAAAAAGCTTTATCATATGCATGTGCTGAAAACAGCATGAAGATGATAAAAAGGAGAATCTGTAAATGAAAAAGATGTTGAATTTATGTATGGCAGCACTCTTGTCCTGCGGCATGCTGGCAGGCTGCAGTTCTGGCAATGACAACAGTGACACCGGGGAGAAAAAGGATATCACGATCGCCTTTCTGCCAAATGAAGACGAGAATGCAGAACGCAGCAGCGAGGCTTTCCAAATGCTGAGAGATGAGGTGCAGGTGGCACTTGGAGATAATTACAACGTAAAAATCGCCAAGCTGGATAACTACAATGCGGTAATGGAGGCAATGGTTTCTGGAACTGCACAGATTGCATGGGAAAGCGGGGCAACCTTTGCGGCATCCTATATGAAAGATGAAAAGATTCAGCCAATTCTGTCCTATGGGCCAAACGGGGATCCGGATAAGAGTGGATACAACGCCTATATTGCGACAAACAAAAAGCATGCTGCTGATTTTGAGGGGATGAGCAAGGAAGAAAAATTGAAATCTCTGAAGGGGAAATCCTTTGGCTTTGTATCACCAACCTCCACATCCGGATGCCTGGTACCGACTACTACCTTCTGGAAGCTGTTTGGGCCGGATGGTGACAAAACGGTGACGAAAAAGGACCAGATCAATATCAAAAATGAAGCAGATGGCGGTATCTTCTCGGAGGTACAAAACGGTGGAGATCATCAGGGCTCTGTGCAGCTACTTGTAAATGACAAGGTGTATGCCGGTGCCTTCTGCTGTACGTATGGTGACAGCGTAAAGGATCAATTGGAAATTCTGGATACGACATTTGTACCGAACGGCCCGCTTTGGGTGAATACCTCTGCATTGAACGAGGAGGAAATCAATAAGCTGACAGATCACTTTGTAAATCTTACGGCAGATACTGCAAAGAACAAGGATTTCTTTGACAAGGATAAGGGCTTCTTCTTTGAAGCAGAGGAGGATCCTGCAACCTTCAAATTCTTTAAAACAGATGTTTCACGCTATCAGTTCATTTTGGATATGTACAAGGATCAGTAACAATATGCAGAAAACATGACAAAGCAGACGGTCATGTTTTTTTATAGAAAGCCTCCAGTTTGCAAGGGGCTGCTGCATACATTAAAAGGGTTTTTTCTCGTCGTTAGACATATGAGAAGCATGAAATGCGAAAGCATTTAGCCCATCCATCCTTTTGTATCTCTTTCCCTTTCTTGTACCTTAACGTGAAAAGAAACCCATAAAAGGGCTGTCATGTTTTTCATACTAGCAAACCTCCAGATAAATGGTGGATGCTGTTTACATAAGGGTATGCGGTATTAAAGAAAGGATTACGAAGGCTTAACAGCCGCTTAACACTTCATCGATCGTTACAGAGTACAATATCCATGTGTTAGAAAAGAAAAGGTGGTATGGTGAATGAGTGAAATATTACGTGTACAAAACGTTTCAAAAACATATGAAGAAAATGCGGTAAAGGCATTGTGTAACGCCAGCTTCGATGTGCATGAGGGGGAGCTGATCTCTGTTATCGGACCAAGCGGCTCAGGGAAAAGTACGCTGCTGCGCTGTATAAACCGCATGATTGATGTAAGCAGCGGCAGCATTCAGTTTCTCAACTATGAGGTGACATCCGCAAACAAACGGCAGATTAAAGATATTCGCCGCAATATTGGCATGATCTTCCAGCATTATAATCTGGTGTATCGTCTGAATGCTCTTGAGAATGTGCTGCATGGCAGACTTGGCTATTATCCGACATGGAAAAGCACACTGGGACTGTATACCGCAAAGGATATTGAGCAGGCTGCAAGACTGCTGGAAATGCTGGGGCTGGGGGATAAGCTGTATGATAAATGCTGCGATCTATCCGGCGGGCAGAAGCAGCGAGTCGGCATTGCCCGTGCTCTGATCCAAAATCCGAAGATGGTGCTTTGCGATGAGCCGATTGCTTCCCTTGATCCGCAATCCAGCAAGGTCATTATGGAATATTTGAAGGATATTACAACAAGTATGAAAATCCCGTGTATCGTGAATCTGCATCAGGTGGATGTAGCGCTTCATTATTCCGACCGCATCATCGGCATGCATCAGGGAAGCATCGTGTTCAATGGCAGACCGCAGGATCTTGGCAGTGATATGATTGAAAAAATTTATGGTGTTCCTATGGATGCACTGATCAGTAAGGTGGAGGAGATGAAGGCATGAAATATTTTACGAGAAAACGTTTTTCCCTGGGGATGTATGCCGGTGTTATCCTAGTGCTGATGACCTTGTGTACCTGGCGTCTGGAAATTGACTGGGGACTGATTCTAACTAATTTTCAGGTATCGGTTATCCGTTTTACCAAAACCTATCTGCCTCTTGACCTCTCCCAATGGTCACAGCAGCTGTACCAGTTGTGGATCACAGTTGTTATATCCATTGCAGGAGCATTTGTCGGTATGGTTCTGGCATTCTTTTCCTCCCTTGCTATTTCCAGCAGAACCTCCCGCTTTCGTGCTTTGAAATATGTTGTGCGCGCCTTTGCATCTCTGACAAGAAATATTCCAGAGGCGGTGTGGGCGGTGCTGCTTCTGCCCTTGTTATGGTATGGTGATTTTCTTGGATTTATCGTACTGTGCATCATATCCTATGGATTTCTCACCCGCTCATTTGCGGATTCCATAGATGAAACAAATGCCAGCTGTATGGAGGCGCTGGAGGCAACCGGAGCGGGCTACTGGCAAATCGTTGTACATGCCATCCTTCCGGAAACGATGCCTTCCCTAATTTCCTGGACGCTGTATGCAGCGGAAAATAATATCCGAAGTGCCACAGTTGTCGGAATGCTTGCCGGCGGCGGTATCGGGTATTTGATGAGTATTTATCAGGGCGGACTGTATGTCGGCTATACCGGCTATCAGCTAATGGCTTCCTGTATTTTGCTCATTATCATCACCGTTATTATTACAGATCAACTATCATCACAGATCAGAAAGAGGATTATGTAATGGAAACAGTAACCTTGACGGCCGCTTCTGTGCCGGTGCTTGAGAAAAAGAAGAAGGGGCGCTATATCCTGCGCAGAAAAGACACCTCCCGTTTCCTGTCCTGGGGTGTTGTGCTGGTCTTTGCACTTGTATTTCTGTATTTTATTATGCTGGTTTGTCCCTATAAATGGGATCAGGTGCGTCCGGAGCTGATTACGACTTATCTGAGCAGCTTTCTGGATTTCACGTCAGTAACTCAGAAAACAGCCATTGAGGTGTTCACGAGTCTCGTCAATACGATTGCACTTGCATTTGTCACTACCATTATCGGTGCAGTGATTGGTATGCTTCTGGGATTGATGGCTGCACGAAATCTGTCCCATCCATGGATCTGTGGCCTTGTGCGCGGATTTGCCGGACTGATTCGTGCAGTACCCACAATTATCTGGGTTCTCATCTTTATATCCGGCTTTGGTCTGACGGCGACAACGGCTATCGTCGGTATGTCCTTCCACAGTGTAGCCTATTTTATCAAATCATATTCGGAAGCCTTTGAGGAGGTTGACCCGGGAGCGATGGAGGCTATGAAGGCAAGTGGTGGCAGCTGGTGGCAGATTGTATGGAGCGCTGTTATTCCAGTATCCTTTACAAAGCTGCTATCCTGGATTGCCATGCGAAGTGAAATGAATTTCGCGGCTGCTGTTATTATCGGCCCTGCCGTCGGTGTTCCAGGAACGATAGGCTCCATTCTGAACTCCTATCAGAGAAGTGGTGGTTATGGCACTGTCGGACTCTGCGTTCTTGCAATTTTTATAACGGCTTTGCTGTTTGAAATTATACTTACTCTATACAAGCAGAAAAGCATAGTTAGCGGATAAAAAGGGATGCTCATTGAACATCCCTTTTACGATTCCGCAAAGCGCAGCTACATACGCTGCAGGATGTATGCTTCCTCCTCATAGTAGAGTATTTTTTTAAGGATACTGAAAAAATGAAAATCAGTATATTCTGTGGCTGATCATCACGATTTTCATGAATGATCATATGCTCAATTATGTAGAAAATGTTTTTACCTGATTCAGTCTATTTATGAAAGCAGCAGGCTGTTAATTTTTCTACAATTATAAAATGAAAAAGGATCAAATGCATGCTTTTGAGCTGCGTTTGATTCTTTCTGTCTTCTAGGGATACTTCAGTCTTAGCTTTCTTCTATTATTTTTTTACCGGATGTTTCTGAATCCAGCGTCGATGGGAGGTGTTTCGCTTCACCTCCAGAAATTTCTCACCGGGGAAATGTAGCGGATTTTCCTTTGTCTGTTCATAAAACTTTAGTATATCCTCTGCATCCTCACGCAAATATTCCAAGCTCATGGAGCCGTATAAGCGTGCAGGAATAATATACAGGGGAAGCTGGAGCTTGTTTTTCTTAACCATTTCCTGTGCACTATACATCGTATGCGGACAAAGCATTGCGATATCAAACTCCTTCTGATGGGCTTCAAGAAATAAAAGCGGCATGAAAGCGATTGATATTTCATTCTGCCAACCCTTTTCCTGTATTGCTTTTTCTATCTGTAAAGAAATCACGCTGGAAGACATGCCTCCACCACAACATATTACCATTCGTAACATATGCTCCTCCTTTATGTCGCTATTTAGCGACATGATTGTATCACAGGAAGATGTAAAAGGAAAGTAGATTCAGAGAATCTACACGCTAAAGGTAAAGGTGAATAGCTATGTAGTAACTCAAATAAACAGCAGACATAGGCTGTTACAGAATCACCTATGTCTGCTGTTTCTTTACAATACAGATAAATAACAATTATTTATTTTCTATTTTTCTTTTTAATTGATCCAGCGTTTTACAAGTGTGCAGGTTTTCTGGAATAGAAGTAATCTGTCCAGCTGTGAGCGTTTGTAGCCATATGGAGGCGTCTTCATGATATATGTTTTCAATCAGCTGCTTTAGGATTAGTCGTTCCCCTGTCTCTTTCCCTTCCTTTATTCCTTCTTCTCTGCCTTTCTCTAATCCTTGCTCAAGGCCTTTTTCAAGGCCCTCTTTATAGCTGTCATTCAGACCATTGCGATAACGTGCTTCTCCCATCTGAATTGCCATTGCCGTTGACCATAACTTGTCATTTTTCTGCATTTCCTTATATTTTTCCATGAACACTTTCACCAGCCTTTCCTTCGTTTTTAGTATAGCATCATTTTCATTATTTTCAAATAAGAAACACAACTGCTCAAAGTCATTCAACTTCAAAATCCCCTGCTTCCTTACCAGCTCATTGATCACCGGAAGATGTATGTAGCTGCGTTTTATCAGTGCCTTTTTATTCTCCACCTCTCCCTTTTCGGTACGCATCTGGTAATGATTCATCAGGTTTTGATTATTCCATGGATATTCATCGATGAAAATTATCTGATGTACAGGCTTCAACAGCTCATATTTCTCCCCGCTGTTTAGCTGATCATTCAGCGCTCTTGCCCCATAAAATTCAAAACGCTTCTTTTCTGTTTCAGTAAACGTCGTCTGCATTTCGATGCAAAACAGCTGACCGTTTTCATCCTTTACGTGGACATCCAAAATAATCTTTTTCTTTCCGATGGTCTTGGGATCCAGATTAGGATTCATAACCGTACTTTCCTTAACCCGTATCCCGGTCACACGTTCGATAATGGTGTTGCGAGCAAAGATGGAGCCTTCATCCTCACGAGAGAGGGTGTACTTGAAGAACAAATCGTTGCGGTAATTCAATACATCTTCTTGTTGTTTTCTTGTCATTTGACATTTCCTCGTTTCTGCAAGGTTATTCCTTACACTCTTATATACGAAAAGAAATGTTGTAATTCCTAAAAAATCATCTAATTGTTTACTTATTGCTTTGTTATTGAGAGATAACCTTAAAAATGCGCTTTATTTTCATAACATGAGTACGATAAGATGGATACATGATATTTTCCATATTCCACAATCTGGATAATATCTGCCCGTATTATAACAGCTTGTATTCCTATGAGTGCCTGAAGTGAAAAGCAGAAAGCCTGTGAAAAAATTGAAAAATATCGTATAATAAAAGAAATTAGCAAAATGATAGAAATATCCTGTACACCCTGACATGATGAGGAGTTGTTCATATGATCAATCTGGATGAGGTACTGACATTTACCGAGGCTGCAATGAAATGGGGATTGGCTGATGGTAAAACGATACGCAAAGCGGTGGAACGCGGACGATTTGAGGCGTATGAAATAAAAAAGAGCGGTAATGTGTGGCTGACAACGTATGAAGCAATGCAGCGCGTTTTCGGCGAGCCCAAAGCTATAACGACTATACTGTACTATACAGATCTTTATGAGAATACAAGAGAGCGCCTGGATCAGTTTTTTGAAAATGCAAGATGCAGGCTGCAACAGGGAGAAATGGTTTCTATCGTGGAAAGCAGAGAGCATCCAACGCGCATTATATGTATTCTGAAAAGTCAGGAAGAGCTTGCAGGGATGAAACACAGACTTCAGTATTTCATGCGATAACAATTTAGGGGAAATCTATATGCATGATTTTGTCCATACATAAGCAATGGATATGCAGCTGTATTTCACAGCTTATAAGAAGATTCAGAAGGAAAAATAATTCTGATGTACCCAATGTATCAGAATTAGTAAGCAAAACAGTATGAGCTTATGATGTAGCTTCATAAACCCATACCGTTTTTGTATTTCAGATTCTCAGCATACTACTTATCCGAATTTATGTTTAATTAGCAGCCGCACCTGAATATATGCATACACAGCTGCATATGCCAGCAGCTGCAGACAGTAGAGGAAAACCTGCCTCATCAATACCTGATCCCAGCTGGCACTTTCCACACTGATATCCGCAACCGGAGGAAACAGCCAGGCTGCAATGGCAGGGAGCTGCAGATCTCTGATGAGGGCAGAGAACGTAAGTGTGAGAATAAGTAAAAGGCAGGCAAGAGGCAGAGCGAGCTTCTGATTGGAGATGATACGCGGATGAAGCAGGGAAATCATTGTTCCTCCACATATCCCGGTGCATATATGCAATAGATAATAGCCGATAAACATGTTGATTCGTAAAGGGGAAACTGCATAACCGCGGCCGTAATATACATAATACAGAAACGGAATCAGCAGAATGATAGCACTTAGCGCAAGATCACAGAGAAGAAAGAAGATCAGACGACTGCTATAGTACAAATGCTCATTTCTTCCACTCTGCAATATGAGAATCTGTTCCTCCAGGGCATCCTGCTTTTGCAGAGAATGCACGATCCATCCCATCACCGCGAAGGATAACAGTATTGTCGCACCAAAGCTGTTATACAGATTGAGGTTTTTCTCATTATAGAAAACACCGCAGAATACAACGGTAAACACCAGTGGCATGACCAGCTGCGTAGAGGTCAGTGTCCTGCGTATGTAATAGCGGTTCAGCTCAATAATTGTTTTCATGATACAGCTCCTCCAGATGCCATCCCTGCTGTAGATACTTCTGTATGCAGGCATCGCTTTCCTCTTTCGTACAAACGATATGTTCCAGCTTGCCATATCTGCTGAACTTCATTATCACCTGATTGTTGAAAGCAGTCTGTGCGCTTCTGTGCAGTACCCCATCCCGCAGCTCATAGACGATATCCGCCAGCTGTTGTATCATACGCTGTTCATGTACGGCCATAACAATACAGACATCCTTTTTCTTAAATTCCTTGATCAATTCTGCAAATACCTGCTGAGATGCGATATCCTGACCATTCAGTGGTTCATCCATAATCAAAACATCCGGCAGCTTCAGCAGCGCCTGCAATACGGCAACCTTCTGCAGACTACCCTTAGACAGGTATTTCATTGGTGTCTTTGAAAGCTCCTCTAAATGAAATTTATGAAAATATTCGCGTAGGACAGCCTGAACGATATCACGATCGATTCCCTGTATCGCTCCCATACGCATGAGAAACTCCTGTGCATTCATGCCGGTGGTGAAAAAATGATCGGGAATATACTGGAGCTCTGCATCCTTCAGCTCAACCTCTCCGCTGTCTGCACGCAGAAATCCAGTAATGATATTCAACAGGGTGCTTTTTCCGCAGCCGTTATGACCACATATGGCTATACAGCTTCCAGGCAGTAAATCCATGGATATATCACGTAATACCATATGATTTCCAAACGATTTCTGTATATGTCTAAGTTGCATGCAATTCCTTCTTTCCATGTACTGTACTACCGTTATGATAGCACAAAGCAGGCATCTTGGTGTATAAAAAGAAAGGAAAACGGATTTTTTTGATTCCTTATGCTAATAGATTATTTCTGTTTGTAATCGTAAGGTTTCATTCCGAAAGCATGAGTTTAATATCATCCTGATATAAATATACTATTTCCGCTATGGAAATGGGAATACGCTTTTTTCCTTTATCAAAAATCTAAAGGTGTTGATCCAAAGGACTTGATATTCGAAAAGACTGCTGTTTGACAGAATTCTCATAGTATAACAGAAAAAACCAGGAATTTTTACCGTATCCTGGTCTTCTTTTTATATGGCAGTGTTTTCTGGCTGTCATTGAACTAGAGCGGCCTTATCATGCGATGTGTTTATATGAACGAACATGTACGTATCCGTTTTTGATGAGTTGATAGGGACAGGAAACCTTCCTCAACAGACGGTTATGGTTTGATATAGGTAACATAGGTAAGGGAAAGTGTTCCTGTGATTGTCAGTTCGCCATAATGGCATGGAACAAATACAGTCTCTCCACCTTTGATGTACGTATCTTGAATTGTGCCTTCGCCTTCGATACAGGTTAGAAAATAGAATTCCTCGCGCTTGTAGGTGCCGGATTCCGCAACATCGATTCGTCCGCACGTATATAACCCGGGTTCATTGTGCAGCTCATGGATCTCACAGCCTTTGGTAGTCCATGCTTTCTGCAGAGCTGGTTTTCTTTCCGCATCCGGGATATTGACACATTCAATAACCTTTTCCTGATGAAGGACACGCGGTTTTCCTGTTTTAGGATCGAGCATTGTACGGTCATAATCATACAGACGGTATGTTAAATCAGCATTTTGTGAAAATTCAAAGAAAGTCAGCCCCGCACCCAATGCATGCAGGGTACCAAATGGCATGTCAAGAAAATCTCCTGCTTTTACGGGAATATAACGTAATAGCTGATCCCATCGCTGTTCCTCTACGAGGCTTTGAAACTCTCTCCGTGTCCGGGCAAAATGTCCGAATACAACGCTGCCCTCTCCATCGAGGACATAGACGCCATCCGGTTTTCCAAGTCTACCGTCATGTGCCATGGCATAGGCGTTATCCGGATGTATCTGAACAGACATCGGTGCCCGTGTACAGGACATGGCGGCACGTACCGGCATGATTTCTGTATCGCAGTTAAATAATTCGCGATGTGTGTCATAAAAGTGAGATAAGGGCTCCTGTGTTTCTGTTACTGTACAATCCAGATGAGAGGGCATTGCGATGACATTGTAGCATTCTCCGATATTTGCCAGATCGGTTTGATAGCCATATTTTTCAATAAGCTGCTGTCCTCCCCACAATGCTTCTGTAAATACTGGTTCAATATGATATAACTGTTTCATTATCACTACCTCCTATACCTGCAGTATAAGGAAGCATCGAGGGAGAAACAAGACAAGTTTGATTATGTTTATTCATTTTTCATCAGAAAAGGAATAATGATGCAGCCTTTGTAGAATAAATCTGCATATATTTGCAGAGATGATTGAAAATGAACATTTCTTTTTGTACAATACAGAAAAGAAGGTGATGCTATGATTTCCCTAAAACGTAGAGAGTTGATTGAAGAATTGCTGCTGATACAGGATACGGTCACTGTGGCAGAGCTTGTTGATTATCTACAGGTTTCTACTGCGACCATTCGACGAGATTTGCTGATTATGGAAAAAGAGGGACTTCTGATTCGGATGCATGGCGGTATCCGCAGGAAAGAAAAGGGAAGCAGAGTCAGTGAAATAGGTGAATTACCTGCCAGACAGAAGCTGGATTTACGTGCTGCTGAAAAGTTGAGGATTGCGCGTTATGCAGCCTCCTTCATACAGGATGGCGAATGTATCTTCATTGACAGCGGAACAACTCCTGCCTATATCTATGATTTCATAAGACATAAAAGCATACTGATTGTTACTAATAATTTATTGCTGATTGGGAATATCCGCTCAACGGATCATGCCAGAGTAATTCTTGGTGCAGGCGATTATAATTCACAGCACCATCTGGTAGATGGACAGTTATTTCTTGATGTGCTTATGCAGTTTAATTTTCAGCATGCATTTATCGGTGTCAGCGGATATGACTGTTTAACGCATACTCTGACATGTACTTCGTTAAATGCTTCCAGTATTAAAAAGCATGCCATGCGGCAAAGCCTGCATACGTATGTCGTTGCCGACAGCAGTAAACGAACGGAGAAGGGGATTGTGACCTTTGCGAAAACCGAGGAGGTAACTGCTATTCTGACAACAGCATGCGGTGACATACAGGATGTAAAGAATCTGATTAGCTGTTAAACAGGCTTTACAGGCATTTTTATTGAAAAATACTTCACGTATCTTTTCATAAATCTCATGTTTGCCTTAGGACGGTGCTGCTTGTAAATCTAATGTCTAGGCGATGATTATTATTTTTCTTTTAAGTTTATTTAAAAAGCGATAGACTTTTACCAATGCTATATATGCTTCACAAGCCGTATGTTTATGATTTGTAATATTCAAACAATGCAGAAATTTCTATTCCTTGCAGATTTTGGAGGTTTACAGAATGCCTCCTATTCAAAGGGATTTACAAACCGATAACAGCTATACGATCACTTACTGTAAAGCTATCCTTTCATCACAATAAAAAAGGAACAGTTTACCTGCTCCCATACTAATGCTCACTGATATCCTTCATTTTCTGAAGACCGAAGATAATGGCCCCTCCGATGATGAACCAGAGAATTTCAAAGGTTTCCAAGCTTAACGGTGCCTGCGGGGTCTCCAGGGTCTGTGGTCCCATGATGATGGCATAAAAGGAACCTAGCATCATTCCGATAATCAAAAATACCATGACGCTGCGATGCTTGTCCAGCGCAAATTTTATCAGACGCACAACCGTAATCACACCGGTGATGATACCAAGACCGAATACAATCAGAATAGGCAGATAGGAAAAATCAAAGCCCATCAATGCCTTAATGGCAGAAATAACTGGTACATACAGACCAAAAATCAATAGCAGTGTAGAACCGCTGATGCCAGGAAGCACCATTGCGGAAATTGCAAACATTGCGGATATAAAAACATAGACAATCAAGCCAATATCCAGCTGTGCCAGATTTACACTGGAGCCGCTGCCTGCGACAGGATTGAAATAGGTAATCAGTGCCACAACTGCAATACCGACAAGCAAAGCGATAATGCTGGGTGCATTGACCCTCATATTTTTCTTTTCCTCGCGGATCACGATTGGTATCGCAAACAGAATGAAGCCCATAAATAATGAAGAAATTGCATATATCTGCGTGTGAAAAATGCTGGCAAGAACGGAAACAGCCATTAAAAATCCAACAATCCATCCAATCCCCAGCTTCAGCAGAAAGATGACTGCCTCTTTTTTCTGCTGCATATTGCCGCTCATCAGTGCATCCAGTGAACCGATGAATTTATCATAAAAGCCAAGCAGAAATGCTATCGTTCCTCCGGATACCCCGGGAACACTGTCTGCCAGTGCCATACAGAAGCCTCGAATAAAATTTAAAACCACTATGAAGTACCTTCCTTTCGTATCAAGGTTTATTATACTGTATATTTTTCAAAAGCCAACCGCTTTTTTATTAAATTTTCGTAAACGAAAGCGGGAAAGTCGTACTATAGTGGTTCATGAAGTACATTACAGAGAATTGAGGATATAGGCAGAAAGTATTACATCTGAGTAAAAATGGGTTAAAGGACGTAGGCAGAAGCATTGCATCGGTTCCTGCATGAAAGCAATGAAGGACGATGCTGCAAATTTACAGGCAGCTTTCACAGTTATTAAGGAAATCGTAACGGATAAATAATGCGTCCTGCAGGAACCCCGCCTGCTTTTTTACATAGTATATCCAAAAAGGAGGTTGTTTCATGGCTGTTAGAATTTATGTGGATCAGGGACATAACCCTGGGAATATCAATGCGGGTGCAAGTGGGAATGGTGTTGTTGAATCTGAGGTTACCTATTGGGTTGGTATTTATCTGGCTGGCTTTTTGTTTGCGGATCCCCGCTTTGAGGTAAAGGTGTCACGTCCATTTCCTGACACGGTGCTGGGTTATGATCAGGCAAGCAGTCTGCGTGCTCGTGTGGATGAGGCGAATGCATGGCCGGCTGATTATTTCATCAGTATTCATGTGAATTCCAATCCTAATCCGGCAATCAATGGTTCTGAGGTATATGTTTACCGTGAAAATTCCATAGCATATGATTTGGGTGTTGATGTACTGGAGTCCATTGTCGATCTGGTGGGGACGCGCTACAATCAGGTGCGTACCAATCCGTCTTTGTATGTCCTGCGGCGTACTGTAATGCCCGCTATTCTTGTCGAGCTGGCCTATCTTTCCAATCTGCAGGATGCAGAGAAGTTGAAAAATGATCAGTATCTATTTGCTTTTTCCATATATATCGGCATACTGAATTATCTTGGCTATTCCTATGATTCTTTTCCGGTACGTTGATTTTAAATGTTACATTTCATGACTCCTTGTAAAATAGAGGGTATGACATGATAGAAACATGCTACGATATGACCTGTTACAGGAGCTCTATATGTCAAATGTAGATAGCTTTCTTTTATATGTATGACCTTGTTTTGAATATATAGGAACTAAAAAACAGGAAAATCGTAAAAGTATATGCAAAATACTTGTGTTTAAGAGAGAAATATGCGCAGATTGAGGTGTAAGAGGTTACAAGGTAAGAAATGGAAATAAAGTGGGAAAAAGTTTTAAAAAGGTTAGTATTTGGGAAGAATATAAGGTATAATTATGAATCGTTGAGAAGTGAGTGGTGAATATGGATATAAAAGAATTATGGAAGGAATATAACATTACATTAGATGATAAAAAGCAGGAGCTGGTAAGTGAGCTGCAGCATCCTCTTTTGATAAATGGTACAACAGGGAGTGGTAAAACATTCCTTTTATTAGCCCGTAATGCATATCTGATGAAGGTGGAGGAGGTTTCACCTGCGGCTATATTAAACCTTGTGCATGATCCTGCCATCGCAAAGCGTGTAGCTAAGGATTACCGGTATCTGTATTGTGATGATGAGCAGATGCCTTCCTTTGTGGATATGCACAGCTTTGCATACCGTGTGATTCGTTTTCATGATAAAACGATGCAGCGGGAATCCTGTAAGGCCTATCGTGATATGGAAAAGGTGATTCGCCGCCTGGTTAAGGATATGTTTGCCTTGGAGCTGACTGGCTTGCAGCTGCGCCGTCTGCAGCGACAGATCAGCACATGCCGCAGTATGATGATGAGTGAGCGTGAAATAGCCGCAATCAATTTTGAAGGGATGGATTTTCCGGCTTTTATGAAGGCCTACGCGAAATTCAAGAATGATCGGAATATCTATGATCAGGATGATATCCTGTGTGAATGCGCACGCATTTTAATGAGTACGCCTGCTGTGCTTCAGACCTTTGCAGCAAGGTATCAGTATGTGCATATCGATGATGCGCAGGAGCTATCCTTTGCGGCTCATGTAATAATCAAGCTTCTGTTTTCCAGTGATGCTCAGTTAATGATGCTGGCGGATCGGGATCAGTGTCTGGATCTTGACAAGGCGGCATATCCGCAGGCACTGGACAGCTTTGCGGATACGTATATGGAAGCGCGCATTGAACGACTGGAAGGAAACTGGCGTAATAACCAGACGATCACTGCACTGGCAAATGAATTCCTTTACAAACAGGAAGCCGGAATGCAATGCAGCAGTGAGGAAACCTGTGAGGTGAAGTTCAAAGGCTTTGCGCAGCTGGAGCGCATGTATGAGTATGCGCTGCGTATGGTGGTGGAGGATGAAAGCGATATTGCTTTCCTGTATCATGATGCAGCCATGGCAATGCCTCTGCTTGAATTGTTCATGCAGCATCAGGTACCGTTTCACTTTCATGGAAGCGTTAAAAAATTTCTGCAGGAGCCGTTAGTTAAGGATCTCTGTAATATCATAGAGCTGTTGATCGATCCCAAGGATATGCGTGCCTTTTATGAGGTGTATGAAAAGCTTGGCTTTGATATATCGAAGAAGGTGCTGCTGGAGGTTGCCGAGCGTCTGCGTGATGATGAAAGCGTAGATGTTTATCAGGCTATGATGGAAAGCAGCTACCGTGCTGCCGGAAAGAAAAAGCTGGCGGCTTCCATGGAAAACATACGCATGGCCTCTACGCTGGAAACACATACGATGATTACCTTCATTATGGATAAGCTGGGTTATCGTGCCCGTTTGTTGAAAGCCAACATCCTGATGAGTGAATCCAGCTTGCTCGCCTTGCGTGTCATTGCTGCACGCTATCATGATCCTGCACAATTTCTCAATCGTCTGTGTGAGATGGGGGAATTTCTATGTGAGCCTGTGAGCCGTATACAGCTTCGCAGTGTTGCATCCGCAAGAGGGATGGAGTTCAGCCGTGTGGCATTGCTGGACTGTCTGGGATCAACCTTTCCAAGAGCAGGGTTACAGGAGGAAGAGCTGCAGCTGGAACGCCGTTTGTTTTTTACAGGGATTACAAGAGCAAAGCATCAGCTGGAATTTTTCACAAGCAAGCGCTGTGATCTCACACGATTGGAAATATCACCGTTCCTGTATGAGCTGCATGCCCCTAAGGAGGAAGAAGCAAAATCTGCCGGTGAACGTCCTGTGCCACAGCCTAAAAAGCTGAAGGAGAATAATCTCAAACGCGGTATGTGCATCCGTCATGCGACACTGGGGGAAGGCCGTATTGTGAAGATCAGTGAAGGTATGATGCATGTACAGTTTACGAGCGAGCTTAAAATTTTGAATATTCGCCACTGTATTACAAATGAGCTGATTGATCGTGCATAAGAAAAACAGCGTTCATTATATATATTGAAAAAAGGGAAAGTCTGGATGGTTGTTTGTAGCAATCCTACGGCTTTCTTTTTTACACCATGCTATCAGATAAATAGATCATGGCTTCTTTTGTTATACCTTACAGAAGGCTGTCAGCTATTGAAATAATACAATATGCGGAAATGTAACCACTCACTGTACATTCTGTTACATCACACGTTTATTGATTGAATTTTTGGAATTGTACATCACAGCTTTTTCCTGTACATTCCTTTGAAAGCGGTAAGAATCGCTTTGCAGGGAATAAAAAATGCGGTATAATTACCTATAGAAATACTATGAATTACAAGCTGGACGAATATCGGGAAGCAGGGGATACTTATGAAGGAACATGAACGGAAACAAATATCATCCTATGCACAGATCATTATGGATGAAAGTGATAATCTGGTGTATCTGTGTGATATGGATAGCTATGAGCTGCTGTATCTGAACCGCAGAGCCAGAGAAGCCTTCGGCTATTTAGGGAATGATGAAGTGTATGGCAAAAAATGCTACAGTATCCTGCAGGGGAGAACTGCACCCTGTCCTTTTTGTACCAATCATCTGCTGAAAGAGGATGCTTTTTATGAATGGGAGCATTACAACCCACTGTTGAGAGGCTATTTTCTGATGAAGGATAAGAAGCTTTCTGTAGAGGAACGCAATGTGCGTATGGAAATAGCAGTCAATATCACAGAAAAGCAGAAGGAGACACAGGAGCTGCAAAACCGTTTGACCAATGAGGAAATGCTGGTTCGCTGTATTCATACATTGAGCGGTGTGGATGTGGATAACGCTATTTGCCGGCTTCTGGAGATGGTAGGTAATTTCTATGAGGGGGAAAGAGCCTATATATTTGAATTTGATAATGAACACAAGCTGTTATCCAATACGTATGAATGGTGTGCGGAAGGAATTGTGCCCCAGCAGAGCAAGCTGCAGAGGCTGCCTCTTTCCATCATCGAACGCTGGATGCAGTATTTTGAAAAAAATGGGGAATTTTATATCAATTCCCTGCAGGCATCTGTCCATCCGGATTCATCGGAGCATGCCATTTTGAGTATGCAAAGCATTGATTCACTGATTGCGGCGTGTCTGAAAAAGGATCATGAAATCACGGGCTTTATCGGTGTAGATAATCCAAAGCACAATATGAATGATCTTACACTGCTGTCCTCACTGACATATTTTGTGAAGAATGATCTGGAAAAGCGTCATATGCTGCAGCAGCTTGAGCGCATGAGCTATGTGGATCTGCTGACGGGATTGTATAACAGAAACCGCTATAACTGTGTCTTGCAGGAAATGGAAGATGATCATCCTGATTCACTTGGGGTTGTGTATGTGGATATGAACGGACTAAAGGAGCTCAATGACAGCTATGGACATGACTATGGTGATTTCATGATTCAGGAAACAGCCCGTATACTGCTTCAGGTATTTGACAAGGATGCGTACCGTATTGGCGGGGATGAGTTTATCATACTGTGCCGTGATGTAAGTGAACAGACTTTCCACAGCCGCATTGATGCATTGCATCAGCTTCTAAAGCAGCATCAGAATATCAATGTATCCATTGGCTTCTTTTGGAATGCAGGAGATTTTGATATCCGCCATGAAATTGCACGGGCCGATGAACGTATGTATATTGAAAAGCAGGAATATTATGATTCCATGACTTCCCGGCGGTACGATAATCATGCATTGCTGGCAAGAAATCTGTTAAAGGAAATTCAAGGGGGCAGATTTGAGGTATATCTGCAGCCAAAGTTTGAAATTCAGACAAACCGTCTGATTGGTGCGGAGGCACTGGTACGTAAGCGGGAGGCAGACGGAAAACTGCATCGTCCGGCTCAGTTTTTACAGATGTATGAAGAAGAAAACATCATCCGCCATATTGATTTTTTTGTGTTGGAAACAGCCTGTAAAACACTGCAGTCCTGGAAAGAACAGAATTTGCAGGAGTTGAAGCTGTCCGTTAATATTTCACGAATAACGCTGCAGGAGTATAAAGTGGTAGATAAAATTCACGATATTTGTAAGAAATACAGCATATCCCCCTCCCTGGTGGATATTGAAATTACGGAGCATCATTCCCGTGAAATGGAACAGATTATACGTTCCGTAGAGCAGGAGCTGATGAAGCAGGGATTTACTGTCGTTTTGGATGATTTTGGTGCGCAGTTCGCAAATCTTGCCAGTCAAACGGAGTTTCGCTCTCACAAGCTGAAGGTGGATCGCAGTCTTGTAGGCAGTATGGAGAATAATCAGGAGAGCAAATCCATAGTGCATCATACAATTGATATGTGTCATGAGCTGGAGAATACCTCTGTAATTGCAGAGGGAATCGAAAATAAGGCACAGCTCGATATTCTGGAGGAATTTGCGTGTGAATATGGACAGGGATATTATTTTTCAGAGCCGCTGAGTATTGAGGAGTTTAGAAAACAATATTTATAATAGATGCCGCTGATGATAAGCCTGCAAACATTGTCAGTAGGAAAGTTGGTAGCTTGGCTAATAGCTGCCGATTAAGTGAAATGAAACGATCAAAGCACTTCGTTAGGAAGCAGGAAAAAAGCAGATGTTGACTTGTGAAGGTTCTTTCTCACTTTAAGGTAGAAGGAAGGAATATGAGATACAAAAGGATTGATGAGCATTGATTATTTTGTATTTCATGATTCTCATATACCCAGAGTAGAGAAAGAACCCTTGTGAAGTTCATCTGCTCTTTTATTATGTAAAAGGATGAAAATTTATATGTAGGATGTATACGGCTTATAGATTGATAGCCCTGACGGTGTTTACTTGCTTTTGGTGTCCTAAAAAAGAAAAGGATAAGGTACCTGCATAGCTTGTATATTTCTTATGAGCCATGTACTTTATAATGGCTTTCATCTGCTTTTTAGCGGAATAGAGCTACTATGCTTTCTTTGGAAGCTGTGATTGGAGGGGGAAGCAGAGCTGATCATGATCGCAGCAAGCTGTTCGGAAGAAATCGGGCAGTCTTCCAAAATCCATTGACAAAGGATGGAAAAGCTTCCGGTACAATGATATAAGATTTCATAGCGCTCCGTGATTTCGTTATCTTCCCCCTGTTTTTGTAAAAACTGCTTCGTGAAATACTGGAACAGCTCCCGTTCAAAGCGATGCTCCTCATTGCGGCGAAGCAGGGTCTGAAACAGAAAGCTGTGTGCTCTCATATAATCAATGACTGCCGTAAGAAAAATGCGCTGTGTATCAATATCCTGTTCCATGGCAGCCTTTTGCGAGGCCTTTACATAAATATTCATTTCCTCAAACAAATCCTCATGTACAGCGGTAAGAAGCTCATAAATATCCTTATAATAGTCATAAAAGGTGGAGCGGTTTAGATCGGCACAGTCACATAGCTCCTTAATGGTGATGCTGTGTACGGGCTTTGTTTCCATTAGCTGGAGCAAAGCATTTTTCAAAGCTTTCTGTGTACGTACGACACGCCTGTCATTCTTCATCTTTTCACTCTCATTTCTTCCGACACCTCATCACAGAATGTCGGTTAACCGATGCTCTGCATTATATTGATGGTTGTAATCAGCATATATTTCATTATACTTGAAAGTATAGAGAATGAAAAGTATTCCGTATGGAATAGCTGGAAAGTGAGGTCATGCTTATGAAATCGATTTGCGTAGTTACCGGGGGCGGTAGTGGTATGGGCTTTGAAACTGCACGTATATTGGGAAAGACACAGTATATCATTTTGGTGGGACGTACGGTAGAAAAGCTGGAGCATGCCGTTGCATCCTTGCAAAAGGAAGGGATAGAGGCTGAGGCTTTCCCATGTGATGCCAGCAGCCGTGCGTCTGTAAAAAAGCTGGTGCAGCATGCCGCAAGTCTTGGTGAAGTAACGACGGTAATTCATGCGGCAGGTGTCTCTCCACATATGGCAGACGGGGAAAAAATATTTTCCATCAATGCGCTGGGAACCATCCATATTGATGAGGAATTTGCACAGGTGATGAAGGAGGGAAGCTGTATTTTGAATGTTTCTTCCATGTCGGCCTATATGCTTCCGGAGGCACAGGTTCCCAAACAGATTTACAAGCTGGCTCTGCAGGACGAAGCAGCCTTCCTACAGGCGGCTAAGCAGATGATTGCAGGAGTACCTATAGAGAAGCAGCCGGGAATGGCATATACAGTATCAAAAAACTTTGTCGTATGGTATACATCCAGAATGGCTGTACGTTATGGCTCAAAGGGAATCCGTGTGGTTTCCATTTCTCCGGGAACCTTTAAAACGCCAATGGGGGATATTGAAGGAGAAGAAGCTGCAGCATTTGCATTACGAGGAGCATTGGGACGTCTGGGTGAACCAGAGGAAATCGCCAATATGATGGCATTTATGGTTAGCGATGCATGCAGTTACCTGAGTGGTACGGATATTCTGTATGACGGCGGTGCAGTTAGTGCAATGCGTGCGATGCTGGAGGATCAACAATAAAAAAGAGAAGGATTAGTTTTTTTGAGAACTGATCCTTTTTCTTAATCCTCCACGAACACATGAGGATTTTGGAATATGAGGGAACGGTAAACATTGACTAGAATAACAAAAAACCCGTTTTCACGGGCTTATTCTTTATACTGGCGCCTTAAACAGGACTTGAACCTGTGACCTGCCGGTTAACAGCCGGATGCTCTACCAACTGAGCTATTAAGGCGTATCTCAAATGCTTAATAATAATACCATAGCTATGTTGTTTTTGCAAGATGAAAAATCAAATTTCATGTATTTAAAATAACAAAATACACTGAAAATCAAAAATCATATTCTGATTTCCAGTTTCAGGGAAGATCACTCCTTGCTATCCCGCAATTAACAGTTTAAATTTTCTAAAGTAAAGCTCATATATTCCTGAACATAGGGGCATTCTTTGAATACAGATCGTCTGCTTTTTTATCGCAAAATTGATAAAGTGTTTTGACTTTCAATGATAGCATTATAACAAGTTATAAATGGGGAATAACAAAAGGAATTTAAAATTCTATATAATATCTTAACATCCTTTTCCAAAAATAAAATGAGTATTTATAAAGCAGGAAAGTGTAGAGGCAGTTCAGGGAATCGGCTCGTGTATTTTTATAAGGCTTTCGTTATCTCAATCCTGCATCATCAGGCAATAGCTTACAAGCTGACATGGCGTAGTATTGCTGAAGCATTATTAAAAAAGAAAGCGGATATCAGAAAGAGCAGCAAGTGGATTCTTTCCTCCTGAATCATCAGCTTTCCTATGTATAATTTTCCTTACAGAAGCTGCCCTTATACAATCTGAAAGATATAAAATTTCAAATATGAGGTTTCTTCCATTGTCCACAAAATTGGATGATCATGATTTTGCTGTGTGACAGAAACCTGCTTCAGAGTAACACCGGTTTCCTGTGCTGCTTCTCTCAGCATTTTTTCAAAATTATCTATCTCCATAAAACGGGAACAGCTGCAGGTAATCAGATAGCCGCCTCTGCCTAACAGCTTCATGGCTTTCTTGTTTATGCGCTTGTAGCCGTTATAGGCGTGATCAATGGTTCTTCTTGATTTCGTAAAGGCAGGCGGATCCAATACGATAATATCAAATTGTCCTTCCTCACATGCGTCCAGATACTTGAATACATCTGCTTTTACGAAGGAAATTCGATTCTCTAATTGATTTAATTTTGCATTTTCATAGGCCTGATCCAGAGCGGTCTGTGATACATCAACTGCAACTACCTGTTGTGCGTTGCCATAAGCGGCGTTCAGTGCAAAGCCTCCGGTATGAGAGAAGCAGTCCATGACCCGTTTCCCTTGTGACATTTCGCGAAGCAGTACTCTGTTTGCCTTCTGATCAAGAAAATATCCTGTTTTCTGTCCTTTTTCAACATCTACATGCAGCTTGATTCCATTCTCATTTATGATGGTCTTTGTTGGTAAATCAGCATGACGCCAATAGCCCTTTTCCAATGGCAGCCCTTCCTTAGTGCGTACCTTAATGTCGTTTCGTTCGTATATTCCTTTGACATCCTGACCATCCTCATGCAGCACCTCCAGCAGTACCTCGTACAGCATATCTTTGCGCTGATCGAGCCCGAAAGAACTAATTTGGGCAACAAGAATTTCATTATAGCGGTCTACGGTCAGACCAGGCAGCTGATCGGCTTCACCGAAAATCAGGCGGCAGTTTGTGATATTTCTGCATTCCAGTGTTTTGCGAAAATCATAAGCGAATTTTATTCGTTCCTTAAAAAAGGCTCTGTCAAAAGCATCGCTTTTATTTTTGGATAAAATTCTAACAGTTATATGGCTGTTTTTGGATAAGAAGCCAGTACCAAGATATCGGTCATTCGTTGTTACTATATCAACCAGTGCTCCGTTTTCAATACTTTCATCAAGGTGTACCACATTATTTCTATACATCCACATCTGTCCGTTGTTCAGCCACTTTTCTCCTTCTTCAGAAATGGTGACCTTTGGATACATTCTATTCATATTTTTACCTCACTATTACTCTATAACCATGCTATTATACCATATATTATGTCACAGCTAAATGGTAAAGGTGTATGTTATTGGTATATGGACTAAAGGGTCAAACGTATCACTTTAAATATGTATGAATACTTTCTGAAAATTGAAGTGTTCGTACAAACATGGTTGATTTCTGTATCACTGCATTTTAAATGCTTGTATATGTAAAAAGATTAGAATCCTACGTTTATCAGCTGTAGCTATTCTAATCTTCTTTTTATTTAATCCTACCCCCAACAGAGAGGCCTGCTTGATTAAAGTTTTTTTTCCGGCCTGAATGTTACGATATCCTGTATATCACATTCAAGGATCATGCATAGATCGTGTAATGTATTTAGTGTGACACTGCTTCCTTTACGAAATGCATCCAGTGTTCCAGTACTTACATGATACTTATTTATTAAGGTATATTGGGAAATCTGCTTTTCCTTTAATGTTCTCCATAATGGTTCATAGCTTATCATGTAATTACCTCATTTCTATGTAGATTATAATTCAGATATTTATATTGAGCATTGCCGAATATCAGGCTATATCGATGATGACCTATGATATCAAAAGAGAGAGGGATATTATAAATAAGGATAGGTTAAAGCTGATGAAGAACACAGGGTGATTATAATAAGGTTCTATAATGGTTTATCTGTCGGAAGAAAGGCTGCATTTATGAATTTAATAGATACTCTTTCAGGATTGCTGGTTAAGGATAATCACTAGGCCTTTGTCATATAGAAACCTTTTTATGTGTATGTAGAAGACTGATATACATATAACGGAGAACACGAAAAAAAGCCCCTATCATAAAGGGACTTCATTTACCTTATTGGTGACGCGTACGGGATTCGAACCCGTGAATGCTTGCGTGAAAGGCAAGTGAGTTAACCGTTTCTCCAACGCGCCATCAGTATTAACCGCGAATGCCTGTTTATAATATCATAAGAAGGAGCAGGGCGCAAGACTTTTATTGAAAAAAATGAAAAAATTATAGTACTATATTATGGTACACCGTTGCCACAGGTTCTTATTATAGTTAATTATAACAGGGAAAAGGAAATCGGATGTAATATAATTCTTATTTCCATCTTTTGCATCCTTTCAATATTCTTGTATGTTATGGCTGTAAATAGTACCTGCTGCGTTTAATGTACAAAACAGAAAACATTTTATAATTCCAGATCGAAAGCCTTGCTTTTTATTAGCGGTGTATTGACCATCATTCGTTACTGCTTTCCATCCTATACAGGAAAGATACGATAGCTATGTGATTTACTGCGAGCATATCGTCATAAGGAATATTCATTCTTGAAAGGTACGGTGGCCTTACTCGTCATTCAACACTTTGCTGGGTCTGCATATCTCCTTACTACATAACATATGCGGTCGAAGGAGGCGAAAACGGGCAGCAGCTGCGAATTCTTCATAATAATGCTTTTCAATATATAGGGATTCTGCGTATAATATATGCGGTTAGGAAAAAGAGGTAAAAAGATGAAGAAGATATTATTTTTAACAACTGGCGGAACGATTGCATCCAGCTCCAGTGAGGAAGGCCTGGTACCGTCTTTGACCAGTGAGGAAATACTGCATTATCTTGGTGAGCATCACGATGATATTGAAATCGTATGTGAGGATTTACTGCGGCTGGATTCCAGCAATATGCAGCCGGAGGAATGGCAGCTGATCGCCAGACGGATCGCAGAGGCAAAAAACGGATATGATGGTATCGTGTTAAGCCATGGTACGGATACGATGGCCTATACGGCAGGTGCTCTTTCGTTTATGCTGCGCAATCTCGATATACCTGTCATAATCACGGGAAGCCAGCTTCCGCTGCTGCATCCGCTGAGTGATGGCGTGGAGAATATACGTGTGGCCTTTACTGCCGTTTGCGAGGATATTCAGGGAGTCTATGTGTGCTTTAATCGTAAAATCATGCTGGCAACACGAGTTGTCAAGGTACGTACGATGAATTTTGACGCCTTTGAAAGTGTCAACCTGGAGCCGTGCGGACTGGTGGATGCCAGAGGACTGCATATGAATAAAAAGCTGCTCATCCATACAGAGGGCGCCTTTGCCTTGGAGGATGAGCTGTGCAAAGATGTGGTACTGATTAAACTGATTCCGGGAATGAACCCGCAGCTTTTTGATAAGCTGGCGGAAATGGATATCCGCGGTATCGTTATCGAAGCCTTTGGGGCAGGAGGAATCAACTTTGTGCGGCGCGACCTGATCAGCGAGCTGGAGAAAATCGTATCCTGCGGTATCAGCGTGGTGGTATGCAGCCAGTGCCTTTACGAATATAGTGATTTCTCTATTTATCAAACTGGGCAAAAGGTTTTGCAGCATGGTGTGATTCAGGGCTATGATATGACGAGTGAGGCATGTGTCACCAAGCTAATGTGGGCATTGGGAAGAAGCAGTGACACAGCGGAAGTGAAAAAAATATTTGAAACGAATTATGTAAATGAAATCACTTTACCATAAGCTTTGTAATACCTGCTCAGGAAGATAACAACAGAAAATTCATATCTGCATACAGGCAAAATAGCATGCAGGCTTATGCTGTATGGGGGTGATTTTCTGTCTGATTGCTATACGATTGAATCTCAAAAAATTGAATTTGATTTTTTGTATCAGCTTCTTTTGGTTAAGAAAAAACTGTCCTCCAGCTGTCTGCATCTGTGAAAATCGCTCCTTTTTAAAGGGTTTCAGCTATAGGAAGCTAATATATTCCTATATACATCATTTAGTATCAAAAAACATATAAACTGGTAAAATATATTAGTTGACAATTCATTGACGGAATGCTACGATATGCTTGGTGATAAATATGATAGAGAAAAGAAAAGCACCGGCATTTCATTGTCCCCGCTGGGAGGAGCTGCCGGATATGGATTTATATATGGATCAGGTGGTAACGCTGCTCAATGAATACCTCAAGCCGTTTCACGCCAAGGATCAGGAAAAGATGGTAACCTCCACCATGATAAACAACTATGTGAAGCATGGGATTGTTTCTCCTCCCATTAAAAAGAAATATACAAAAAATCATGTTGCTTATCTGATGGTTGTCTGTATTTTGAAAATCGTATATCGCATGGATGAAATCAGTAAGTTGATTCGTGTGCAGATTTATAAATATCCAATCGACCAGGCGTATAATTATTTTTGTGCAGAGCTGGAATGCTGTTTGAAATGTATTTTCGCGCACAAAAAGGTACATCATGCGCCAAGTGATGATGATGGCAGTCTGGTGGTGGATTTGATTCGTAATACCGTACAGGCAGTGGCTTATACAATTTATGTGCGTCATGAATTGGAGCATCCCCAAATCATGATTCAGGAGGAATCTGAAACATAACGGGCTTTCACAAAAATGTGTGAGAGTCTTTTTTTGTTATCAGTAGTTTTCGATGGGGAAGTGCATATACTGTAGTAAGAGGGATGTCTATGAACGAACTGCTGGTGCTTGCCTGGCTGCTGATACCGGCAGCTGCATTGCTTTTACAATATTACTTCATACAAAAACGACAGAATCTGCTTTGGATTCTGCCGCTTGCCAGTCTGGCGGCAACTTTCTTTATTGGGCTTGCTGCTGTCCTGTTTGCTTTTTTTCTTATCTTATTTACAAAGGTTCTGATGGCAGAAGATCCGCATCAAAGCTGATGACCTCCTGCTTTTTCATGTCAAGGATATATTCATGGGATAGAATCCAGCGTCCTTTTTTATAATCCCGTGTCCGCAAATAGAGAAAATCTGAATAGAAGCGTAAATGAAACCCGATCTGATCCTGTGAATCTCCATGCTCGATACGGACAAAGGAGGGCAGATTGATAAGGAATAGGTTATTTGTAGCCAATACCTCACACAGTGCAAAGCTGTTATGCAGATGTCCGCTGATAATAAGAATATGCGGATGCAGCGCTTTCAGCATATCTTTAGTAAGCTGCTGCTGGGTACCGGTATGCTGCTCACTTCGCGGATGGGTATCCTGCAGAGGCTGATGTGCGATAATGCAGACCGGTTTGCTTTTATCATCCTGTTTCAGAACATTGAGCAGCCAGTCCACCTGCTTATGCGAAAGAATCATATCATTCTTGCTTGGCTGTTCACTGTTCAGTATATAGAAATGAATGCCCTCTACATATTGATCAAAGTAGATGCTTTCCGCATGTCTTGGCAGCAGCTTACGGTATTCCGGATGAATACGGTTCTGCGTGCGGGAAAATATATTATAAAGATCATGATTTCCCAATGCCGCAAGGACGTGAATGGGAAATTCCTGCAGCTGTGTCAGTACCTGCTTCATTTGAAAGGAATATCCGTTGTTTGTCAGATCACCGCATAGGATGACATGACGTACCTTGCGTTTCCACATATCCTCCAGTGCAGCCTCCAGTCTGGTATTCTGTCTTGGCAGTGTGACATGTAAATCAGCCAGTAAATCTGTCTGCAGATAGCTTTTTTCATTACAGATCCGGTTGGCGAATGCAGTTCTTTTTTTATCCATGGCAAGTCTCCTCCTGCTGTATATTGTGGACAGAAATCACTGTTCTATAACGGCAGCAGAAAAAAGAATCCATTGTTCTTTTGAGGTAGTTTCCAAGCGGAATATTTACATTTTCTGTTTATATCTTTTTTCGCTTGTGATACTATAATACTGAACGAAAAAGAAAGTTGAGGTATGCGAAGATGGATTATGCAAAAGAAGCACTGCGTCTGCATGCAGAGTGGAAAGGAAAGCTGGATATCGATCCCAAGATGGAAATCAATACCAAGGATGATCTGAGTCTGGCATATACACCGGGAGTTGCTGCTCCCTGTCTGGAAATTGAAAAGGACATCAACAAAAGCTACGAGCTGACGGGAAGAGGCAATTTGGTAGCTGTTGTTACCGATGGAACAGCTGTTCTTGGTCTGGGGGATATCGGGCCGGAGGCAGGTATGCCGGTCATGGAAGGAAAATGTGTTCTGTTTAAGGAATTTGGCGGTGTGAATGCCATTCCGCTATGTATAAAAAGCAAGGATGTGGATGAAATCGTCCGTACGGTTGCGTTATTATCCGGCAGCTTCGGCGGTATCAATCTGGAGGACATTGCGGCACCACGCTGCTTTGAAATTGAAGCGAAGCTGAAGGAGCTATGCGATATTCCGGTATTCCATGACGATCAGCACGGTACTGCAATCGTTACGGCTGCGGCTTTGTTAAATGCGGTGAAGCTGACAGGGAAGAAAATGGGAAGCCTGCGTATCGTTATCAATGGCGCAGGTTCTGCAGGAATCGCCATTGCCAAGCTGCTGCTTAACATGAAATTCGGCGATGTCATTCTCTGTGATTCCAGAGGAAGCGTATATAAAGGAAGGGAAGGCATGAACGAAGGCAAGAAGGAAATTGCTGAGGTTACGAATAAAGGAATGCTGAAGGGCAGTCTTGCGGATGCCATGAAGAACAGTGATATTTTTATCGGTGTATCTGCACCAGATGTAGTCAGTGAGGACATGGTTGCTTCTATGAATGAAAAATCCATCGTACTGCCAATGGCAAATCCGGTACCGGAAATCATGCCGGATAAGGCGAAAAAGGCGGGTGCGTATGTCGTTGGTACAGGACGCAGCGATTTTGCAAATCAGATCAATAATGTATTGGCCTTCCCGGGTATTTTCCGAGGTGCTCTGGATGTTCGTGCAACGGATATCAATGAGGATATGAAGGTAGCGGCAGCATATGCTATTGCCTCCTTAGTAAAAGAGGATGAGCTGCATGCGGATTACATCATTCCAAGCGCATTGAATAAAGAAGTGGGAGCAGTGGTTGCCAAGGCAGTTGCACAGGCCGCAAGGGACAGCGGTGTAGCCCGCATATAGAGAAATACAAGCAATACGGTGTAAAAGCCGTATTTTTTTTCGCACAGCAGCATGAAAAAGGAAGCATCATGACAGCAAACTAAGCATCTTCTAGCTGTTTTTGTTGGTCAGCAATGCAAATATAGTGTCTGTGGTGTATGCGCATATGAAGCTGTATCGTTTCTTTAGATGATTTCCGCTGCAATTTGCCAGAGCATAGCTGTTAAAAAAGCAGCTTCTGATAGAAATCAGAGCAGTACGTTTTCATATATGCAAAAAAGGCACAAGCTCACCTGTACGGATGATTTTGTGCCAATTTTACAAGCTTAGCTGTACGGATAATTTTCTGTTAATTTTACAAGCAGGATTACTGATAGACAGGAAAGGCTCTGAACTTTCCTATACCATGTTTTCAGGAATAACATAGGCATCGAATTCCTCTTCCCGCAGGAATCCAAGGGATACGCATGCTTCCTTTAAAGAAATTCCATCCTGAAAGGCTTTTTTTGCTGTCTTTGCAGCATTTTCATAGCCGATATGCGGATTCAATGCTGTCACAAGCATCAGGGAATGCTGCAGATACTCCTTCATTTTTTCCTGATTAGCCTGAATGCCATCTACACAATGGATGCGGAAGCTGCGCAGAGCGTCACTAAGCAGGGTCACAGACTGCAGGAAGTTATAAATAATGACGGGCATAAATACATTCAACTCAAAATTTCCCTGGCTTGCCGCAAATCCAATAGCTGCATCATTTCCCATGACCTGTACAGCAACCATGGTCATTGCTTCACATTGGGTTGGATTGACCTTTCCCGGCATGATGCTGCTTCCTGGCTCATTTTCTGGTATCCGGATTTCCTGCAGACCGCATCTCGGCCCGCTTGCCAGCCAGCGTACATCGTTTGCAATCTTCATACAGTTTGCCGCCAGTGCCTTTATTGCGCCATGAGCAAAGCAGATATCATCCTTTGCGGATAAGGCATGAAATTTATTCGGATCACTGATAAACTGGGTGTTAAGCTGTTCACTCAGCTTTTCACATACGCGCTCACCAAAGCCCTGTGGTGCATTTAAGCCGGTTCCAACCGCAGTACCGCCGATAGCGAGCTTACGCAGGGAATCGATTGCCTTCTGCAGCATATCGATATTGTTTTCCAGCATCCCGCGCCAGCCACTGATTTCCTGGGAAAAGCGCAGAGGTGTTGCATCCTGCAGATGGGTACGTCCGATTTTTATGATATTGCAATTTTCCTTTTCCAGACGCTTGCATACTGAAATCATTTCCTCCAGCTCTGGCAGCAGCTGCTTTCGGATTGCCTCAATCGCTGCGATATGCATAGCGGTGGGGAAGGTATCATTGGAGCTTTGCCCCTTATTTACATCATCATTGGGATGCAGCAGCACTTCCCTTGCCAGCTCATTGCCGCGGTTGGCGATAACCTCATTGACATTCATATTGCTCTGTGTACCACTTCCAGTCTGCCACACGGCAAGCGGGAAGTGGGAATCCAGTCTGCCGCACAAGATTTCATCACAGGCAGTGGCAATCATATCTAGCTTTCGTTCCTCCAGCCGTCCAAGCTCATGATTGACCTTTGCACATGCCAGCTTCAGATGAGCAAAGGCGTTGATAACGCTCAGTGGAATCTTTTCGTCTCCGATTTTGAAATTTTCATAGCTGCGCTGAGTCTGGGCACCCCAGTATTTATCTTCCTCAACAGCGATTTCACCCATAGAATCATGCTCGATTCGTGTTTTCATAGACGCACTCTCCTTTTTCTTTCTATAAAGATTTTACCATGTTCGCACATGAAAAAAAAGAGCAGTCATGAAAGACTGTCTCAAAATAAAATACACAGGGTTAGCAGACTTAGAACTAGAAGTCCTGAAATGCTGGTGCCGATGATTCCCAGAACAAAGCCGGCAATGGCTCTGCCTACAGACTGCAGCTGTCTGCCCTTTACACCCAGGATAATGGCGAGGATGCCGCATATCAGAGCAGCAGCGGCTACAGCTATCGCTTGCAGTATCCAGAAGAACGAAAAAATCATAGCCAGTATACAGAGCGATACGGAAACAATACCCAATACCATAGCTGCAATAGAAATACGGCTACCTGTAGGATTCATATCGAAGCCTCCCTTTTCAAATAAAACGGGCCATAGCCCGTTTAACCGCCAATCTGATAATCGTCATCCAGTACCTTGATCTGGCTGTCTCCAATAATGAAGTAGTGTGGATAATGATACAGCAGATTCTTATTCACAAAGGAAATACTGCCTAACAGGATATCTACCGATTCTATAGAGGTGCGTGTCATTAAATCGGAAATAAAATTGAAATCTGTTTTCATTTCCTTATACTGTGCGTCAGAGAAGGTATAGATTTTATCTTCCGGAATAAAGCCGGTTGCTCTGCTTAACGGCTTAATAACATTTCTTGCGTATGCAGGAGCGCTGATTTCATAGCCGTTCATACTTAACGGGGTACCGTATTCAACGATTGCCTTCAGAATACGGGCATTTCCAATCACCTTTTCCAGGGAATCATCCTTAACATTGATAACGAATTTACGCCCTTCCGCAAACTGACTGATATGATATTCATTCTGGAAGAACAGGTACATGTGATGATTTAATGTCTTCGCAACATCTTCCTTAATCGGCTCATAGCCAACCCAGCCTCCAAAATCATTTACATCTGCAATTTCGATTCCATACATAACTTGTTTCATATGAATTCTCCTCTCGTGTGTAGTTCTTACCTATATTATATACTGAATTGCATATAAAAAACAGATTTACTGTGTAAATTCTACATGCTTTTCCTTATACATATGTCTGCTTTTGTTAAAAAATCGTATACTGTACAAAAAAAGGATGCGGTTTTCTTTTACTATGTTCTATGATTTACGGCATACATATGATAAAATTATAGATAGTAAAGCAGCTGTATATAACAGGGAGTCTGCCAATATCTGGGGATTGAAAGTGATTGGGAATGGAAAGTAGGATGATGGAATGGAGAGAAAACGCATCTGTGAAGACTGTGGAAATATTTGTAATGATGTAAACTGCCCCATCTGCGGAAGGAAAACGAAGGTTTATGCCGGATCCAGACAGGAGGATACACTTTATGATGCTTCAAAATACCGCATGTCTGATAATACCGGCTGTACGAAGAAAGAACAAAAGAAGAAGGATGTATTTGAACAAAAAGCTCGCATGGATGACGATGGAAGAACAAAGGAGCATCGCTTTAACCATGTGGGCGGAAAAAATCTACGGCTGCGCATGGAAAAAGGGGGGCACCCTTATTATGAGCATGTCAGAGCAGGGAAAAATCAGTATGCTGTAACTGCAGTGCATAAGCTTAGCGCATTTCTTTTGGGCGTGATTATCATAGCGGTGATTGCGATCGTGATAGGCTATAGCAACTCTCATAATGAGGAAGCTGGCATACCGGATTACGGGGATGAAGAAAATCAGGGCTTTGTGAGCGGTAATATTTCTATGCATGAGGTGAATGAGAAGGTAGACTTAACCTGTATGGTCATGGATTATGGGGATGTTGAGGGAGCACAGATCGTTATTGTGGAAAATACGAGTCCGTATCTGGTAAAGAGTGACCTGATGAAGGGGGATGAAACGGTAGGGTATTTGAGCCTTCCAGCAAACTCTAATACGGAAACACTTATCTATGATGCAGCCTTATCCTCCTGTGATAATAAAATTTACGGTGTATATGAAATGGAGCTTGAAAAGCCGCAGGTTGCATATACATTAACGACTTCATATAACAGCGAATATGAATTAGATGCCCGCATTGATGTCAGGAAAAGAATAAATGAGGATCAACTGGAGACTTTGCTGCGTTACCTCTATGCACAGGCTAGTGCGGCGGATATGTACAATCTAAACGATGTCGGTGTTCACTATAAGGATGATATGCTCTATAGAGCAGTCTTTGATTATACAAAGGGAAGCATTGAAATCGAAAGCACGCAGGATTCTGCGGCACCGTATACGATCTATATTGAAAATTAGGACTTTTTCTGAGGGTCAAAACGTGGTAATATAGTAAGGTATATGAAGGAGAAATAGCTATGAAACATACCGTGCGTTTACAGGAAGAGATTTCTAAAAATGTGTCCGCAAGAAAACATATCACTACACAGATCGAATACTTCTGCGATAGCGAGGAGGATACTAGAAATCTGACACAGAATATCACTGAAGTGCTGACAAAGCATCTCGGTGACAGCAGCTTGGCAAAAATCACATATGACTACCATCCATCTGAGAAAAAGGTAGAGGTTGTCATTATCGAACACAAGTAATATTCCTATGCGATGCCCCTGTGGCATCGTTTTTTCATTTGTATATTGAAATGATGCAGAAAACTGTACAGCTTATGGAATGACTGGCATCAGGCATTTTCTTTTTCTTAAAGAAAGGTACAGGCCGCAAAATTTTGCATATAACGATATTTGTAGGAAGTATTTCAAAAGATACGTATCAGTGTAAATAGAGGAAGCTGAAAAAAGAGAACATTCACGCCTGTGAACATCCTCTTTATGTGTATGCTTAATGCTTTGTGAAACGCGTGAAGGTGCTACTATTTTTGATATGCGTGTTCTATTTCAGCAACATACATAGTATGGTAGTCCTTCTGCGGATAGTTTTTATCAATTAAAGAGAGATCCAGGAAGCATTCCTCTTTCATTTCCTGCGCATACAGCTTACGGCATACAAGTACCGTATTTGCTTCTATAAAATATGGCGCATCATTCACGAAGGCGGTATGCAGGCCGGATGCTTCGATTTTATTTTCATCTCTACCGCTGACTGTGCCCAGATAGGTTAGCGCTTTACGATAAGTCTCATCATAAAAGGAAAGTGTAAAGATTTCACCCTGGTCAATAAATTCTTTCGTATAACGCTGCGGGCGCAGGAAGACAAATGCGGTTTGCTTGTTCCACAGGATTCCCAAACCTCCCCAGGAAGCAGTCATCGTATTGACAACACCGTCCTTTTGAGCTGTAACAAGCATCCATTCCTTACCAATCATTGTAAAAGCATCATTGTGAAGCTGACTTGTCTGTATTTCTTTTAATTCCATATAATCAGATCCTTTCTTTTGACAATATTATAGTGTATGCAGTTTTCTTTTACAAGTTGAACATGCCGTGTGTTCTGCTTGCAAAGAGTCCTGTTCTGCATTATGATAGCCGTAAAAGAGAAAGAGGGATTTTTATGAATATAACATATATCACACACAGCTGTTTTCTGGTGGAGCTGGAAAGCTGTTATCTGCTGTTTGATTATTATAAAGGAAAACTACCTGAACTAAAGGCACAAAAGCCGTTGTATGTGTTTGCCAGCCATGCACATCAGGATCATTATAGCAGCCGTATTTTTGAGCTGAGAAATCATGCCGTTACATGGATTTTATCTAATGATATCCATACCGCGCATTCACATATTCAGGTAGCGGCAAATCGGGAATACGATATTGACTGTCTGCATGTACAAACACTTACCTCAACAGATGAAGGCGTTGCTTTTCTGGTGCACTGCGGCTCTGTGTGCATATACCATGCCGGTGATTTGAACTGGTGGGATTGGGGGAAGGAGGATACACCCCAGGAGTCAAAGCTCATGAAGCAGCAGTATGTAGGGGAAATGCGGAAATTAAAGGGAATGCATATTGATGTCGCCTTTGTTCCTGTTGATCCAAGACTACAGGAGCGTGCGTTGCAGGGCGTACAGACATTTCTGGAATATGCATCGTGTGATCTGCTGGTGCCAATGCATTTCTGGAAGGATACTTCTATTTTTCAACAGCTTCAGGATTCTGAACACATATGGAAGAACGCTACGAACCTGTGGCTGAATTTCCAGGAGCTGGAAACGTTTACAAAAGTATGATGTTTTATCACCTTAATATGGAACTTTCTCCTGATTTATGCTACTATTGTACTATATAAACAAGAGAAAAGGGAGTATGGATAATGGAAACAAAAGAAATCATCAAATGTGCCTTAAAGGATTATCAGAATATCACCGGTCTGCGCAGCTATGTTGTGTATGATAATACGGTGATTCAGAGTGCTTCTGAGAAAAATTATTTTTGCAAGTGTCTGAAATCCAGCAGTAAGGCTTTAAAAAAATGTGAAGAATGTACACAGGAAACATATGAAAATGCCCGCAGCATTGACCATGAATGTGTATATTCCTGTCATGCCGGGCTGATCAAATGGGCGGTTCCGGTAAAACGCGGTGATTTCCACTGTGTAATTGTCAGTGAAGGTGTCCTTGCTATGAAGCAGATGGAGGATGCGGATAAATGGGCAAAATATCTCAGCAGAGAGTATCAGCTGGATGAAGCGATGCTGTTGAAAAACTTTAAAATCATTCAGACCATGGATGAGGATCAGATGAATGCATCTATAGGTCTGCTGAAGGATTTATTGTCCTATCGCTTTGCAATGGCGGAAAGAAAGGTGTAGCCCTTTCTTTTTTTGACTAGAAAAGTCCTTCGAAAAGGAATTTTAAAAGATATTATGAAAATACTGCATTCATTCCAATAGGAAACAGTCTTATTTACAGAATCATAATCTATAATACGTGATTGGATCCTTACAGATCGGTTGACATGTTTTACAATAGAAAGCAAATAGATATTCCAAAATTATCTAATTCCTACCCATGATTTAACAAAAATAGAAAAATTTTAACTTTTTTAGGAATTACAACATTTCCTATCGTATATAAGAGTGTAAGGAATAACCTTGCAGAAACGAGGAAATGTCAAATGACAAGAAAACAACCAGAAGATGTATTGAATTACCGCAACGATTTGTTCTTCAAGTACACCCTCTCTCGTGAGGATGAAGGCTCCATCTTTGCACGCAACACCATTATCGAACGTGTGACCGGGATACGGGTTAAGGAAAGTACGGTTATGAATCCTAACCTGGATCCCAAGACCATCGGAAAGAAAAAGATTATTTTGGATGTCCACGTAAAGGATGAAAACGGTCAGCTGTTTTGTATCGAAATGCAGACGACGTTTACTGAAACAGAAAAGAAGCGTTTTGAATTTTATGGTGCAAGAGCGCTGAATGATCAGTTAAACAGCGGGGAGAAGTATGAGCTGTTGAAGCCTGTACATCAGATAATTTTCATTGATGAATATCCATGGAATAATCGAAATCTGATGAATCATTACCAGATGCGTACAGAAAGGGGAGAGGTGGAGAATAAAAAGGCACTGATAAAACGCAGCTACATACATCTGCCGGTGATCAATGAGATGGTAAGAAAGCAGGGTATTTTGAAGTTGAATGACTTTGAGCAGTTATGCTTCCTATTTGAAAATAATGAAAATGATGCTATACTAAAAACGAAGGAAAGGCTGGTGAAAGTTTTCGTGGAAAAGTACAAGGAAATGCAGAAAAATGACAAGCTATGGTCAACAGCGATGGCAATTCAGATGGGAGAAGCACGCTATCGCAATGGTCTGAATGACAGCTATAAAGAAGGACTTGAACAAGGATTAGAACAGGGAATTGAAAGAGGTATTAGAAAAGGAAAGGAAGAAGGAGAACGCCAGCTTTTGAAACGTCAGATTGAGAAAAAATATCATGAGGATGCCACAGAATGGTTAAAGACGCTTACATCAGAACAGCTCATTTGGATATCAGAACAGCTATTTACCTGTGATACACTCAGTGATTTAAAACAAAAAGCAACAGAAAAGGATGAATAAATAGATATTAACATTATTTTAAAAGCTTCTTTATAGGATATTCCTATAAAGCGGTTTCTTATTGCTGAAAGATGAAAGGTTTTTGAATTCTTTTATGATTTCATATTATGTATTTATTTTATTCTCCTGAAATCATTATCGTATCTTAGGAAAGACATAGAGCTATAAAGCGTGATAAGTTGAAGACAGGAGTGCTATACTCGTAAGATTTATAATATTACATTTCTCTGATATAGCATTAAATGACAGCGGCTTATAACTATAAGAAAGCTATAATAGTTTTATGGAATAGGAAGATGAGAACAGGAAGCAAGCAGAATGCATCCATTATGCTCCTCAGAATTTTTAAGGGAATAAAGATGCACTGGTATCTCGTATTTCATAACCTAATTGCACGCTCTATAAAAGTAGCACTGTAGGAATGCTTCTTCCAGCAGCATTTGCATATGAATGGCGAAAAGAAACTGTATCCTTTATAATAAAGATAGCTACAATAATAAAGAAGAGGGTGAACATATGACAATAACGAATCCATATATACTTGCGGCGATTGGTACAGGATTTACCTTTCTGATGACCGCACTTGGCGCTGCAACGATCTTTTTGATTCGCAAGGAAATGAAGCAGGGGATGCAGTCTGCCTTTCTCGGCTTTGCGGCCGGGGTTATGATTGCGGCTTCCGTATGGAGCCTGCTGATTCCCAGTATGGAGCAGGCAAAGGAATTGGGAATGCCGGAATGGCTGCCGGCTGGCGGCGGCTTTGTTTTAGGCGGCTTGTTTTTACTGGCATTGGACAAGGCATTGCCGCATCTGCATCCGGGAAGTGATGTCCCGGAAGGGCCGAAGAGCTCATTAAAGAGAACAACAATGCTGGTGTTTGCAGTTACGCTTCATAATATTCCCGAGGGAATGGCAGTGGGCTTGTCCTTTGCACTTTCCACAGCAGCCGGAGCTTCAACGACACTGGCTGCCGCTATTGCACTGGCAATCGGTATCGGTCTACAAAATTTTCCGGAGGGTGCTGCGATTTCCTTACCGCTGTATAAGGAAGGCTGCTCCCGTGGGAAATCCTTTCTATACGGGGCATTAAGCGGTATCGTGGAGCCGATTGCAGGTATTGCGACGGTAGCAATCGTCGGCGGTGCTACTGTGGCTATGCCATGGCTGCTTTCCTTTGCGGCGGGTGCCATGATCTATGTTGTGGTGGAAGAACTGATACCGGAGGCGAATCTGGATGAGCATTCCCATGCCGGAACCTTTGGTGTGATGATTGGCTTTCTTATCATGATGATCATGGATGTTGCACTAGGCTGAGGGAAGCTAAAAAAATGTGTTTCAAGGTGCTTCCTTAGCAATAAGGAAGGGCTGTATCTATAAAGAAAAAAGAAAGCTCAGACATATCGTGGAGCTTTCTTTCTTCTGATTTATTTACACGTATAACGGTAAGTGTAAAGCTGTTGGTGACTGTTTTTTTATTTCTGCTAAATATTTCGGGCAAGCTCGTAAGCGTCCCAGATGGCATACATAATATTGTGTACTCTGTTGGAGTCGCCGATATTATGCACCGGTATATCCAGCTCCTTCAGTTGTTCATAAATTGCGTTATTTGCAAGATATCCAACCGAAGTGATAATGCCGTCTGCAGGCAGTGTGATGTCCCCCTGCTCAGTGGAGATAACAACACCGTCTGTAGTAGATGTTACAACGCTGGCTTTCGTGTGTACGGCAATCTTATGATAGGTTATCAAATCCTCCAGCATAAAATGGTTCATATGAGGAAGTGCTCCAGCACCGCCCAGAATTTCGTCAGCAACCTCAACGATGGTTACCTGATTACCCTGCTGAGCCAGCCAGATTCCTGTTTCACAGCCAACCAGACCGCCGCCGACTATGACGACATTGCCCTTTATAGCTTTATGTCCAAGCAGTACCTCATCGGCACTTGCCACAGGAAGCGGCCCGTCGATATGCAGCTTTCGCGGAGTGGAGCCGCTGGCACATACAATGACATCCGCATGATAGCGGTCAATGCCTTCTGCCGTAACTTCCTCGTTATAACGCACATCAACTCCGAGCAGCTCCATCTGGCGTTTGTAATAGGAAATCAGTTTGCGGTCATACCGTTTGAAATGCGGAACGCCTCCCGGAATCAGATTTCCTCCCAGCTGATCGCTTTTTTCACAAAGGATGACAGAATGCCCTCTTTTTGCACACACGCGGGCGGTCTCCAGACCGGCAATACCACCGCCGATGACAAGCACTGTTTTCTTTGTGCAGGCTAAAGAAATACCATATATTTCTTCACGACCGCAGGCCGGATTCACTGCACAGGAAACCGGGCCGTTGGCGATTCTTCCAAGACAGCCTTCATGGCATCCCAGACACGGGCGGATTTCATCGGATCTTCCGGTTCTGATCTTTTCCGCAAATTCTGCATCCGCAAGCAGTGGTCTTCCATAGCTGATGATATCACAGCAATCCTGCAAGGCCTGTACAGCCATATCCGGATCGTCCATGCGCCCTGCCAATATGATTGGAACGTCAACCTCTTTTTTCAATATTCTGCCAAACTCCCGATACATACCATCCTCAAAATACATTGGTGGATGATTCCAGTACCAGGAATCATAGGTTCCTGCATCGACATTCAGGGAATCATAACCTGCCGCAACCAGAATTTTCGCAGCCTCTATACCTTCCTCAATGTCCTTTCCTGCTTCCTTGTATTCTTCACCCGGTAAACCACCCTGCCGCACTGCCTTCATGCAGCTTTTCAAGCTGTAACGCAGAGATACCGGAAAATCAGCTCCGCATACCTTTTTGATACCCTTGACGATTTCTGTGGAAACACGCAGACGGTTTTCAAGAGAGCCGCCAAATTCATCCGTGCGTTTATTAAACAAGGCAATGGCAAACTGATCCAGCAGATAGCCTTCATGTACAGCGTGAATTTCCACACCGTCAAAGCCTGCTTTCTTGGCGATTGCCGCAGATTCGATAAAGCGCTTAATCAGGTTCATGATTTCTTCCTTTGTCATTTCACGATGTGTAATGCGCGGATCAAAGCGGTTTGGATTTTCACTCGGTGCGATATGCTTTGCGGTAAAGCCTGGCAATGCACTACGTCCCAGACCTCCGGTAAGCTGTAGAAAAATTTTAGCGCCATGTGCGTGAATTCTGTCATTCATGCTGTAGGTGCTGTGAATGAACGCAAGGGGATTCGTTGTCGGGCAGGGAAGTCCGTTGGATGGAATACCTTCAATGCTCATATCAACGGAGCAGATTCCGGTGATAATCAGTCCGACATTGTTTTTGGCACGCTCCACATAATAATCCTGCAATCTCTGGTTGAATCCACCAAAAGCATCCGCATAGCCCACAGGCCCCATAGGAGCCATAGAAATCCTGTTTTTGATTGTACAGGCTCCAATCTTTGTTTCTTGAAACAATTCGCGATGATGTGTCATAACGTCCTCCTTACCGAATGTGTTCGGTCAATATCTAATTTCATTTTAACAGCCGATGTAAGCGTTGTCAATACAAACCGAATGTATTCGGTTAAATGATTTGTATGCACTCTTTGTATGTGGTATAATCATTTGGAAAACAGTGTGAGACAGTATGTGGTAATATGTAAAACTGTATGAAGCCTAGACACTGGTAAAAGAACGGAGTCAGATATGGATAAAAAAATTACAAGAAAGGAACAGGCACTGCATACCCGTGCCAATATCCTTGCAGTATGTACGAAGCTGCTTTGCGAGTATACCTTTGATGAACTCAGTATTTCCATGATTTGCCGGGAAGCCGATATTTCCGTTGGGGCCTTTTATCATCATTTCAAAACAAAATCCGATATTATCGTTGAGCTGTATCGGGATGTGGATGATATTTTTCTGCATGACATTCTGCCGAAGTGCAAAATGCTTGCACCTGTGGAAGCCATACTGCAGTATCTTTGCGAACAATGCGGCTATGCGGAAACAATGGGTATCGACAGCATTAAAAATGTATACAAAGCACAGATTGATAATGGAAATACATTTTTTGCGTCCAATGAGCGCGGTCTGCCCGATGGTCTTCGTCAGCTTCTTCTTCGTGCGGTGAAGACACAGGATCTGAACCCTGCTACGGATATTGAAAAGCTGCTGGAGGAGCTGCTGATTATGAGCAGGGGAGTCATCTATTACTGGTGCATACGAAACGGAGCAATCAATGTGCGGACGTATATTTACGACATGGCCAATATGTATTTGCGCTCATATATACAAAAGCCAGCAGGAGCTGATAATCTATAGCTGAATCGCTGGTAAAAACCTGCAGCTACAGGGACATAGAAGGAAAAAGTACAGAAATATGAAAAAACTGTACTTTTTTTAATTTCTTCACGTATTCCTTAGTGATTTGTGTTAAAATATTGATAAATGATAAACGCTTACATATTTGTGTAAAGGAGGCAATTTATGACGGTAATGAGACAGGAGCTGTTACAGGATATAAAAACTATGGCAGGAAATAAAGCAGATGCAAGGATGCTTTATAAGGCCATTCATACAGCGGTGAAAAAACAGATGGCAAAGATGGAAACGATTGTTTCCAAACGGAAGCTGTATTACATCTCTGCGGAATTTCTGCTTGGGAAAATGCTGACGAGCAATTTGATACATTTACAGGCGCTGCAGCAGGTGCAGACACTTGTAATGGAATACGGAGTCACCTGGAAGGAAATTCAGGATGTGGAATGTGAACCGAGTCTTGGAAACGGTGGATTAGGCCGTCTGGCAGCCTGTTTTCTGGATTCCATTGCGGAGCTTGGGCTCAGCGGTGATGGTATCGGTCTGTATTATCACTTCGGTTTGTTTGAACAGAAATTTCAGAATCGTAAGCAAATGGAGCTGCCGAATGCATGGATTGATACGGTCAGCTGGTTTGAAAGGATACCGGTGGATTACCAGGTGCATTTCAAAAACTGCACCCTGCAGCCAGTCCGCTATGATATGGATGTTATCGGATATGATGGAAAGAAGAACCGTCTGCATCTGTTTGATGTGGAAAGTGTGGATGAGGGCATTGTCCATGATGGCATATCCTTTGATAAACGTGATATCACACATAATCTGACACTGTTTCTGTATCCGGATGACAGTGATGAAGCAGGCAGACTGCTGCGTATCTATCAGCAGTATTTCATGGTTTCCTGCGCTGCCCATATGATTTTGGAGGAACAGAAGCAGCTTGGACATGATCTGCATACACTCTATGAGCATGCCGTGATACAAATCAATGACACGCATCCTTCTTTGATCATACCGGAGCTGATTCATCAGCTTATGCAGGAGGGAATCTGTATGAAGGAGGCTGTGCGCATCGTCGAAAAAACCTGTGCCTATACCAATCATACCATTCTGGCAGAGGCTCTGGAAACCTGGCCAATGTCGTATCTGGAAACTGTAGTACCGCATCTGACAGGCATTCTGCATGCTTTGGATACGGCTGCTGATCAGCGTGACAGGGATGCTGCTGTGGCGTTGATTGATGCAGATAACCGCATGCATATGGCACACATGGACATTCATTTTGGAAAAAGTGTCAACGGGGTGGCGGCTCTGCATACAGAAATTCTGAAGCAAAGCGAGCTGCATGCTTTTTATAAGCTGTATCCGGAAAAGTTTAACAACAAAACAAACGGCATCACGTTTACCCGATGGCTGCATGCCTGCAACACGCAGCTGTATGATTATCTGATGGAGCTGCTGCAAATGGATAACTGGCAGGATGATCAGCTGCATAAGCTCATGGAGTATGCGCAGGATGAAACCGTGATTGCCCGTTTGCTGGACATCAAGCAGGAAAAGAAACGGGAATGGTGCGCCCATATAAAAGCAAAGCAGGGAATGGCAGTCAATCCCAACAGTGTGTTTGATACCCAGGTGAAACGTCTGCATGAGTATAAACGCCAGCAGATGAATGCGTTATGGATCATTTATAAAATGAAGGAAATACGAAAAGGGAATCTGCCTTCCCGTCCGGTTACCTGTATATTCGGGGCAAAGGCGGCACCTGCCTATACGATTGCCAAAGATATCATTCATGTGCTTCTCTGTCTGCAGGATATCATTGCAAATGATCCAAGGGTATCCCCGTATCTGCAGCTATGCTTCATTGAAAATTACAATGTGAGTGAAGCAGAGCAAATCATACCGGCAAGTGATATATCTGAACAAATTTCCCTGGCAAGCAAGGAAGCTAGTGGAACGGGGAATATGAAGTTCATGTTAAACGGAGCGGTAACTCTGGGTACCCGGGATGGTGCCAATGTGGAAATTGCCGATTTGGTCAAGCAAGATAATATTTATATATTTGGAAAGAGCAGCGAGGAAGTTATCGCACATTATGAGAAAGCGGATTACTGCTCCAGGGAGTATTATGAACAGGATCCTGTACTGCATGAGCTTGTGGATTATCTGGTTGATGATGAAATGCTGCATACAGGAGATCCAATATCCTTGCGGCGCTTTTACGAGGAGCTGCTGCATAAGGACTGGTTTATGACACTTCTGGATACCAGGGACTATATTGCATGTAAGGAACAGATGCTGAAGGATTATGAGCAACGCAAGCTTTGGGGACGCAGGATGCTGCATAATATTGCATGCAGTGGCTTCTTCTCCAGTAAACGTACGATTGAGGATTATAACCGGGACATCTGGAACTTAGGATAGGAGGAATTATGGAGAGACAAACGGGAATTTTAATGCCTATTTCATCATTGCCGGGAAATCAGGGAATTGGAGATTTCGGCAAACACACCTATCGGCTTATCGATGCCATCAGTAAACAGAATATCCGAATCTGGCAGATTCTGCCGTTGAATCCTGTTGGCTATGGAAATTCACCTTATCAGCCGTTCTCGTCGTATGCAGGGGATGATTTGTATATCAGTGTGGATACACTTGCTGATTACGGCCTGTTGAAGCAAAGCTCCATCCGCAATTATAATAAGTTTTCAGAAGCGGTTGATTTTGATGGAGTTCGCGCATTCAAGGCGCCCTATCTGAAAAAAGCATATAAGACCTTTTTGAAAATGCAGGACAGCTTCGCCCAAGAATACCAGTTGTTCTGTTCCACTGCGGAATGGCTTTATCCGTATGCTGTCTTTATCACGCTGAAGAAGCATAATCATATGGCAAGCTGGACAGAGTGGCCCAAGGAACAAAGAGAATGGATTCGCAACCGCCGCTTTTCTCTGAAGGAGTTTGAAGAGGATATCCGCTATGAGCAGTTTCTGCAGTTTATCTTTTATAAGCAATGGAAGGAAGTAAAATCCTATGCCAATGCGCATGGGGTGGAAATTATGGGGGATTTGCCATTTTACGTAGGCTTGGATAGTGCAGATGTATGGCAGCATCAAGAGGACTTTCTGCTGGATGGCCAGGGAAATCCGAGTCATATCGCCGGCGTACCACCGGATTATTTCAGTGAAAACGGTCAGCGCTGGGGAAATCCAATCTATAACTGGAAGCAGATGAAAAAGGATCATTATGACTTCTGGATGGAACGTCTGGCCTGGAATCAGCAGCAGTATGATATCATCCGTCTGGATCATTTCCGCGCCTTTGACACCTTCTGGAAAATACCGGCAGCCTGTGAAACCGCGAAAGAGGGAGAATGGATGATGGGGCCATCTTATGAATTTTTCGATGAGGTATATCGAAGATTTCCCGATATCCGTCTGATTGCTGAGGATCTGGGAGATTTGAGAAGACAGGTTGGTAAGCTTCGTGATCATTATCATCTAATGGGTATGAATGTCATTTCCTTTGAATTACAGCCAAAGCTGTTAAAAAAGCCGCGAAAAGAACATATTGTACTGTATACGGGAACGCATGATAATGACACCCTGGAAGGCTTCTATCAACAGCTGACACAGAACCGCCGCATTGCATTACGCAGATTTTTCCATAATTGCGGATATGATAACCGGATGTTTCATGAGCTGGTAATCCGCTATTGTCTGGACAGTGCCGCTGATGTCGTCATACTTCCAATGAGCGATATTCTGGGGCTGAAAAGTGAAGGGCGTATCAATACCCCGGGAACGATAGGCAGTCCCAACTGGGAATGGAAGGTGAAAAACCTGAAAGAGTTCTATGCGCTTCTGCCAAAGCTGGGAGAGTGGATTCGTACGAGTGGACGGGGCTGATTTAATAGGAAGGCCAACGTATCGTATAAATATTGAGTATTCTTCCATGGCTTGAAATTTTTAATAGCCATGGTAAAAAAGGATGCAGAATCACCCGATGTATGGGACGGTTTTGCATCTTTTGTATACTTATAAAGGCGGACTTTTCTTTATAAGCATGAATTCGGATAAGCGTAGGCTTTTAAAGTGCCTGATCTTTTTCATGAGGTGGGAGTATTGTACAGCCAGCGTATCAGGAAATGCATACCGGCAATTATCTAGTGACTGTAATGATTAAGATAAAAGCAATTCTTGTGCACTAGGCTATCAACGCAGAGGAATGCACAGCTTTGTTATGAATGAGCCTTTGAAAACAGTCTGCTTCTATAAAGCAAATTATACAGTACATCGTTTTGCAGTAGTAAGCTCTTTATTTTCGTATCAGATTAGTTTACCCTAACTGAAGATTACCTGTTTTTACAGAAACATGGAGTTTGTGATGCAGATACATACAGTGTGATATAGTAGCTGCTATATCGGTCGATAAAATAAAATGGAAGCTTGGCAGGGATACTTTATAAACAAAAAAACCGCCAAGCACAATTCACTGTGTAGGGCGGTCGATTCAATAATGCTTTTTATTTCATAATCAGCGATTTTGATTTGGTGTTTTCTGCTGGTTGGAGCTGTTATCAGACGTACTAGTTGTATCTGCTTCTCCAAGTGTTACCGTAAATGTCTTTGTGGAACGCTCACGCAGAACTGTAATTTTCATTGTTTCTCCTGCTTTATGGGAATTTACAACAGTCTTTACATCGGAAATATTTTCCACATCCTTGTCGTCAACCTTCAGAATCTGATCTCCGGCCTGTAAACCAGCTTTATCTGCAGCTTTTCCATCCTCTACCTTAGCGATGTAGACCTGCGTGCTGGTATCTGAGCTGAACGGATTGTTACTTGTTCCCAGTGTCAGCGTAACACCAAGGGAAGCACGACCCTTTACATAACCGTTTTCAATTAGGTTTGTTATTACATCCTTTGCATGGTCAATAGGAATGGCAAATCCCAGACCCTCAATATTAGAGCCGCTTGACTTCGCATTAACGATTCCAATCAATTCTCCCTGATCGTTGAACAAGCCGCCGCCGGAATTTCCCGGATTGATTGCCGCATTGGTTTGCAGCAGCTGCATTGTCTGGTTATCAATCGTGACCTCACGATCCAGGGCAGAAATAATACCACTTGTTACGGTACCGCCTAGCTCACCGAGCGGATTACCGATCGCTACCGCTGTATCTCCTACCTCAAGCTTGGAGCTGCTGCCCATAACCGCAGGCTTTAAGCTTGTAGCCTCGATTTTTATCACAGCCAAATCGGTAGAGGAGTCGGTACCAATCAGCTTGGCATCATAGGATTTTCCATCCTTTGTAGTTACTGTGATTTTGCTGGCCCCATCTATAACGTGGTTGTTTGTTACGATATAACCATCCTTACTCAGGATAACACCGCTTCCTGCACCGGATTGTACTGCCTGCTGGAAATATTCGTTATTTGAAACAGACTCTGTTTTTATTTCCACAACACTGTCCATAGCCTCATTGGCTACATCTTTAACTGACATACTGGATGCATTTGCCGTATTGTTTTTAGAATTTGTTTTTTCTACAGACTGATACAGCACAGTGCCGGAGCCGTTTGATTTATTGAGCTGATACGCCAGTGTAGCTCCTCCAAAGCCGCCGCCGACTGAGATAAGCAGACAGCCGCTTATGATACATGCATTGCGATGCCGCCGGATAAAGGATGGCTTCTTTTCTTTTATCGGATTTGTTTCAGGATTCCCTGACATGTTCATATCAGCTGCTTTCACATCCTCCTGGAACGTTTCCTGTTTTGTTTCTTCCTCATTATGTTCTTCATATACTTCAAAGTCTTCCATATACGTATCCTCCTTTTATGAATAGGACTCTGTACAGCCTTGTCCTTTTACGAGTCTTATTCTACACAAATATTATCTCAGAAAAATATAGTAAATGTGTGAATTTCATATGAATTCTGGATGGAATGTGTGAAAAGATGCCGGAAAAAATCGAAAAATAAAGAAATAATAGTGAAAAACACGGAAACTTCCTTAACCATACAGACATGTTGTGCTATAATGAAAAGGGATTTTCTGAAAAGAAATGATTATCGTCTGTAGTTTGCGATTAACATAACACGATTGAAAATAAAAAAGTTGGAGGGTAAAGCGTATGGCTAAAACAACGAAAAAGAAAACATTGACAAAGAAACCGGCAGCAAAAGCAACTGCAAAGGCTGCGGTAAACAAAGAGGAAGCAAAAGCAGCACAGGAGCAGCTGAAGCTGACGGCTGAACCGGAAGCGAAAAAGATAACCGCAGAAAAAGAACCGGAAAAAATCACAACGAAAAAAGTAGAGAAAATTGCAGCCGCTAAAGAGGCAGAAAAACTGACAACGGCACCGGAACCGGAAAAAATTGAGACAAAGGAAGCTGTAAAACTGGAAGCTAAGACAGTGAAGACTGCTGCGAAGGCAGAGGAAGCAAAAACAGAGGAGCCAAAGACAAAGGCAGAGCCTGCGAAAAAAGCGACAGCTAAAAAACCGGCAGCGAAAAAAGCAACGGCGAAAGCAGTGAAAAAGGATGAAGGAAAAGAAGCAGCTGTAAAAGCAGAGGAAAAGCCTGCCAAGAAGGCAGGGAAAGCAGCTAATAAGACTGCAGCGGCAGAAGCTGCGAAGCCTGCAGCAAAGAAGGCTGTAAAAAAGACTGAGGAAAAGAAGCCTGCAGCAAAAAAGACACCGGCAAAAAAGGCGTCAGTGAAAAAAACAGACAAGGTTAAACTGGATGCTTATGCGGCATTGTCACTGGATGAAGCAATTCAGAAGGTTCAGGCTATGGGTGTACAGCATGTATATGAGGATTACACAAGATTCCTTCTTGATGAAGCGGATTTGAAGCAGCTTGCAAAAAATATCATTGAGGGAAATGCTCTTGCAGATAAAGGATTCACTTATGAAAAGGATGGCGTTGATACAGATTTAATTTCTGTCGTTCTGGAAAAGGTGGCGGATACAATGGATGTAAAAGCTATGGACTACAAGGATCTGAAAAAGGATATCACAGCTTGCCTGAAGGCTGAAATGGGGGAAGATGCTGAAGCAAATGCTGCCGAGTACCTGAAGGAATTTAAGGTTTGCGAGAAGCTGCTGATGATTGGACAGCGCAAGAATATTACAGAGGCATCTGTTATCAGTGATCTGGTAGGTGCGGATGTGGATGCATTTGTAGCACATTTCTTCCAGTTCGCATATGCAATCCTTCCAGGATGGCAGTATGATGATGTGAAGTTCTACGAGGATTTCGCTTTTGCGGTTCTCTCTCAGTACAGTGATCTGTATGAGAAGTACCAGCTGAACATCCTGCTGGATGTTGCGGATCTTTATATCAAGCATGGTGATTTCGGTCATGGTGATGCATGCTATGGATATATTCTGCGTGATAATCAGATTAAGGACTATATTTATTACCGTTTTGCATCCGTATATGAGGGGATTGATTTTAACAAGGCTAAGGCACTTGCTTATGAATCTCTGCAATACGTTGACGGACGTTACACATACTATCAGAATATCATGGATATCATTAACAAATAAACAAGAAACGACCGGAGATCATATATTTGATTTCCGGTTCATTTTATATAAGATAGTGATTACAGCAGTAGATGGATTGTACAAATAGCCGCAAAAGCAAAAAATAGGGCTCCATAGCTGCATATAGATTATTGTAATTGTACTGCATTACTTGTTTGTATACGCATGCTTATCATGATTTTAACAGGTTGTGATATTGTTTACAATTACCATATGACCGTAGTGGGATGGAAAATCAACTCTGGCTGTTGTACTCTTATACTATAGAAGAAAAGAATATATAGGTAGGATGACCTTAGTATCATATATTCATTTTCCTTTTTTATCAATTAGTGAGGAATTCTTCATGTATACATTATTCACAGACAACGCGATGCTCTGTGATCTTCTATCGAATTAAGGAAAAATACGAAATGTGATAAACTATTCTATTACAGGAGTTACAGTAATTTCAAATTCTTATACGACTGAAATAGTAATGCTTTGTAGAAAAATTTGCAAAAAAAGCAAAAAGTGCTTGACGTAAACGAATGTTATTTGTTATACTATACAGGCAGTTAGTTATATGGCGCGTTGGAGAAACGGTTAACTCACTTGCCTTTCACGCAAGCATTCACGGGTTCGAATCCCGTACGCGTCACCAATAAGGTAAATGAAGTCCCTTTATGATAGGGACTTTTTTTCGTGTGCTCTGTGATTTACACAAATATCCACCTTCTACATACACATAAAAAGATCTCTATATGATGAGACCTTTTCTATTCCATTGGCGATATGCAGCTTTTATTCCTTATCCAGCAGTTGAAAGAAATCATCCAGCGGCATTGGCTTATAAAAATAATATCCCTGTATCGCATCACATCCGATAGATGTAAGAAACTCCACGTCCTCTTTGCGCTCTACACCTTCAGCAATAACATGCATTCCAAAGGACTGAATCATTGTGATCAGCATTTTCACTATACTTTTCGTATCCTTTGTCATATCATGCCCAAAAAAACAGCGGTCAAGCTTAATCGTGTCCAATTTACTGTTACAAAGAAGATTATAATTAGAAAATCCGTTGCCAAAATCATCCAGGGCACAGAAAAAACCTTTTTCATGAAAATTCTGAATGTGCTCCTTCAACATATCTGCATCAATTTTAATTGTTTCCATAAACTCCATTTCCAGATATTTAGGATCCATATGATAGGTATCTGTAATCTTGCAGTAATCCTCCAGCAGCTCCTGACTGTAGAAAAATGAATTGGAAATATTAAAGCTGATCCGAACATTCTTTTTCCCCTTAATCTGGCGCTGTGCCATTTCTTTTACGACCTTATCACATAAAAACAGATCAATGACACGGACAAAGCCATTTTTATTCAGGATTGGAAGAACCTCCGCAATAGGTATCATGCCGCCTTTACCATCCGGAAGCCGCATCAGCATCTCTCCACCAATAATCTTCCTGGTCTTTAAACTGACTTTCGGCTGTATATAGGGAAGATAGCGCTCCTCCGTCTTTGCCTTTGCCGTGAATACCTCCAACTGACAATACTGCATATACGTTGTTTTCATTTCCTCCTTGTATATCTCATAGCTGAATACTCTGCTCTTTATGCTTCTGCTGAATTTGCGGCAAAATTCTGCTCGGTCATATGCAGTCTCAAACGGGCAGCTTTTATCATTCATTAAAAAGATACCAAAGGAAGTATAAATGTTGTGAAAGATATCGCGATCCTCTATATCAAATATCGCATCTACTGCATTGACGAGCCAGTGCTTTTCTAATTGCTCCAATGCTATATACGCTTTTAAAATTATGAAATTATCATCATCATGATAAACAATAACATCATCCTTATTCAATACAGCTTTCACTGCTTCCATAATCAGGCTCAAAATCTCAGCAGCACGCTTTGTACCATATGTATATTCGATAAAACGAAATTTTTTTATATTCATCGCGATTAAAGCATAGGGCTGATCAGTTAGAAGTGCCTGGTTATATGCCTTCTTCATTATATCCATTCCTTTGGAATTTCTCATGTCCGCACCTCTTTACAGCGTGATTCAATTATATTGTAATCCGCTTCTGTTTATATTATATCACGAAATTCAGTATTCTTATGCGGCATCGAGTGTTTTTTAGAAAGGTGCTTTCGTAACAGCAACGATTGAAGTGAACATTCGATCATTGGGCAATACATTAACTGTGATGTGTACAAATATTGCCTCTTTCATTATTTCAGATAGAATGCATTGCATTATAATATTATATGTCATATAATATTGTTGAAGAAAGGTGATATATATGACATTTCAGCTTGGATCTGCATTACTGGATGCCTGTGTGCTTGCGACGCTGCATAAAGAGGATACCTACGGATATCGGCTGACACAGGAGGTCAAAGTCGTAATGAGTGTGAGTGAATCAACGCTGTATCCGGTACTGCGCAGACTTATGAGAGAGGGATATCTGGAAACCTATGACCAGCAGCATATGGGAAGAAATAGAAGATATTACCGGCTTACTGATGCAGGGCGAAAGAAATACAAGGAATATGTAGAGGAATGGAAGACATTCTCTATGAAAATCAATGAAATTCTAAAGGGAGGAAATGAACATGAGGAAGGATGAGTATATAGCGGAATTAAAGCACCGTCTGGCAGGCTTTTCAGCATCGGATATGGAGGATGCGGTTTCGTATTGTGAAGAATATTTTGAGGAAGCAGGAGAAGGGCAAGAGCAGCAGGTCATAAATGATCTTGGCTCACCGGCAAGATTTGCAGCACAGCTGAAGGCAGAGCGTTCCATACGGCAGGAGCAGCAGTATCACGGAGATTCCAGAAGGAAAAATCCGAACAGCTCACTGAAAAATGCAGGAATGATCATACTGGGAATCTGTGCCTTGCCGATTGCATTGCCCCTGATGCTTGCCGTTGTGGCGGTCATATTTGCCCTTATCGTTACCGTATTAGCGCTTGGTGTGGCAGGGATTGCTTCCTTTGCCTCCATTCTGATAACCGGTATTCCATTGCTGGCATCGGCGGTTACGAATTATCAAACGGCAGGAAATGCCTGGATTGCAGGAGGCGGAGGACTTTTATGCATCGGGCTTGGCCTGTTGCTGTCCATTCTGTTTTTTACACTGATTCGCTCCGTGCTTCCGGCATTTACAAATGCTTTAACACGGCTCTATCATAAAGCACAGGGAGGAAGACGTCATGAAAAAGCATAGGGGAATACGCATCGCTGTTATCGTATCTATCATATTGATGATTACGGGATCTTTATGTATCGGGGTAGGAATTGCAAGCGGTGGTGATCTGCGCTATCTGCATGTGGGAAAGGATACCGTTTCCTGGTGGCCGTTTCAGGGAACCTTTGGCATAGGCTTTGGGGATTACGATACCGCTTTCTGGCTGGATGATGATGAAACAGATACAGCTTCCCGTTGGGAACAGCCTCTGCAGGAGGTCACATCACTGACCCTGGATATCAGACTGGGGGATGTTCGGATAGAACGGGGCAGTGAAAATAAAATCGCATTTCTGCATATCCGTAAGCAGGATGTTTCTGTCGATGACAAACAGGGTGTGATAACTGCAAAGGTTGAGAATTCCGATGTGTTAAGAAACAATCGCAAGGATGCGGTAATCATCACACTAAAGGACGCGCAGTATGATCGTATCCAAATAGATAACAAGCTGGGAGATGTGCAGATTCACAATCTTTCTGCACGGCATATCGGTGTGGAAGAAAAGCTTGGGGATATATCACTCAAGGATATTATATCCAATGACTTAACGATAAAACAGTCAGCCGGTGATATCGAAGTGGAAGGCCGTCTAATGGGAAACAGCATCATCAAAAGCAGCATGGGTGATATCGAGGTTCAGGTGCATGGAACGCAGGAGGATTACCGCTATAAGGTAAAAAATTCTATGGGTGATACGCAGATACAGCAGCATGATTATGATGTACATTGCGATGTGGAGGAAGGAAACAGCTCCAGTAAAAACTATATACAGCTGCATAGCAGTATGGGGGATATCGAGCTGCATTTTGCATCATGATGGACTTTGATGCACTCACGAGGGACTGTAAAGCAATATGGCAATCCTGCGCTGAGACAAGGCTGCGGCTGCCTGCCGTAAAAAAAGAGCTGCAGAAGGAGAACATGAAACAGCTGCATGCAATGAGGAAGGACTGGCAGACATTTATGGACAGGGCTATGGAGCATCTGCAGGATGAACAATGGAAGCAGGAAATGGATCTGCGTGTGCTGGAGCTGCTGCGTAAGGAGAGCATATTGAATTTTAATGCCCTTGAACCACAGGTACAGCAGGAATTTCTTCATATCACCAAGCAGTTTATACGCGATGCCATGCGCTTTGATTGTGAAATACAGCTTGCGGATATCATGCAGGCAATGCGTAACGTATGGATCATTCTTCTGCTAGAGTGTATGCTGGAAAGGCCGCTGTGTTATCATAAGGCGATCTTTGCTTATAGTATGCTGTATCCGTATACCGATAATTTTCTTGATGATCCAGGGATAACACCAGCACTGAAAAAGGCTTTCAACCACTGGCTGACGAAGCGGCTCAAGGGGGAGGTGCAGAGAAATACACAGCCTTTATATCAGGTAGTAGATAAGCTGATTACTATGATTGAGGAAACCTTTCACCGCCCGCAGTTTCCACAGGTTTATGAGGCACTGCTGCGCATCCAGGAAGGACAGGTTCTTTCTCTTTGTCAGGGGGAGAGGCTGTCCAAAGATGAGATATTAAAAATTTCCATCTATAAGGGAGGGGCCTCTGTTCTTGCGGATGGCTGTTTAATGGATGGCACGTTACAGCAGAAGGAAGCAATGTTTTGCATGTCTTACGGGTTTTTACTACAGGTTGCGGATGATATTCAGGATATGGAGGAGGATCGTCAGGCACAGCAGTATACACTGGCAAGTATATTAAGCAGCAGACAGGAGCGTTTGAAGCTGGCGGAACAGCTGCATACGTATATACATGAGGTACTGTATCATCATTGTCCAATAAAGAAGCAGGCTATGATCTCCTTTGTTGAACAGAACTGCCGCTTTTTACTGCTTGCATCCCTGGCCAAACAGCTGCATATGCTTCCTGCAATGTTTGCAATCCGGCTGCGAAAAAGTCTTCCCATTGAATTGGATGAATTTTCCCTCATGCTTCAGGACAGCTCCTCCTGGCTGCAATCCAACAGGCTGAAAACAGTGCTGCACGCCTATACGAAAGCTATATGACAATACACTGTAAACGTAAAAAAGACTTACCCGCTCACAGCTATGAACTGTGTATTGGATAAGTCTTTTCACTGTGTAATTCCTTTAAGGATATTATCTATTTTCCGATATACGTAAATCGCGGTGTCAGCTTTCCATCTACGAGAATACTCTCACAGAACATGGAAATTGGCCGGATCCAAACAGAGCCGTCACCATACAGCTGACGATATACGACATAGCGCTCCAGTGTTTCACTATGGGTTGCCACATACAAAACACTGTAATGCTTACCCTTGAAATGCTGATACTTACCAGGCTTGATTTCCATGCTCTCCACGGGAACACCTTCAGGCTCTTCCAGTGATTTCACAAAGATAGGCACGGAATAGGCGGCGGTACCTTCCGGAATTTCTTCCAAACAGTCTACGCTTTCTTCCTGCACCTGTAACGGCTCTTTTATTTCGGAAGGCAGGGCATTGTCATCCTTTTGCAGAATGCAGGCACGTTTGGTTTGGATTAAAAATTGCAGCGTACCATGTACAGCCTGATACACCTCATTACTTAACAAATCTCTCCAGCAGCCATCTGCAGCATGTATTTCAGCACAATATTCCTCATCCGCAACATTGCATGCAATGTATAACGTTTCCTGTTGATTGCTTCTAGCAAATACGAATTGTTCATTGCGCAGCAGGATTTGTTCATAGGCACCCTCACTGCATGCGTTCAGCTTATGCACAGCAGAAAGCCTTGCAATATGCTCACAGAGTGCATCGAAGCTATATTCCTTTAGCTTCAGACACGGCCGGATATCGGCATCACTTCCATTGTGCTTGCATCCCTTTACCGCAAACTCACTGCCATAGTAAATACTTGGAATACCCGGCATCGTAAAGAGCAGAGTATAGATATTAAAGAGATCCTCTTCCTTTTTTACTGTGCTTGCCAGACGGTTTACATCGTGGTTATCAACGAAATTGTAGAGCCTTAGCTGCTTGTAAATACCGCCGCTGCCAAATTGACGGTTTAAGGAATATCCAATTTCAAAATAGTTTTTCTCATTGTGTGAGGAATACAGGCCCTTATAGCATTCATAATTGGTAACGGAATCCAGCATATCCGGATTTGCCCAGCGGTTGTAATCCCCGTGAATAATTTCTCCCATCAGCCAGAAGTCTGGATTTTTTTCCTTACAGAAGGCTTTGAGTCTGCGGAAAAATTCCGGACGAATACAATCTGCGGCATCCAGACGCAGGCCGTCAATATGGAATTCATCCATCCACATAGCGATGCTGTCCAGCAAATAACAAACAACATCTTCATTTGCCAGATTCAGCTTGACCAGATTATAATGACCTTCCCATGCATCATAGGTAAAGGCATCGTTTAACGGGCTGTGTGCATGAAAGTGCAGATTGGAAAACCAACTGCAATACGGAGATGCCTCTCCCTTTTCCTGTACATCGCGAAAGGCCCAGAAGTACCGTCCGACATGATTGAATACGCCATCCAGTACAATGCGGATGTCCGCATTATGCAATGCTTCACAAACCTCCTTGAAATCCTCATTGGTTCCTAGGCGATGATCGATCAGGCGATAATCGCTTGTATCATAACCGTGCTCATAGCTTTCAAACACCGGCCCGAGATACACGGCATTGATTCCCAGCTTTTTCAGATGGGGAATCCAGTCTGCTATCTTTTTAATAGAATGTGTAACCGTTTCCTCGTGATATTGTGCTGCGCCGACAAAGCCCAGCGGATAAATGTGATAAAATACTGCTTCCTTGATCCAGCTTGTCATAAATTCACCTCTGTATATAGTATACCATGGAACGGGAAAGTCAAAAAGAAAAAGGATACCTTTCGGCATCCTCTCAGCGTTTATTCAATAGGAATAAACCGTTTTTCTTCAACCTTTTTGCTTTCTTCCTTCGGGAAGGTGATCTTCAGCTCTCCATTATCAAAGCTTGCACGGATATCCTCCTCACGGATGGAATCTCCGACATAGAAGTTACGTGTGCAGGAACCGCTGTAGCGCTCCTGACGGATAATGTTACCTACATCATCCTTCTCTTCGTTGGAACTGTTTCGTGCGGCTGTAATGTTGAGGTATCCATCCTTTAATTCCAGATGGATGTCTTCCTTCTTATAACCAGGCAGCTCCATGTCCAGCAGATAGTTACCGTCTACCTCACGAACATCTGTTTTCATGCAGCTGTTGCTCTTTGTGAAAAACGGATCCTTCCACATGTCTTCAAATGTGTCTGTAAATACGTCTGGTAAAAATCTCATCATAAAGTCCACCTCTTTCTATATAATATATGAATCAGATTTTTCAGATGAGTATAAACGATTGCAGGATTACTGCCTGAACACATCGCCTCGATTCCTGAAACTCATGTCCTGCAGAGGCCCTACCTCATCTTCACTGTTATTATATCACATATTTTAGCACTGTCAATACAAGAGTGCTAAAAAGAAGTAATTTTCTTGTTTTGATTCGTAGTTAACCTAAGCCTATGTGAATTTCAAGTAGAATATGGTATGAAATGGGAGAGAGGTATTATTCATCCATACTTCTTCTGACTTTTTATGGCTGTGAATTGTAATATTCCCATATGGGAAAGAGCGAGCAAGGGGCTTCAAGAGCGATTGCTAAAAAGAAATTACTTCCGATACAGAATGAACGGTAAACACAAAGCGCCGCCGGCAGAGTGATATTTCCATAGGATTCATCCAAATACCTTGTGATAAGGAAAGAAATTGCAGCATGCATCGTAGCATCTGAAAATTTGTAAATAGATACAGTTTTTCAGAATTGATCAAGGAATTGCACTATTCATCATAGCATCCATGATTTATAGAAACAGCTTCAGAGAATCCTTCGATCATGATATGCAGACTGATATGCGTAGGCTATAACAGAAACCTGTTATTAACAATAGGAAGCTATGCATGCTATGAACAAGGAAAGTCCAAGCATCAAAGTCTTAAAAGGGAAGGGAATGGATGCTGAAAAAAATAGACGATTTTCTATACCGTCTATTTCTACGATTATATTTCAATGAAATTGCAGGGAAAATAAATTTTTCTTTTTCACAAGCTTCATAAGGAGATTACTTTTACAGACCGCGTAATTTATGTCTTTGTATATTCAGCAGCCTTTGTGTGTGATTCTCCTTTTACAGCCGCTTTATGCGGAATGCTTTGAATAGATTGTGTGACCTTCCTTAATGGTTTCCATGACCTGAATATCACGTAGCTTCATCGGATCCGTTTTCAATGGATTTTCACTCAGAATGACCAGATCCGCAAGCTTTCCGGATTCCAGTGTACCTTTCTTATCCTCTTCAAAATACTGATAGGCTGCATTGATCGTGACTGCCTTTAATGCCTCCAGAACACTGATCCGCTGCTGTTCTCCTAAGACCATGCCGTTTTTGGTTATACGGTTTACTGCTGTCCATACACTTTCCAGCATATCCGGAAGAATGACCGGTGTATCCTGATGGAAGGTGAACGTGATGCCGTTTTGCAGGGCGCTTGCTGTACAGCTTATATTTTCCGCACGCTCCTTACCGAAATTTACAAAATGTACATCTCCCCAGTGATAAACATGGGCTACAAAATAGCTTGGCATGACCCCGGTTTCCTTCAGCTGCGGCAGCTGATCCGGACGCAGTGTCTGAGAATGAACCATGACAGGGCGTGTATCGGTTGTTTTCTGTCTGCTGTGATGAAAGCCGTTCAGCATCTGCTGGCTGGCTGCATCCCCGTTACAATGAACCAGAAGCTGGCGGTGCTCGTCCAGTGCCTGCTGAACATAGCCATCAACCTGCTCATCGGTATAGATTGGATAACCGCAATAATCACCACTGTTTTCATACGGCTTGCTCATCCATGCAGTCTTACCCTGTGGAGAGCCATCCAGAAACAGCTTGTAGCCTCCGATACGGAAATGCTTTTTATAATCTTTTAGATCGGTTCTGTTTTGTACAACCTCACTGTCCTCAACGATATCCACATAAGCAACCATATCCAGCAGCATTTTTTCATTATTTCCCAGCCGCTCGTAAATATCCACTTCGCTTTTATGAGCGAAGCCCTCCTGCGCTGTTGTAATACCGAAGCTGGCATAGATTTTCTGTGCCTCAACCGCATAATCATCAATATGATCCAGACTCATGACACGTTCTCCGGGGCCGCGCATGAAGGTTACCTCCTCCATATAGCCGTTCAGGTGTCCGTTCTCATCACGGCCATAGCTGCCACCCTCCGGATTCTGCACACTGTCATCCAGCCCGTACAGCTGCAATGCCATAGAATTCAATACTCCCATATGGAACGAGGAATGCGCAAGAATGATTGGATGTCCTTCACTTACCGCATCCAGCTCCTGACAGGTTGGATGGCGATGCTCTGCTAGTGCATTGTGGTCATACCCGAAGCCCATGACCCACTCTCCACTGGCAACCTGCTTTTCTTCGATATAGCGTTTGATTTCCTTTTGAATATCCGCCACGCAGGTACAGCTTTTCAGGGGAACAAACTTCAGGGTGTTCGCAAACTGCAGCAGGTGGGAATGTGCATCGATAAAAGAGGGCATCAAACACTGTCCGTTCAGATCAACGCGCTCACAATCCGCTTCACATAATGCTTCCAGGCTGGATTTTGACCCAACAGCCTGAATTAAACCGTCCTTAATCAATAAAGCCTCGCTGTATAAATCGTCATCCTTCATCGTTAAAATCGTACCATTTGTATATAATTTCTGCATCCTTCATCATCTCCTTTGTTTAGATGCATGCTTACGCCTGTTCTTTTTTTGTAATCGTTATGCCGCCTGTGCTGAGAATACATACCAGAGAGAGGATTCCTAGCACATAAAGAGCATATTGTGTGGAGTGCATACGGGCCTGTGCATTGAGGCGGACAAGCTCCTGCTGCTCCTGTGGCTTCATGGGAATATCGGAAAGTGTGGAAATAAATGCTGTATCCGACATAAAGCTAACGTTTTTTGTTTCCTCCTGCTGTATGACAGCTGCGGATATTTGGTTATCCTTCTTCATGCCGCTGTCCAGATTGGCATTGATCGTGAATATCATCACCATACCCAGAACTGCAACACCGATTGCCTGTCCGACATTTCTTGCGGTTGCCTGTATACCGCCGGATTGCTGTGCATCACGCTCATTAACTGCCAGTGCGACTACATTGCTTGCCTGTGAGCTTAACATGCCCTGACCGACTCCGGCGATAATCAAACCGATATACATACCGATGGAGACACCGTTTTCCTGCAGGGATAATGCCATAGGGATGACAGATACAGCAAGCAGGATATAACCGATACGAAGAATCGTTTTCGGATGAATTTGCGCTGCGTACTTCGGTATTCCCATGGATGCCAGAAACATCGGAGCACCCACACAGATCATGGCGATTCCGGTTTGTACGGCATTAAAGCCACCGACTACCTGCAAATAGGGATTCACCAGCATGACCGTTCCACCCAGATACAGAAAGACGATTGCACTTGCAAATAGTCCGGCACGTACCTGTGCAGATTTCAGAAAGGAGGAAGGAAGCAGAGCACAGCCGTTTTTCTGCTCAATGCTTTTCTCCATAACGACCAGCAATGCAAGGACGATAATGCCAAGCGCAGCCAGCGGCAGGGAAGGGGAAATACCGAATACGGTAAACGGTGCCTGCAGCGGCGTAATTAAACCCCATACCGAAATTTTGGAAATTCCAATCAGAAACAGGAACAGTCCAAGAGCGGCAACAATGGTTCCGCGTACATCCATTTTCAGTCTTTGTGCGGAACGCTCCACATCGGGAATCGCATAGGAGCCAATCAGAATCAGCAGGAAGTAAACCGCGAGTGCTCCAAATGCAACACGGAAGCCAAAGGCATCCAGTAAAAAGCCTGCGACAATCGGTCCCGCAGCAGCGGCAATTCCGGTAGCGGCGCCGATGGCACCAAAGGCAAAGACACGCTCCTTTCCGCTATAGATTCCCGGAATCAAACCAAGAACGGAGGGAATCATAAAGCTGGCTCCAAGACCAACCAGCAATCTGCCGCCCCAGGTAAACATCACAACATTTGTAGAGATTGCCAGCATGAGCTCTCCTACGATTGCGAGAATCACACCGATGCGGAAATTCTTTTTCCAGCCGATAATGATTCCCAGCATACCTCCGGCAACCATAAAGGCTCCGGCACAGAGCGAATAGACCATGTTGGCAAGCTGAATATCATTCATACTTGCGTTCAGTGCGGTTATTAGTGAATTCGTTGCGACACTGAGCACTGCATTATCCCCGGATGTTCCAATTTGTGTAAACATTAGAACAATCAGTGGAAGATATATCATCTGTTTCTTTTGTTTTAGTACAGTTTCCATGTTATTGCCTCCTCAAATACTACTTACTTTCTATACCATAGACTATTATAGGCCTGTCTATGGCGTTGTTAAGTAGTAAAATTACCGGAACTGTGGTAAAATTTTTACATATAGAAGGCGGGAAAAATATGAACCAGCGACAGCGAAGAATGCTTCTGTATCTGTTATCACAGAAGCACTATCAGCCGATTCAGAGTATATGCCAGGAATTCGGCTTCAGCGAAAAAACGATACGCAACGATATCAAGGCAATCAATTCCTATCTACACAGAAACAGTGTAAATTCCTTTATAGAGGCAAAACGGGGCAGCGGTGTGCGGATGCAGCTGCAGGAGCAGGAGGAGGAATATGTCCGCTATATTCTGGAGTCCAGAGTGCTGGAAATCAAGCCGGATCTGGATCGGTTTTATCACGGTATGATCCTTTTACTGTTTACACAGGATGTATATACGATGGATACACTTGCCGATGAGCTGTATACCAACCGGCTGCAGCTTAAGGAGGATTTGCAATGCTGGGAGAGTATGCTGCGCATGTTCCAGTTGAAAATAGAAAAAGGTACGCATCTGCACATTGCCGGAGAGGAGCAGCAGATTCGTCTGTTTGTTCTTTATTATTTTTACCAGCGTGCAGATAAGGCGATGATCATGAGCATAGAGCCGGTATTCCTGCAGGAGCATAAAGCCCTGTTCCGCAGGATTCTTCATATTTATGAGGAAGCCTATCAGCAGCGCTTTACAGCAAATGCACTGCATCACTTCAGTATATATCTTGGCATCATGATGAAGCGGATTCAGATGGGGCATGGGCTGCGGGACGCAGTATGCTATAAAGGAAATGAAACTGTACACAGGCTGCTGCAGGAGTATTTTCACATGGATGTCAATGCGTTGGAAATGCAGTTTCTGGAACAGATGATCGAAAGCGGTGCACGGCAGTGGAATAGAAGCATGCTGCATAATTTTGCTCTTACTAAGGAAACAAAGGAGCTGGCTAACCGGTTTTTTAACGGATTGGTTCAGGAATATGGGCCGCTTGAGGATGAGGAGCTGCCGGTTTTGTTTTCCATATTGCTACAGACCGCAATACTACGCAGACAGCATGGTATGCGGGTGCTGCATTATCACGATAACCAGGTGAAATACGATTCCATGGCAGAATGTCTATGTGTGATGCGTTTGTTTCACAGGGATGCGGCATTGCAGGCGTTGCAGCTATATGAAAGTGAATATACCCGCTTATCCATGCTTCTCCTTCCTTATTTTCATCAGCTCAAGAAAACAGAACGGTTTCGTGCAGGCCTGATTGTAAATTGCTCGCTGGAGCTGGCATATTATGGACGCATGCGGATTACAGAGGCGATCGGACAGATTGATATCGCAAGAATCCTGACAGAGGATGAAATCGATGCTGCTGCGGATGAGGTGGATTTTTTCATCACCTTTGATTATCTGCACCAAAGGGTTCCCAACGTTGAAATCAGCAGTATGATTCAGGACAGTGATATACAAAAGCTGCAGCTTTATCTGAAACAGCTCAGACAGAGCCGTGCCATGAAGCAGCCCATCCCCTGTACCCATCATCGCCGCCATGCGGAGAATGAGGATGCACTGCATCAGCTGTTATATCAAAAGCTGCATGATCATTGTACGGACATGAGCTTTCATGAGTTTGTATCCATGCTTGCGATGCATCGTCTGCTGCTGCAGGACTGTATGCTGATCGTGCTGTATGATGAGCGTATTTCTGCTTCCTTTATCTCGATGCTGGAGCTTAAAAAGCAGCTGTATATCGAAGGAAAGGCAATCCAGCAGGTATGTCTGGCAGGCTTTGCAGTATCCGGCTATGAGCATTTGCAGGAGGATATCATCCAGCTAAAGGAGCAGCTGAAAAAGCTGCTGCCGCATTTCACATAAAAACAGGAAGCCGTCGATGATGCTTGCGGTTTCCTGTTTTTTTATATCCAATTATATGGTAAAGACATAATAAGCTTTTATGCTTAGGTACAGCTTTGTTACGAGGAACAGGCAGTCTGTACATCTATGGAAAAGAAATAAGGTGCTTTCTTATTCTCAGGATTTTCCTGCTTCCTGCTCTCTCATGTATACGGATACTCTAAAGGGAGTAAATTACTGCTTTTATACAATTATACATCGGAAAGCTTATCCCGGATATTCTCTGCATCAATTTCTTCAATGCGTAAAGCAGGCTTCCCCAGATAATAGCCCTGTACAAAATCCACACCCATGCGCATTAGCTGCTGAAGCTCTTCCTTAATTTCCACGCCCTCTGCGATTACCCGGATATTTTGACGATGTGCGAAGCTGATCATATTTTCCACCAGCTTCTGACGGGTTTCATCCTTATGGATATCCCGCACAAACATCATATCAATTTTGATATAATTCACCGCTACATTCAACAATGTGGAATCATTGCTGTAGCCGCTGCCGAAATCATCAATCGCAATATGGGCATTCCAATGCTTTGCAAATTGCTGCTTGGTTTCCAGATAATGCTGTTCAATTTCATCGGTTTCTATCATTTCAATGACAAGGAGCGGCAGATATTCCGTGTATGCCTGCTCCAGACTGCGGGTCAGATCATCCAGCATAGGAATGCTTGGAATGGAATTGATAAACAGACGGGCCTTCGGGAAGGTTTCATGAAATGCATGAAACTGTGCTATGGACTGTGTCCAGGTCATAAATTCCACACGGTACAGCTGACTCTGCGAACGGGCAACCCGCAGAATATCCACCGGTGATGTAATGATGGTGCTACGTGGACGCATCAGCGCTTCAAATGCGTAGATGCTCTTTGTTTTCAAATCGACGATTGGCTGGTAGGCATAGCTGACCAGATTATGATCCAGAATCTCATTCAGCTCATTACGTCCGCTGAGCAGCAGCTTGTCCTTATGATATGTGCTTGCCTTGAATTGTTCAATACCACCCTTTTGTGTACTCTTTATGGAGTACATGGCGAAGTCCGCATACTTACTAAGTGTATCAAAATCCTTTGCATTTCTTGGATACCAGGCGATACCGGCAGACAGCCGGATCCGAATCTGTTCCTCTCCGGTAAAGGTGATCGTACCGGAATTGATCTGGCGGTGCATTCCCTCCACAAGAGCAAGGATTTCACTTTCCTTTTGATAATGGTGGAAGAAGACAAGGAATTCATCCCCTGCCATGCGGGATACGATACAGCGTGAGGAGGTCAGCTTTTGCAGGTAGCGTGCAGTTGCACAAATCAGCTGATCCCCGGCATCATGACCATAGGTATCATTGATAACCTTCAGATTATCCAAATCCCATAAAATCATGGCGCATATTCCGCAGCCTTCACACTTTAAGACCGTTTCCACACGGGAACGGAAGGCTCTTCTGTTAATAAGCTGTGTAAGGACATCATGATCACGCTCGTAGGTCAGCTTCTGCTTTTCGCGGATTTCATCACTGACATCCATGACCACAATAACGTGTGTCCCTTCATGTTCAGAAAGAATGAAGCGCAGCCATGTTTCATGATCCTCACTCTGATGAGAAACTACATATGTCTGTACCTGCCGTCCCTCCTGCCATTCCTCTTTTTCTTCAAAAACCTCGGTTCTTGTCTTAAAGCTCTCAATTTCACGGTTAAATTCATCCCTTGTATAGGCCGTCCGCTTTCTGTTCTGGAAGCAGAGCAGATGCGGTATTTCCTCGGTACAGTAAATCAGGCCGGAATCGTAGACCTCGATCGCACCGATTGGCATATCCAGCGCATGAATTACCTGGGAGAGACGGGATTCCGCCGTGGACAGATTACGGCTGAGATCCTCAATGGAGGAAGCAAGCTCGTCAATCTCCAGAATGTTAACTCTTGGCAGAGCCATTTCATTGCTTGGATCAAAGCTTTTCAGCGCGCCTGCAAGCCGGGCAATCGGATGGGAGAATTTCATACTCGTAAACAGTGCAATGATAAAGGCGAGTACAATTGAGCCCATCATCGTCCACAGAAAGGTTTTCTGAAGCCGGATCGCACTGCTGTATAGTGCATTATATTCCAGCGTTCCAATCAGATACCATTCCTGTTCTACAAACGGTGTATTGCTTTCATACAGATGCAGCTGCTCCTGCTGCATAACCAGCTCCCGCTCATCTATGCGCAAAGAGGATCCCCGCTCTCCCTCAGCCTCCTCCAGCTTAAAATGCTTGCCGACAGGAAAGAGACTGCGATAGGTGGGGCCGTTGCTGTAAATAACCTCATAGGTACTGCTTCCCTTTTGCTTGCGTGCCAGCAGATAGGCATTGCTGGAATCATCGTTCAATTCCTCATAGGGAAGATATTTCTTTAGAAAATCCAGGGAAATCTCAACTCCGGCAACGCCGTACACCTTGTGGTCACTACTGATCAGGGGAAAGGAATAGGTGATAAATTCTGTTTCATAGCTTTGAAAACGGATGCTGTCTCCCCAGTAGCCGTAGCTTTTGATATTCTCTGTTGGATTTTCTACTGCCGCAAGATACGGCTGAAAATAAAAGCCGTCATTTTCATCCTCCCGGGTTAGCTTCATGGAGGTTTTCCATTCCGAATGCAGGGGATAGCCCGCCTGCTTCAGTGCCGTAGCATTTCCAAAGCGTGCGATAATATCACTTTTATCATTATAGGTATCTCCGGGCGTCCCATCTGTCAGATAATACGCCGGATACGTATCCGTATGAAAAACATCCTTATCAAAAATCACATACGAACCGGTGATATATTTCAGCTTGGAGAACGCCTCCATTTTATCCAGAACAGCCTTAGGCAATTCTATTTGTGACGGATTCGCGGCAGCACTCTGATATACCTTTTCACATTCCGATAACAGCTCCTCGTAGTTTTCCTGCTGATAAATATCGGTAGTCATGATTTCCTGAAGATCGGATACACGGAATTTCACCCGTTGATGAAACAGATGATAGGAGATATCCTTCAGGCTGGAGATGGTTCCGCCGGCAAAAACCGTTCCCATGAAGATCAGACAGATTGCCGCACCGGTCAGTGTCAGTGTAATCAGCAGTCTGCGAAACAGGGAATTCCTTTGCATTATGCATCACTGTCCTTCATCTTTGCATTGATATCCTTTGTGATCTGTGTAAACCATTTCTCGAAATTAGCATCGCTGAGATAGGGCTTTACTGCCTGCTCGTGGCTGGTACCGTTCTGCACTGCCTTTTTTACAGCCGCAGCATCCGCACTGCATTTTTCATTCAATGCGGTTTCTAGGTAATTGCGGATTCCATAACTGCCGTCAAAGGATTTCTGTGAGGTCAGTGTGCTTTCGGATACAGTTTCCATTGAGGTTTTCACAATATCCTTTACTAGCTGATTGGCGGTAATCTTTTCTTCTTTTGTAATCGTATTCCAGGACGCAAAGGAATTGGCGTCCTTTTTGACCGGCAGATAGGAGGATTGTACAGAGAACAGTGTATTTCTCTCCTTTTCTGTGAACCATTTCAAAAACTGGATGGATGCATATTCCTGTGTTTCATCGCTTTTACTAATTGCCATTCCCGCTCCCTGCGTGATGGCGTAGCTTTTTTTACCTGCGAAATTTGGAACGCGGCGTACGATATAGTTCACATCATAGCTATTTCCATCACTGCCTACGATTTCATTTGGAAAGAAGGTTGCACCAGCTGAGGAAGCCACACATGCAATGATATCCTCTGTTTTCATATCATCACTGGCAAAGCGTCCGTTTTTCGCATAATACCCCTTCACAAAAGGAATATAATACTGATCCCAGAGCTTGCGCATGGTTTCCTTACTGACGGTGAAGGAGGCCTTTTGACCGGATATGGTAAATAGCGGTGTCCCCAGCTGTTCACTTCCGGCATTGAGATAATTCATCAGGGCATCTCTTCCAAAGAAGGATTTTCCTCCACTGTATGTATAGTATTTTTCCGAAACAGAGGTGAGTCCCTCCCAGGTATCCAGATCGGACAGCGACACCTGCTCCTTTTTCGCAAAGTCATCCCATATATTTTTATTTATGACCATGATTTCCGTTGCTTTCGCAATCGGGAAGATATTTACATATTCATGATCGTACAAACTGCCGTCCTTCATATAATCATCCACGTACTCCGCCATCTCCTCATCGGACATATAATCGTTTATGGCTACCAGCTTATCTGCCTTTTCCATATCCTCAGCAGTATCTCCATAGGCAGCGAATATATTTGGCAGCTCCGGCGCATTGACCTTTTTGTCTAACGAGCTTTTTAAATCTGTGGATATGTTGGAAATACTTCCTTTCGCAACAGCGTCTACATTGATTCCCTGTTTCTTTCCCTGTGTTTCATTAAATTCATCCACAAGCTCATCAAATGCCTGTTTCTGTGAACCGCTGTAATAATGCCAGAGCGTTAGTGTGACCGGCTTATCTGGATCCAGCCCATGATCGTTGCTGGAGCATCCCTGTAACAATACAGCAGATGACAGGAGCAGACATGTGGATATAAGTCTGATTTTTTTCATGAAAATGTCCTCCCTTTCATGGTTTTTGTCTATTTCATTATACCACATAATATTCCATATTTGTTTCCACATACGGAAAAGCTGTCATTTCCGAAAAAAAGATGTTCCGATAGGGACAAGGTATCGTGATTAACATTAAAAACAAGGATGAAAGAGGAGCGCTTTGCTTGTGGCATCATTATTTTAGGGGATGACAAGAGCAATTTCTTCCTTCGCCTGTTAAAAATCATGAAGACAGGTCATGAAAAGCTTTCTCAGGTAGAAATAATGGCTTTATAAAGCGGGAGCTACGATTCACAGTTTTTAAAATATATGGATGAAAACACAATGGTACAGCTTGCATAAAATGAACAATACATGCTGTTTTTCTCTGCTTCTGATGAAAAACAGGGAAGACTGCGTTGACTGTGATCCATTATGGAAGGGATACAGTATGGATGAATTATGAAATACTTATATGAAAAATTTATGACAGATGGAGCTAAGAACTGAAAACGATACGCGCAGTTTCCTTTAAAGCACCACTTTATATAAAGGATTTCCTATTCGTCAAAAATATTATGGAGCTGTAGAAAAAAGAGATTATATAGATAACAAAAAAAGTCAAAGGAGGAGCGGGATAACCTTCTCAGAAAGCATTGTATATTGAAGTTTCATATGATTGTTCTTAAGCTGTAGGGATGTTTTTGCATTGGGAGATATTAAAAAGAATTTATATTTTATTAGATAAGGCAGGCCAGTACCACTTTGTGAACAATTCCCTGATAATCATTAACAATTCCTCATCACTCATTTCTTGCGGATGCTGTAATTGATGGATGATAGCAGAAAAGATTCCATTAAAATAGATATCCATAATAACACGATTATGAGCAGAAGCATCTTCAGGCGCGTTCAATGATTGCTGTAATCGCTGCTGCAATCTTCTTATAAATGAAGCTCGATTAGCTTCGCTTAGAATAATTCCCAGGAGTTCTTTGGAATCGTAAAAGTGTTCGAGAATAATCTGAAAAAAACGATCATCTAAAGTGGGGGATAGTAACACCTGTGGTAGAAGAACAGAGAGAATTCCATCAATAAACTGATCTTCTGCATATTCGATTAGTTCAAAGACATCTTCAAAATAGCGATAAAATGTAGTACGGTTATAACCGGCAAGATTTGTTATTTCCTTGATTGTGATTTTGTATATATTCTTTATTTCTGCAAGACGAAAAAATGCAGTAATAAACGCTTCTCTTGTAGCATCTGTTTTTTCGGGCTGTTTGTTCATGATTTCCTTTCCTATATCATGCGACACATGCTTATATTTGTTGCTTGATGATATGCCGCCATGTCACTATAATATGAATTATACAACATATGTCGCATAAAAGAAAGGGATGATGAATAGATGAAAAAAGATAAACTATATCAATGGTGTGACCAGCTTTGGTTACATGTACTGTATGGAATAGGTATCATGATGAGCTGCTTTTTAATAGTAGGATGGTCTGAATCATCGATTCCAAGTAAATTGATGTATTTGCTTACAATCATGGTTCCATTACATGTGTTTGAGGAAAACACACTGCCAGGCGGTTTTTTCTTTATGAACAATCTGGGGCAGAAATCGGATAAGCCTATGATGTATCCTCAAAATATGATGACCAACATGATTACCAATCTTGGCGCTGAAATAGTGTTTATTACAGTACTTATCTTTGCTGATTATATTCCCAATTCAGCAGTTGTGGTCGTAATAGTATTTGGATATGCAGAATGCATTCATCACACTATGGATGGTATTCGAATGTACAAAAAATATGCAGGCAGAGGTAAAAAGACCATTTACGGCCCGGGTACAATTACATCCTTTGCCGGATTGATACAGTTAAGTACATACGGTTTGGTATGGTTAACAAAACAGAGTGTAGGTGTAAATGAGGTGATTATTGGAATCGGGATAATCTTATTTGTTGTGATTGGACTGATTTTGATTCCGTTTCAAATATCAAAACGACTGCGGAGTCAACGTTTTGCATTTCATAGTAAGGGATATTTTGAAAAATACGAAAAAATATAAGGAGGAAAAAATGGAAAATCAGGTATTAGAAGCATTAAAAACGAGAAGAAGCGTGAGAGAATACAGTGATCAGATGGTGGAGCAGGAACAGCTTGATGCTATCATGGAGGCTGCAACGTATGCACCGACAGGGATGGGACAACAGTCGCCTGTTATCGTACTGGTAAAGAACAAGGAAATTAGAGATAAAATATCGAAACTGAATGCGAAAGTAATGGGAAGAGATATTGATCCATTTTACGGAGCACCTGTAGTTGCCATTGTCTTTGGGAATAAAAAATCTGTTCCTACCTGGCTGGAGGATGCAAATCTTGTTGCGGGGAACCTATTGAATGCGGCTCATGCAGTTGGTGTGGATTCTTGCTATATCTATAGGGCAAAGGAGGTATTTGAATCGGAAGAAGGACACAAGCTGTTAAAAGAGTGGTGTCTTAATGCAGACTATGTTGGAGTAGCCAATTGTATTTTGGGATATGGGAAGGGTGAAATGCCTGTTGCAAAAGAACGAAAAGCAAACTATATAATTGAAGTGTAAATCTATTAGCATAATTATAAACAGGAGGTACAGAACGTAAAAGGAGTGATTCTCATTCGGTGGATTACTCTTTTTCTTTATGGGAAGTATTCTAATTTTAACACATTTTAAAGTAAGAAAAATTTAAAATCAAATAGGGCTTTTTTCCGTATTAAATGATGATCAGTTAAGAATAAAAAAGCTTCAAAACCCTTATAAATAAAGGCTTTGAAGCGTTAAATTCAATGGTGCGGGCGACAGGACTTGAACCTGCACGCGCGAAGCACTAGATCCTAAGTCTAGCGTGTCTGCCAATTTCACCACGCCCGCATGAGTGAATGCCATATAATAATACAATAAAAATAGCCATTTGTCTATAAGAAAATCGATTTTTTCAACCTTTTCAGATGAAAAGGGTTATTGTTCACCTATGTATAAGAAACAGCTTTAATTTCATAATACATAAATGCATGACTTGGTTAACAGTCTGGTAAAAGAATCGAGCAGATGTATTTTTAATTGCCAATAACATCACTTGAAAATATATATTATGAAAAATATAAAGAATTTTTCTAATTTTTTAGGAATTTTACATTTTCCTTACGTATGTAATAGTGTAAAGCATAAGACTGTATACGAAAGGATGTGAAGAATATGCTTACAAAAGATGTAACAGAGAATAAAGAAATGAAGGTAGAGGTGCAGGAACGACTGAAATATGATAACGATATATTTTTTAAGTTCGCTCTTGGCACAGAGGATGAAGATGCTGCTTTTATCCGTAACACCATTATTGAACGAGTGACAGGAATCCATCCTAAGGAAAGTACCGTATTAAATCCTAATCTGGATCCTGCTATACTCAAAAAGAAAAAAATGGTATTGGACATCCGTGTGAAGGACAGCGAAGGAAGAGAATACGGCATCGAAATGCAAACCACCTATTCAAAGCAATCAGAGTTGAAACGATTTGAACTGTACGGAGCCAGAATGTTATCGAATCAGCTCGATAGCGGAGAAAGGTATTATGATCTTCTCCCTGTTTATCAAATTATCTTTCTTGATTCCTATGCAGAACACACGAAGAAGTTAATTGATGCCTATCAGATGAGAAATGCGGAAGGAGAAGTAGAAAGTAAGCGTAGTTTAATGAAGAGGATTTACATCTATCTGCCGGAGATAAATGCAATCGTTAAGCGCAAGGGATTTGAGAAGCTGAATGACTTTGAACAACTGTGCTACCTGTTTAAAAATAATGATGAAGATGGTATACTAAAAACAGAGGAAAGGCTGGTGAAGAAGGTAATGGAGAAGTACAGGAAATTTCAAGATGCAGAAGACCTCTGGTCGATAGCGATGGCAACGCAGATACAGGAACAGCGTGAAAAAAATGCCATTTTGGATAGTTTCAAGGATGGTGTTGAACAGGGGCAAAAAGAGGGTGAAAGAATATTGTTAAATCGACTGCTGGTAAAAAAATATCATGAAGACTGCTCAACATGGCTATGTTCTTTAACGACGGAACAGATCGATCTTGTATCCAATTTGTTATTCACCTGTGATACCTTGCAGGAACTAAAGGATCAGCTTACGGACAATAAATAATACATATAAAGCCACAAAAAAACTGTTTAATGTGAACGAAAACAGTTTTTTTAATGCAATTCTTATACGAGATGTTTATGAACCAGAGCCTCAAGTTATGCTGATTTTATCAGGGGATACAGTATAGTATAAATAAGAATAGGTAATCATGCTCTTTTGATTCATCTGATGTCTATTCTATATAGGTGATTCATAACTTTAAGATAAATAATGGAACAATTCACAAAAAAACCTAGCAAGGTATTAACGAAAGTATTTTTATATAATCATATCGGTGAAAAAGGGCATAGAATGACTACAGCAGGTCTTTCTCTAAGGCGCTTTTCATAACGCTCTTCCTAAATTTTATCTTTTATCGATGAATAATAACTGAAAAACGTATGCTTTTTCTTATGTACTATGCCATATGCTCATTTCTGCAGCTGTCTGGCTGAGAATCTGTTTTGTATATTCTATAGGAAACCATTCCTGCTGTATTATTTTTATCAAGCTTATTGACACCGAAACCTAATGGGCATAAGATGTGTACAGAGTATCCTTTATAAGGATTAAAAAGTGAGGTATGTGATATGAGCGTACGCTATGGTATGATTTCCGTTGCGTCTATAACCGATCGATTTATGCATGCAGTCCTGGAAAACGGAGATGTCATAACAGCAGTAGCATCTCGATCGCTTACCAAAGCAAAACAGAAGGCTGATCAATACGAGATAAAAAGGGCATATAGCAGTTATGAGGATGTCTACCGTGATAATGATGTCGATATCGTCTACATTGCTGTAAATAATGCAAATCACAGCAGGGAAGTAAAAAGAGCGCTCCAGCATGGAAAGCATGTTCTGTGTGAAAAGCCCATCGCACTTTGTGCTGAGGATGTAGAGGAGCTGTTCACCTATGCGAGAAAACAGGGCCTGTTTCTAATGGAAGCACAGAAGAGCCTGTTTCTGCCTGTAACACAGGTCGTACGGACGCATATACAAAAGCAGACACTGGGCAGGCTGCATCAGATTGAAATGAGCGCCAGCTTTCCGAATCCTACTGCGGCATGGATGCATGATCCCGCACAGGGAGGTGTTGTTTACGGCAGCGCCAGCTATACGATTGAATATCTGGACTATCTGCTTGCGCCGAAACAAATTCATACCTCCACAATGGGTACCAAAGAGGCAGGTGGAGCGTGCGATCGAATCAGCATGAATTTTCTGTTTGACGATATTCTGGTAAACAGCAGAATATCTATGAACGGGCCTACACAGCACCATGCGATCTTTTATTTTGAAAAAGGATATATTCATGTACCGGATTACTGGAAAGCCAGAGAGTATACCCTTGTCAAGGGGAAGGATCACCAGCGCTTTACCTTTCCCTGTCTGTATGAAATGAAATACGAGGCTGCACATGTGCGGGAATGCCTGAAAAACGGATGGCAGGAAAGCCCTATCATGCCTGCGAATCGCAGTATTCGCTGCTGCTCTATCGTGGATAATATCATGCAGCAGCTGGAACAGGTGTACATAGAAGAAGGGAGGTAAAAAGATATGATTTATAAACTGGAGCATCCGGAAGTCGCAGAGAGCCTGTTTGTAAACGAACAGGACACAATGATTCTTTCCTGTTTGCAGAATGTCATGGGAGCTGTATATGCAGACGATCCCATTCACCCGGACTCCGCGATGGCTGTACTTGGTGTCTTCTGCTTTTTCGCTGGAAAAGCAAATCGTGCGCTTGTACAGTTTAAGCCGGAAGCATATCCGATTCCTTTTATAATTATGTCGGCGTCAGATGCTTCCTGGAAAGCGCTGATAAAAGAGTGCTATGGAAATAAGGTTAAAGAGGTTGTACGCTATGCAATAAAAAAGGAAAAGGATGTATTTTCGAAAGAACGGCTGCAAAGGCTTGTCGATGGTCTGAGCAAGACCTATGAAATCAAACTGATTGATAAAGAACTATTTGACTGGAGCAGAAAGCAGGACTGGTGCAGAGAATGGACTTCTCTGTATGCTGATTATGCGGAGTATCAGGAAAAAGGACTCGGCGTTGCAGTGCTGAAGGATCATCTACCGGTATCCGGTGCTTCCTCATACAGTTCCTATCGCGGAGGAATCGAAATACAGGTAGATACCAAAAAAGAATACAGAGGCTGCGGCCTGGCTTCGGCAGCCAGTGCAAAGCTGATTCTGGAATGTCTGCGGCGTGGCTGGTATCCATCCTGGGACGCGCATAATATTAAATCTGTTGGTCTTGCGGAAAAGCTGGGTTATCATTATGCAGGGGAATACAGCGTATTTGAAATACATGGATATTAAATGAAAAACTGCAGAGCTGCAGTTTTTTTATAGAGAATCGCAAGGAGGTGTTTTCATATAAGTGGCTTCTGATAATCCAAAGGCGATCATATGCTCGCGGATGATTTCCAGAATATGCACGTAGCACAGACACATTTGTGAGACAAAGCGCTCCTCATCGTTTTGTTCAAGGTATCGTACTGCCTGCATGCTTTTGCGGTTCAGCTCATTGAAATCCGGATTCTCTCCCGGATAAAAGGAATAATAATATCCCCAGCACAAGATTTTGCTCAGCTCCCGCAAAATAGTCTGTAATGCTGTTTGCTGTACATGCTGTGTAACCAGCTCTGTCAAAGAATCCAGTGGAATGCGGTTATCATATTGCAGCTTTTTATGAAGCTGCCTGATGGCTGTTTTGGTGATTGCTGGAAAGGCGGAGCGTGCTGCGGGCTTCATCGTGAGAATCATCAGCTGCAATCCGCTGAGATAGCGCATGATATCATCGCGATAGGCTTTACGACTCATGCATCTAGCTGCTGTTTCATCATCCTGCATACATACCGTTGTACCCTTTACATTTTTTGTTTTTGCATATCCTAGCTCATTCAAGGACGCAAGAGACTTGCGGATTGTCGCAACACTGACATGGTAGTGCTTTGCCAGCTGTGCCTCACTTGGCAGCAGCGTCCCTACAGGAAGCTTACCAGTACCGATTTGATCAATTAGCTCTCTGGTGATCTGTACATGCAGATGGTCTCTGCCACGGTCGGAATGCCAGGAAAAGAGATCGTGCTGCTCTGTGATCTTTGGATATTGCATGGAGAGTGCATGCAGCTGAAGCTGTACCGCATGCTCTATGGAAGCATAAAACCGGGTAAGTCTTTCTCTGCTTTCCTGTGCCTGTCTGTTTACCATCGGCTCCTGTACCCAGGCAATGCTGTGAAACTGACAGCAATCCCGCACAAGCTGTGTGAACTGCTTTTCCTCAAAAAAATAAAGTGGTCTCGCATATAGCTCCAGGCTTGAAAACAAATCACGGAAAAACAGATTGTGCGTCTGATCCAGCAGAGCATAGAAAAAACGAAGCAGAGTCTTCCATCGGCTGTTCATTGGTTTATGCGCGTTAGCATGCAGTGTCCTTGACCACTGCTCCAGCATATAATCGGTACTGACCTGTGTACAAAATGTGAGGATTTGCGGCATCAGCAGGGTCATGGTCGCATAGACATCCAAAATGGACTGTTTATGCTCCAGCAGATAAGTGATCATGGCTTCCTTCTGTTCACGACTGCTTTGCTTATAAGCGACAAGAATGGGTTTGCGTTCTTCCGTTTGAATATAGCCTTCCTCTTTCAGGCGCTGAAGAACATCCCGTACAGTACGGATTCCCACATGGTACAGCTCACTCAGCCTGGTGATGGAGGGCATTCGGGAGCCGTATGGTAATTGTCCGCTGATAATCTGCTCGCGCAGATTCCGGTACAGGTATTCAAAAAGAGTTTCCTTTACTTGCATAAACTCACCTCGTTATCCATTGTATTTTATCATATTGTTATGCGTCTTACTATATGTATACGTACACAAAAATAATCTTGCGTTTTTGTTGTGCCATGATAAAATTCTGCTGAAAACAGACAGGAGGCAGAATGATGAAGGTATTTGGCTTACAAACGGGTAGGAATGATTTACTGCTTATCCTTTGTATTGCTGTGATATTCATAGTACTGCTTCTGCTTTATATGGGGATGCAGAAGCACAGATACCGGCTGGAGTGTCACAGACTCAGGGAAGCTGCAATTCATGATAACTTAACAAAGGGCATGAATCGCATCGGGTTTCAGAAGCAGCTGGAGAAGCTGCTTTCCCGGCAACCGGATATCACGGCTGCGCTGATTCTTTTGGATGTTGAAAATTTTAAGCTGATCAATGATCAATACGGAATGAAAGCAGGGGATGATCTGCTGAAGCTCATCTATGAAGCTATACAGCAGAATCTGCATCCCGGTGAATATGCGGCACGGGGAGAAGCGGATTGTTTTTTTCTGTTTTTGCGCACCTGTGACAGGGAGCTGATCCGGCAGCGAATCTGCAGCATACAGGATTTCATAAATAGGAAATCTGATAAGCTGTCAGTACCCATGGATATCCGGCTGAAGCAGGGAGCCTGTGTGCTGGATGGTACTCAGACTGCTTTCACTGTGCTGCAGGATCGTGCCCGCTTTGCGCTTCACCGGTATGTGTATGGAAAAGGATGTGTATATTACAGTGAAGAGCTGCTGCGTCCTATGCAGCGGGAAAAGCAGTTGAACAGCATCTTTCTGACATCTCTTCAACAGCACGATTTTCAGCTGTATCTGCAGCCCAAGATATCACTCAAAGAAGGTGTGTGCCATAGCGCGGAAGCACTGGTACGCTGGCAGCATCCGCAGCTAGGCAGCATCTATCCATCGGAATTCATTCCGGTTTTTGAAAAGAGCGAGCATATCCTGGCTCTGGATTGCTATATGTTTGAGGAGGTTTGCCGCTATTTGCACTCCCGTAGCAATGCAGGACTGCCGCCTCTGTCTGTCTCAATCAATTTATCACGCCGACATTTTCACGATTTGTCATTCCTACAGGACTATGCCGCAATCAAACAGCGGTATGGTATCGCCGATGCACAGATTGAGCTTGAACTAACGGAATCCATGTTGTTTAATCAGGAACAGATCGCTGTGGTACAGCAGGCGGTAGTACAGATGCATGAGCTTGGGTTCTGCTGTTCACTGGATGATTTTGGTGCCGGCTTTTCTTCTCTTGGCCTGTTGAAAAGCTTTGCTGTGGATGCCATCAAATTAGACCGGATATTTTTTGAGGATATTCACAATTCAAAGGCAAAGGATATTTTGCACTGTCTGATTGATTTGGCCCAAAGACTGCACATTCGCATGATTGCGGAGGGAATTGAAACAAAGGAGCAATTGGAATTTCTAAATTCAACGACGTGCGATATGGCACAGGGCTATTATTTTTCCAAACCGCTGCCACCTGCACAATTTGAAGCATGGCTTATACAATTCAACCAGCGTGCAAAAGTCAATGCTGGTAAATAGCCACCTCTGTATGTTACACAGGTATACAAAAGAAGCATTACAATCACCGCACTGGGTGTCGTAATGCTTCTTTACTTTGTCTGATAGAAATAACTAATAAGGCTTTTTTCATGCTCAGGAAGCAGCTTCCGCTTCCAGCCGCTGATAAAAATCCTCCACGCTGCACGGCTTTGCATAGATGAAGCCCTGTACCATATCACAACCGGTATCCTTCAGCATATCCAGCTGCTGTGTATATTCGATACCCTCAGCTACCACCTTCATATCCAGCTGCTTCGCCATGGTAATCATACTTTTTAATATTGTTTTGTTTCGTTCCACATGGCTGCTCTGATCGAAGAATACACGATCCAGCTTCACCACATCCACTGGCAGATCCTTTAAGGCGTTTAGGGAGGAATACCCGGAGCCGAAGTCATCGATGGAACAACAGAAGCCGTTTTGCCGCAGCTTTTCCAAAATATTGAAAATTTCTTTTGTATTCTTCAACAGTATGCTTTCCGTAAGCTCCAGCTCAATGATACCATCCGGTATATGATAGCGGTTTTTGATCGCTATATAGGAATCAGCGAAATCCTCCTGATATAAATGAATACGGGAAACATTAACAGATATCGGTACAATGCATTTCTTTTGTGAAATTCTCTCCTGTATCGTCTGACATACCGATGCAAATACAAACGCATCCAGCTTACGAATGAAGCCGTTCTTTTCAAACAGTGGAATAAATTCAGCCGGACTTGTGTAGCCACTGCCAGAGCGCTGCCAGCGAAGCAGCGCCTCACCGCCAAGGATTCTGCTGCCATCCAGTGAATACTTCGGCTGTATGACATGCAGGAACTCACCATCCTTCAAAGCCTGCTCCATGTGCTGCTCCATTTCCGCATCCCGCAACAGTAGCTGGCGCATTTCCTGGTTATAAAACTGCCATGCGGTTGCAGAATCATCGTGTATGCTCGTTTGTGCCATACGTGCCCTGTCAACAAGTGTACTGATTGTGCTGTCTGTATCAGCATCCTCCTGCAGGCAGACACCGATTCGTAAATGTATTTCATGGGCATGATCGATCCCGTTTGCTGTAAGCTCCAGAATCTTTTTGCACAGCGCAATGACTCTTGCACGGCTTTTATAAGGAATCAGCAGAATGAAATCATCCCCGGAAATGCGGCAGCTGATTGCCTCCTCCTGTGCAACACTGCGCAGAATATCCGCTACAAACAGCAGTACCTGATCTCCATATCCGTAGCCTTCCATATCATTCAAAAGCTTAAAGCCCATAATATCCAGATATAAAACAGCTACCATGCGCTCCTTATCCTTTAGCAGCAGTTGTCCGTCAAGCAAAAACTTTTCATACCGATACAGTCCGGTCAGTTCATCATAGAAGGCGAGCTTTTCAATTTCCTTTTGATGCTTTTTCCGGCTGTGATGATACAAAAATCCAATACCGGCCATACAAAGCATGATGAGCAAACATAACAGAATGCTCTGCTTGATAATGCTATCGGCCTGCTGCATGATGATGCGGTTTGGTATGATGGAAACAATATTCCAATTATCCCCGCTAAGCAAGGGTACATAGCAGAATATATAGTCTTCTCCCTGATACTGAAACTGAACAGCTCCGGTTTTGGAATCCTTTAATCGTGTTTTAAAGATATCCAGATCCGTTTGGTCATTACCCTGCAAATCGATGATATCAAACAGGTTCTGAAAGGTGCGGTTACTGTTTGGATGAAGGGAACGTATTACGACATCGCCCTCCTTATTTACCACATAGGAGAAGCCTGTCTGATCGAAAAAGGAAAGAGAAAAGCGTTCTGTCATCGTGGATAAGGGTCTGGTTTTCTGCGCCAGTCCTTCGGTTCCATCCTGAAAGGTGAAGCGCTCATAGACGCCAATCGTCTTTACACCTGTATATCCATCCAGAAACGGACTGCGAATACTGGTACCGCTTAAAGCAAGCATGGTATTTATCTGCTTTTGTTCCATACGGGGAATGGACTCCGGCAGATTGGAATAGGTATAGCCGCTAGCGAGATCACTGCAATAAAATGCTGTATTTTCTTCCTCGAAAATCTGAATGATCGATTGAATTGTTTTTTTATCCGATGCCTTTGTTTCCTTTAATTCCTTCACAAATAAATGCAGAGTATCGTAATCCTTTTCTATATACGTATCCAAAGCATGTGCACCCTGCTGTGTTACCTCAATGATATCCGTGACGGATTTTTCCCATAAAAGGGATTTAACATCTGATACAAAGGCAACCGAGGCTATCAGGATGCAAATGGCAGAAGCGATGGAAAATAAAATGAAAAAGGAATGTTTAGTCATTGCTTTCATGATATGCATCCTCTCGTATCTGTGTCAGCTGCTTTTGCAGATCCTTTGTCACGGTTTCGCTGTCCTCGTGCTGTAAAAGCTGCTGTGTACTGGATCGCGTAAGATTCCAGATTGGATAAATCAGCGTATCATCGGCACCTATCACACTTCTGCCATTGGTGAGATAGGGCCCCAAAGATTGAATTGCGATATCATCCGCCAACTGCTCATCCTTTAAAGGGCTGAAGGAGCTTTGACTGTTTACAAATTTCCAGAGGACATCCTTCTGTGTCAGATATTCCACAAATTCCTTTGCTTCCTTTACATGTGGACTGTCTGCATTCACACTGATTCTGGTATCAATATTGATAACCAGAGCACTGCCATCCTCCAGTATGGGATATGGATGTATGGAAAAGGTGAATTCCGGCTGTAAATCCCGCAGGCGCGGTGCTGCCCAGGCTCCACTGAGCATGAACGGCTGCTTCCCTTTTGCGAATAAAAGCAGGTCATCCTTTGTCTTTTCTGTTTTCAGGGCTTCTTCACAATCCACATAGCCGTGCTCAATCATTGTCTCCACAAGCTCGAAGCCAGGCTGCAGGGCCTTTGCCAGATCCTGCTCACCGCTGTTAAACTGCTGCAGCAGCTTATCTTTATCCTTTTGCTGATAGATGGGATACAGTCCCTTAGCCAGCACGACGGTTTTCAGGGAAATATCGTTGTTTGCAATGATTGGCGTTATTCCCTTCTGTTTAAAATAATCGCATACTTTCATAAATTCATCCAGATTCTCTGGAATCTTTTGTTTATGCTGCTTCAGCAAATCCTCATTGCAGTACAGACCGAACGCAGAAATCGAGGTAGGAACATAGTTTAAGGGCCCGTTTGCCTGCATTTGATGCTTCACAAGATCACTGAAGTTATCAAGGGTGGAAAGATCTGACAGGTCTGCCAGAGCCCCCTTTTTCTCCAGCTCCAGCATGGAGGCCTGATCGACCATGAAAATATCATCGCCGTTATGCGTGTCAATGCGTTTTTCAAGTATCTCATAATAGTCCGTACCCTTAATGCTTTCATATGTGATGGAAACACGGTTGTGCTGCTGCATATATGATTGCAGGCTGTCTTCTATAGCAGCGACATTGAGGGCTTCATATTTGTATCCGAAAAAAGTCAGCTTTGTTTCTGCTGACGATGCCTGTGTAATTTCCGGTTCATAGGTTGTAGCATTCTGCCGGCTGCACCCCGTTAAAAGAAGAACGGACAACAGGGATAGTAGTGTGCTGTTTTTCCAATTCATTTCCGTTCCTCACTTTCTAAAGCTGTCTGTAGCTACAGCTGGTAATATAGTTGCATGATGCCGGTTGTGTAAGTATTGTTTTAAACAATATTCTGTATGAAAATTGTAACATAGAAAGGCATTGAAAGCAATAAAACAGCAAGGATACTATGCTGTGAATGCAGGATAAGGTGCTTGTTCTGCGATTCAGAGAAAGCAGTAGCAGAGAATGGGTTCCTGTTGCCAGAGTGGTGGCAGCTTGTTCTTTTTTTGGAATTTTAAAGTGGCATATGCGAAGAAATTTTTTTGGCCGTGCTTTATGCATAAGGGGAATCGAAACGGATGCGTAACCGCTTTCTGTGATTGTACCCTTTCCTGCTTGCATCTGTGATTGCGTCATGCTATGATGGATTCATAGTGTGGGAGGAAATCTATGAATTACTATGTTCAGTGTAATGACGGTCTGCTTCAGGCACATGCCTGTGGCTATAAAGCCGTGGCTACGCCCCTTATTGTTTTGCATAACGGTATTCTGTCTGACAGGCGAAGAGGCAAACAGATCATCAGGAAGCTTGCGGCTTTGTACATCCGTTTCAGTCTGCAAAAGAAAGCTGTATCTGTCCCTGATTTGCAAAACGTAGTGCATATGGGTGCTATCGAGGGGAGTGTTCCTTGTGTGATATGCGATAGCATGCATATTAGGCTATGGGGCGGTTATTGTAATAAGTGCTTTTCACAGAAGGTGAGCGGATATAATGCGAACTCAGCGGTAAACAGTGTTACACGACAGCAGCTGTCAAAGCAGGCTGCATGCCTGTGGCGCGCATTTCGAAATTGTTTATGCACCCAATTACGCAGTCGGGATATGGATCAGATGCTTACATCAAAGCTTTTATCTTTCTGCGGACATCCTCGTGCGTATATTTACGGTGACCAAAATCCGTTAAAATTACTGCGCTGTATCTGCATGGTGGCAGCACGACTTGATTCACTGTTTACACAATGCGTGAATACGCCGCAACATAAGGCAACAGCCATCCTTGATTGGAAACAGCTGTGGAAGAAAGCGTCCACTGGCAGTAAGAAAATAAAACGCTGTCATTGCGAATATGAGGAAATTACACATCAACGAAAAGGAATACGAGCTTTTCTAAAGGAGGAACCCGTATGTTAGTATATGTATGCTGTGCTACAGGAAACACATCCGGTATGTTTTGTAAGCAGATTCAAAAGGCGAGTCTGCGCGAACAGATTTATGTCGAGGAAATTCATGAGCTTGGAAATCATCTGGAGGATGCCCTACGTGATAACGATCTTGTCCTCGCATATGGCTCAGCGGAGATACTGGATGAAAAATTTATTCGCCGCTATCATTTTGAGTATCATATGCAGGCAATCTGGCTGGCGCCGCAGATGCGGTATTTGAAGGATTCTATGAAAAAGAAGCTGAATTCCTTTGAAATCCCTATCCATGTCATCGATATGAAGACCTTCGGCAGAATGAATGGAAAGCAGGCTCTGCAGGATATTCTGGATGCTATGATTGAAGACTGACACACCATTCGATCTTGAATGAATAAAGTTTGCAGGGAAAGCTTTAACGAACACTTTGCCAGACCAAACAATCGCTCTATGGCAGATATGTGTATGAAAGAAAATGTGCAGACATTCGCGGATATGAACAGCTAACGAACTGATGCTGCAGGCAGTGGCTTTGCGAGGAAAAAAGACCTGCAGGTTATGCAGGTCTCAGTTTTGACAAACCACTTATTTTGAAAATTACTGTGATTTGAATTTTGAAAGAGGGTTAAAATAGTCGATATATGAGCTGTATCAGACATGTAACCCCCTAAAATCTTTTTGCTTTGAAAGTATTGCAGGAAGCATGAAAGGCTGTTAAAAAATGCCAGCTTAGTATCCGCAGCGGGCATTTTTCATGCAGCGGACAAACTCACGGGCACAGCGGTTTTCTCTGCTTCTGCGACGCAGAGCAGCACGCGCGATGCACTCTGCTTCATACAGAGCAGCGTTGTCGTTGTAGTAATCATTGTTGCAGCCACAGCTGTTATTCCAGCTTGCTTTGTTACATCCAAAATCATAGCTATCGTCAAATTCTCTGTTACATCCACAATTGTTACACATAATGAAATCCTCCTTTTTTTATTTTAATACCCTGGATATGCTTTCAGACATTGCTCAAGCCTACCGTATAGGTGCTGAGCAATCCGTATACAGAAATACAAGGCTTGTTTAAAAGCGTTGATAAAGCTAACATACTGCACCTAGTTATAGAAAGCTGTTTATGCTATGAAGAGGTGTATCTGCTTCGGCATACAGCCTACAGCCTGTGTGAAGTTCGCATATACGGCTTTGCCAACATAATATTCACTGGAAAAGACCTGCTCTTCACAGGTCTTTCACTCGTTGCAGCTTAGTATCCGCAGCGGGCGTTTTTCATGCAGCGAACGAATTCACGGGCACAGCGGTTTTCTCTGTTTCTGCGACGCAGAGCAGCACGCGCGATGCATTCTGCTTCATACAATGCAGCATTGTCATTGTAGTAATCGTTGTTGCATCCGCATCCACGGTTCCATTCAGTTCTTCCGCAGCCTTCGTTGAATCCAAACTCTCTGTTACATCCACAATTGTTATACATAATGAAATCCTCCTTTATTTTCTGAGATCATCTCTGTATCTCAATATAAGGTATGTGAATCCGCATTGCCTACGTAGGCGAACAGCGTTAAGAATGGAAAAGAATCCATAGGGCTTTGCAAGGTAAGGAAGCATGCCCACGGACGATTGACCATTTTGCCAGCATGATCTGTTTTCTTTGAAATGTAAAGTTTTTGTTTCTATTCCTGGGGAATCATATTATAATGATGATATAGGATACGAAGGTGTACAATATGAAAATTTTACTGATGTCGGATACGCATGGAGAACTGGATGCCGCAAGGAAAATTCTGGACCGGCATGCGGATGCCGATTTGAAAATTCATTTGGGGGATGTTGGATTCCCGCTTCAGGAAATATCTGAATGCAGCATTGTGAAGGGTAATCATGACCGGACACACCGGCTTCCTAAAAAATTAAGGTTTACCATTGAAAAGCGCAGCGTGATCTGTCTGCATGGCGATATCTTCGATGATGAAACCGTACAGGAGGTTCTGGCGATGAAGCATGTAGCGAGTGATGAAATTATGGAAGTATGCATGCGTACCCTGTATGGTAAGCTGGCAGCCTATGCGAAACGAAAGGGCTGTGATACATTATTTTTCGGGCATACGCATCATCAGTGCTTTATCGAGGTGGACGGTGTGATTCTGATCAATCCCGGCTCAGTATGCTACGGGACTCCGCAAAGCGGCTATGCGCTGCTGGAGGTACACGGACAGGAACTTCAGGCTGCACTTCTTCCTGTTGAAAATTGTTAATATTGTGTTATCCGTATCCACAAGACTGATTCCCTGTGATACACTGTTTTCATAAGAGAAAGGAACGAATCCTATGTTCACAAAAATTTTGACAAAACTTGGCTTTACCAAAGAGGAAACAAGCTGGATCCTGTACGATGTCGGCAATTCAGCACAGGTACTTACCACCTGCACGGTGATTTTTCCGTTACTGATTGCGAAAATCACACCAGGAGACAGCAGTGTGTATGTTGGCTGGGCAAATGCCATCTATGCCATTATTCTGGCAGTAATTTCACCGGTATTGGGTACCATGGCGGATTACAAGGACAAGAAAATGAAAATGTTTAAATTTTTCCTGTTCATGGGAATCTTTGGCGGCTTTGGACTGGCACTGCCATTTATTGATTATCGCATGGCTATCGTTATCTTTATCATAGCGATGCTTGGCTATAACGGTTCTATTATTTTCTATGATGCATTTATCGTGGATGTCTGCGATGATGACCGTGTGGATAAGGTCAGTGCAGCCGGATATGCCTGGGGCTATATCGGTTCCGTACTGCCGTTTCTGATTTTTGTAATCCCCTTTGCCCTGGTCACACTGCTGGGCGATCCGAAAACCGGTGATTTGGTCATTGGTTCCTTTACGTTGAGCTATCGTATGGCCTGTGGTCTGACAATGGGAATGGCGGTGTTGTGGTGGCTGGTATATTCCCGTCCCATGCTGAAAAATGTTAAGCAGAAAAACTATCATGAACCGGTTCCCCATGTTGTGCGGGAGTCCTTTGCGCATCTGTATCATACCTTCCGCGATGTGAAGAAGAATAAAAATATTTTTCTGTTTTGCATTTCCTATTTCTTTTATATAGACTGCGTTAATACCGTTATCAAAATGGCCGTATCCCTGGCAACAGAAATGGGAATCAGTGATGTCATGAGCCTGGTAGTTGTTATTCTGATCAATATTGTAGCCTGTCCATTCTCGATTCTGTTCGGCCGTCTGGTTGAGCGTGTAGGCAGCAAGAAAATGATTTATGCAGGTATTATCGGCTATGTCGGAGTTGTCCTGGCAGGCTCCTTGATTAAGACCTATCCATCCTTTATCTGGGTGGTAGCTTTACTGGTCGGTATGTTTCAGGGAGGAATTCAGTCAGTATCACGTTCCTATTTTGCCAAGCTGATACCGGATAAGGCAGATTCCAATGAATTTTTTGGATTTTTCTCTGTATTCTCCAAGTTCTCGGCTATTCTTGGGCCGATGGCGGTATCCATTATCATTATGATTACCGGTGAAACACAGTACGGTATTCTGGGACTGATTCCGATGATGCTCCTGGGGATGCTGTTTCTTGCTTTTGTCAAGGATCCGGAAAGTGAACAGAAATTCCATAAGAAAAAATAAGTATGAGGTACTCCCTGGTTCCTGTGGGTAAAGGAATCGGTGCTTATGTAAACAGAAAAAGTACGGATACGGTGTTGTTGTTATATCCGTTATTTCTAAGAAGCCTTCTTGTATACATAAATATATACAGGAAGGCTGTTATCTGCATAAAAACAGATGTTACAATAGCTGCTGTCAGATATCCGTGGATGGCAGCGTTTTGTTATGATTACATCTCATACAGAAATAGGGAAGGATAAAAGGATTTTGCTTTATGATTTATGTCATGAGCTTACTTAGTTGAATGTCAGACTATGAGATTTTCATCCATATAATATAGAGAATTGATATTGTATAGTACATTGATCTGGTTTTTAAATCCATATAATCGAGTATCGTATCAAGAAGCGGAGAGGAAAGCAGTATATAATTCGTCTTGGTTTGATATCAGAATGTTTGTAAAAACGAATGCTTGCATATGTGTACAAGTTTCTCCTGCCGCTGGTAACAGTCTTGTGGAAAAGCAGTGGCATATGGTCACGCGGCAATAAAAAGCTGTCATGCAGGGAATTGTAGCATGATTCCATACAAACAGCTTTTTTTCGTTATTCTTTTCTGGTGGGGTCTGCACAAATACCGATAAACAGTGGCAGATTCTTACCATCCATGTTGGTGGATATGATGTAAAGAAATTCCCGGTTCAGATTCAAATCTAAGAGCTTTGGGTGCTCAACATTGGCAGCTCCTGCAGTAGCCATCATCGTGTACGCACTCGCTTCCACACCCTCCTCGTTCAGGTCTATACTGGTTTCCTGCTGGATTCTGGATACAAACAGCGGCTTGGCATCGGAAATGCCGTCCAGCTCTGCCGTGGTGTCAAACAGGGAGCTCACCCCCATTGCTTTTATTGCATCACGCAGCTGCAGCTTGGAATGCACACGGAATTTAGGTAAAGACAGCTTCACGATACCAAATTCAGAACCACTTGTATCATCCTGAAACAGTTCCTGTATAAATCCCTTGCTTTCCAATAATTTTCCGGCTCCCTGTTCTTCCTTTGGAAGCACCAGTGTCAAGGTGGAGGAGTTGCTCAATGGCAGAGATGTGGAGGCATAGCGGTCATTATCAATAAAGGAATGAGTATCCATTTCTTTATGCATGAAATCGGCTGTCACATCCTTATCTGCAGTATGAAATACAGCCTGTCTGGTATCCTTCTTTTCAAACTCTTGATCAAAGCGCGCTTTGTAGTAGATGGCATTGAGAATCGCTGAGCGCATGGATTCGTCGGTCTGTATAGAAGGGGACAGCTCTCCATTTGTATGCTCCCGAATCCATGCCGCCATAAGGTCTGCGGTTTTTGTCTGTGAAAAGTCAACAGTATGCAAAGAAGCGTAATATTGTTTGTTCGCTGTCCGGATAAAGTCTTTTTTTACCGGGAAATCCTTTTGTATCCATAGGGAATTGGCAATCTTTAACTGTCCGCCTTCATTATCTGTATACAATCGGCGATACAGATTTCCCATATGATCGGCATTGTTGTTGGTCTTTACATGAAGCAGCGTTTGCAGCTGTTTTGCAGTCGTTCCTTCACTGGCCTGCAGTGTCAGCATCATCGGATAGTACAGGCTCATTGGAGAATAGCTTACATTTCCTTTTACATCGCGTAATATGGCGGAAAAGCTTTCCTGGGAAAAGCTGGTATATCCATCCAGCAGACTGCTATCCACCGGATTGTTATTGTCAATAGCGATGCGAGCGTCATAATCCTCGATTGATGGACTGTTTGGATAGCTGATATCCGCAGGCGCAGCGATTTTGGGATTTGGCGTTTCCTGTGGTTCAACAGCGTTCGATGGCTGCTTTTGTGTGGAGGAGCAGCCGGATAAAAGTAATATGGTGCAGAATATAAGCAATGTTTTTTTCATAGATTTCCCTTCTTTCCATCTGTAATACGATTTACATATATAAAATATTTCATCCCTTTCCTTTATTGTAACAGAAGCAGTACGGAATACAAGAACGTGCTGATGGTCCTGATGATTCCTTATAAAAAGAGAAGCAGAATATAAAAATATAAATAAAAAGGAGATATGAAGAAAGATAGAATATAAAGAGAGAATATGAAGAAAGGTTGTAAAAAAAAGAATATAAAGAAAGGATATGAAGAAAACAGATAAGGAAGAACAACGGGTATGAAAAAATAGATTTAAAGAAAAACAATTTCAAAGACAAGCAGATAATAAGAAAAACAGATATAAAGGAAATAGATAAAACAGATATAAATAAAGGAAAGCAGACAAAAAAGAGACTGTCCTATCGGACAGCCCTATGACTATTATTTTTGATTCTGCCGGATCAGATTCAACGTACCGCCGGCAAGAACGGTTTCTATATCACGCTGTGTCAGATTATGTGCAACCTGAAAGCAGGTATTCTTTGTGATATTTTCCACCTCAATCGGGGTATCTTCCGCTAAAGACTTCAGATTGGTAATTCTCAGCTCATCCATCTCGTCAATCCCGTCGTAATCTGCTTCTGTGCAGAAGGTGAGGGGAAGGATACCGAAATTGATCAGATTGGCCCGGTGAATTCTTGCGAAGCTTTTTGCGATGACCGCCTTGATTCCTAAATACATGGGAGCCAGCGCCGCATGCTCACGGGAGCTTCCCTGTCCGTAATTGGCACCGGCAATGATGAAGCCACCGCCACACTTCAGACAGTCATCATGAAAGCTTTCCTTCACATTCATGAAAATAAATTCACTTATTTTTTCAATATTGGAGCGATAAGGAAGTACCTTGGCACCTGCCGGAGCGATATGATCGGTTGTGATGTTATCATCTACCTTGATCATGACCTTTTTATCAATGCTGTTTTCCAGTGGTGTGTTGATTGGCAGTGGCTTGATATTTGGCCCGCGCACTACCTCTATTTCCGCAGCAGTTTCGGCATCCGGAACAATAATCATGGAATCATCAATCGTAAAGCTTTGTGGCTCCTGTGGCAGCTCATAATCTATGGTGCGTGGATCTACAATATAACCGGTTAGTGCACTTGCAGCTGCTGTCTCCGGTGAAACCAGACATACCTTAGCACTCAATGTTCCGCTTCTTCCATAGAAATTCCGGTTAAAGGTACGAAGGGATAAGGCGTTGGTGATAGGAGACTGTCCCATACCGATGCAAGGCCCGCAGGTGGATTCCAGAATTCTGGCACCCGCTGAAATCATATCGGAGAGACCGCCGTTTTTCGCAATCATGTTCAATACCTGGCGGGAGCCTGGAGAAATAACAAGACTGACATTAGAATCTACGGTTTTATTTCTCAGAATGGCTGCGACGCTCATCATATCCATATAAGAGGAATTTGTACAACTGCCAATGGCAACCTGATCCACCTTTAAGCCCAGCACCTCGCTGATTGGAAGGACATTATCCGGAGAATGCGGCATAGCAATCATCGGCTCCAGCGTATGCAGATCAATATCGATAACGGCATCATAAACGGCATCCGCATCTGCCTTCAATTCCTCGTAAGCATCCTCGCGGTGCTGCTTTCTTAAAAAGTCGCGTGTAACCTCGTCACTTGGAAATACCGAGGTTGTGGCACCGAGCTCAGCTCCCATATTGGTAATGGTGGCACGCTGTGGAATACTCAGACTGCGAACGCCATCTCCGCTGTATTCGATGACATTTCCCACACCGCCTTTTACACTCAGTATCTGCAATACCTTTAAAATGATGTCCTTGGAGCTGACTCCCTTAGTCAGAGCTCCATGCAGACGGACATTGATAATTTTCGGCATGTTGAGATGAAACGGCATACCAGCCATGGCACACGCAACATCCAGACCCCCGGCACCGATGGCCAAAGCCCCCATACCTCCGGCAGTCGGTGTATGAGAGTCACTTCCCAATAGGGTGGCTCCCGGCTTCGCAAAGCGCTCCAGGTGCACCTGATGACAGATTCCGTTCCCCGGACGTGAAAAACGGACACCGTGCTTCATTGCCACGGTTTGTAAATATTTGTGATCATCGGCATTTTCAAAGCCGCTCTGTAATGTATTATGGTCGACGTAGCTGATCGACAGATCCGTTTTTACCTGATCCACACCCATCGCCTCCAGCTGCAGATAAGCCATGGTTCCTGTGGCATCCTGTGTCAGTGTCTGATCTATGCGGATCGCAATGGGTTCTCCTCGCTCCATCACTCCCTCTACCAGATGCTTCTGTATGATTTTTTCGGTTATTGTTGGCATAACTTCCCTTCCTTTCTCGTATACATGGAATATTATAGCATGAAAAATGAAAATATTTCATTGAATTTATGAAAATTATGATATAATAGTGAAAGAATACTGTAAAAGGAGGCGGAGGAAATGAATGAGCACTTAAATTCTTTTTACCAGAAGGCAAGAGAGCACAATGACATCGCAAATGATCTGTTTCGCAGGTATGATATCAAAAAGGGACTGCGCAACGAAGATGGAACCGGTGTACGCGTCGGTCTTACAAAGATTGCGGATGTTGTCGGTTATAAATATGTGGAAGAAGTAAAAACAGACGATATAGGAAGGCTGTACTATCGAGGCATAGAGCTGCGGGATATTATCCATGGCAGAAATTATGAAACGATCTGCGGGTACGAGGAAACCTGCTTTTTATTACTCTTTGGCTATCTTCCAAAGGAGGAGGAGCTGAAAGAATTCTGTGCTTATCTGCGCACACATTATGAGCTACCGGATGATTTCTTGGAATCGAAATTTCTGCATATGCCGGGGAAGAATCTGATGAACCGCTTGCAGCAGGCAGTGCTTGCCTTATACGATTATGATGATGCACCGGATAATATATCCGTGGAAAATACGCTTGAACAGGGATTGAATATTCTAGCCAAGCTGCCTTCCATTATCTGTTATGCCTATCAGAGCAAAATGCACCGTTATAATAAGGAAAGCCTGGTGATACATCCAGCACAGGAGCACCTTTCCATTGCGGAAAATATTTTGTATATGCTGCGCAAGGATCATGCATTCAGCACTCTGGAGGCAAAGCTGCTGGATATGATGCTGATCGTCCATGCGGATCACGGCGGTGGAAACAACTCAACCTTTACCAATGTGGTGATATCCTCCACAGGTACGGATTTTTATTCCTCCATGGTCGGAGCCATTGGCAGTATGAAGGGGCCACGGCATGGTGGTGCCAATCTGAAGGTCAGTGGCATGATGAAAGCGGTTATTGAGGAAATCGGTTACTGTGAAAATGATATTGAAATCAAGGCGTTGATCTATCGGATCCTGCATAAGCAGTTTTACGATTACAGCGGTCTGGTTTATGGTATGGGGCATGCCATCTATACATTAAGTGATCCAAGAAGCGAGGTGCTACAGGAATATATTGAAAAGCTTGCCGAGAAAAAGGGCAGGGTCAAGGAATACGAATTTTACCAGCGCTTTGAGCAGTGCGCAAAGGAAGTTATTCTGGATGTGAAGGGTGTGAATGTATCCAGTAATGTGGACTTCTACAGCGGCTTTGTCTATAGCATGATGGGGATACCGGAGGATTTGTTTACGCCGTTGTTCGTCATGGCGAGAACGGTCGGCTGGCTTGCCCATAATATCGAAAACAAGGAATATGATGGAAGAATTATGCGTCCGGCTACCAAGTATGTCGGCAGTGTGAAGCAATATGTAAAGATGGAGGACAGATGAAATGAGAACAATAACAGTATTTAAGGGAGACGGCATCGGCCCGGAAATCGTGGATGCGGTTGTAAAGATTTTGGAGGCGGCAAAGGCACCGCTTGCATATGAGTTTTTTGAAGTAGGGGAAGCAGAGTATGAGCGTAATGGTAAGCTGATACCGGATGCGGCATTTGCATCCTTTGAGAAAACCCGGATGCTGTTGAAGGCTCCGATTACAACACCGGTGGGGAAGGGGTTTCGTTCCCTGAATGTTACACTGCGAAATAAGTATGATTTATATGCGAATATCCGTCCGGCAAAATCGAATACGGCAGTGAAGACACCGTTCGATCATGTCGATATTGTGACCTTCCGCGAAAATACTGAGGATTTGTATGTCGGTGTGGAGGAGCAGGTGGATGCGGATACGGTGCATGCGACGAAAATTATCACACGCAAAGCTAGTACACGCATCATACGGGATGCCTTTGCGTATGCACGTGCAAATGGCAGAAAAAAGGTTACCTGCGTACATAAGGCGAATATATTGAAGCTGAGTGACGGAATGTTTCTTTCTATCTTTCAGGAAATTGCAAAGGAGTTCCCGGATATCGAGGCAGATGATAAAATTGTGGATAATGTTTGTATGCAGCTGGTTATGCGTCCGGAAACCTTCGATGTCATGGTAATGCCAAATCTGTATGGTGATATTGTAAGTGACCTGACAAGCGGACTGATCGGTGGGCTGGGACTGCTTCCTAGCTGTAATTTAGGTACGGAATATGCCATGTTTGAAGCGGTACACGGCTCTGCACCGGATATCGCAGGAAAGCATATCGCCAATCCTACGGCCCTGCTGTGGTCTGCCTGTATGATGCTGGAGCATTTGCAGGAAACGGAATGTGCCGCAAATATTCGAAAAGCGGTGGATGCAGTGCTGATGGAAAAGAAGTGTCTGACACCGGATCTGCATGGGAGTGCTTCTACGGAAGCATATCGTGATGCTATTATAGCAAAGCTTTAAAGCAAGGTGATTGTTTATATATGCAACCGTTTGTATACTGGGAATAGAAATAACAAATAAATGTAAGGATTGATAATAAAGATAACCACAGCTTTTGGAAGGAAAAGGCTGTGGTTTTTACGACCTACACCAGAAATAGCATATAAGCTTTTTTTAGAAGCAGATCATGAGACAGAAAAATCTTGTTTTCAGGAATTTTCTGTGAAGATAAAAAGAAATAGGGTATAATGGAATAGAACAGGTAGGTGGTACAGAAATGAAAAAAGCAATCCCTATAGGAGTAAACAGCTACCGGAAATTACGGGAAGAAAATTATTATACGGTTGATAAGAGTAGAATGATTGCTGAATTTCTAAAGCGTAAGACGACGGTGACGTTGATTACTCGGCCAAGACGCTTTCACCGAAATATTGCCGATACCTTTGGTATCCGACAAGAGGCGCGCTAGTAGCGGGAAAAACAATCAATATGAGTAGACGGTGTCCGCCCTTGGTGTGCTCGCTAGTTTTTTTGATATTACAGAGGATTCAAAAGCTATCTTCCGGGATACGGAAATCATGAAAACAGAGTATGCAAAACAGCTTAATTGTTATCCTACCATTTTTTTATCCTTCGCAGATGCTAAGGGTTCAATAAAAACCATTACAAAATTTATAAAAATACAGATTGCAAAGGCATATACCCGTTATATGCATGTTCTGGATGATGTCAATATATTTGAAAAAGCACAATTGGAAGCAATTATACAGGGGTTGAATGATTTAGAAAGTGGAAGTCTGGATTCCATTGAGGATGCTATCAGCTTTCTATTGAGTAAATGTCATCAATATTATGGGAAAAAGGTGATGCTGTTTTGCGATGAATAGGCTAAAGCCCGCCTATGGTGTGATACGCCTTTTATCGAAGCACATACTGGAGGATTTTATGAAGAACTGCGAGAATCTCTTGCGGCGATATTGCATACATCACTAAAGACAAGTGATGATTTACAGTATGCAATGTTAACAGGTATACAGCGCGTAGCAAAAGAAAATGCACCACGGGTGGGCTTTAGCCTTTTTTCCGATTTAAATAATTTACTTGTCTGCACTGTTAATGATCACCGCTATGCTGAATACTTCGGATTTACTGAAGAAGAAGTAAAAAAGGCTTTAAAGGCATATGATTTACCGTTCACAGAGGAAATAAAGCAGATGTATGATGGCTATAATATGGGAGGCGTTGACATTTATAATCCCTGGTCTGTAATCAATTATTTAGATCATAAAAAACTGATGCCCTATTGGGTGAATACCAGCTCTAATAAAATGATGAGACAAGCGATGCAGAACTGTGATGTTTCATTTAAGGAAGGCTATGATGAATTGATTCGCACAGGCACTGTAACAGCTCTGGTGAATTTTGAAACATCTTTTTATGAGCTACAGGAAACTAACAGTTTATGGGGATTGTTTGCACCACAGGCGGGCAATGCCTTAATGCAGGATATTTAACAACATATAAAGTACTTGATGAGTTTATTGGGCAATACAGTCTACGGATACCAAACAGAGAAATAGCCAGAGAATTTCAATCACTTACCGCGTATTATTTTCATGTTGATGAAAGCAGTGTAGCTTATTTACTGGATAACCTCCAAAAGAAAAACTGGAAAGGATTTCTAATGTGTTATCAGGGAATATTAGTATCCGCTGTAAGTTATTTTGATTTAGTGAGTGAAAATTCCTATCATACATTATTGCTAGGACTGCTTATGCCGCTGGATAATAAATATGAGATTATCAGTAATAAAGAAAGCGGACATGGAAGAGTTGATGTTATGTTGAGAAGCAGAGTAAAAGGTAAACCATCCTTCCTTTTTGAATTAAAATTCACAAAGGATGATCGTGTTGACCTGAAAGCCTTGGCCAAGGAGGGGTATGATCAGATTTTGGAGAAAAGCTATTATCCGGACATGAAAAATCTGATAAGAATTGGTATTGCGCATCGGAGAAAACAGGCTGAGATATACGTAAAAGAATAAGCATGTAAATAGATGTGAAAAAGACCTCGATTAGGAGGCCTTTTTACAGGAGTGCAGTTGTTATCAGAGAAGCATGAGCTGCTGATCAGTTATAAAAGACTTTTATTTCTGATTGAGCCTGACACTTTTACTTCTAATTGATTTTGTGAAAGGAATAATGAAGAAAGAAAGCGTACAGACAATAGGGTCCTTTCTCACGTTAAGGTACAAGAAGTATATGAGATACAAAAGGATGGATAAACATTGGTTATTTTGTATTTCACGCTTCCTATATACCCGGAGTTGAGAAAGAATCAATAATAGGAGTACGCTTTCTTAATTTAATATAGTAAATCCACAGCTATGATATGGTGGGAATTTATTATTTGAATCAGGCTTTAGAAACTAAATATTTATTATTGTGATATGCTTTGGGAGAAGGATGCAGATTATGGTCGTATTTGACCATCCCCCAATATAATATATTTTTCTGTCGTTAGGGCCTGTAACCCCATAGGGCCTCTGGCATGAAGCTTTTGGGTACTGATACCGATTTCTGCACCTAATCCGAATTCAAAGCCATCGGAAAAGCGGGTGGATGCATTGGCATATACGCAGGCACTGTCAACCTCCTTGAGGAACTTTTTGACGGAGGTGTAATTCTCCGATATGATTGTTTCACTATGATGGGTGGAATAGGTGTTGATGTGAGATATTGCCTCCTCGAGAGAGGATACTATTTTTATAGAAATTTCCAAATCCAGATATTCCCGTCCGTAATCATCTTCAGTTGCTGGGATACAATCAGAATCCAGTGTACAAATCCATTGATCGGCATGTACTTTTACATGGTGTTTTTTTAATTCCTGAAGAAGCACCTGTATCTGTTCAGCCTTACAATCCTTATGAAATAGTACACTTTCACACGCATTGCATACACTCGTCCGCTGCGTTTTGGCATTTATGATAATAGGAATCACCTTGGCAGGATCAGCATCCTTATCTACATAGACATGGCAGTTACCGGTACCTGTCTCCAGCACTGGTACGGTTGCATTTTGAACTGTGTTGGCAATCAGACCAGCACCACCGCGGGGAATCAATACATCAAGATAGGCATTCAGCTTCATAAATGCTGTTGCAGTTTCCCGTGATGTATCCTCCAAAAGGGTGATGATCTCAGCAGGAAATCCGCAAGCCGTTACAGCCCTTCGCATACTTTGGACAATCGTCATATTGCTTTGCAGAATATCCTTACTGCCGCGCAGCATAACGGCGTTTCCAGCTTTCAAGGATAATACCGCTGCATCCACTGTCACATTTGGCCGTGCTTCATAAATCATGCCGACAACCCCCAGTGCAACCCGCATGGTACCAATCTGCAATCCGTTTTCAGTCGTATGCATATTGCTGATTTCTCCAATCGGATCCTTTAAAGCGGCAACCTGCTGTATGCCTTCGATAATCTGCAGCATTCGTGCTTCATTCAACTGCATGCGGTCAATCAGACCTGCATTCATACCACTGGTCTTTCCTTGTTCAACGTCCTTCTGATTAGCCGCAAGGATTGCAGGAATATCCTGCTTTAGCTGTTCTGCAATCGCTTTTAGCAGCTCATTTTTCTGGTTACTTGTCGCATTCATAATCTGACGGGATGCCTGTTTACAGGCGGCTCCCAGCTGGTTTAGCGTGTTCATTTACATACCCTCCTTAATATCAAACAGCGTGCCGCGATAATCATCACGTAAAATATCATATAAAATGGATGGCTGGCGTCCGTTGGCGATAATCATAGGAATTTGGTGCTCATTGGCGAATTGTGCTGCGGAAATTTTTGTAACCATTCCTCCGGTCCCCCGTGATGAGCCGGCTCCCTTTGCCATACAGAAAATGGAATCATCAATTTCCTTTACGACAGGTATCAGCTTTGCATCCTTATTTTTCATAGGGTCGTCGTTAAACAGACCATCTATATCAGAGAGCAGTACGAGAAGATCCGCATGAATCAGGTCGGCAGTAACTGCACTGAGTGTATCATTATCACCATAGGCGATTTCATCAACGGCAACACTGTCATTTTCATTTACGATAGGCAGGATTCCATATTCCAGCAGTGTTTCCAGCGTGTTGATTGCATTGGCGCGGAGTACACCGTTTGTGGTTACCGTCTTTGTAATCAGCAGCTGTGCAATGCTTTGTCCATATTGAGAAAAGAACTTATCATAGATAAACATCAGCTCACATTGTCCTACTGAAGCCGCTGCCTGCTTTTCCCTCATCAATTCGGGGTGCTTTTGCATCTTCATTTTAGCAACTCCTGCCGCTACGGCACCACTGCTTACTAGTACGACATCGATTCCGCGGTTTTTAATATCACTCAGTACCATAGCAAGTGCGTCAATGCGCTGAAAATTTAATCCTCCTCCGTGATGTGTCAGCGTGGAAGAACCAACCTTGACAACAATTCTTTTAGTTTCTTTCATATCTTTCATTTATTTACAACCCCTTTTGAAAATTGTTTCTTCTATTATACCCAAGAAGGCAGAAAGACGCAATGCTTTCTATATATTTTATATACGATGATAAAAATGCAGCTGAAGCTAACGAAGAGTGTAGTCAGAAAGCTGAAGTCAGGTGATTTCTTAAATAGAGCTGTGGAAAAAGGTGGTGGCATATACATTTATAATCGGTTGTTGTCCATATCACATAGGATGCCATATGAATTACGTCCGTCACAGTATGGTGTAATCATGTGAAGGTATTGTAAGGATTTGAATATTAGGGGCTTCTTTGTTTCTATCTGATTTCTTGATTCTATATCACTACTATAGTATTGCTTTATTCTATGTTTTCTGCATTTATAAGTGATAGAAATACGTAGCATTTATGAAATTTAACTCGTATATCCTACTTTCCTTTATCTGGATCGGTAGTGATATAAAAATATAACTATCATTTGCTTTATCAGCTCTTTACATATTTAATGATAGTCTGTAAGTATCAGAAAAAACAAATGATTTTAGCACTTTTGTATTGACAGTGCTAAAATTCTGTACTATACTGTTAGCAGACTTAAAGAGCGAGTGCTAACAGGAGGTAATTACGTATGGCGAGAAAGAAACAATTCAAGGCTGAGTCCAAACGTCTATTAGATCTGATGATCAACTCTATCTATACACATAAGGAAATCTTTTTACGAGAGCTGATCTCAAATGCAAGCGATGCAATCGACAAGCTGTATTATCAGGCATTATCTGAAAATCTGAGTGATGTGGATACATCCGGCTTTAAAATTTATCTGGAAGCAGATAAGGAAAACCGTACCCTGACAATTCGTGATAACGGTCTTGGTATGAATAAGGATGAGCTGGAGGACAATCTTGGAACGATAGCGAAAAGCGGTTCTCTGGCATTCAAGCAGGAAATCGAAGAAGCAGAGAAAAAGGATGATGTGGATATCATCGGACAGTTTGGTGTCGGCTTTTATTCTGCATTCATGGTTGCGAGCCGTGTAGATGTAACGACAAAGAAATACGGAGAAGAAACCGGATATCTGTGGAGCAGCAATGCCGTGGACGGATATTCTATCGAGGAATGTGAGAAGGAAGATTTCGGTACGGAAATCGTTCTGTATCTGAAGGAAAATACAGATGATGAAAATTATGATGAATATCTGCAGCAGTATGAAATCGAACGTCTGATTAAAAAATACTCCGACTATATCCGTTATCCAATCGAAATGTGGGTGGAAACCAGCAAACGTGTGGACGAACCGGAAGGTGAAAATGAGGATGCGGAGAAGCCAGCAGAGCCAAAATACGAAACCGTTAAGGAACTGAAAACACTGAATTCCATGATTCCGCTGTGGAAGCGCAGCAAATCAGAAATTACAAAAGAAGAATACGATGAATTTTATAAGAGTAAGTTTAACGATTATACAGAACCACAGAAGGTGATTCACACGAGTGTGGAGGGAGCGGTATCCTTTACCACGCTGATGTTCATCCCTGGCAAGGCACCGTTTAACTACTATTCTCAGGATTATAAGAAGGGGCTTCAGCTGTATAGCCGCGGGGTATTCATCATGGATAACGCTGAGGAGCTGATTCCGGAGCACTTCCGTTTTGTGAAGGGTCTTGTGGATTCCCAGGATTTGTCTTTGAACATTTCCCGTGAGATGCTGCAGCATGACCGTCAGTTAAAGGTAATTGCAAACCGCATTGAAAAGAAAATTAAATCCGAGCTGCTGCTGATGCTGCGCAATGACCGTGAGGAATATGAAAAATTCTGGAAGAACTTCGGACTGCAGATTAAATTCGGTGTATACAATGACTTTGGCGCTAACAAGGAAACACTGCAGGATCTGCTGATGTTCTATTCCAGCAAGGAGCAAAAGCTGGTTACACTGGATGAATATATCAGCCGTATGGAAGAAGGTCAGGAGCATATCTACTTCATGAGCGGTGATAAGGTGGAGCTGATTGACAATCTGCCACAGGTTAAGAAGGTCAAGGAAAAAGGCTATGAAATTCTGTATCTGACAGACAATGTGGATGAGTTTGCACTCCAGGCACTGATGAACTATAAGGAAAAAACCTTCAAGAATATTTCACAGGGTGATTTGGATCTCGACAGTGAGGAAGAAAAGAAGGAATTGGAGAAAAAGGCAGAGGAGAACAAGGACCTGCTCACCGGTATTAAGGAAGTGCTTGGTGATAAGGTTAAGGATGTCAAGATTTCCTCCCGTCTGGTGGATGATCCGGTATGCCTGAGCAGTGAGGAAGGCATGTCCTTTGAAATGGAAAAGGTGTTAAGTGCAATGCCGGAAGGTAACCCTTATGGCATGAAGGCTTCCCGTATTCTGGAAATCAATCCAAATCATGAGATTTTCAACGCACTGCAGAAGGTATATGAGCAGGATAAGGATGCTGTTAAGGATTATGCAGACTTACTGTATGATCAGGCATTGCTGATCGAGGGCTTCCCGATTGAAAATCCAACTGAATTTTCCAAGAAAATCTGTGATTTCATGGTAAAGGCAAGCAAATAACAATAAGTAAGAATATACGTATTAGATTATATGAAGAAAAACCTGTTCCAATCTCGATGAAACAGGTTTTTTTTCTGGATACATCATCCTGTTTTAGTTACACCTTATCCCTCCAAAAGAAATTACGAAAGCAAATGATAAGCTGGAATAGCAGAAAATGATAAGCTGTTTTCGGTAGGCGTATTCGTAAGCTTTAGCTGACAGGGGATGAGCATAGCTGAAGCATAGGAGCAAAATAGTAGCTGCTGTTCTATATTTGAATACGATATCTCCTATATAATATATTATTAGCCATAAGCTGTAATTGGATATGTTATGCATAAAAAATCATGAAAAGCTCCCCAGCAGCATAATTCTATGATACAATGATGTGGCTGCGGCGTTACAGGTGTTTCACCGCATTGCCCCATACAAGGAGGGAGGTATTTGTATGAGACGAAGAAGTATAGCAAGTATTATTGTATTATCTATTATCACCTGCGGAATTTACTATCTGGTTGCCTGGGTACAGATATTCAGTGATATCAATTATGCCGCAAGGGAAAACGATACGGCAATCACTGATCTGCTGCTGTCTATTGTAACCTGTGGAATCTGGGGAATCTACTGCTTTTGGAAATATTCCAAAAAGCTGTATGACATGGGAGCGGAGGATAACAGCCTGATCAATGTTTTATTATCTGTGCTTGGGTTTCCAATCATTTCCCTGTGTATTATGCAGAGCAGTATCAATAATCTGATCGATCGTTCATACTAGTATGAAGCGGGATGTTAAAAATGTACTGGGGACAGGGGTCATACTGTTCCTGGTGCTCTTTATCTTTGGAAATCATTGTCCCATAGAGAATATCGTTGGAATTCCGTGTCCTGGCTGTAATATGTTTTCTGCCATTTACTGGCTGCTGCAGAAAGATTTTACAGCTGCCTGGTTTTTTCATCCAGTGGTGTTTCTTCTGGTCCCCTATCTGGCAGTGATTGGTCTGCTATTTGTGCGCAAACGTGAACAGCTTACCAAGGGCATTGCTTTTCGCGTCCTGACAGGCATATTGCTGTGTGCATTGATTGGCGTATATGTATGGCGTATGCTTTATATATTTCCACAGTATCCCATGCAGTTGAATGAACATGCACCTGTCATACGACTCCTCAACGCAATTTTCTGATTCGCGGTCTACAGCTGTAATTCAGTATGGCTTCCTAACTTTGAGACAGGATGAAAACGGAGGGAATTGATAGTATCGTCCCATATGCAGAATAAAACCCTTAATAAGTGCTATGTATATATAATTGGATATATCCCATCCCTTTATGTTATGTAGGTTAAGGTGCATAGCAAAGCGTTATGTATATATAATTAGCATTATTCAGAACTTTGTTATAAATATGTGAGCAGGCGGCAGTAAAATAGAGCAGTTTGTGAAAAAAAGCGAAAGAAGAACAATAGGAAAATATGAAAATAGTCGATGAACATCGGCTTTTTTTGTTTACGATACAAAGACAAAATGTCTGCTTGTGAAAAAACTGATAACGGTTACACAGATATCCGCAAATTTTAGCGATATTTAAATTAAATAAGGTAAAAATGTGGTCATATAACTTGCTTACAAGGTAAAAATGTGCTTGATTTTATGAAAAAATACGAAAATTGAGGTAAATTATACTTAAAAATATAGACAGGCTCACTTGTGAAATATATAATAAGCTTGTAAAGAGGTGTTGCTGTATATGAATAAAAACATTGGAGAACTGATTAAACAGAAGCGTACAGAAAACAAAATGACGCTAAAGGATATCAGTGAAGCGACAGAGCTGTCCATCGGCTATCTGTCCCAACTGGAACGCGGTCTGACCTCCATTGCTCATGATACCCTGAAAAAGGTCGCAAAGGCATTGGGTGTTGAAATGACATATTTTATGGAACAGCCCAAAATAAAGGAAAAGGCGGTTCTGCGAAGCTATGAGAGGGAAATCCTTCGTATTGAGGGAAGCTCCATCATTGAATATGCCATGACGAATATGGCTGACCGGGGGGAAATGCTGCCAAAGCTTGTGGAAATTTTACCGCAGAAGGAAGTGGAGGAATCGCTTCCGTATCCGCATGAGGGAGAAGAATTTGTCTATGTGCTGGAGGGAATTTTAACGCTGCAGATTGAGGATGATATCTGTGATTTATATCCGGGAGATTGTGCGCATTACAAATCAACCAGAACGCACAACTGGAGCAATCAGACCAATAAGAGCGTAAAATTTATAACCATCAATACACCGAACCTTTTTCAGGAAGCAGGGCAGTGATATGAGGAAGGCTGTGATGCAGCTGAGGGCAGGAAACAAAGCTCTGTATTTCTGGCAACAAGCAAACCATGTACAACACATGGAGAAATGGAGGGGAGCATGAAAGAGCCAACCATAATCAACATTCAGAAATATTCTGTACATGACGGAGACGGCATCCGGACAACGGTTTTCTTCAAGGGCTGTCATCTGAATTGCTGGTGGTGCCACAATCCGGAAAGTCAAAGCTATTTACCGGAGCTGATGTTCAATCGCGAAAAGTGCAGTGGCTGCGGATATTGCCTCAAGGCATGTACGCATGGAGCTATTACGATAGAAGAAGATGGAATTGCCCATACGGATCCGGATACCTGTGTGCTTTGCTCTGATTGTCTGGATTATTGCATTCACAACAATCGTGAAATCGTTGGAAAAACATACAGTATCAAAGAGCTGATGAGCATCATCAATAAGGATGCCCAGTTTTATGAAGAAAGCGGCGGCGGTGTTACACTGTCAGGCGGGGAAGTCATGACGCAGGATATGGAATATCTGAGTGAGCTGTGCCGACAGCTGAAGGATAAGGGGTATAACATCGCGGTGGATACCTGCGGCTATGCGCCTCAGGAAAACTATGCGCAATTACTTCCGTATGTGGATACCTTCCTGTACGATATCAAAACGCTGAATGATGAAGTGCATAAGAAATATATGGGAAAATCCAATGCAGTCATATTGGAAAATCTGGAATTTCTCGCAGATCACAAGGCAAATATCAATATTCGTATTCCTGTGGTGGTGCCGGTAAACAGTGATGTTTTGACCATGAAGGATATCATCGCGTATTTGAAGGAGCGCATTGGAATAGTAAAGGTGAATCTGCTGCCGTATCACAATACGGGAAGCAGTAAATATGAAAAGCTGGGCCGTGTCTATCCCGCAGCGGATTTGGACGTACCGACACAGGAGCATATGGAAATGCTGAAATCTCTGTTTGAGGAACATGGTTTTCAACAGGTTAAGATAGGAGGATAAACAATGGAATGCAGAGGAATGAATGAACGTATCAAAAAGCTGAGAAAGCAAAGTGAAGAAACAACACCGCATATCTTTATGGAGCGGGCTATGCTCATGACAGATGCCTACAAGAAGTATGAAGGTGAGGTATCCATACCGGAGCTTCGCGCGCTGTCCATGAAGGAAATCTTTTCCCGCAAGACAATTACCATCGAGGATGGGGAGCTGATCGTTGGTGACAAGGGAGCCGGGCCACAGTCCACACCAACCTTCCCAGAGCTGTGCTGTCACACGTTGGAGGATATGCAGGTCATGAACGACCGCGAGCTGATTTGCTTTAAGGTCAGTGAAGAGGATATGAAGCAACAGGAGGAAACGATTATCCCGTTCTGGGAAAAGCGTTCCATCCGTCATAAAATTATCAATTCCATGTCCCAGGAATGGAGAGACTGCTACGAGGCAGGAATCTTTACAGAGTTCATGGAACAGCGAGGCCCCGGACATACGGTTGGCTCTGAAAAAATTTATGCGAAGGGCTTTCTGGATTATCAGCAGGATATTGAACAGGCAATTGCAGCACTTGACTTCCTGAATGATCCCGAAGCAATCGAGAAACGCGATGAGCTTCGCGGGATGAGCATAATGTGTGATGCCATCATGATTCTTGGTGAGCGTTACGCAAAGCTGGCAAGAGAGCTTGCGGAAACGGAAAGCGATGAACAGCGTAAGGAAGAGCTGCTGCAGATTGCCGCAAACTGTGATGTTGTACCGGCACACAAGCCGCAGACCTACTGGCAGGCGATCCAGATGTACTGGTTTGTCCATCTCGGTGTGACAACAGAACTAAATCCTTGGGATGCCTACTCTCCGGGACGTCTGGACCAGCATCTGCATCCATTTTATGAAGCAGATATCGAGGAGGGACGTCTGGATAAAACCAAGGCGAAAGAGCTTCTGGAATGTCTGTGGGTGAAATTCAACAACCAGCCGGCACCGCCAAAGGTGGGAATCACACTGAAGGAATCCTCTACCTACACCGACTTCGCTAATATCAACACCGGTGGAATTACACCAGATGGTGAGGATGGGGTCAATGATGTATCCTATCTGATTTTGGATGTCATGGATGAAATGAAGCTGCTGCAGCCATCCAGCAACGTGCAGATTTCCAGAAAAACACCGACAAAGTTTGTGAAGCGTGCATGTGAAATCAGTCGTAAGGGCTGGGGACAGCCTGCCTTCTACAATACCGAGGCGATTATTCAGGAGCTGCTGAATGCCGGAAAATCCATTGAGGATGCCCGCCGCGGGGGAACCTCTGGCTGTGTGGAAACTGGTGCTTTTGGACGGGAGGCCTATATTCTTCAGGGCTACTTCAACCTGCCGAAGATTCTGGAAATCACATTAAATAACGGCTTTGATCCGGTTGGCGGTAAGCAGCTGGGTCTGCCGCTGGGAGAAGCGCAGGATTTCAAGAGCTATGAGGAGCTGTTTGAGGCTTATAAAAAACAGGTTGAGCACTTTGCGGATATCAAGGTAAAGGGGAGCAATATGATTACCCGTATCTATGCTAAATATATGCCGGCACCATTCCTTTCCATCATCACGGATGATTGTATTACAAACGGCAAGGATTATAACGCCGGAGGTGCACGCTACAATACGAATTACCTGCAGGGCGTGGGGATTGGAACGATTACCGATTCACTGTCTGCTATCAAATACAATGTATACGATAAGAAGAACTTCACTATGGAAGAGTTGATGAAGGCCATGCAGGATAACTTTGAAGGGGAGGAAAACGTCCGCATTTATAACCTTGTATCCAGAAAAACTCCAAAATATGGAAATGATGATGATTATGCGGATGCTATTATGAAGGATGTGTTCACGTTCTATAAGAATACGATCACAGGACGTCCGAATATGCGCAACGGGCAGTGGAGAATCAATATGCTGCCAACAACATGCCATGTGTATTTCGGTGAGGTCATGCTGGCTTCTCCAAACGGACGGAAGGCACACAAGCCGGTAAGTGAGGGAATCTCTCCGGAAAAGGCAGCGGATGTAAACGGCCCAACTTCTGTTATCCGTTCCGCAAGCAAGATGGACCACCTTTCAACGGGAGGAACCCTGCTGAATCAGAAGTTTACACCAAGCGTGGTAGCCGGAGAGGATGGTTTGGACAATATGGCAAATCTGATCCGTTCCTATTTCAATATGGATGGACATCACATTCAGTTTAATGTCATTGATCGTGAAACGCTGATTAAGGCCCAGCAGAATCCGGCAGAATACCGTGATCTGATTGTGCGTGTTGCAGGATATTCCGACCACTTCCGTAATTTAAGCAAGGAATTGCAGGATGAGATTATCAACCGTACAGAGCAGAGTTTTGCATAGGCAGAAACAAAGAAAGAAGGAAAATCATTTATGAACAAAATCATTGGATTTATCGGCAGCGGTAATATGGGTGGTGCGATGATTGGGGGAATCATCAAGGCCGGACTGATTGGGAAAGAAAGCATCTATGTATCCGATATCAACGAGGAAAGTCTTGCACGTATGCAGGAAAGCTATGGTGTCAACACGACCACTGATAATGCAGAGCTGGCTAGTGTCTGTGATATTATCGTGCTGTCTGTGAAGCCGTTCCTGTATCCGGTTGTGATCAATCAGATTAAGGATGCTGTAAAAGAGAATGTAATCATCGTTGTGATTGCGGCAGGACAATCCTCTGCAACAGTTGCCGAATTGTTTGGCAGAGATATTAAAATCGTGAAAACGATGCCGAATACACCGGCGCTAGTTGGTGAGGGGATGTCTGCGATTGCGCCGGCGAAAAATGTAACAAAAGAAGAAACTGCGGAAATTACGGCTATTTTCAACAGCTTTGGAAAAAGCGAAATTGTTCCAGAGCATCTGATGGATGCGGTAACGGCTGTCAGCGGTTCCTCACCTGCCTATGTTTATATGATGATTGAGGCAATGGCAGATGCTGCAGTTGTGGAAGGAATGCCACGGCCACAGGCTTATAAATTTGCGGCGCAGGCTGTGCTGGGAAGCGCCCAGATGGTTCTTAATACCGGTAAGCATCCGGGAGAATTGAAGGATATGGTTTGTTCACCGGGAGGAACAACCATCGCCGCTGTAGCGAAGCTTGAGGAGACAGGCTTTCGCTCCAGTATCATGCAGGGTATGAAGGCCTGCGCGGATAAATCAAGAGAGATGTCAAAGTAAAACCGTTGTTGAGATAAAATTTCACAAAATACAGCTATGCGTATGTGCTGCGTAAGCTGTGATATGTCTGTTGTGCGCAATCAATAGCGAAAGAGTGCATATCTGATGGATGCGGGTATGTACTTCAATGAAAGATAAAGATACAACATGGAAATGAAACGATGAGAAGACGCAAGAGCGTACGTTGGGAGTTAAAGAGAAGATTATGGATATTACTACAATTATTATTGGATTGCTGATCGTGCTGCTGATCGGATACACTGCATTTTTCGCTTATGACCTGATCAAACACAAGGAGGAGTTTGAAGGGGATACTTCCTGGTGGAAGACTGGTGCAATCGGAGCACTGGTAAATTTCTTTGATCCGCTGGGGATTGGAGCATTTGCTCCGCAGACTGCTCTGTTGAAGTTCACAAAGCAGACAAGAGACAAGCTGATACCGGGAACGATGAATGTTGCCAACTGCATTCCGGTACTGCTGCAGGCACTGATTTTCACAACCGTTGTAAAGGTGGAGGCATGGACACTGGTTGTCATGCTGGCTGCTGCGATGCTGGGCGCTGTACTTGGTGCAGGTGTGGTATCTCGTATGTCAGAGAAGAAAATCCGTCTGGTTATGGGATTTGCACTGGCTTGTACCGCCTGCATTATGCTGGCAAGTTTATTAAACCTGATGCCGATTGGTGGAGATGCAATCGGACTGGCGGGTGGAAAGCTGGTAATTGCAGGAATCGTCAACTTCATCCTGGGCGCATTGATGACTGCAGGAGTTGGCTTGTACAACCCTTGCATGGTACTGGTATATCTGCTGGGGATGTCTCCGGATGTGGCATTCCCTATCATGATGGGATCCTGTGCGTTTCTGATGCCGCCTGCATCTGTGAAGTTTATCAAGGAGGGCGCATACAATCGTAAATCCGCACTGTCCATGGCAGTTTTTGGTTCGATTGCAACGCTGGTTGCATCCTTACTGATTAAATCGCTGCCGCTGGATGTGCTGAAGTGGATTGTTGTCTGTGTAACGGTATATACATCAACCGTTATGCTGCGCGCAGGCTTTTCCAAGGTGAAGGAGCACACGGCAGCTGCAAAGGCGGAGCCTGTGGAAATTGTAGATTAAGTAAAGAAAAGAGGTCATAGATCTCTTTTTTTCTGCTTGCACAAGAATGCTTTTATACGGATACACGCATATGGTGGTTTGCATGTGCTGGGGAATCGCTGACAGATTTTTAAAGCTCATGTGTCAGGATATGCCCATGATTGTATTGCGGTATTTTTAATGCAGAGTGTGTTATGTGCTATACTGATTCACAATGCTTTATCAGTTCCTTGTTCTTAAAAGAGCATTTGATGAACGCAGCAAGTAATTCGTATAGTGGGGTAGGTGGTTATCGTTTTGTACTTTAAGAATATTCAATTTAAGCTGTATGATTATAGATTCGCTGTAAGAAATAGCTTTGAGGATAAATAAGTTGCAGTATTGCCATAAGATTGCTGTCAAGCACAGGTCTCTTATAGTATAATAAATGCAGTGAGGACAGGTGTAAGGAAATGATAAAACATGTTGTATTTGATATAGGAAACGTATTGATGACATTTATGCCGGAGGCCTATTTTATCCGGTGGTTTCAAACAGAAGAAATAACACATAGGATATGTGAACGGATTTTCACGCATGAGGCATGGGAAAAATATGATCAGGGAATCTGGATGCTGGAGGATCTTTACGAAGTATATCATACCGCATATCCGGACATGGTTGAGGAAACGGATATCGTATTAAAGAATTGGCTGCAGCTGATGGAGCCGATGCACGAAAGCATTGCATTTCTGCGGGAAGTAAAGAGCAGCGGGTATGGTGTGTATATTTTATCAAATATCAGTAAGGATTCTGCGGACTATTTGAAAGAGACACAGGAGTTTTTCCCTTTGGCGGATGGTGCGGTTCTATCTTATGAGGAGAAAACAAATAAACCGGATCCTCATATTTTTGAGGTCCTGCTGCAGCGTTATCACCTGCAAAGCGGGGAGATTCTCTATCTGGATGATAATAAACATAATATTGAACAGGCTGCACGCATGGGGATTCATGGTATTCTGTTTACGGGTGAGGAATGTCTTGCTGAGGCGAGAGCGCTGTTGAAAGAGGGAAGCTATGTTAAAGAATAATCAGGTGGTTACCGGCATCATTCAGGGAATGGATGAAGCACATAATGGTATTTTGCGCTGCGGAAAGGATATTGTGCTGGTACGTCATGTTATGAAGCAGGAGGAGGTACGCGTTAAAATTGTAAAGCGTATTGCCAAAGGCTATATCGGGGAGGTTTTGGAAATTAAGAAAGCTTCCTCTGACCGTGTTCCTGTACAATGCCCGATTTATGCACGCTGTGGAAGCTGTCAGCTGCTGCATATGAGTACGCAGGGACAGCAAAAATTTAAAAATCGCAGTATGCAGGAGCTGTGCAGGAAAGCGAAGGGATTAAGGCTGCAGACAGAGGATATCGTTAGTATGGAAAAGCCCTGGCATTATCGCAATAAGATGATTATCAGCTTTCAAAGGGATAAGCAGCGGCGTATACAGGCCGGATTTTATGAGGAGTTTTCGCATCGTATTATTCCTTATAAGCAATGTCTGCTGCATCCAAAGGCTTGCGACGATGTTGTAGCAACCATTGTGGAGCTGATGGGGAGGCTGCGGATAGAGCCTTATGAGGAGGATACGCGAAGAGGTCTGCTGCGGCATGTGGTTTTGCGTTATGGTGCAGTGAGTAAACAGCTAATGGTTGTTCTTGTGCTGAATTCCCCTGTGTTTCCGGCAAGGAAGAATTTTATACAGGAGTTAAGGAAGCGGCATCCGGAAATCACGACTATTGTGCAGAATGTGAATACGCGAAAAACAAGTGTGGTTTTGGGTGATGAGGAACGGGTGCTGTATGGCCCCGGGTATATTGAGGATGTATTGTGCGGGATGACCTTCCGTATTTCTGCGAAGTCTTTTTATCAGATCAATCATGAGCAGACGGAGGTGTTGTACCGGCGTGCTGTTGAGCTGCTGAAGCTGAGTGGAAGGGAAACGGTACTGGATGCGTATTGCGGTATTGGGACGATTGGGATGTATGTTTCGCAGTTTGTAAAGCAGGTGGTCGGGGTTGAAATCAATCGCGATGCGGTGGAGGATGCGAGGATCAATGCCAAAATCAATGGGATCTCCAATATCCGTTTTGTTTGTGAGGATGCCGGTCGTTATATGACAAGGCTTGCGGCTGAGAAGAAGCGGCTGGATGTCGTGATTATGGATCCGCCAAGGAGTGGGAGCAGTGAGGAATTTATCAAGAGTCTGGTGCGCATGAAGCCGAGGCAGGTATTGTATATTTCCTGTAATCCGCAGACGCAGGTGCGCGATTTGCAGATGCTGGAGCGTATGGGGTATCGGGTAGATGGAAATATGGTACCGGTGGATCTTTTTCCGCATACATTTCATGTTGAAAGCATTGCTTTGCTGTCTAAGATAACATAAACTATTATTAAAATCAGATATCATATCTTTTGTGTATCACGGATATGAAATACTACAATTATGGATATACTTTTATTTTATAGAAATAAAGAAATGAAGATGATCAGAAAACAGTGGATCCCACATCATATACAAAAGCTAACATACTGAAAATTATGCGAGGCATCCAAGCGCAAGAATAGAAAAGGGAGGCAACTATGAATATTATTGAAATTGAAGAAAGAACTGCGACTCTTATACAACAGCTCCTTGAAATATGGGAAGCTTCCGTTAAGGCAACACATCATTTCCTTTCTGTAGATGAAATCGCGATGATTAAAGAATATGTCCCAATGGCAATACAGGAGATTCCGCATTTAATAGTTGCGGTTAATGAACAGCAGATACCGATTGCCTTCATGGGCGTTGCAGGTCATACGCTGGAGATGCTGTTTGTCTTTGCAAAGGAACGAGGACAGGGGTATGGGAAAGCCCTGCTGGAGTATGGAATGAAAACATATGCAGTTGACAAATTAACGGTAAATGAACAGAATCCTTCAGCAAAAGGCTTCTATGAGCATATGGGCTTCACCGTATACAAGCGAAGTGATATGGATGAACAGGGCAATCCCTATCCTTTACTGTACATGAAGCTGGATGCATAATCAGCTTGCCCGTCACAGCTATCATAAATAGCTGCAATATGCAAGCTTTGCTTATCTTCTTCATTTGTAAAGCATGATTCTACACTCAGATAACCTTCTTATACCATGCATAAAACACCATTCGAAACAGGAAAATGTCACACATCATAAAATGCTCTTCGAAAGCTTCGTGCTTTTTCAGAGCATGAACAGCTCTATTCTTTCGCAAGCTAAACACAGCTTCATAGATTTCCCTGTATCATTTGTATAAATTCATTTCATATCTGTACCTGCATACCATATAGAAAATTCAGAAAAGGGGAGATAGCGTGAAACTACGTAAACAATACACATGTCCATTAGAGTTAACACATGATATTACTAAGGGAAAATGGAAGCCAATCATATTGTGGCAGCTTGGCAAGAAAAAGCAATCTCTGTCTGAATTGAAAAAAGAGATTATAAATATTACACAGAAAATGCTGATTGAACAACTAAAGGAATTGATCGAGTATGGAATGGTAGACAAGCAAACATATGACGGTTATCCCCTGCATGTTGAATATTCGCTTACCAAACGTGGAGAACAAATGCTGATGGCAATTGAAATCATGCAGGCTATCGGCATGGAAATGATGCTTGAGGATGGCCGTGAGGAATTTCTAAAGGACAAAGGACTTTTATGAGTACTTTCAATACATAGTTACAAAAAAGTGGGTACTGTACAGGAGGAGAAGGTCAGGCTACAATAAGGAAAAGGATGGTGATTGTTATGATGCGAGACAGTGAAGCAACGATTGGAAAGCTGATTGATAAACAGAGCGTTGCATTTATCAGCTCCGTAGATCAGGATGGTTTTCCAAACACCAAAGCAATGCTTCCACCGCGAAAAAGAGTGGGAATACATACATTTTACTTTACCACGAATACATCTTCCATGCGAGTGGCACAGTACCGTAAGAATTCCAAGGCTTGCATTTATTTTTGTGATAAACGCTATTTCCGCGGAGTGATGCTGCTTGGAACAGCAGAGGTCCTTGAGGATCAGGAAAGTAAGGATATGATATGGAAAGAGGGCGATACCATGTATTATCCTAAGGGTGTGACAGATCCGGATTATTGTGTGTTGAAATTTACAGTAACGAAGGGGAGGTATTATTCTAATTTTCATTCAGAGACATTTGAAATTCCCTGCGCAGAAAAAGAATGATATAGCTGTATGTAGGATATCACATTCTGTTATTAAAAGAGCAATTTTCACGATGGAGGTATTCTACTACAGTGCAAGCAATAAGAAAATGGTTTTGTACAAAATTAACTGTACATTGCCTTTTTTGTTTTATATAATGAACATTATAGAAAGTGTAAAGGCTGGGACCGTCTAACACAGCACGCCGTTAAAAAGCATACACAGCATGCGACAACAAATGAAAGCATTACATTGTAGATTGAATACAACAAGGAACTTACAGACTAAAAGCAGCTTAGTCAACTATAAAAAGGAGGTATGTATATATGAGTAGTTCATACAGAAATAACAACGATATAAGAAAAGCGCTGTTGAATGAAAGCACTGTACAGATAGTGAGAAGGATAACAAGAGAAACGATACAGGCAATTTATCCGCATTATTATCCGAATGGAGCTGTTGATTTTTTCCTATCACATCATAAGGACGCAAATATTCGCCTTGACATCAAATCCGGCAGTGTCTATCTTCTATTCGATGATGAGGAAAGAGCAATTGGTACTGTTACAATCAAGGCAAATGAAATCTGTAGACTCTTTGTTTTGCCACAGCATCAGAAAAAGGGGCATGGACGCAGTCTTATGGAATTTGCAGAGCATGCGATTTTTTCACAGTATGATCGTTGCACACTGGATGCATCCCTTCCTGCAAAGGCAATCTATCGTAAACGTGGTTATCAGGAAACTGAGTTTCATGTGATCCAGACCAGCTCCGGAGATTTTCTTTGCTATGATGTAATGCAGAAGAAAATGCAGAATGAATAACACGGATCTTTCTCGAATCTGGGTATATGGGAAGCATAAAATACAAAATAATCGATGTTTTATATCTCATATCCTTCTTGTATCTTGACGTGAGAAAGAACCAGAATAACTGGCAGCTACAGAGGATATTTAAATGAGTACGTAGCATATCTGCTGCCTTTCTTATGATAAAGAAATTTACAGATATTATATATACAGGTATTTGTACAGAAAGCTTCACAGGCATACATCTTATATATCAATAGCAGTGTTGCTTTGATGAGGGGAAAAACAGCACAATATCATATTTTCTATACAAATGTTAAAAATCTTTGACAAGCTTCCAAAAAGCTTTGGTAGAAATAAAGCAAGGAAATAAGATATGATTACAAGCGAAAGGAGTCAACATGGACTTAGGAAAAAATATTTTGAAATCACGAAAAAAGCTTCAGCTTTCACAGGAACAGCTGGGTCAGCTGGTCGGAGTTACACGACAGACGATATCAAACTGGGAATTGAATGAGACCGTACCCGACGCACGGCAGCTGCTAGCTCTGTCCAGAGCCTTGCAGATTGGTATTGACGCACTTGTTGATAATGATATGCAAATGATGTTATCACAAAATGAACATGGCGGAGAAGCAGATAAAAAACGTGATTCTTCCAAAAGAATCCTATCTGTCCTCACAGTGATGATACTTCTGTTGATACTCGCATTCATCTCTGCCAGTTGATTAGGATGCAGCTATATGAAATTAGATAACACAAAGGGAACTACTATTACATGGATTATAATATTTACAGCGGCAATTGCTGCTGGAAACTTTGCGATGAAAATACTCTATGCCTTTGATTTGAATGTATGGATAGCGCGATTAGCCGGTGCTGTCGTGACTGCCATTTGTGGTCTGTTCCTGCAGCATACATGGATCGATCGTAAGAAGGGTAGCAAACCTTCTTAACATAGAAGTGGCGAGAGGAAAGAAACTATAAAGAAATGAAGGATGCGTAGTAAAACAGCCCTTATTCATTTTTGGATATTTCTATTTACGATTGCAGGGCTAATACCGTTGGTATCTGAGGTAGTGTACCCTTTATGCAGTCAGGAAATTCACAATCCCCTTTTTGAATAAGAGCTATCAGATTGCATGCTTCTTTTTTTTCAGCTTGTATGATACCATATATTTATATAAATATACCTGTATAAGGAAAATATGTGGTGACTTTCTATGGAAAATGTTGAGGAGGAATTATATTGAAAGCAATCTTGATTGTAGATGATGATATACATATCGGAAATCTGTTAGAGGAGCTTCTGAATCGTGAGGGTTATCTTGTATTTCGTGCCTACTCCGGTACGGAAGCAGTGCTTTTTCTAAAGGATACAACACCGGATCTAATCCTGCTTGATCTAATGCTTCCTGGTCTTAGCGGAGAAGAACTACTGCCATACAGCAAAGGCATTCCGGTTATTATTGTCAGTGCAAAAATCGATGTAGACGATAAGGTATCTCTTTTACTTAATGGAGCTGCTGACTATATCACGAAACCGTTTCAAACCAAGGAGCTTTTAGCACGAGTGGCTGTACAGCTGCGTAAAACAGACATACCGATAGCTTCCTCTTTGCTGGTATTTGATGAGATAACACTCAATACGGATACCTATACAACCACTGTACAGGGAATAGATGTGAAATTAACCAAAACCGAATATGCAATATTAAAGCTGCTGCTTCAGCACCCAGCACAGGTGATTACAAAATCGGTTTTGCTTGAGGGCATCAGTGCAGATACCCTGGATTGCAGTGAAAGCTCATTGAAGATGCATATTAGTAATCTTCGCAGAAAATTACGGGAAGTGAATGATCAGGACTATATTGAAGCCGTATGGGGCATTGGCTTTAAACTGAAAAAGTCGTAAATTTACGATTTCTTTACGGCTTCCTTTACCATTTTCTTTACCTCTTCCTGCTAGAATATACAGTATCATAATAAGGAGGATAACAGAAATGGAATATGTACTTAAAACAAATATGCTGTGTAAGCAGTATGGTCAGTTTCATGCATTGCGTGGAGTCACAATGCAAATCCCAAAAGGTGCTGTATATGGCTTTGTTGGAAAAAATGGCGCCGGGAAAACAACACTGCTTCGCTTGATTTGCGGTCTACAGCATCCGACATCCGGTGATTATATGCTGTATGGCAAAAAAAATACAGAAAAGGACTTTGCGCGAACAAGGAGAAAAATCGGAGCAGTCATAGAATCACCAGCTATTTATCTGGACATGAGTGCTGAAGAAAACCTAAAACAGCAATATCGAATCCTAGGATGTCCTTCCTTTGACGGTCTGCAGGATCTTTTGACACTGGTGGGACTAGGCAATACAGGAAAAAAGAAAAGCAGAGATTTCTCTCTTGGGATGCGGCAGAGGCTTGGAATTGCCATTGCCCTTGCACAGGATCCGGATTTTCTAATATTGGACGAGCCTGTGAACGGATTAGATCCACAGGGAATCATTGAAATACGGGAATTGATAGGAAAGCTAAATCGGGAGCATCAGATTACCGTTTTGATATCCAGCCATATTCTTGATGAGCTTTCGAAACTGGCAACACACTATGGCTTTATTGACAATGGCAGTATCATAAAAGAAATGAGTGCACAGGAGCTGCATGCAGCCTGCCGAAAATGTGTTCATATAAAAGTAACAAATATCAAGCCGCTTACCCACATACTGGATTCCATGCGAATGGAATATAAAATCATATCAGAAACTGAGGCTGATATATTTGCGGAAATCAATGTGACGAGGCTTGCGTTGGCCCTGAATAAGGAGGGGGCTGAAATAATTTCAATGAGCGAGCGGGATGAGAATCTGGAAAGCTATTATATGAGCCTGGTAAAAGGTGACTGCTATGCGTAGACTTCTATATGCCAATTGCAGCCGCTTATATGGTAGCAAAGCATTTCGTGTAACTTTGATATTGATGCTATGTTTGGAAGGTATCCTTAGTCTTTTACTACTGAGTCAGGATTCCACACGTATAGATCTCGCCTTATTTGTTTCCATACAGGGGATTGGCAGTATTATCTCTGTTAGTCTCAGCCTCTTTTATGGAACAGAGTATAGTGATGGAACCATACGCAATAAGCTGATTGTCGGACACAAAAGAACTGATATATATCTGGCAGGCTTTCTTAGCGGTGGTATGGGAATAACCATGCTTTATATGCTTTGGATTCTGGTCGGTATGATCTTCGCTGTTATCATGCAGATACCGGTAATGAGTACATTCAAGTGTGTTGTGAGTGGATGCATAGGGTGGCTTGCCTGCATTTCCTATTGTGCCATTTATAATATGATAGGCATGCTTTCTTCCAGTAAGGCAAAAACGGCTATTATTTGTATACTGAGCGCTTTTTGCTTGATGTTTGGCGGATTACTATGCTATTCTCTGGCCCGTCAGGGCTTATTATCCGAACCGATGAGGATGCTGTTTGAAGTGCTTTTTGATATCAATCCATATGGACAGATTTTTCAATTTATGACAGTAGAGCTGTCTGTATTATGGCGGCTAGGAATATATGCAATTCTTGTGATTGTTTGTGTGAATACATGTGGAATAGCTGTATTTCATAAAAAGGATATCAAGTAAAGGAGATGTGAAGAATGCTGTTACCATGGATATTATGCGGGATATTGGTGCTGCTTATCAGTATGCTGTTCTTAAAGCTGTTGTTGTTGAGAAAGGATTTAAAGGAAATCTGTATAGGACTTACAGAGTATACGTGCAGTTCATCCAATACCTTGCTTACTGTTGCATCAAATGATAAGCAGATCAGAAAACTTGCGGCGGTTTTGAACAAGCAGCTTGATCAGCTTCGCAAGCAGCGCCGACAGTATATTCATGGAGAGAACAAGCTGAAGGAATCTGTAACGAGTATATCGCATGATCTGAGAACGCCTCTTACAGCAGTCTGCGGTTATCTCGATTTGCTGGAACAGGAAGAAATATCAGATACTGCAAAACGTTACATCCAAATTATCCAAAACAGAGTCGAGCTGCTAAATCAGCTTACAGAGGAATTGTTTGAGTATACGGTAACCCTACTGTCAAAAGATGATACAGATACAGGGGAGGTTGTAGTAAATGAGCTTATAGAGGAAAGTATAGCGGGCTTTTATGCGGTCTTAAAAGAGCAGCATATCGAGCCGGTCATTAAGCTTCCACAAAAGAAGATAAAGCGCGTACTATCGGCCTCCAAGCTTTCCCGCGTGATGATAAATCTTTTACATAATGCCGTTAAATACAGTGATGGTGATTTGCAGATCATGTTATCAGAGCAAGGCGAAATCATATTCGCCAATACTGCGGCAGAGCTGGATTCTATTCAAGTAGCGAAGCTGTTTGACCGTTTCTATACCGTTCATAATGCAGAAAATACGACAGGGCTTGGCTTGGAAATATCACGTACCCTTATATATGAAATGGGAGGGAGGATGTATGCAGAATATAAGGAGAATAAATTATATGTCCATATTCTGCTTCCTCAAGTGAAGGCTGAACATCACTCATAGCCGCTACAGAACTTGTATAATTGCAGAAAATACCTGTACATCTCCTTTCTTGTTGACTATAATTGAAATGATAGCACACTGCTACAAGCAAAGCGTTCGTAATATTTATATAGGGAGAAACCAGATGAACAACATAAAAATAGCGTTTTTTGATATTGATGGTACACTGATTGCTATGGATAGGGACACAATGAGTGAACTGATGGAGGATACACTTTTACAGCTACAGAAAAACGGAATTATCCTCTGTATTGCGACCGGACGACCGCCTCGCAGCGTGCCGCAGTTTCCAAGAGTGAAATTTGACGCTTATCTGACCTTTAATGCATCCTACTGTTTTACTGCGGATACCGTCATATTCAAAAATCCGATACCTACAGAGGATGTACACAAAATCATAAGCAATGCAAAAGCAATACAACGCCCGGTAGTACTGGCGAATGTTGAAAGAAACGGGGCAAATGGCAGAGACCGTGATATTGTAGACTATTTTGAAATATCCAATCAGACAGTCGATGTTGTGGATGATTTTGAAAGGCTCGCCGATGAGGAAATCTATCAGATTATGCTGGGTGGAACCAAAAAGGAATATGCTTCAATTTTACAGGGAGTTACAGGAGCTGAAATAACTGCATGGTGGCCCCGTGCAATGGATATCATACCCTACAACGGAGGAAAAGGTCTGGGCGTCAGAAAAATTCTGGAATATTACCATCTGTCTAAGGATGAGGCGATTGCGTTCGGTGATGGAACGAATGATATCGAAATGCTGCAGGCTGTGGGGTGTGGTGTTGCCATGGGAAATGCAAGTGATGATGTGAAAGCGGTAGCTACAGACATCTGCCCGCGTGTGGATGAGGAAGGAATTACGCAGTACTGCAGGAAGCACCATCTGGTGTAAGGGGGAATCTGCTCAGATTATAACTGAAACAACATAAGGAAGGGTGGTTTCTATGGAGCTTATAAGAGCTGTCTTACCTGTTGCCGTAACAGGAATTGTGGCGGTCATCATGATTCTGATACTGAAGCACAGAAGAACAGCAGGGAAGCAATATGCGAAAACGTATATGGCAGAGGGACTCAGCCTTGGGATATGTCTGGGTGCAGCACTTGGGTCTGCCCTAGGCTCGGCTTACCTTGCTTATGCGATAGCGTGCTGTATGCTGCTGGGATTCATTATTGGGATGCGGATTGAGAAATAACAGCAGTATTAAAGGAGGATAAAAGAGAATGGAGAACATGATTCGTGTGGGAGTCGGTGTGTTGATTGTGCAGGATGGCAAAATTTTGTTGGGGCACCGGGTACGCAGTGGCGCGGATACCGGTGGTATTTATGAACCGGATTCCTGGTGTCTTCCCGGCGGTAAGCAGGAATACGGGGAAACGCTGTTTGAAGCTGCTGTGAGAGAAACGAAGGAAGAAACGAATCTTGATATTTCAGATTTAAGGATATTCAGTGCGGCGGATGATATTCAGCCTGGAAAGCATTTTGTCACAATACAGGTAATAGCCAGAGCCTGCAGCGGTATGCTGCGCGTCATGGAACCAAAGAAGCAGGATGAATGGAAATGGTTTGCTAAGGAGGAGCTGCCGACGCATATATACTCCCCCTCAAAAAAATTTATAGCTGCCTATGTAAAAGAACGGGGCAGTGAGCTTTCATAGGATTCCGCAAAGAAGGAGAACATCATGATAAAATCATATCTACATATAGCCGTGATGGAAGGAATGAAGACTGATACAAGCAGACAGCCTGTTGCAGTATGCCTGCATTCAGTTCATGGAGACTCGTATTTACCAAGCAGAGACAGGAAGCTGTTTAGAAAGGAGCTGCCAGCATGAGCCTGTATTTTAAAATCTGCTGCAGTCTTTCTGTGGGCATCGCTGTTGGAGTTTTAGCCGGTGGACTGAAACGGGCTTTACGTAAAAAGCAGTACACACAAAGACAGATTGATAAAAGTAAGAGAGTGATACACAAAGCTGCAGCCATCCTGAAATACATCACTTTTTGCGTTCTTTTGCTTGGCTTGCTTTGGTGCAGCTACTTCCTTGTGCTGGGAATATTGGAACCGGAAATGGCAGAGTATGCGAATAATATGTCAGAGCTGATCGTTGCAGTATTGAGCGTCATATCCATTATGTTTGCCTTTGTGGAATTTCTAAGGAGAAAGGAAGCTTAAAAAGGTAACCTAAACAGGCAGCTGTATTCACCGGTCTCTGAAGCTAACATGCTGTGGTGTATGACGTAGCTTTGTATAGGAAGCTTTCACTGCTAAAAAAACACCTCTTTCTACCATGCGGGTAAACGGTATGCAGCTTTCATAAAAAACATGTCAAGGTAAGCTAATGAAAATTTCCCTGCAGGAAATGATATCCTCTGCGATCAGTCAAAGGCGTCTATACGCTGAAGAAAATCACAATCTGTGGATTTGAATATTATGCATTATCAAATTGCGTAAGGAAAGCTGCTTTGCCTCGTATTCTAGTAACATCCATATTTCATAATAAGAAAAGGAGATTGCGTATGCTTTATAAAACAACGGTTGCTTCACCTTTAGGAAATATAACGCTGGCAAGCGATGGCATAGCGTTGACAGGGCTGTGGTTTGAAGGTCAGAAATATTATATGGGAACATGGAAAGAGCCTGCTGTAGAAAACAATGACTTGGCGATTTTTCATCAGACAAAACAATGGCTGTGCGCATATTTTGCCGGGAAGCAACCCGACATGGGAGAACTGTACCTTAAGCCAGCCGGAACTGTATTTCAAAAAAGAGTCTGGGAGGAGCTGTTGCGGATTCCTTATGGAGAAACTAGAAGCTATGGTGATTTGGCTGCCAGTTTGCAGATAAACAGCGCCCAGGCAGTTGGCAGTGGAGTAGCACATAATCCAATATCCATTATAATCCCCTGTCATAGAGTAATCGCAAAAAATGGTTCTTTGACGGGCTATGCCGGGGGAATTGAAAAGAAAAAATATTTACTGCAGCTAGAACAGGTGGATATGTCAGGTATGTTTTCACCGGATAAGAAAACCGTTTTATAGCGTATAAAAGAAAGCAGTGCAAAGACTATTGTGCTTTTTGATCCTGTTTGATTCTGATACGGGATCTTTTTACTATACGCATTCAAAGGAATGCATGCATTTGACAGTATGTAATAACCTGCTGAAACTCAAACTGCATATATTTTTATGAACTCCAACAGATGAAACAGAGAGCAGATTACGGGAAATCCTGATCCAACGCAGTACTCATATCGGTAACGATTTACTTTACCAATGCTGCAGGAATTTGTATATCTGGTATAATGGTTAACGGATGTTAACGAAAGGAGACAGCGTATGAGTAAACACAGTATAAGCATTGATTCGAAAGCATGCATCGGATGCGGTTTATGCGTTACAGACTGCCCTGCCAGTAATATTGTATTGCAGGATAAAAAAGCCTCTGTTATCGAGGATACCTGCATCATGTGCTCACATTGTGTAGCTATATGTCCCAAGCATGCGGTCAGTATCACAGGATTTCCAGAGGAGTCTGTTGAAAAAAGCACAATGCTTCGTCTGGATCCCCAGGAAGTGCTGGAGGTAATCCGTTTTCGCCGCACGATTCGTCAGTTTCAGAAGAGAAAGATCGACGATGCTGTTCTTGCACACATTCTGGAGGCTGGCCGGCTAACCCATACCGCAAAAAATCTGCAGGATGTTTCCTATATCGTTTTGGATAAGGAACGTGCGCATATGGAACAGCTGGCAGTTCAGTTTTTCCGAAAGCTGAAGCCGTTTGCAGATCGTTTCAGCTCTATGGCAAAAAGGACGACCATTCACGATCACTTTTTCTTTTTCAATGCACCGATAGCCGTGCTGATCCTTGCAAAGGATGAAATAAACGGAGCACTTGCGGCACAGAATATGGAATTTGTTGCAGAGGCTCATGGTCTGGGCGTTTTGTACAGCGGATTTTTTACGATGGCCTCCAAATATTCCCGCCGTCTGCGTAAGGCTTTACAGCTTCCAAAAGGAAAAAAAGTAGTCACAACCCTGGTGCTTGGCTATCCAGCTGTACGATATCAGCGCAGTGCACCGCATGAAGCTTTGGATATCAGCTATCGTTAGGAGGATATAATATGAATGAAGAATGTCAGAAACGGATTACCGCAATTACAAAGGGATTTGACTCCTGCAGAGCAGCGTTTACTGCAATCGGTGATGAAACCAGACAGGTGATTCTTCTGATTTTGATACAGAGTGATTTATCCGGTATACGCGTTGGAGAAATTGCACAGAAAGCATATTTGACCAGACCTTCTGTATCGCATCATCTGCAGATTTTAAAGGAGGCCGGTATCGTAAACATGCGTAAGGAAGGCACGAAGAATTATTATTACATCCGTGCCGATGATACCCAATGGAAGCAAATGAAGGAGCTGATTGGACTGATTTATGACAGTGTACTTCATATGAATGAGGAACAGGAGAAATCAATATGATACTATATTTTACAGGAACAGGAAACAGCGAATATACAGCAAGGCGAATCCAGCAGAAGACACAGGATACCATAAAGAATCTGTTTCCGTTTATACGGCAGCACAAAGCTGAGCCGATGCATTCGAAAAGGCCTTGGATCATCGTTACGCCGACCTATGCCTGGCGCATTCCCCGCATTGTTCAGGAATGGCTGCTTACTGCTGAGCTTACAGGAAATCCGGATATTTATTTTGTAATGACCTGCGGCGGATCGATTGGAAATGCAACTGATTATCTGAAGTGTCTGTGTAAGAAAAAGGGAATGCGGTACAGGGGCTGTATGGAAATTAAAATGCCGGAAAATTACATTGCTTTATTTGATACTCCGGACAAAGAGACAGCGCGCCGCATAATTACGGCAGCGCATAAGGATATGGATGAGGCTGCCCGCTATATCCAGGAGGAGACAGATTTTCCTGAGGTGGATGTTCATGCAAAGGATATCCTGAACAGTACCATTATCAATCCGTTGTTTTACCCATTGCTTGTGCATGCCCGCAAGTTTACTGCTACAAATGCCTGCATTGGCTGTAAAGCGTGTGAAGCAGCGTGTCCGCTTGGAAACATTAAAATGAAGCAGGGAAAACCAGTTTGGGGAACGCAGTGTACACATTGCATGGCATGTATCTGTACATGTCCAAAGGAGGCCATTGAATACGGAACGAAAAGCCAGGGGAAAACTCGTTATCTGTGCTCGCATGTACTGGCTGATGAAGAATAGAGAAGGATATAAACGATAACACCTATAAGGGGAAAAGATACGAGCTTTCTAAAATAGCGGTATATATCCGTCTGTTTAACAAGCGATTCTGGACTTCTCTAAAACAGGAAGGTATCGGATATAAAGGTTCCTTCTCACGTTAAGGTGCAAGAAGTAGATGAGATACAAAAGGATTGATAAACATCAGTCATATTGTATTTCACGTTTCTCATATACCAAGAGTAGAGAAAGAACCTATCACAATTCCTTCTTTTTTATAATATTAGCACCTATACAGCCCAAGCTGCATCATGAATGAAATCCCTTACTCTAAACACGGAAGGAAATCTATGGATCAGAGGATATACATATCTTTGAAGTCGGGTTTCTTGATAACAGCAGGGGTGAAGAGCATATCATATAAGCGCTAACTAGAATCAGTGTCAATACTGTACGTTACTTTACTGCTGGATAGCATGATACAAGCATATGATTTTATATAAAGGGGATTTGTATGCAGACACACATATTCTCAAAAGGACCAGCAAAACCATCTGTATCGTTTTGATAATGAGCGCTTAAAGTCAAATGCTTCTCTAAGTATGAGGCAAAAAAATTATGGTGATCCTAAACATATGAAGATAGAGAATGTGCTATACAGGTCATTCCTAAAGAAGAGGCATGTAAAACGGGTGATGTCCTGACAGGGGGATTTTCGGATATTTGGCAAAGAGAAGGAAAATTATTACATTTAAATGATAAAATCTGTATAAAATTTGAAGAAATGAATGACTTTTGAGCGTATTTGAGATAAAATCTAAGTTGATAGTGGGTGAATATTATAAATACCCCCATACTGGAGGAATACGTATGTACAATGATCATGATGAATTTGAAGTAAATGACTATGATGAGGACATCCGGCGCAGAGAGGCGCTGATTGAAGAAGCGAAGAATATTGAAATTTCTTCGGACTGGAATACAGTTTTCCGTGAAATTTCCGATTTAAAGAGAAAATGGAAACGGATTCCTTACTGGGATTCTGCTTATGAAGAGACCCTGATGGAACAATTTGACGGATATATGGATGCCTTTTATGCCAAACGGCGGGAGGGCTATGAAAGTAATCAGGCCATTAAGCAGGAATTGATTGAGCGGGCACGCAGTGTATCCGTGTCCAATAACTGGAATCAGGCAACAGAGGAAATGAATGAGCTGATGCAGCAGTGGAAGGCATCCGGCACGGCAGGGAAGGAAAGTGATGATGCCTTGTGGGAGGAGTTTAATGCGGCTCGCCAGACATTCTTTGATCGCAAGCATGAGCATTGGGAGAACATGCAGACAAAGTTCTCAAATGCAAAGGAAGTAAAGGAAGGGCTAATTGCGGAAGCAGCTGCTCTTGCGGATTCCATTGAATGGAATAAAACCGGTGAGAAATTCCGTGTGATGATGGATCAGTGGAAGGCGGCAGGTAGTGCAGGCAGAGAGCATGAGGATCGTCTGTGGAATGCATTTAATGAAAGCCGTCAAAAATTTTATGACAAAAGAAGCGCATATTATGACCAGCTGCATGAACAGCAGGACGGAAAATATGAGGAAAAGCGCAAGCTGGTAGAGCGTGCTGCTGAAATTGCACAGCGTAAGGAATATACCAGAGAGAATACAGATGTTATGAAAAACCTGAGTAAGGAATGGAAGGGCATCGGTTCCTGTGGAAAAGAGCGTGAGGATGAAATCTGGAAGGAATTCCGGGCAGTGATGGATTCTTATTTCGACGGTCTGCGTAACTGGAATGAACAGCGTCATGCGCAGTGGCGGCAGAGAATGCAGGAGGCACGTGCACGCAAGCAGGAGCTGATTCTGGATCAGCAGCGGCAGATTAAGCATATGCAGGAGGAAATTGTTGGTCTGATCGGACAGCGGGCGATTGATGATATGGAGGATCGTATCGAGGATAAAAAGGAATTTATTCGGGAGCTGGAGGAAGAACTGGCAGATATCGATAAATCCCTTGGAAAATAATATGCAATAAAGCATAACAAATAAAAATAGGAAAGCAGCAGGATAATGGTTCTTATCTGGTAACGGATAGGATATATCATCAGGGATAATAAAAGAAATGAGTACAGGATTTACTGATTCTGTACTCATTGGTTTCCTGATGATACCTAGCAGGTGATAAGAACCGAAGAAATCCATTGCTGCTTTTTTATGCATAACAGCAGTATATGCAATCCTTATTCCTGTATTCTTTTAATTGTTCGCTGGAAAGATAAAGAGAAGCCTTATAATTCGAAGTATGTTCTTATGGCATGAGAAATAAGTAACCAATGGGGGCCTTTCGAAAAAAATGCATAGATATAAAAATAAGGAAGCGGGTAATTTATGCGATATGGATGAAGAATGATGTTATCGTAATCAATATGAACGATACAATATAATACAGAAGTATTTATCTACATAAAATGGGTATAAGCGTTCATTGCCTCGTATTTGTGGCCATGTAAAAGCAGTGCATGACTTCATCAGTATAAGGTGATAAAAAGTAAAAGGATACCTGCGATTTGAATCCGTGTGTATCCTTTTCCTATATGCGGCAATTCATGAATATGTAGTGTTAGTTATGCGGGCTAACGCTGAGCGAGTTGTTGTTCATTTAACAGGATAATGCGTCCTCTGCTCAGTTTGAGAAGTCCTTCCTTTTGAAATTGCTTCAGCAAACGGGATACCACCTCACGGGCTGTACCGAGCTCATGTGCAAGCATATCATGTGTAAGAGAAAGTGATGTGGATTCCTGCAGCTGGCGCTGTGTCAGCAATGCCTGTGCCAGACGATGCTCGTTACTGGAAAACATGACCTCATACATCGTATTCATAACAGAGGAAAAGCGGTCTGCGACCAGTTCTGTGATAAAGTCCTTCACCTTGCAGTTAATCTCTGAAATTTTTTGCAAAATCTGTTTTGGTATAAGCAGCAGTGTTGTATCCGTTTCAAATTCCATACTGACAGTAAAGGTTAGTGAATGGATCATACATGCTGCGGACAATACGCAGATGTCCTGTTCCAATAGCCGGTACAGTGTGAGTTCCGTACCCTGTGGTGACATCATAAAAATGCGGGCCTGTCCGTTTACCAGCATTTCCAGTCCTGTGCATTCCTGATTACCATGATCCAGAATTTCTCCTTTATGAAAGCTTCGTTCGATGGTATAGGCTTGAAGAAGCTCCTGCTGTTCAATGGTTAAGTCCTTCCAGAAGGGAAGTGTTTCTATATAGTTTTGCATATCCTCATCCTTTCTTTCATCCCTATTATAACAGAACAGGCTTTTTACGGATACGGTATGCCTGTGTTTCCTATAGTATACGTAGAAGGTATAAAAGGCTATGCTGATAATGGTATAATACTGTATACCAATAGTGTATAAAGAATACGTAAGGGTTTGTCCAAAACGTATAAACACTGAAATTATCAGAAAGAAATTGTGATTACTATTATAAAACAAGAAAATAAATCGGAAATGATAGCATATTCTGGATACAGGATGCCTGAAGTACAGCTGTTTTACAATATGGAGCTTCCTGCAACTATGTAAATTTGGATAGCAGCATAGGATTCTGCAGAGGTTTGTGATAAAATAATACCATTCAGGCAGGAGGCGTCCTATGAAAATTGCACAGGTATTTGTTGAACATCCCATCATGCATTTAGACCATACCTTTACCTATGCATGCGATGGTTTTTCTTTACAGCGCGGTGTCCGTGTATCGGTGCCGTTTGGTAAGACCTCCATTGTCGGCTTTGTTATGAAGGTGGAAACCATCAGTGAACAGCAGGCTGCGGAATATGGCTTTACCATACGCTCTATTCACAAGGTGATCGATGAAGAGCCTCTGTTGAATGAGGAACTGCTTGCTCTCGGTCATTGGATGGCAACGACCTGCATTGTACCGGTGATCAGCTGTTTTCAATGTATGCTTCCGGCAAAGCTGAAGCCTAAATCCACACACGGGCATGCAAAGCTGGAAATCTGGGTACGCTATTGCAGGGATCAGGAAGGACTGACTGTAAAGCAGCGCAGTGCATTGGAGGCTTTAAAAACGGAAAAGGAAATGCTGCGTTCGCAGTTTTATCAGATATACAAAACACCGGCAAAAAAACTGGTGGAGCTGGGGCTTGCAGAGATATTTGAAAAAGAAGCACAGGCACAGCTGAAGCCACAGGAAATAACAGAGAAGGATATGAAGCTGAGTCCGGAGCAGCACCAGGCGCTGGAAGCATTAAAGCAAATTCAAAGCCATGAGATCGTTCTTCTGCATGGGGCAACCGGTAGTGGAAAGACGGAGGTGTTTTTGCAGTTGGCAAGGTCTGTCATGAACCGTGGAAAGCAGGTCTTGATTCTGGTGCCGGAAATATCTTTGACACCGCAAATGGTGAAACGTGTGACTGCGCGCTTTGGAAGCCATGTGGCAATCTATCATTCCGGTTTGAATGCTCAGGAAAAATATGAGCAGTATCAGCTTGTACGCCGTCATCAGGTGCAAATCGTTGTGGGAACGCGGAGTGCCGTATTCATGCCGTTTGATAATCTCGGCGTTATTATTATGGATGAGGAACACGATACCAGCTACAAGCAGGATTCAGCACCACGCTATCACTGCCGCGATATTGCTATAAAAAGAGGAGCGTTTCATCAGGCTCCAGTTGTTTTAGCAAGCGCCACACCGTCTTTGGAAACGTATGCCCGCGCAGTTAAGGGAGTATATCGTTTAATTGCTATGCCCAGTCGGATCAACGGCAGCTTTCCCCATGTAAAGCTGGTGGAAATGCGCAAGGCGGTAGGCCGGGGAGAAAGCTATCTGCTCAGCAATGAGCTGATGGCCGCAATGTATGAGCGGCTGCAGAAAAAAGAACAGATCATGCTGCTGCTGAATCGCAGAGGCTATACACCGATTCTTCGCTGTATCGGCTGTGGTCACGTTGTGATGTGTCCGCATTGTGAGGTGGCGATGTCCTATCATAAGGATGATAAGCAGTTAAAATGCCATACCTGTGGATATACGATGCCGGTACCGAATTACTGTCCCGCATGCGGAAGTGATACCTGGCGTTATCTGGGACTTGGTACACAAAAGCTGGAAGAGCTCGTGCAGATAAAGTTTCCGGATGCAAAAATTATCCGTATGGATGCGGATACAACGGGCAGAAAGCATGCGCATGAGGAGCTGCTGTCTGCCTTTGGCGATAAAAAAGCAGATATACTATTGGGAACACAGATGATTGCGAAGGGCTTGGATTTTGAAAATGTGACGCTGGTTGGCATTATCAACGGAGATGCTATGCTGAATCGCAGTGATTACCGCAGTGCCGAGCTGACCTATGATCTACTAGAGCAGGCATGTGGAAGAAGCGGCCGCGGCAGTAAGGATGGAGAGGTCATTATCCAGGCATACGATACAGCGCATTATGCTATACAGTGTGCGGCTCAGCACGATTACCGCACATTCTTTCAAAATGAAATGAAGTACCGCCATATTGCAGGCTATCCGCCGTATACGTATCTGGCATCTATGATTTTCTCCCACACATCTCAGGATGAGGTCGCAGCTGCAGCAGCCAGAGCAAAGCAGGTGCTGGAAGCACAAACTGGATTTCGTGTACTGGGACCGGCACAGCTGAATAAGCGAAAGGATGAAGTGCGGATGCGCATTTTGTTGAAGGGGAAGCAGCAGGAGCTGCTTGCAGGATGTGTCCGTATGGTTTATGATGCACATCTGGCGGCAAAGGCGAAGGCCAGACTGGATATTGATCTGTCTCCGGTAATGCTGGACTGAGGGAGGCTGTTATGAAAAAGAAAGAATGGATACCGGTGGTACTGGCACTGCTTCTGCTTGTCATCGGTGCACGATATGATTATCAGATTACCGATTTCCTGTATCAGCTGCTGCCGGTAACAGGAAGGATATTTGAACGCTTTTTACTTATTCCTGTCCAACTGATGACGGTTATTACAATGGCAATGCTGTTTCGTACCAAGAGAAATGCTTTTTATCTGCTGATTGGCTATGTGGCTTCCCTTTATATGCTGCAGGATGCGCTGCATTACTGGGTTTCCCTGTCGCATACAGAGATACAATTAGCGTTGTTGGCAGGAAGTGCATTCCTATGCGCTATGGTTCAGCTGATACTTCATTACACACCCTATGCGTGGATTCAGAAGCATTTATCATTTTTTGTGTTTTATACGCTGGTACTGCTGAGTGCGGTGTTGATTACCACCATCATCAAGGTGTCATGGGGACGCATCCGATACCGGGATATGCAGACGGCAACACAATTTTGTGTATGGTATCGGCCCTGCGGTTTATATGGAAACAACTCCTTTCCAAGCGGGCATACAACAGCTTTTACAACGCTGCTATGCTGGCTGCAATGGAAGAAAAATCCATATGAGAAGCCGGGTGTGCTACGCTATGTTTTGATTACGGCTTTGCTTATCCTCATGCCTGTCACCCGCATGATCATGGGCGCGCATTTTTTGAGTGATACCGCTATGGGATTTTTAATCACCTACAGCTGTTATATATATTACCGGCATTTTTTCAGAAAGAGAGGATATTTATGAATGCAAGAGGAATCGCCTTCGACATGCTGAAGGATATCTTTTTACACAAAACCTATAGTAATCTTTTGCTGCGCAAGGGGCTGAACAAGGCTAAAGCGCAGGATAAGGGACTTATTACGCAGATCGTTTATGGCACGCTGCAAAATTACCGGCTGTGCCGCTATCAGTGGATGGATTGTGTAAAGAAGCTGCCAAGCGATGAGGTATGCATAATACTGGATATGAGCGTATACCAGTTGCTTTATATGGACAAGCTGCCTGCTTATGCAATTATCAATGATGCTGTGGACATAACGAAAAAGCAGATTCATGTAAAAATGGCAAAGCTGGTCAATGCTGTATTGCATGCGGTGGAGCGTAGAGGGGAACGTGAGGTTACAGGCAAGCAGGAGGAAATTCTTGCCATCAAAACATCGCATCCAACCTGGCTTGTACAGATGTGGAAGGCACAGTATGGCTGGGATGTTACGCAGAACATATGTGAGGCGGACATGGAAACAAAGCCGAATGCCGCACGTGTGAATACATGGAAAATAACAAGAGATGCGCTTATGGAGCTGGATGCTTCCTTCCAAAAAGGATATTTGAGTGAGGATGCTGTTCTGTATGACACTTCTCTGGCAGCGACTCCATGGTATGAGCAGGGACTGCTTTCCATTCAGGATGAGGCAAGTCAGCTGATTGCCCGCATTGTGGATCCGCAACGGGGGGAGCAGATACTGGATGTGTGCAGCGCACCGGGAACAAAGGCTGATCACATGGCAGAGCTGATGCAGAATGAGGGCTGTATTGTATGTGGGGATATTCATGCACATCGGGTTGAACTCATAAAAGAAGGTGCTGTGCGTCTTGGCATCACGATTTTAAAGCCACAGGTTATGGATGCGACTGAGCTGAAGGAAGTTGAGGGTCTGCTTTTCGACCGGGTATTATGTGATGTACCATGCAGCGGCTATGGAGTATTAGCCAGAAAGAGCGATATCAAGGTTCATATGCAAAGTACGGATATGGACACGCTGATACCTGTTCAAAGGGCAATTCTTGCAAAGAGTGCTCATCATGTAAAAAAACAGGGAATTCTGGTTTATTCAACTTGTACGCTGAATAAAAAGGAAAACGAGAAACAGATACAGCTTTTTTTGAAGGAGCATCCAAATTTCAAATGTTTAGAGGAACGTACGATTTTTCCATTTGAAGCGCATACGGACGGGTTTTATATGGCAAAGCTACAAAGAATTTCGTAGGAAGCGAAGCATGACGTATCAAAGAATAAGAAGAAGCATAGCTGTTTGAAGTTTCCATGTTAGAGGCTGCTCTTACGTGGTATAATGAGCATATGAGGATAAGAAGCAGGATAGCGTGCGCCCAGATAGGAGTTGATCATATGAAGCGTTTACCAATCGGTGTTGAAAATTTTAAAGAGATTATGGAAAATAATTATTATTACATTGATAAAACAGACTTTATCAACGATATTTGCAATGAGAAGGTTGTTTTATATACAAGACCTCGTCGCTTTCACCGAAATAGTGTCGATACCTTTGGTATCCGACAAGAGGCGCGCTAGTAGCGGGAAAAACGTTGAATATGAGCAGGCGGTGCCCGCTCAGGCGTGCTCTATTATTTCTTTTCTATTAAAGAAAAGGAGCATGCGGATTTATTTCATGGCTTGAGCATCATGTCGAATCCAAAGGCTTTGACCTATCAGAATCGCTATCCTGTAATCTTTCTAACTCTGAAGGATATGAAAAATAATACATTTGAAAAACAGTTGAAAATGTTTAGTAAAATCATAGTCAATATAATCGAAGCATTTCCTGAATTATGGGACAGTGATAAATTGAGCAGTGCTTCTTTAAAGACGATAGAGATGTATCATGAAGGAGCACAGGAAGAAATCGATTTACAGGTATCCCTACAATTCATCGCACAATGCCTGATGCAGCATTATGGAAAGAAAGTAATTATTATAATAGATGAGTACGATGTACCTTTGCAGAGTGCTTATCTGAATGGGTATTATGATGATATGGTGAATTTTCTCAGAAATGTATTTAGCACTGCCTTGAAAACGAATGATGCATTGGAAAAAGGGGTATTAACCGGTTGTCTGAGAATTGCAAAGGAGTCAATTTTCACAGGACTGAATAATTTTAAAGTGAATTCCATCTTTGATGAAGTATCCAGACAGAGATTTGGGTTTACGCAAAGTGAAATAGATCTATTGCTTCAGGCGTATCATGCTGAGGAATACAAGGCTGTGGTAAAAGAATGGTAGGCGGTGCCCACCCATGGCGTGACGGCTATGAATTTGGCGGCTGTGATGTGTACAATCCCTGGAGTGTCCTGATGTATATGGATCGTTTCCTCAATTCCAGTAGAAAGATGCCGGAATCCTTTTGGGCGAATACGAGCGGGAACGATATCATTTATCGATACGTAAAGGAGGCAAATCCTCTCATGCGGGAGGAATTTGATGTACTGGCATCCGGCGGCATGATTGAAAAGCCGATCAAGGATGATTTGACCTATCGTGAAATGGATCAGATCAACAATGTGTATAGCTTTCTCTTGTATACAGGATATTTAAAGGTCGTAAGCTGTGTGAATGAGGAAGAAAAAAGATACCGTCTGATGATACCCAACAAAGAGATAAAACGGGTGTATGTATCCATATTCAGGGAATGGTTTGACGAGCAGGTAAAAAATAACGGAGCCACCTTTGTGGAAGCGTTGAAGCAAAAGGATATATCAGGCGCAACAGAGCTGTTAAATACTGTTTTATTTCAAAGCATCAGTTATTTTGATTACGATGAGAAATTTTATCATGGCTTGTTGCTTGGAATGATGAGCGAATATCAGGTCGTATCCAATCAGGAGTCAGGGCTGGGAAGAAGCGATATCACACTGCTGCCAATCAGCAGGCTATCCAGAGGGGTGCTGCTTGAATTAAAGGTCGCAAAGCGTGAAGAGGATTTACAAAAGCTGGCAGAGCAGGCGTGTAAGCAGATTATTGATATGAAATATATCGAAGGGCTAGAGCGAAAAGGGTATAAAGATATCGTTGGTTACGGTATTGCCTTTTATAAAAAATCCTGTGTGATTAAGGCAATAAAAGAAGTCTGAAGTATATAGGGAATAGCAAGTATATTATGAAAATGGTAGGAGAATCCTGCCTTTTCTTTATATCTGCAATATGTTATATTTAGTTTATAATAAATAGGAGGAAGGTATATGGGGTTTACAAATGATTATAAAAGGAAATTAAATATTCTAATACCGTATTATAGAAATAAGTATTTAAAAGAAACGAAGGATGGTAAGTGGCAACAAATTATGTTTTATATGAATGATGAAACAAAGCTTCCGATATGCTCTTCAAAGCTATATTGCGGTCTGGAAAAACAAAGCATGCTGGTAAGAGATGATATCTATAATTTTGCTGTAACAAAATTGCAAAAAAAGGCGGTAGAAAATACGGAGTGGAATCAGATAATAAATGATACAGCATACAAATTGTCAGCACTTATGGATTTTAGAAAGGAAGAGGAATGCATCTATGTATTAAAGAGTGCATGTAGAAAGCTTAGACCTTGTAAAGATGTTCTTTATTATGGCGAGGTATTGTGGTTATTTGAAATCCTATGTGTGTATTTCATAGCTAGAAATAACATGATTTCAGAAAAAGATTTTTATCATCTTGATGCGGTGACCGTCGTGTTCGAAAATGAGCTAAAACAACTAGCAATGTATTATCTATTTGTATATGCCAATCATCACGAAGATGAAAAAATAGCATATATACTGGATAAATATGATTATCATGCCTCTAAACTGCTGCCCAATCAATTGTTTGCGATGACTGAGGATTTGCGGAATGGGAAGATGTTAAGGGTTTTGGATACTGGAAAAGAATTAGAAGCAGTATTTCTGAAGACAGAAAATTGGATTCAGCTTTATTATCTATATACGAAGCTGTTATCAATTTATATCAATTTAGATCTTGAAATGGCAGAAGTATATATCAAGAAAATGAAATATATGCTGGCAGAGAATGAAGAATTAACTTTGAATCAAAAATATAATGGATATATGAATCTTGGTACTATTTTATTATATGCAGGTAAATATGAGAAGAGTATTGAATGTTTAAAGGAAGCTATAAAGCTTTCGGATATAAAGCTTGTGCGATGCGCAATCTGTATTTGTCATGCATATCGTATGCTAAACCATTCCATACCATTTGAATATTTAGAAATTGATGATATAACAAAGGGAGATACTGTTGATTGGATCGTATACGCTTTTTTTCACAATTTTAAAGTGGGAGACAGCGAAAATCAAAAGAAATATATAATAAAAAAGGTCCTGCCATTTCTTGAAATAAACGATAAGCTCTATTTGAAAATAGTAGAAGAAGAGCTTGAAGTACTATGTGAAAATGGAAAGGGTTATAAGGCAGTTTATGATTTCTATGCATATATCCGTAAAAAAACAAAAGAAAATCAGAGATAAAAGAGAAAAATAATAAGATTTTTTATGTTTTGGTAAAAAGCTTGTTGGTTATTAAAATTGAAGCTATACTTAGTATATAGCACAAGGAGAAATATGATAGCTGTTAAAAAACTGATTTTGTCACTTCTATGCCTGGCATTTATGTATTCAGGTACAGTTAATGTGGAAGGTCCAGGTATACAGGCAAGAGGTGGAGGTATTATTGTAGAAGAGTAAAAGGAGGAACGTGTGACCGCCATCTTGTGTAAACACGTAAAGAATTATGAAAAAATTATTTTTATCTTTAATCACAGGTTTTATGTTATGTACCATGAGTGTTGCGGCAGATGAGTTTACGCAAAGTTCATCTTTTCATACATACCAAGGGGGATATGTAACTTTAACACGGAAGCATTGGACTTCATATAGTGTTAATGGAAGAATTAAGGTAAAATCAACAATTAAAGTTACAAATCGAGCCACTGAAACAAACACAGGCACACAGTATTCAAAAATTGTTTCTAGATACACTGCAGGACCATATGATTATCATACACATGGAGGGGGGCAAGCATAGAACATAGACGGTACGAAATTGTACCGTTTTCTTGTCGCAATATGAAGAAAATTTTATTTATGCTAGTCTGCATACTGCAGATTCTTGTCGTTTTCTGCGTGAAATCAGCATACAATGAACGTGATTTATCTGATATACCGGGTTCCTTCGGACTGGAAAAAGAAAAAAAATCAACATTTTTTGAAGTAATGCCAAATATAAAGGGATATGATAATGAACAGTTTTTAAATGATCTTGTGCAAATTTCAAAAGAGTATAACTGTGCGGTGGAACGGAGTGAATATAATAATTCTGAATATATATGGTATCTATACAGTCCCTACGATATTTTCAAAATCATGGATATCAACAAAATTAGTGATAACGATATTACGTATGATAATCAAAAGCGATATGATACAGAACAAAACAGTCTGCACTTATTCAATCAGGATATTCGATTCATCATACGTCCTTTCAAAGATTTGAATCAGAGATTTCAGAATTTGGCTGGAGATTACAGGCTGTGGTATGATCAGGAAGAAGAAAAAAATGCATTTCTTGCGGATATTTCCAAGCAATATTCAAGTGCTATCCAGGAGTTAGGAGCTTTTGAAAGACATGAATTTACGTTATCAGCCTATCTTATGGAAAACATTATACCCATGTGCATAATAAGCTTTTTGCTGCTTGGGCTTCTTCTTATCATGCTGGTGAATCAGAAATTGAAAGCTATCGGAATATTAAAAAGCATGGGGATTTCAGGGTTACGAATAGGTAGAATACTGTATCAGAAGCTGTTTATTCAAATCTTTGCAGTATCATTTATCAGCATGGTCCTTGCTCATATTTGGATGATAGGTACTGTATCAAGACAGGCGTATGAGGCGATTCTTTTACTTTCCTTCTTCTGGATAGGATTTCTATTTGGTATTCTTCTCGTATTTGCAATCACCGTATTATTGATACTGCGCAGCCCTGTTTATGCATTTATTAAAAACAAAAATTTTACTAGGCGCTTTATGAATTTGAATTATATATATGGTGTTCTTTCACTCCTTATTCTCATGCCAATGTGTACGGCTGCATGGCAGCGGATGCAACAGAATCTTCCAACCCTTCAGGTACTTTTCAAGCAACGCAAAATGCTAGATTCCTATGTGTATGCGTTTGACTATCAAGACGGGTTTCGTTTTGATGGCTATGATGAAGCTTCCATTGAGGAAGACTATAAAAATAAAAAAACAATCCAAAATGATATGTATTATGTACATCTGAATGAATATGAAATGATAAACAAAGCTGGTGGAATCTTTTATCAAAAAGGTGTGATTCCCGTAGGTGAGAAACTGCAGCCATATGCGGAAGTGAATCTGAATTATATAAAACGATTTGCTCTCAGAATGCAGGACGGCAGTCGTGTGAAATTGAAAAATAAAAAGGATACCGTATATATTCTACTACCAGTATCTATGAAAAACACAGACGTCAGCGCTATTGAGACATATGATAATCAAATTGAAAAGCTGTATATTCAGGATGATCAATCAAATGCAGTAGATTTTTCCTTATTGGATAATATGCTGGAAACTACATCCCCTTTATTTTATGTTGTATACAGTGATGATGCCTTCCGTTTAGGTAAAAAGGTGGCAAATTTTGTATATCTGGATGTGAATCAACAGGATATTTTGACCTCTGTCCATAATGGAATAAATTTGGAGCTTGTTAACAGTAATGAACGTATTCAAGAGCGGTTACAGCTTCTGACAAAGGAATTGCTTCTACAAGGGGCAGTATTTATACCTTCCGGAATGTTAATTCTGCTGATTATGGCTGAGTATACGTATTTGTATCTGCTATCCTTTCGACAGCGCATTTTTGTTAGACGGGTACAGGGAACCTCCTTTTTCAGGGTTTACCTACGATTATTTACAGAGCTGAGCGCCCCTTTTGTATTTGTAATCGCATTACTTCATGAGCAGGAGGATTGGAAAATCACTTGTGTCTTTCTGATTGTTAGTTTGATTGCATCGATGCTGTTTGTATATATAAAGGATAAAGGTATACGGAAGCAAAGCAGGGAGGTGAATATCTGATGAAGTCAATCGTGTTAAAGAATATTACGCATATATATGGTAAGAAAACAGTTTTAAATGATTTGACAATCACATTGCCAGTCAAGCAAATGGTTGCCATATGCGGGCCAAGTGGCTGTGGGAAGACGACCCTTCTCAATATCATCGGTCTGTTGGAGCGTCCAAGCAAAGGGGAAGTGCTATATGATGAGATAACACTTTGTGCAAATAGCAGCAAAGCGATAAAGAAGCTTCGTTATACCATAGGTTTCCTGTTTCAAAATTATGGTTTATCGGATAATGATACGGTATTATGGAATATGATGAGTGCTATGGAATACGTAAAAGCTGGTAAGGAAGAAAAAAAGAGACGCATAGCACGGGCATTGGAAAAAGTCGGATTATCCGGTATTGAGGAGCAGAATGTTTGTCAGCTATCCGGGGGTGAGCAGCAGCGTATTGCATTGGCAAAGCTGATGGTGAAGCCCTGTGAGCTGATTCTAGCGGATGAGCCGACAGGGAATTTGGATGAAGAAAATCGAGATATCGTATTCTCCATCCTGCGGAATTTGAATCAGGAAGGAAAGACAGTGATTATGGTTACGCACGATCCAGTGCTTGCGGAGCGCTGTGATGAGATTATATGGCTCAATAAGAACTGAAAAAACAAAGGCATTGAAATTTCTTAAAATCATTTTTTTAGCGACTTATATTCAGATAAATTTACACAGTATCTTCGCTAAAATTTAACCTTTAAATAAATTTGAAAAGCTGAAACAAGAAAAAAACTGTATTAGCTTTTTTTACAGACATAAATAAGGATTACAAATATCTATGTAAAAGAGAAACAAAATACGGTATACTGGAGCTATTGATACAGGAAGTACGGGTATACGGACAACCGTACTGTGTACTTTTTTAGATAAAAGGAGAATGTATGGAAGATAGAAAAAGTATTTCCATGGATGCCTTCATGGAGGATTTTGCAAATGTATATTATATAAAGCTGTTGTTAAAGGAGCCTGTTGAAATCCGTAATGACAAGATTCTGGAGCTGCTGCTTCAACGCTTTAACAATGTGGACACCGTCGTGGAACAAAATGGTATGTATTCCTATGCACTAACGGATCATAAGGTAACCTATAAGGATGAGATAAAGGTACCATCGCAGCTCTTGATTACGCAGCCGATTGTATTTGACAAAACGACGTTATCAGATATGGTGTTGCAGCAATGCTGGACATGTGAGGATGTGGATGCACTGCTTAAAAGCTGTCAGTATGAGATCATGTTCTCTGATTTCATGGCTGGCGGGCTTCCTTTGCGCAAGCGTTGTGAAATACTGGCAGTCTTTGCGGATATCATGATGGAAATCTATCCGGAGGCAATCGCCATGTATTGGCCTCATGCAGGGAAAATTGTTCCCAGAGCTGCATGGATAAGCAGCGGCTGGAGTGATCCGGCTCTCCATTTTCTGGATGGCGGTGTGAATGTGCGTCTGTTTAACATCATGGATAGCCAGGATAAGGTTGTGGATACCACCGGATTTACCGCACTTGGTCTCTGTGATTTGCAATGCCATTTCCATGATCTGGATGTGAATTTTATAGTCCGGTATTTGTATAATTTTGCATCCTATTTGTATACATCCGGAAAAGATGTCATACGGGATGGCGATACCATGGATGGAAGAACTGCGCAGGAACGCTGGCGCTGTCAGCATGAGGATGCCCTGATCCTGCCAAAGCGGGTTGTGATTGACGTGAATCCTGGAGAGTTTGCTTCTGGAAAGCGCAATGAAGAGTGATGAATAGAATATTGAACTGCGAGCTAATTCACTGATAAATGATAACTTTAAAAAAAACCTGGATTGGGAATATAGTAAGAAAAAGCGTGAGAAGTATACAGAAATGAAGAATCGTCTTCTTCTCAATCATCTGCATTTTCGGGGAATCGCAAGCATCCCCATCTCCTTTTGATTGCAAATGCTCCTGCAAAAGGCGTATAATGATGAACAGATGAGAGGTGACGTTATGTTAGAGAAAAACATACTGGAAACCGTACTGGAAATTGCCTGCAGTACCGCAGGTGATTTTGCGGAAATCTTTGAAGAAACCAATTACAGTACGAGAATTTCCATGCTGAATGACGATGTAGAAAGTACAAACAGCGGAATCCGTTACGGCCTGGGTCTGCGGATTTATCATGGCTTGGAATCCGTATACGGATACACCAATGATACAGAAGAAGAAAATCTGAAGCAGTTCGCAGGAAAGCTTGCGGCCAGCCTTGGTGAACAGAAAAAGACAGCAAGCAAGGTGCAGCTGCAGGAGGTCTTTTATGAAAATGCGCATCCGATACGCTGTATTCCAAAGGATACGCCGCTGAAGGAGAAAGTGACGCTTATGAAGCGTGCCAGTGAAGCTGCCCGCGCTTATGATGAACACGTTAAAAAGGCGATTGTAAACTATCAGGATGATGAGCAGCACGTGGCAATATCCAATTCGGAAGGGAAATACATCCGGGATGTGCGCATTCGTACAAGAATGGCGGTATCTGCTGTCGCTGAGGATGGTGCATTGCGGGAAACGGGAAGCTGTTCTCCCGGCGGCAGTGAGGGAATGGAATTTTATGAAACGCACAAGCCCGAGGAAATCGGGAAAGAGGCAGCCCGTATTGCAATGACGATGCTGTATGCCGAACCATGTCCAAGCGGTGTCATGCCGGTCATTATCGACAACGGCTTTGGCGGAGTTATCTTCCATGAGGCCTGCGGACATTCGCTGGAAGCCCGCGGCGTAGCGAAAAATCAATCCAATTTTGCAGGAAAGCTCGGACAGAAAATCGCAAGTGAGTGTGTAACAGCGGTTGATGACGGCACAATTCCGAATGCATGGGGAAGTGCAAACATCGATGATGAGGGAAATTTTACCCGTCGTACAGTACTGATCGAAAAGGGGATTTTAAGAAGCTATTTGGTAGACACTCTGAATGGACGCCGTCTACATATGCCATCTACTGCTTCCTCAAGACGGCAATCCTATCAATATGAAACAACATCCCGAATGACGAACACCTTCCTTTTAAACGGAACGGATCAGCTGGAGGATATGATAAAGGAAACACCATACGGTCTTTATGCCAAAACGATGGCAGGCGGCAGTGTACAGCCAACCGGTGATTTTAACTTTGCAGTGCGCGAGGCATATCTGATTGAGGATGGAAAAATCACACATCCGGTAAAGGGCGCAACCCTTATCGGAAACGGTTCGGATACCTTATTGAAAATTGACCGTGTCGCAGGAAACCTGAAACGTGCCCAGGGTATGTGTGGTTCAACCAGCGGCAGTATTCCGACAGATGTTGGACAGCCGGCAATACGTGTCAGTGAAATGACAGTCGGCGGCAGTGAAGGAGGTAAGGGACATGCATAAGGAGCTGTGGCTGAAGGCAGCAGGGGATGTGGGAATTGAGGATTTGGAAATCTATGAACAGAAAAGCAGATCCACCTCCATTCGTTTATATGAGGGAAGCGTTGACAGCTATACGATCAGTGAGTGCAACGGTATTTCCTTACGCGGTATGTATGCCGGCAATATAGGGCTTTGCTTTCTTGAACAGGATGATGACAGCCTGATGGAGTATGCACTGCAACAGGTAAAGGAAAACGCAGAGGCGATTACCTGTAAAGATGAAGTGGAAATATATGCAGGGGATTCTTCCTACCCGCAGCTCAACCAGCGTACCTGTACCATTAAAGAGCAGCAGGATGAGGAAAAAATTCAGCTTCTGAAGGATATTGAAAAGCAGCTGCAGGAATCGGATGCCAGAATATCCCAGGTCATGAACACCAGCTATGGTGAGGTGGATGTTCAAATTTCCATTGACAATACAAAGGGAGTTCATTTGCATGACGAACAGCATATTGCCTTTATCAGTGCTTCCGTTATGGCAAAGGATGGCGAGGATACAAAAATCGCAAGTGACTGGCGGTATCTGTATGATGCATCTGATATAGACGCCTTCGCATTTGCGCAGGGGTTAAGTCAGAAGGTGCTTGCCAAGCTGCATGGTGAAAGCGTAAAAAGTGCAGCGTACCCGGTGCTGATCGATAAAGAGGCAATGGCTGATTTATTGCAGGCATTCAGCGGTATGTTTGACGGCGAGAGTGCGTATAAGGGGATTTCTCTTTTGAATGACAGTATGGGAAAGCAGATATTCAGTGACATTATCACGATTGTGGATGATCCTCTCATGGAGGATGGCTATAATTCCAGAAGCTTTGATGATGAAGGTGTTGCCTGCAGGAAAAAAACACTGGTGGAGCAGGGGGTATTAAAAAACTATCTGCATAATCTGAAATCTGCGAAGCTGATGAACGCTGTGTCAACAGGAAACGGGTTTAAGGCAGGCTATGCCTCCAATGTGGGGATTGCGCCAAGTAATCTGTATATTGAAAACGGAAATGCCAGCGTTGAGGATATGATTGCTTCAATGAAAGAGGGCATCATCGTTACAGAAATTACCGGACTTCATGCAGGATTGAATGCGATGACTGGGGAGTTTTCTTTGCAGTCACAGGGCTGGTATGTAAAGGATGGAAAAAAGCTTCGTCCAGTGAATCTGATTACGATTGCCGGAAACTTCCTGGATGCCATGAAGGATATCGCAATGCTGGGTAATGATGGCAAGCTGAATGCAAGCTCTATCGGATCCCCGAGCATATTGTTTACATCTCTTTCTGTCAGTGGCTTATAATAATCACCTTACATGCATTTTGATACACCTGTATAAATCACAAAATTTATCTTTACTGCAAGCAGAGCAAGCACTGTATAGCCTGTGTCTTCCCGCATGCAGTCAACCTTGTTAGGGAATGCGTAAAGAGAACGATAAATACTGGTATATGTATATAAACACAAAAATATATATGACTGAAAAAATTGCAATCTTCTATACGATAAAAAAATTTTATTATGAAAATAATAAAAACGTTGAAGTAGCATCAGGAATATTTTATAATAAGGACGCCAAATCCAGAGGCCGAAAGGCCGCAAGAAAGGGACAGAGTACTCGCAAACGTGACTCTGTCCCTTTTGACGTTGTAAGAGGTACCAAATCCAGGAGTTATGAAAATGAAATGGCAGTTACACCTCCTTCCCGCTGCAGTATCATCCCAGTATCTATGTATCTACCATACTGAGAAATCTGTCTACTTATGCCGCCGTCTATATTTCAGAATGATGTACAAGATGTTTCCTAGCTTCCGCAGCACTTATGGTGTAATGCTAATCAGTGCCATGAGAATCCAGAACATATATTCCATCCTTCCTCCTTTCACCTGGTGCATGAAGTAAGTGTTCTGCATACCGATGAACCTCCTACATACTTACATACGAAGAAAATATGCAAAACTCCGAAAAAAAATAAAAATTTTTTATTTCCATCATGAATAAAAAAAGAAAAATAGAAAGAGAAAAGAGTTTACTTATTCAATCTCAAATACATGCAGCTGCCTAACAGTTGCCCCTGTTATATGAGCCACTTTTCATAAATCATGGTATCCTTCCTTTCTGCCTTCTAAGTGAATTTCATTCCCCTCCATAGCATAGGATTCTGAAAACTTTATTAAGAAATGGAAACTCCTTGGTTCCTTCATGAAATCTATGGTAAAATAGGATACGGTGATAAAATGAAAAGTTTATATGATTTTACATATGATCAGATGGGCGATATGGCTCTGGAGCAGGGCTGGAAAAAATTCCGCGCACATCAGATCTTTCAATGGCTGTACCGGAAACGTGCAGTCAGCATAGATGACATGAGTGATCTCTCCAAGGATACCAGAGAAACGCTGAAGCAGCAGTTTTCCCTGACTCCTCTTGAACTGCGTGACAAACAGGTGGCGAGTGATGGAACGACGAAATATCTGTTCGCACTGGAGGATGGCTCTTTGATAGAAAGCGTGCTGATGCAGTTTGATTATGGCAAGAGCATTTGTGTTACCTCCCAGGTAGGCTGTAATATGGCCTGTGCCTTCTGTGCCAGTGGTCTGACGAAGAAAAAAAGAAACCTGACAAGCGGGGAAATGGTTGCCCAGGTACTGTATGTACAGCGTGATCTGGATACCTTTGATGACCGCTTGAGTCATATCGTTGTGATGGGAACGGGGGAACCGTTTGACAATTACGATAATGTGATGAATTTTCTTTCAACTGTCAACCATGACCGAGGACTTGGTATCGGTGCCCGCCATATTACCATATCCACCTGTGGCGTTGTTCCGAAAATCTACGAATTTGCCAAGGAGCATACCCAGTACAATCTGGCTATCTCTCTGCATGCGCCAAACAATGAGCTGCGCGATCGTCTGATGCCGGTTAACCGCGCCTATCCGCTGGAGGAGCTGATGGAAGCCATACAGTATTATGCAAGAGAAAACAACCGCAGGCTGACCTTTGAATATATTCTTCTGCGTGGTGTCAATGATCAGAAGGAGCATGTGGCACAGCTTGCCCGCCTGTTAAAGGGTCTGAATGCCTATGTGAACCTCATTCCCTACAATGCAGTGGATGAAAATGGATTTCAGGGAGTGGATCACGCCCATGCGATGGTGTTTTATGATGCACTGATGAAGCAGGGTGTCCGCTGTACGATTCGCAAGGAGCATGGTGCGGATATTGATGCGGCCTGCGGACAGCTGCGCGTAAAGCATTTGAAAAAAGAACAGGAAGGGAGCCGGTCATGAGTATGCGATATTATGGAGCGAGTCATGTCGGACTTCGTAGGAAGGAAAACCAGGACAGCATCTGCTTTCTGGAAAACGGCGAGCATGCACTGCTGGCTGTTGTCTGTGACGGTATCGGCGGCGGACTTGCCGGAGATGTGGCAAGTCACTTGGCAATCGAGCATATGAAGGAAAGCTTTTTAAAAATGAAGAAATGCAGCAGTGATGTACAGGTCAAGCACTGGCTGCAGGATACCATACAGGAAGCAAATGATTTGATTTTTACACAATCCACCCGTAATATGGAACAAAAGGGGATGGGTACCACGCTGGTTGGCATCCTGAAATGTGAAACAACCACGTATATATTCAATGTCGGGGATTCCCGTACCTATGGCTTGTATGCGGATGATTTTCTGGCACTGACAGAGGATCATTCCTATATCGCGGACATGCTGAAGCGGGGAGAGCTGAGCGAGGAGGAGGCAGCGATTCATCCCAATCGCAATATGCTTACCAATGCGCTTGGTATCTGGGATTCTGTACGTATTGATATCAACAAAATTAAAAATGATTACAAGGCTCTGTTGATTTGCAGCGATGGTCTGCATGGCTATGTCAGTGAGACAATCATTCGTGAAATACTGGAAAGCACCCGCAGCGTGGAGGACAAGGTTCGTCTTTTGATCGATAAGGCACTGCTTGCCGGAGGCTATGACAATGTGAGTGTCATCATCGTAGAACAGGATGGTGATAACCGTGAATAACAACAGTAAAATGATAGCGGAGCGCTATATGATCGTGTCCTCCCTCGGGGAAGGCGGTATGGCAGATGTGTATCTCGCAATCGATACCATCCTAAACCGTGAGGTGGCAATCAAGGTGCTGCGCGGTGAGCTTAGTAAGGATCCGGTAACACTGCTGCGCTTTCAGCGGGAGGCTAACGCGGTCAGTAAGCTGAACCATCCCAATGTCGTGGATGTTTATGATGTCGGAGAATTTGAAGGCCGTCATTATATCGTAATGGAATACGTACGCGGACGTACACTGAAGCAGTTGATTTCCCAGCGCGGGGCACTGCATCAAGAGGAAGCTGTGAATATCATGATTCAGTTGACAAGTGCTGTCCAGCATGCGCATGAAAATGATATTATTCACCGGGATATCAAGCCGCAAAACGTTCTGGTCAAGGATGATGGTACAGTGAAAATCACCGATTTTGGTATCGCTTTGGCACATGATACAGTACAGCTTACACAAAGCGATGCTGTTTTGGGAAGTGCGCATTACCTGGCTCCGGAAACGACACGGGGGGAGACACCGAGCAATCAGGTGGATATTTATGCGTTGGGAATCGTGTTTTATGAGCTGTTGACGGGCAGTGTTCCCTTTCATGGGGACAATCCCGTACAGATTGCAATGAAGCATTTGCGGGAGGAAATTCCAAGTGTCCGTGATTTTAATCCGACACTGCCGCAATCCGTGGAAAATATCATCATTAAGGCCACGGTGAAAAACCGCAAGCTGCGCTATCAGAGTGCCAAGGATATGCTGTATGATCTGCACCGCTGTCTGCTTCCGGAATATGCCCATGTTGAAAAGCTGGAATTTGAGGAAGAGCATCCGCAGCCGACGATGGTTATGGAGCAGCGAAAGCAAAAGCAGACAAAGAAAACAGAAGTGCGTAAAAAGCATGTAGAGCCGATCGTGGAGGAGGAAGAGGATGATTCTGCCAATAAAAAAATCACGAAGATCATCCTTGCGGTTATCATCGGCTTATGTGTGATTGGTGCTGCGGCATTTGTATTTATGAGCGGTATGTTTGATAAAGAGAAAATGATTAAAGTACCTGAGCTGTCTTCGTCACAAACACAGCAGGAAGCTATCCAGACACTTACCTCCAGCGGCTTTAAAAAAGATAACATCACCATAAAACGGGAGCTGAGCGATGATGTGGAAAAAGATCATGTCATCGGTGTATCACCAAACACTGGAGAGGAAATCGGTGAAAACTCCAAGCTGACGCTAACCGTATCCAGGGGTACCTGGTTTGTGGTAAAGGATTACAGCTACCGCTTGCCGGATGAGGTGGAGAAGGAATTGAATGAAAAGAATCCAAATATCAAGCTGAAAATCACCTATGAGCAACGGGCGAACACATATCCCGGCTATATCGTGGAACAAAGCGGTTTGAAAGTCGGTGATAAGCTGGATCCGGATAAGGAATATACATTAAATGTAACGGTCAGTCAGCTGATGAGCTGGAAAATCGAGGGTGTTGTTGGCAAAACGGCAGAGGAGGCTTTTGCTTTGATCAAAGAAAAGACAGGCGTGAAACCGATAGAGGATAATCGTTCCTATGATGCTTTAAGTGAAGAAGAAAAGAAAACCATAAAAAGAGGAATCGTTACAGAGGTGGATCCTGGTGAGGGAACGGAATATGTCCAGCAGATTGAAAATCCAAATTTTATAACGATACGGTTCTACGAATGACAGAGACAGGAAGAATCATTAAAATCGTATCCAGCCGCTATGAGGTACTGACTGCCGAGCATGAGCGCGTGTTGTGCGTGGCAATGGGAAAGCTGCGCAAGGCACACTCTCCGGTTGTCGGGGATTTAGTGGAATTTGAACGCTTTGCGGATCAAAACGGTATTCAGAAAATTCTGCCACGGAAAAATTCACTCGTTCGCCCATCCATTGCCAACGTGGATCAGGCAATCATCGTCATGTCCTGCAAGGACCCGGATTTTTCAACAACATTGATCGACCGTTTGATTTTCAGCGTATGCTATGCGGGAATACGTCCTGTCTTATGTATCACAAAGCTGGATCTCATTACGGAGCATGATCCGATTCATGAGGAAATTCAGCATTATATCGACAGCGGCTATGAGGTATATCAGAGTGGAAAGGGCTATGCCAGCGATGCTCTGGTTCAGGCACTGAAGGGGAATATCAGTGTGTTGACGGGACAAAGCGGTGCCGGGAAAAGCTCTCTGTTAAACCGCATAGATCCCGCCTTCCATCTGCAAACGCAGGAAATCAGTAAGGCCCTGGGGAGAGGGAAGCATACGACACGACACTGTGAGCTGCATGAAATTGCCGGAGGATGGGTAGCGGATACGCCTGGCTTTTCCTCACTGGATTTTACAAGCATGAATATTTCTGAGCTTGCGGCCTGTATTTTGGACTTTCAGGCTGTATCACAGGATTGCCGCTTCCGTGACTGTATTCATGTCAATGAGCCGGATTGTGCCATACGAGCTGCTGTCGAGGACGGGACGATCCGTAAGGAACGCTATGCGCATTATCTGGAAATCGTGGATATGATACAAAAGGCAAAGCCGCGGTATTAACGCATACACGCTATATACAATAAAAATAGTAAGGAGGATATATGTTATGAAGGAATTAGTAATTGCTCCATCCATTTTGTCACTGGACTATTCCAGGACGAGTGAGCAGCTGAAGGAGTTAAACGAAAGCAATGCCAAATGGATGCATTTCGATGTTATGGATGGACATTTTGTACCGAATCTGACCTTTGGGCCGGATCTTCTCAAAGGCTTTAAAAAAGCAGTGGATATGGTAATGGATGTGCATATCATGGTAGACAATCCGGATATGGTATCGGAAATCTTCGCTAAAGCTGGTGCGGATATCATCACCTTCCATCTGGAGGCTGTAAAGGATATGGATGCCTGTCTGGAATTATGCCGTAAAATACGTGCTATGGGAGTACAGGCTGGGGTATCGGTAAAGCCGAAAACCGGTGTAGAGGGATTGCTTGCACACTTAAAGGAAATTGATCTGATTTTGATCATGTCGGTAGAGCCGGGCTTTGGCGGACAGTCCTTTATGGAGGATACGCTCGAGAAGGTGCGTGTGCTGCGTGCACAGATTGAAAAAGAGGGATTGGATACACGGATTGAGATCGATGGCGGTATCAATAAAGAAACTGCAAAGCTGGCTGTCGCAGCAGGTGTAGATACACTGGTTGCCGGAAGCTATGTATTCAAAAACGGTATTGCGGAAGCTGTGGATGCGCTGCTGGCATGTCAAGGGTAGTTCTTGTTGCAGGCATGTGTGTAACAGTTCCCGTTATGGAGCATGCAGATTATATCGGTGTGGATCATGGAGCGGTATGCTGTATGCGGCAGGGAATTGCCATGCGCAAAGCCGTAGGGGACTTTGATAGCATCACCAAAGAGGAATTTGAACAGCTCAAGCAGTTTTGTGAAGTGGAAAAGCTGCCCTCTCACAAAAATGAAACCGATACCGAGGTAGCTATTGAAGCGGCGATGCAGCTTGGTTATGAGGATATCATTTTGTATGGCGGACTTGGGGGCCGTCTGGATCACGAGCTGGCGAATGTCCATCTAATGATTTACCGTGATCTGCCTTTAACACTTATGAATGATACAAACATTCTGAAGGTGCTGCATCCGGGTACCTATGAGGTAGAAAAACAACATACCTATCTGTCGTTTCTGCCCTTGGAGGATTCCTGTATCAGTGAGGAAGGCGTTGCCTATCCATTAAAGGAACGGATCTTAAAGGTGACAGACATCTATCCGCTTTCCAATGAAATCAATGGAAGAATTGCAAAAATCACAGTGCATTACGGCCGTGTGCTGATGATGCAGTGTAGAGATGCCTGATAAAAGCAATACAAGCAGTGTTTTTGCCCGCTTTTCTGTAAAACATTTATCATAATCAGACACAGCATCACTGATACGTGGTCTTGTGTCTTTTTTGCATTTGTGAACGCATTTCATCCAACAATATCCCGGTAAGCATATGAAGCTGCCTTCCTTTCTCTTTTGTTTTTATAAGGAAGCGGGTATAATAAGAGTACACATCACGAAAAGATGCAGTTTATGATAAAAGCAACAGAGGACTGTTTTCAGGAATGGAAATGTATGGACAATACCATATGCACATATACTGATGAAAAGGAGGTATTCCTATGCTGGAACTGAAATTGAAAAACGGGGAGCTGCTGCACTGTGAGGCGGGTACCTATGTTCATGAGCTGCTGCAGACATTACCGTTACAGGCTGTGGTTTATGCAGTTACGCTGGATGGAAAGCTGCATGATCTGAATTACCGTGTAAAAAGAAACGCTGTTCTGGATTTTATTTATGCCGACAGTGAGACAGGGAAGCTTATTTATGAGCGCAGCCTGAATTTCCTGTTCATCGTGGCAGTGCGCAGTCTGTTTCCGGATGCACATGTTCGTATGGAGCATGCCCTCAGCGGCGGTCAGTATTGTGAAATAGATAAGCAGAACTACTGTAAGCCACAGGATGTACGAAAAATCGAAAGACGCATGAAGGAGCTTATAGCCGCCAAAGAAGTGATTCACCGCCGCGTTGTTCCCACGGTAGAGGCACAGGCATATTTTGACCGTCTGGGAATGAAAAACAAAGCCAATTTGCTCGGCTGCCGGAAAAGTGCTACGAGCAGTATTTATACACTGTGCGGATATGAAGATTATTTCTATGGCATCATGCTGCCGGACACTTCCTATCTAACCCATTTTTCCATTCGTTTTTATGCCCCGGGAATCTGGCTTTCTGCCAATAACGGATTCCATAATCAGGCAAAGCTGTTTCATGTGTTTCAGGAATTTGAAGCATGGGGCAGGCTGATCGGTGTGTCAAATATTGCACAGCTCAATGCACAGATTCAGCAGGGACATATGGATGATTTGGTGCTGATGAGCGAAACCATGGTGGAGAAGAAACTCGCCGAGCTTGCTGCATCAATTGTACAGGGACATCCGCATACGAAATTTATATTGATTGCAGGGCCGAGCTCTGCAGGAAAAACGACCTTTTCTAGACGGTTGGCGATCCATCTGAAGATTCTGGGGAAAAAACCACTTCCGATTTCTATGGATGATTTTTATAAAAATCGTGAGGACTGTCCGAAGCTGCCGGATGGCAGCTATGATTTTGAAGGTCTGGAGGCGCTTGATCTGGAGTTGTTTAATGATACAATGCTGAAGCTGCTGCATAAAGAACCGGTGCATATGCCTGTCTTTAATTTCAAAACCGGATTGCGTGAATGGAAGGAAAATGCTATTCTTCTGGATGACGATCATATCCTGATTGTCGAAGGAATCCATGGTCTGAACCCAAAAACCTCGGCTGATTTGCCGGAGGAAGCAAAATTCCGTATTTATATCAATGCACTGACCCATCTGAATCTGGATGAGCATAATCGCATACCGACAAGTGATTACCGCCTGATCCGTCGCATTGCCAGAGATTATCAGTTTCGTGGCTGGAGTGCACAGAATACCATCCATTTCTGGAGGAATGTCAAGCAGGGAGAGGATCGTAACATCTATCCATACCAGGAGGAGGCCGATGCTATTTTCAATTCCTCCATGGTGTATGAAATGTCGATTCTAAAGAAAATCGTTATACCATTACTGGATAAGGTGCATCCGCAGGAGGAGCAGTATCTGGAGGCTAACCGTTTGAAAAAGCTGCTTGCCTATTTTGTGGATGGCAGTGAGGCTGCAGTGCCAAGAAGCAGTATTCTTGCGGAGTTTATTGGAAACAGTGTATTTGATGTGTCATAGAAGGCATATAAAAGACAGCTCTTTTCCAGGATGTAACAGGTTTGGATTATTTAACAGGTAAAAGACTGAAAAGCAGAAAGCAGTTATATTGTTTATTGTTAGGACTTCTCTTTGAGAGGTCAGATTGCTATTTGGAGGATGGGTGAAACGGTACTTTATTTAGATTCATGAGCCTTGTGAGAAAACAATATAATGCAGCATAGCATATTCAATAAGCTATGAGTTGAAACGTCGTACCTCAAATCATATACAAATGAAATAGGATATAGATGAAATAGGACATAGTGTATATAGATCAATAGATGAAATAATATTAAAGAGTATAAAGAAAGCAGACCGTTCCCTTGCATAAAGGTAACAGTCTGCTTTTATGGTATTTTATACTATAGTGGTATGCTTTATATCTAAAGGAATCTGAACAAAAAGAAAAAAACAGGTTTACCCTGTTTCATATTCACTCTTAGATAGCTTTTTTGTTTTTCAGCGTTTTTAATGCACGAGCACTAATACGGATCGTTTGAGGTTTTCCATCAACAACGACTTTAACTTTCTGTAAGTTTACATTCCAGTTACGACGACTAGCACGCATAGAGTGAGAGCGTTTATTACCTGATAAAGGGCCTTTACCTGTAATTGCACAAACTTTTGACATACCGTTTACCTCCTTCCGTACAATACTTTAAAACACAATTTGCTTAGATATCATACCATCTTATAATGTAAAATGCAACAAAAATTTTCAAAATTTATACAGCAATATATACAGAAAGGTTACTATTCACCAAAAAAAAGATAGAATTTAGGAAGAGCGTTATGAAAAGCGACTTAGAGAAAGACCTGCTATAGTCTTCTATGCCCTTTTTCACCCGATATGATAATATGAAAATACTTTCGTTGATATTTGCCAGTTTTTTTTGTGAATAGTTCCATTGTCTTATCTTAATGTTATGAATCACCTATATAGAATAGGTAATAAATGAATCTAAAGAGCATAATTACCTGCTTTTATTTATACTGTGCTGTATTACCTGATAAAATCAGCATATCTCGAGGCATTGTTTCATAAACATCTCGTATAGAACCTGCATAAAAAACTGTTTTCATTCACATAAAACAGTTTTTTTATGGCTTTATATGTATTATTTGTTGCCTGTAAGCTGATCCTTTAGTTCCTGCAAGGTATCACAGGTGAATAATAAATTGAATACAAGGTCGAGCTGTTCCGTTGTTAAAGAACATAACCATGTTGAGCAGTCTTCATGATATTTCTTTACCATTTGTCGATTTAACAGCGTTCTTTCCCCTTCTTTTTGTCCCTGTTTAATCCCCTGCTCAATTCCTTGTTCAACACCATCCTTGAAACTATCCAAAATGGCATTTTTTTCGCGCTGTTCCTGTATCTGCGTTGCCATCGCTATCGACCAGAGGTCTTCTGCATCTTGAAATTTTCTGTACTTTTCCATTACCTTCTTCACCAGCCTTTCCTCTGTTTTTAGTATACCATCTTCATCATTATTTTTAAACAGGAAGCACAGTTGTTCAAAGTCATTCAGCTTCTCAAATCCTTTGCGCTTGACGATTGCATTTATCTCCGGCAGATAGATGTAAATTCGCTTCATTAAACTGCGCTTACTTTCTACTTCTCCTTCCTCATTTCTCATCTGATAGGTATCAATTAACTTCTTCGTGTGTTCTGCATAGGAATCAAGAAAGATGATTTGATAAACAGGCAGAAGATCATAATACCTTTCTCCGCTATCAAGCTGATTCGATAACATTCTGGCTCCGTACAGTTCAAAGCGTTTCAACTCTGATTGCTTTGAATAGGTAGTCTGCATTTCGATGCCGTATTCTCTTCCTTCGCTGTCCTTCACACGGATGTCCAATACCATTTTTTTCTTTTTGAGAATAGCAGGATCCAGATTAGGATTTAATACGGTGCTTTCCTTAGGATGGATACCGGTCACTCGTTCAATAATGGTGTTACGGATAAACGCAGCATCTTCATCCTCTGTGCCAAGAGCGAACTTAAAAAAAATATCGTTATCATATTTTAATCGTTCCTGCACCTCTACCTTCATTTCTTTATTCTCTATTACATCTTTTGTAAGCATATTCTTCACATCCTTTCGTATACAGTCTTATGCTTTACACTACTACATACGTAAAGAAAATGTAAAACTCCTAAAAAATCAGAAAAATTCTTTATATATTTCATAATTTATATTATCAAGTGATGCTATTGTCCATTAAAAATACATCTGCTCAATTCTTTTACCAGACTGTTAACCAAGTCATTCATTTATGTATTATGAAATTAAAGCTGTTTCTTATATATCGGTGAACAATAATACAGGAAATGTTAAATCATAAAATTATACTAGGAAAGCTATGCAGCGAGATAAAAGATTCTGTTTGTTATATGGAAAAGGTGACCGTTTACAGGCGATATACAGGATGGAACAGCTAGTGATTACAATGTGATGCATAGCTGTTTAAAGGGAAATTCTTCCATAAAATTCTGCATTGCCGTATTCCCACAAAAAATTAAGAATTTCAAATAGAAATAAATTTGCATGTTCTTTTACTTTCTTATATAATTAGGCTGACGGGCTTTGTATGAAAAGGGAATGTGATGATATGAAGAAAAAAATTATTGCGGGTCTAGCTGTTCTGCTTTGCGGAAGTGTTTTGCTTCAGCAGGGATATGTCGGGGCTCAGAATACAACAGAAAAAGAGCCGGAGTCTGTTTCCTCACGGCTGCCGGAGGATCATGTTTTTAAGCGTATTGATGAGAATGGAAAAATCGTAATCGAAGATACTGCCAAGCTGGAAGCACAAACGAAAAAAGAGCAGGCAGCACGCGAGAATATGGCGAAAACCAGGGGCATTGGCGGCGCAAAGGACATAAAATACGGCGTTGTCAATTTCAAAACAAAGTCTGATTCCGGAAAGAATACCAGCTATACGGAAGTCGGTACCGGCTATTCCGGATACACCAATGGCTATTATGCGGCTGACGGCGCTTTCCTGGGATATGAAAGCAATGGTACCAAGGTGAAATTCATGCTGTCCGGTGTTGTCGGTCTGGTAGATGCCAGTGAGGTGGAAATTCTGGATTATGACAATGAGGATGTTGTACAGTCCGTTAATTACTATGTATGTAAAAACGGTGATATCATACATAATATTACCTTAAATATACGCCAGCCGTATTATACCAGCTCGTTAATGGTTGGGAAGCAGCAAAGCTATATGAAAAGCAATACGGTATACTACAGCTATGATGGGCATTATTTCTATACCAGCTTTCATCAGATGATCGATGATTACAGGGCGAATACGAGAAAGAATTCGATCAATGCATCACAGCCGTACTATAATTATTATCAGTATGTATCCTCACGTACAAAGACAGGCTTTACGGCTGAGGATTTAAACGGGTATGTAAAGAGCTACCTGGATTCCCTATATACTGCAAAGGATACTAAAATGTATGAAATGGGAAAATACTTTATTCAATATCAAAATACATATGGCGCCAATGCACTGGCATCCTTTGGCGTTGCAGTCAATGAAAGTTATTTTGGAACGAGCTCTATCGCAACCAGTAAAAACAATCTGTTCGGACATAATGCGGTAGACTCCGATCCGGGACAGGCAAACGGTTATTCATCACCGCAAAACAGTATTCTCGACCATGATAAATATTACGTCAATCTATGGTATTCAACACCGAAATATTCCACATATCACGGGGCATTCCTCGGAGACAAGGCAAGCGGTATGAATGTTTCCTATGCATCTGATCCATACTGGGGGGAAACTGCCGCACACTGGATGTGGAAGGTTGACAGCTACAGCAGCAGAAGTGATGCAGGCTCCAAGAAACTGGTCTTTAAGGATCAGGGAGCAATCAATATCCGCAAGGAGGCTTCTACCTCCTCCGCCAGTCTGTATACGACGCCGAAGAATGGAAACATGGCGTTTATAGTTCTTGACAAGGTTAGCGGAGAAACTGTGAGCGGAAGCAATGTCTGGTATAAAATTCAGTTGGATACACCGCTGAACAGTGCTAGAAGTGCGATTGATTACTCCGGAAATAGCTATAATTTCAATAGCAGCTACGGCTATATCCACAGCTCTCTGCTTTCTGAAAACGGCTATACGAGTGATTCCTCCGGAGGTAGTGATACAGGAGCAAACGATGCCTATAAGCTGGGGGATGTTAATAACGATGGAAAAATTACACCGGCGGATTACGTTAAGGTGAAAAATCACATTATGAAAAAATCAACACTGACAGGAAAAGCGCTGACAGCGGCAGATGTGAATAAGGATGGTAAAATCACTCCTGCGGATTATGTTATTATTAAAAACCATATTATGGGAAAAAGTACAATAAAGGAGTAATGCAATGACGAAATTCAAATCAAGGCTTTGTAAATTGGCTGCCGTATGTCTACTGGCTGTCGGAATCCTGAATGTTTCCGGCTTTCTGTATGCGGCGGGATTAAGTGTTACTGCCAGTGCAAGCACGATCTATGTGGGTGATAGTGTCACCTTTACGGTAAGTGCTTCCAGCGGTGCCGGTAATATCAGTGTCAGCGGTGCTGCAAACGGTACCTACTGGCTGGATAACAGCTCACAATCGTTTACAGTCACAGCAACCGCAGAGGGAACGCTGACAGTATCTGCATCTGGAACACTGGGCGACTACAATACAGAGAAGGATGTCGCTGTATCCGGTTCTGCATCTGTGCAGGTTGTAGCAAAACCGTCACAGACGCAAAATAACCAGCCTTCTGAAAAACCGGAAACACCGAAAACAGAAGAACCGCAAAAAGAAGAAAAGAAGCTATCCAGCAATGCCAATCTGGCAAGCCTGAGCTTGTCTCAGGGTACACTTAGTCCGAAATTTTCCGCATCGAAAACGCAGTATACCGTTAATTTAAACGGTGATGTCTCCAGTATTAAGGTATCGGCTTCGGCTGCTGATGACAAGGCTGTTGTATATGGTACAGGAACCAAATCGCTAAAACCGGGGAAAAATACGATCACGGTCAGTGTAGCGGCAGAGGATGGCAGTACAAAGGAGTACACAATCACTGTCAATGTCGATGAAACTCCGGTTGTCTTTGTGACCTATAACGGCACAAAGCTCGGGTTTGTCCGCAGTCTTGATGGTGTGGACAAGCCTGCAAAATCATTTGAAGAGGTGAAAATAAAAGTCGACGGCAAAGAGGTCAAGGCATGGAAAAGCAATCTTCTGAAAAAGACGGTTGTGTATCTGCAGGATGACAAGACTAAGGAAAAAAATTACTATATTTATAATACGGAAACAAACACAGTCGAAACACAGCTTCGTCCGATGGCGCTGTTGGGGAACAATGTCTTTATCGTAGATGTGCCAAAGGAGCTGCAGACACGCGAGGACATGACCTTTACAACTGTGAAGATTGACAAATACGAATTAAACGGCTGGAAATTTAACGATGCCGCTTTAGAGAACTATGCTCTGCTTTATGTAATGGATGAAAAGGGCAATATGGTTTACTATCAGTATGAAGCCACGGAAAAGACTCTGCAGATCTATTCTGGAGCAGCAGCGATCTCACAGACTGCTTATGATCAGTACCGCAAGGATGTGGCCGCTTCATTGAAAAAGCATAAAATGGTCATATATGGCCTGGGCGGAGGCTGTGTGCTGCTTGCCGGCTTGAGTGCATTCCTGTTCTTTCGACGGAAAAAGACAGTAAAATACCAAAAACGGCCTGTTTCCGGTTCTGGCAGGGATGCAGAAGCAGATACTTTAAGGAATATATCTGATGATTAAGAGAGGGAAAACCTCTCTTTATTTTGACCTTTACACACTGCTTTGAAAAAAAAGAAAAAAATTATGAGAAATCCTTGGAAATGGTTTTTAAACCGCTTAAATTATGATATCATATATGAGTATAAATGTACGCCCGAAAGCTGAAAGAGTCAGCGAATGTAAGGAGGTAACCTTATGAACAAAAAGGAAATATATGCCTCTATAGAAATAGCGGATCATGAAGTACGGCTGGTTGTCGGTGAATTTTATGAAACGCGGTTTAATATTCTAAGAGTGGAAAAAGCTCCCATACAGGGAATTGAAAAACAGAAAATCATGGATGAACAGAACGTTGTAAACGGTATTATCAAGGCTAAGAAACAGGCTGAGGATGCCCTGGGCTATCACATCGAACGCGTTCTTGCGGCCATCCCTTCCGTAAATGTACAGCGCCATAACAAAAAAGTTAGCGTTGTACCGGAGGCAAGCAGTAAGCGCATACGATTAAGCGATATTCAAAAGGGGTTGAACGAGGCAGTCAGCTTTAAGCCGGATCCGGAGCTGGAGCTGGTGAATATCGGCTGTGTCAAATACATAACAAACGGTATTACATCTAGAAAAATGCCGATTGATGAAACAGCAGAGGTTCTGATCATGAATGTGGATCTGCTGTATGCGGATAAAGAGGTAGTATACGCCTACGCACGCTGTATAGAAAAAGCCGGTCTGGAAATTCTGGATGTGTGTCTGGATTCCTATGCCATGGCAAATGAAGCGGCTGTGTTTGAACAAACGGTTGATAAATATGTCATTCAGATTGATCTGGCAAGAGATCATACAACGCTTTCTCTGTTTACACATGGTAAGCTTGTGAACTGTGAGGTTCTAGAGGATGGCTATGGTATATGGCTACAGGATTTAATGGAGCAGTACCAGCTGAGCAGTAATGTAAGCTATCGCCTGGCGCAGAATACCTGTACCTTTGATGTGGATACAGCCAAGGATCAGATTATTTATATCTGGTCTAAATCCGGAGAACAAAAGCAGATTAGTGAAAAACAGGCATGTGAGGCGGTTGTTCCGCATGTGAAAAACTGGATGCATATGATCAATGAAACCTGTGCGCCTATTATAGAAAGCGGAGATGTCCGTTATCTGTTAAGTGGGGAAGGCTGTGAGATTCCATCTCTGCAGCAGCTTCTGCATCATTTGAATGCGCCTGCACAGATTTATGTACCGCAGACCATCGGTGTCAGAGACTGTTCCTTTGTCACCTGCCTTGGATTGTTCTATAGCTGGAGGGAACAGATGGCGATAAGAAGGGACGATCGCGTCTGCTGTAATCCGCAGGAAGTAGAAGATACTATGGAAACGGTAACAAAGAAAAGCTCCGTCGATGAAGAAGGCGGATTTACTAAAAAACTGAAAAGCATTCTGTTAAGCGATAAATAAAAAGAGAGAGCGAGGAATAACGATGAGCGATTTACAGTTTGAACAGGTAGCAAATATTAAAGTGTTTGGTATTGGCGGGGGAGGCTGCAACGCCGTGAACCGCATGGTTTCCGAAGGCGTTAAGGGTGTGGAATTCTATGTAGCGAACACCGATCTTCAGGCACTCAATATTTCTCCAGTTGAAAATAAAATTGTCCTGGGACGGGAAGTGACCAAGGGACTTGGTGCCGGTGCAAATCCGGAAATGGGCAGACGTGCTGCACAGGAAAATGAAAACGAAATCCGGGAAGCTATCAAGGGAAGCGATATGGTATTTATCACTACCGGACTGGGTGGAGGTACCGGAACCGGTGCTGCTCCGATGTTTGCGAAAATTGCAAAGGAGGAGGGTGCGTTAACGGTAGGTATCGTGACCAAGCCGTTTACCTTTGAAGGAAAGAAAAGAATGAAATCAGCCGAGGACGGTCTTGCGGAGCTGAAGCAATATGTGGATTCCTTGATTATTGTATCCAATAACAATCTGATTGAGGTCATTGGGCGGCGTCCGTTGACAGAGGCCTTCCAGGCTGCGGATAATGTACTGCGTCAGGGTGTTCAGACGATCACTGATCTCATCGCTGTACCTGCACTGATCAATCTGGACTTTGCCGATGTGCGAACCATCATGGAAAACCAGGGATCTGCCCTGATTGGAATCGGTATGGCGGAAGGTGAAGACAAGGCTCGCGCTGCGGCTGAAAAGGCTATTCAGTCACCTTTACTGGAAGCACAGATTACCGGAGCAAGCAATGCCATCGTCAACATTACCGGTGGGGAATCCATTACGCTGTTTGATGCCGAGGATGCGATGGCGCTGGTTCGTGAAGCTGCAGGCAATGATATTGATGCGATTTTTGGTGTGGCAATCAATGAAAAGCTTGGAGATTCCATCATCGTAACCGTGATTGCGACCGGTTTTGACAAGGAAGAGGAAGAAGAGGAAGAAATTCCGGCTGCGACTGTGTTTACACAGCCTGTAACCCGGCCGAGTGCCAGAGTGCAGACCGAGGAAAAGCCGCGGTATCAGGAGCTGGAAGAAGATGACCGTGAAGGCATTCCATCCTTTTTCTCCCGTCGTTAACAACTATGAAATTTTATTATATTGATGACAGTATGCTGGCACGAAACGAATTTGCGACCTCTGTACTGCATCGTTTTGAATGCTGGCTGGAGCATCATCCGGCAGATCTTATTCTGGTCAGTGCGGCCAGAAAGGATAATCCCCAGCTGCGGCATTTTGTGGAAGCCATGCAGCACACCGTTGTCCTTGCCAGTCCTGCGCAGTTTGAATTTGAGGGAATCCGAGGAGATTTACGCGATGGATTTCTGTGCGTAGAGGGCTATACGGATATGCAGAGCTTCAGCGGCTCCTTTGTATCCTATGATACAGAGCGTGCTGTTTGTGAACGGATTTATCTGGAGCTGTTTATGGAGCATGATACATCTGATATGGATAGCTTCGTAGAGGAGCTGGAGGAAATGCTGAGTGAAAAGCTTTTAATGCTGCAGAAAAAGAAAACGATTTTAAGCTAAAGCCGCATAACCCGCTATATGAATATAAAGAGGTTTTCCTATCATTGCATGGCATACATGAAAGGAAAGCCCCTTTTTTATTATACACAGGAAGCAGGAAATCGCGGTATATACGCCATACAGGAAGGAATATGCAGACTTATCCTTCTGTAATCCTGAATACGCAGAGATCACATTTCTTTTTCCTGTCTGATTCAAAGAGGTTTTGTCGAAGTGCACATATATGCGTTTGAACAACATACATTGTGGTAGTGAAGGAGGGTGTATATGCCTTATCGAATGAACATACAGGAAGTAGTTCAGGAAACCTACAGTGATCTGGATAAAGGGCTGAGTGAACAGGAAGCTGCCGCCAGACTCAGGGATCAGGGAAAAAATGAATTACTAAAAAAGAAAAAGGAAACAATCTTTCAGATATTTCTGGAACAGTTTCAGGATCCGATGGTTATCATTCTAATCATTGGAGCAATCGTATCTGTCTTTTTAAAGGAATATATTGATGCTTCCATTATTCTGACGGTTATTGTGTTAAATGCCATCATTGGTGTCGTACAGGAATTTAAAGCAGAAAAAGCCATTGATGCGCTGGAAAAGCTGTCTACACCGAAGGCTTTTGTCATCAGAGACGGCTTTTTAAAGGAAGTCGATTCCAAGGAGCTGGTTGTAGGAGATCTGGTGGAGCTGGAGGTAGGAGGTTACATACCGGCAGATATGCGTCTGGTATCTTCTGTTAATCTGAAGGTGGAGGAGAGTACACTGACAGGGGAAAGTGAAGCGGTGGAGAAGGATGCGGCACTTGTATATGATGAGGAAATCAATATCTCCGATCAGCGAAACATGGTATTTATGTCCACCTATGTTACATATGGAAAAGCCAGGGGAATCGTCGTACGTACCGGTATGAGCAGTGAGGTTGGAAAGATTGCCCGGATGCTGGATGAAACACAGGAGGATATGACGCCGCTGCAGGTGCGTCTTGCGCATCTGTCCAAGATTTTGGGAATCGGTTCAGTTGGCATCTGTATTGCCATGTTTGTTGTTGCAGTATTGCAGGGCAGAGACCTTTTTGATATGCTGCTGTTATCCATATCGCTTGCGGTCGCTGCCATACCGGAGGGACTTCCTGCGGTAGTAACGATCGTACTGGCACTTGGTGTTCAGGTGATGAGTCGAAACAATGCAATCATCCGCAAGCTTCATGCAGTGGAAACGCTGGGCTCAGTAAGTGTCATTTGTTCCGATAAAACAGGTACTTTGACGCAGAATAAAATGCATGTCGTTTCTTCTTATGCCAACGGTGCTTTGCAAAATCGCAGTGAGGAGCTGCTGCGCGGCTTCTGCCTGTGCAACAATGCCACGGTGCAGAAGGATGAAATTCTCGCAGAGCCGACAGAGGCCGCTTTGATGGCATTTTGTGAAGAAAACGGAATGCATAAGGATGAACAGGATCTGGCATATGTCCGGGTGAATGAGATTAGCTTTGATTCCTCAAGGAAGCTGATGACAACGATACATCAGCATGGAAAGGAGTATGTAGCCTACACAAAGGGTGCTTTGGAAAAGGTATTGGAGCTGTGTACCCAGGTGCGTATAGATGGTACCACCGTGCGTATGAGCAGCTATGAGAAGAATCGGATACTGGAGGCGAGCCGCAAGGTAAGCAGTGATGCACAGCGTGTACTTGCCCTTGCCGTACGTACCCTGAAAAGTCCGCATGAGAGTGCCGTGGAAAGCAAAATGACCTTTATCGGCTTTGCAGGTCTGATTGATCCGCCAAGGGAGGAAGTGCGTGATTCCATTGCACTGTGTCATAAAGCGGGTATTCAGGTTGTTATGATTACCGGAGATCATCCGCTGACTGCCTTTGCCATTGCCCGTAATCTGGGCATCGCAAAGAGTGAGCAACAGGTGATTACAGGAAAAGAGCTGGATGAAATGGATGAGGAAACACTGGCACAGCATGTGCAAAGCTATTGTGTCTATGCCCGTGTAACACCAGAGCATAAGGTGCGCATCGTAAACGCATTTAAGAAGCATCAGCTGGTTGTCGCAATGTCCGGAGACGGCGTGAATGATGCGCCGAGTCTGAAAAATGCCGATATCGGTATTGCTATGGGAAAAAGCGGCACGGATGTATGCAAGCAGGCTTCGGATATGATACTGGCGGATGATAACTTTGCGACAATCGTTGAGGCAGTGGAGCAGGGAAGAAACATCTATCTCAATATTCAAAAGGCGGTTCTCTATCTGCTGAGCTGCAATCTCGGGGAAATCATGTCACTGTTTCTCGCTATCGTGTGTATGCCGCATGTCGTATCCACGCTGTCTGCGATTCAGATTCTGTGGGTCAATCTGGTAACAGATGCCTTTCCGGCATTGGCGCTGGGTGTGGATCCAATGGATAAATTTATCATGGAGGAAAAGCCGCGGGACCGCAGGGAAAGCCTGTTTGCACACGGGGGAATGATATTTACCATTATGAACGGTATGTTTATCGGTACGATCACCCTGGTTGCCTTCCGCAACGGTCTGGATGTCAGTCCCGCCAAGGCACAGACGATGGCATTTATGGTTCTGTCAATATCCCAGCTGTTCCATGCGCTGAATCTGCGTTCCCGTACACATTCCATACTTGAGGTTGGCATTATGCGCAACAAATGGCTGATTCTGACCATCGTATTTGGTGTAACACTGCAAATTGCCGTATGCCAGCTTCCTATCTTCAATATGCTGTTGAAAACCGTTCCTCTGGATCTGCGTGCATGGATCATGGTTCTTGGAATGTCCTTCAGTATCATTTTAATCAATGAAATCAGTAAGTGGATAGCCAAAGAGAGGTAGCATGCAGCCTGTGGATATGGTATACTACTCCTGTTGACCATAGGCAGGTACATATGACTCTGGTCCTGTGTACCTGCTTTTTCTGTGGTCGTTTGAAAAGGAGTAGATGTATGAAGCATTTTGAAGAACATGTAGAGGATATTTCACTCATTTTGGATGAGGAGGAATGCTCGGATACAAAGCAAACAGATATGATACTGGATGTAAATGACAGACCGCCGCTTTTGCAATGGCTGTTTCTAAGCTTTCAGCATGTGTTTGCGATGTTTGGCGCAACCATTCTCGTACCGACGCTGACAGGACTTTCGGTTTCAGTAGCCTTATTTGCAAGCGGTGTTGGGACACTGATTTATACCTTTGTGACCAAACGCAGGGTACCGGTCTATCTGGGAAGCTCTTTTGCGTATATCAGTGCGGTTGTAATCGCCATAAAGGCAATGGGGGGCCGTGTGGATGCTGCGCAGACAGGACTGATACTGGTTGGACTGATTTATATCGCTGTGGCACTGATTGTGCGTGTAGTCGGTAAGGACTGGATTGATAAGCTGCTGCCGCCGATCGTTATTGGCCCGATGATTGCGGTGATTGGTCTGGGGCTTGCGGCTAATGCTGTCAGCAACGCACAATTTATCAAGGACGGGGATCCGCGTGCGATGCTGGTTGCCATCGTTACCTTTCTGATTGCGGCGCTGATTTCGACAAAGGCGAAGGGCTTTTTCAAAATCATACCGTTTCTGATTGCCATACTCGGTGGTTATCTTCTCTCATTATGTCTTGGTCTGGTGGATTTTCAGGCAGTTATTCAGGCCGACTGGTTTTCCATACCGGAATTTATCCTGCCGTTTAAGGTGCCGGGCTTTCAATCCTATAACCTGTATTTTGGCCCGGAAACACTGGCCATTCTTCCAGTCGCACTGGTTACGATTTCCGAGCATATCGGTGACCATACCGTGCTTGGGAAAATTTGCGGACGTAATTTCTTAAAGGATCCGGGTCTGGAGCGTACGCTGATGGGAGATGGTATCGCAACCGCGGTTTCCGCATTTCTCGGAGGGCCTGCCAATACGACCTATGGTGAGAATACGGGTGTCATCGGCATGACAAAAATCAGCAGTGTATATGTGACCAGCGGAGCTGCTGTGATTGCCATCCTGCTTTCCTGCGTTGGAAAAATATCTGCGTTTATTTCAACGATTCCAGCCTGTGTGCTGGGTGGTATGAGTATTCTATTATATGGTGTCATCGCCAGCAACGGACTGCGTGTTCTGGTAGATAACAAAATTGACTTCGGAAAGCAGCGCAATCTGGTCATTGCTTCTGCCATGCTGGTAATCGGTCTGGGTGGTGCAATCCTGCCGATTGGAGGCTTTATGACACTTTCCGGAACCGCGTTATCTGCACTTGTTGGAATCGTATTGAATCTGATTCTGCCAAAGGCATCCTGATATACAAGCTCTCATCCTGTGGATGAGAGTGTTTTTTTTATAAAAAGGGTATGGGAACTGCTTAATCTTTGTTATAATTTATACATATGAAGAAAGAGCCTAGTGCATCCCTTACACCAAAGGAAGCAAAGAAAGAAAAGCAGAGAAGAAAACGGCAGAAGCACAGGGAGCAAGATATTCGAGCATTCTACAGTGATGCATCACGGGAAGACCTGTTATTTCGCTTTATGAAAAAGTTTTCCATGAATAAGCAAACGGCAATACAGACCTTGCGCATGTACGATATTCCCGTAACGAATAAACAGCTTTCCTATGCAGAACGACAGAGAAGAAAGATCAAAGCAGCGAATATGGCAAGGAGTCATGCGGAAAAAGAACGCAGAAAGCGTGCTGTACTGGAGAATGAAGCGCAACGGTAGGAAGCCAGGGTCTGTCAACGGTTTTATGAGTCGGGTGAAATTCTGAGTATCGATGATTATCAAATCATCAGGGATGAAATTTTTTAGAAAGGAAGAATGTATGCGACTGAAACGAATCTACATAGAAATAACGAATACCTGTAATTTGTCCTGCAGCTTCTGCATTCAAAATCAAAGAGCACCCCGTAGAATGAATGCCCAGGAATTTCGTCATGTCATTCAGGAAATCAGACCCTTTACAAAGTATGTTTATCTTCATGTGCTGGGAGAGCCACTGTCTCATCCCAATCTGAAGGAATTTCTGAATATTTGTGAGGAGTTTGACCTGTATGTGAATCTGACAACCAATGGCACGCTTTTAAAGCAGGCAAGAGATGTTTTGATTAACAGCAGGCTGCGTCAGGTCAATGTATCCCTACACAGCTTTCCCGAGCATGAGCAGCCGCAGTATCTGGAGCATGTATTTGCTGTGTGTGAGGAGCTGGCACAAAAGGGGATACATATCAGCTATCGTTTGTGGAGCGTACAAAACGGCCGCTTATCCAAAGAGAGCGCATATCTGTTACAGGTACTTACTAGGCGGTATCAGATTGCACACCCGCAGGAATTTGAACGGCGTATGCGCCTGGATTTGCAGGAGTATTTGCACCTGCATCTGGAATCGGTATTCACATGGCCCTCTCTTGCACATCCGTATGTTTCCGATACCGGCCGTTGTCTTGGAATGAAACAGATGTGTGCTATTCTGAGCGATGGCACCGTGGTACCCTGCTGTCTGGATTCCGGTGGTACTGCTGCTTTGGGAAATATCTTTACACAGCCCTTCTCCTCAATTTTGCATGGAGAGCGTGCCATGCGGATACAGAAAGGGTTTGACAGTCACAAGGTCGTGGAAGAGCTGTGTCAGCATTGCAGCTACCGGCTGCGTTTTTCAAAATAGAAAGGAAATGGAATACAATGGAAGAAACGATGATTAAGGAACAGGAGCTTTTTCAAAAATATGTACAAATACTGGTGAAACAAAACAAGGACAAAAAAGACGCTGAAAAGCTGTTGCTGGATGAACTAATGCATACAGAGGAGCTGCTTCCGGAATTGCACATTCTTGAAAATGAAGCAGTTGTTGAGCATATTTTAAGGGCTGCAGTTTATGATGCTACATCTGATGCAGGGGTATTGGATGTATCCATGCTTACAGACTGCCTCAAACGCCTGGAGTTTGAAGCTGACATTTCCGAAGAAGAAGCTGCGCAGGTGGTGGAGAATTTTATCTCTTTGCTAAGAAGACTATTGAAGCAGAAGCAGACAAATCGTGTTGAGAAGCTGACAGCTTCCGATGAGATACGGATAATGATTGAAAACATGGTTAATGAATTGGATATGCATATAGGAAACTATGAAAAGGATTATGGTCATGCACAGGCACTGCTTGTTGATGTATTACGCTGTGTACAGCTGGATGAGCTGACAAAAGGAAATTATGAGCGTGCTTATGCAGAAATGTTCGCCAGAGCCCAAAACAGAGCAGCTTGCAGCCATTGCTTCGAAAGCATGATACAGCACTCTCCTATGGATGCCAATCTGGTTTATGGATGGCTCTTGCAAAATCTGGAATGGAAGGAATATGCTACTTGCAACACAATCATTGCACAGGGACTGCAGCTGGAAGATATCGAATATACTGATCTTTTCCTGGAAATAGCACAGGAGATTGCGCAATTAACTAAGGATGATGCAAGCTATAGAGAATGGAAGGCGCAATATGGGAAAAAGCGAGCAGCGCTAAAACGTATGCAAGCATCAATCCTGCCGCTGCCAAGGGAGGCTTATCAGGATGCGAAGCCGAATAAGCCCTGTCCATGCGGAAGTGGAAAGAAATTCAAGGCATGCTGTGGCAAGCTGATAAAAAAGCTGGATGCATGATGGATATTCTTGTAGGAACGACAAACCGCAATAAGGTGCTGTCTGTGGAAAGCTATCTGAAGGGGTATGCTGTGAACATTCTGACACCGGGTGATCTTGGTCTGCAGGTGCAGATCAATGAGAATGGAAAGACACCGATTGAAAATGCAAAAATTAAGGCGCTTGTTTATTATCGTGCTTCTCATATACCAACAGTTGCCTTTGACAGTGGTCTGTATTTTCTTGATCTGGATGATGAAGACATACGCCAGCCGAAAACACATGTGCGCCGGGTAGATGGCAAAACGCTGAGCGATGAGGAGATGATTGCCTACTATAGCAAGCTCGCATCACAGTTTGAAGGACGTCTTCTGGCGGCATACCGCAATGGCTGCTGTGTGGTGTATGATGAAAAGCATATATATACGTATATGGATAACAAGGAAACCGCACGAGCCTTTGCATTTTATCTATGTGATAAACCGCATGAATTACGTACCCCCGGCTGGCCGCTGGATTCCATATCCATTGACGCAAGGTCAATGAAATATTTTCATGATCTGGAAAAGGATGGGGATGATGTAAGCCGAGAAAACAGTGAACCAAAGGAGGATGCACAGCAGCTTCATGATTATGCTTTTCTTCGCAGCTTCTGTATCAAGGCGTTTCATTTACAGTAACTGCTATGTTAGCTTTCTTATAGGGATGTCTTTTCCCTTTTGGACAGGGAATTTGTGCATCCTTTTTGCTTTCCTGCAAAAAGATGGAGTATTTCATGGTATAATAAACTGCGAAAAGGATGCGTGATCATGGAATTAAAAGCATTGCGAATATCAGAAAAAAAAGCAGAGGTTCTCAATAGCATGCAGATTGAAAAGGCAGAGGATCTGTTGACCTGTTATCCGTTTCGTTATGAGAATCTGGAAGCGAAGCCGCGGGATACCTGGGAAAAAGAGGATAAGGTTATTTTTGAAGCTGTCATAACAACAAGGGCACGTGTAATCCGCTTTAAGGGAAAGCAGAGTGTAACCCGCTTCAAGGTGACTATGGAGGATGAGGAATTTGATATTTCTCTATTTAACCGTCCGTGGGTTTCTGCTTTCACTGTGGGAAAAGTGATAACGATTATTGGTAAATACGATGGGGGCTGCCGTGTTACCGCTTTGCAGTATAATTTTAAGCCGATGAAGGAGCAACTGGGAATCCATCCGGTATATAATGTTCGTGAGGGTATTACGCAAAAGGAGCTTGTCCGCTATATTGATAAGGCATGGCAGGCTTTGCAGGATGCTCTGTCGGATGTGATTCCCAGTCCATATCTGGAGAAATATCGTCTGATTCCCCGCAGACAGGCATTATACTTTATTCATCATCCCGTCAGTATGGAGGCGGTGAAGCAGAGTCTGCGGCATCTGAAATATGAGGAATTTTTAAAATTCCAGCTGAGCATGCAGGCGATGAAAGCCCGGGATACCTCCATGGTGAAGGGAAGTGCCAAGCAGTTTCTGATGGAGGATGTTATGGATTTGAAGCATTCGCTGAATTTCTCCTTGACGGATGATCAGAATAAGGTGATTGAGGAAATCCTGCATGATTTAGCGAGTGATAAGGTGATGTATCGTATGGTACAGGGAGATGTCGGCTGCGGAAAAACAATGGTGGCTGCCTTTGGACTGTATGCCTGCGTACTTGCACATAAGCAAGCGGTATTTTTGGCACCTACGGAGATTCTGGCAAAGCAGCATATGCAAAATCTAAAAAAGCTGTTTGCGGATTTTGATATCACTGTGGAGGTGCTGTATTCCAGTTTAAAGCCGGCACAGAAAAAGGATGTGCTCCAGCGGCTGAAAAATAATGAAATTGATATACTTGTCGGTACGCATGCCCTGTTTCAGGATGATGTGGAGTATTATGATTTAGGAATGGTAGTAGCGGATGAGCAGCACCGCTTTGGAGTTGCACAGCGTAAGCGAATGCTGGAAAAGGGAGAAAAGGTTGATTTCCTACTGATGAGTGCGACACCGATTCCCCGGACACTGGCGATTTCGTTGTATGGGGATATGGATGTTTCCACAATACAGGAGCTCCCTAAGGGGCGTTGTGAGGTAACGACAAAGCTGGTTTCCAGCCGTTCCATGGGGCCGATTCTGGAGGATGTACTGGAAAAAATAGATGAGGGAGATCAGTGCTATGTGGTCTGTCCTGCCATCGAAAAAAATGAGGATATAGATATTCGCAACGCCACAGATATATATGAAGGAATGCGTACTTCTTTAGGGCGGCGGTACCGTATCGCCCTGTTACACGGGAAAATGAATGCACAGCAAAAGGATGATGTCATGGAACGTTTCCTTCAAAAGGAAATCGACATTCTCGTATCCACAACGGTGATTGAGGTCGGGGTGGATGTAAAGTATGCCAATATCATGGTGATTTATGATGCGCATCGTTTCGGCCTGTCGCAGATTCATCAGCTACGAGGACGGGTCGGCAGAGGAACACGGCCGGGGTATTGTTATCTGTTAAGCAATACGAAGGATCCGGATTCCCTGCAGCGGTTGAAAATCTGTGAACAGACAAGAGACGGCTTTGCGATTGCCCGGGCAGATTTGCAGCTACGTGGGCCAGGAGACATCCTTGGTACCAGACAGAGTGGTGTTCCCGGCTTTATTCTGGGCGATGTGATTCAGGATGCCAATATTCTGGAGGTGGCGCGTGAGGATGCTGCTGAAATTCTTACGCAGCTGGAGGCTGCAGGCTATGAAGAAATAAAAAAGTATGTGGAGCAGACAGTTGGGAGTGCCACATATCTGGATTAGTGGTATAATATACAGGAAAACAAGAGGAGATTATACGGAATGGATACAATATTTGAATGGTTAAAGGATAGGAATATCGCCTATTCTGATAAAACACTGATTACACAGGCACTGGTGCATTCCTCTTATGTGAATGAACATAAGTCTTATGCGCATGATAATGAGCGTCTGGAATTTATGGGAGATGCTGTGCTGCAGCTGTGGACGACAAAGAAGCTGTTTCTGCTGGAGCCGGAGCTGAGTGAAGGACAAATGACGACACTGCGTGCGCAGCTGGTTTGTGAGGAGGCACTGGCGGAGTATAACCGTCAGCTTGGACTGGGAAAATATCTGATGCTTGGTGTCGGTGAAGAAAAAACCGGCGGAAGACAGCGGGATTCCATCCTTGCCGATATGTTTGAGGCACTGCTCGGTGCTGTATTTCTGGATCAGGGTATGGCTGCAATCGACATTATTCTGTCAGCTGTGGTAACACCTGCCATCAGCCGTCCGAAAAGTGAAAAGGTGATTGATTATAAGACAAAGCTGCAGGAATACATACAATCGGATTCCCGTAAAACGGTACATTATGAAACCGTCAATGTTTCCGGGCCGAGCAATAAGCCGGAGTTCGAGGTTATCGTTATGCTGGATGATATCAATCTGGGACGTGGAAAGGGCTTCTCCAAGAAGCGTGCAGAGCAGATGGCAGCCAAGGATGCCTTTGAAAAAATGGTAAAGTAAGGGTGTCATAATAGAATCACAAAAACAGAAGATTCAAGAAGGATTATGGATGAAAACATCTATAGTCTTTTTTTGTTATGTTAAACATAGCAAATACCTGCTAATAATAGAAAATGTAGCGTCAGCGGACATAACGGAATTGAGGAGCAACGGATAATAATGATAGACTCTTTATAGAGCATAGTCTCCGATCTGCATATGCTGATCCGTTTATGAAAAGGGTGTTATATGAGTGAGCCTGCTTCTATCGGATAGGGATATGGATGGGTTTTATATGTATAAGTATACGTTCAGAGATAGAGAAAAAAAGGGAAGAAATCGAAGAAAATATCGTAAAAACACAAAAAAAGATAGCATTTTGATATAAAAAACGGCTATCCCAAAACGTATACCTAAGGAGATATGAAGAAAGAAAAAAGCATTTCATCATATGGGAAAGAGAGGAAATAGGATGATGAGTAATAAGAAAAAACAAACTGCCGTGGTGGCAGTGGCTACGGTATTGAGTGTCTCTACAATGATGAATCCGATTGTTATAAATGCGCAGGATGTCGTACATGAGGAAAGCAGCCAATCATACGAAAGGAAAGAGGCACCGGAAATCATCCCTCCGCAAGATTTAAAAGCAAAAGCTGGCACACCGCTAAAGGAGATAAAACTGCCGGAAAACTGGACATGGGAGGATGAAACAGCAATCCTTTCAGAAAATAGGAAGGACTATGCGGCGCGCTTTGCAGTAGACGATGAATCATATGATTATACTAATGTAAAAAGCTATCATGCAGAAGAGCATTATGTAGAAGTATTATTGCCAATCACAATAGAAACAGAGCATAAGGAACAAGAATTATCGGACATTGAAACAGCAAAACCGGATGTATTGATAGAATCTGTAGCACAAAGCATACAAACCAATGAAATACCGACAACGTATGCGGATACAGGTGATGTCGCAATCGATCAGACGAATTTTCCTGATGATGTATTCAGCGCATATGTAGCAAAACAATTTGATACAAACAAGGATAACGTCTTATCCGCAACAGAAATTGCAAGGATAACATCTGTATCTATTTCAAGTGATCCAGATTTAAAAAGCTTGACAGGAATTGAGCTTTTCCCTAATTTGGTAAGTATAAATATTCACGCAACAGGGCTGGAACGTCTGGATGTCAGTCAGAATAAACAGTTAAAAAAATTGGACTGCAGAAATAGCTCTGCTTTGACAGCTTTAAATGTACAGGGGGCAGATGCTCTGGAAATCTTAGATTGTAGCCAAACAGGAATCACTGCACTGGATGTCAGTCACAATCCTGCATTGACAATGTTGAGCTGTTCTTATACTTCCATCTCAGAGCTTGATGTCAGTAATCATACAGCCTTAACCTCCTTGGATTGTACGAAGTGTAAATCTTTGACAGCCTTAAATATTGAGGGAGTCAGTTCTTTGGAAACATTAGAATGTACCCAAACAGCAATCACTACACTGGATGTCAGTCAGCATCCGAATTTAAAAACCTTGGATTGCGGTAATAATAAAGCATTACAGACCTTGAATATCGAGAATGCGAATGCTTTGGAAACCTTAGCTTTTCAACAGACAAGCATTGAAGCACTGGATATCAGTGCCAAGGCTTCCTTGACAGTTTTAAATTGTTCTTATACGAAGATCAAAGCGTTAGATGTCAGTCAGAACAAAAAGTTAAAAGAATTGGCATGTGGGGGTAACTCTGCTTTGGCTTCTTTAAATGTGTATGGAGCGGATGCTCTGGAAACTTTAGACTGTTTCGGCACAGGTATTAAAGAGCTGGATGTGACCGGTAATCCTTTATTGACATCTTTAGATTTCCAGGGTACGCGGATAGAAACACTGGATCTCAGTCAGAATACAAACTTAATTACATTGTCCTGTCAACAGACATTTCTTACAAAACTGGATCTCAGTCAAAATACCGCTTTACAATCATTGTATTGTCAGCAAACAAAGCTTACAGGACTTGATCTTTCCAATAATAAACAGTTAACTACATTGTATTGTGTTTATATTCCATTAGCATATCTGAATCTTCCCACCGATACAGCACTTACCTCAGTAGATATTCCTACTGAGGAAGCTTCAATAACAATCAATGTCAGTGGCGATACCTTTAATCTGAATGAAGCATTTCCGGGAATTGATTCCACCAAGGTAAACATTACCAGCGGTGCTACTGCATATGATGATGGTACAGGTATCGTTGGGGGATATGTGAAAGGTACACCGATTCAATATACGTATGATTGTGGAATGGATAAGAATGGGAATGCAAAAACCTTGAGTGCGAAGCTATATCTGAATATGTTAGAGCCCAGCAGCATTTCAATTACTTCTACATCAGATGATTTAAGTAAGGGATATGATGGAGCAGCTGTGACGCCAAGCATCAGCAAAACAGGAAGTACAGGTGCAGTGACCTATACATGGAAAAAGAAGCTCAATGCTTCAACATGGGAAGATCTCACGACAGCACCAATCGCAGTTGGAACATATCAGGTAACTGCCCATTTGGCGGCAGATAATAACTATCAGGCAGCGGATTCCTCTCCGGTTGAATTTACCATTTCCAAGGCAGACAGCACGATTTCTGTTACAGAAAGTTTAAATAAGGACTTTGACGGAAGTGCTGTTAATGATACACCAACAGTCAGCAAAACAGGAAGTACAGGTGCAGTAACCTATGCTTGGGAGAAGAAAAATAATCGTGGTAATTGGGAAAACATTACGGCAGCACCAATGAATGCGGGAATTTACCGTGTCACAGCAACTGTTGCGGCAGATGACAATTATAAGAGTGCAGCTGCTACAAAGGAATTTACCATTTCACAGGCTGAAACGAGCTATACTGCTCCAAAGGATTTGCAGGCTGTCTATGGACAAAGCCTTAAAGATATCACACTACCGACTGGTTTTGCATGGACGGATCAGACGCTAGATGTTGGCAATGCAGGTATAAATGAATTTACGTTGACTTATACGCCGGAGAATGATAATTACAAGCCCGTGACAGATATCAAAGTCACAGTAACCGTAACAAAGGCAAAGAATGAACAAGCAGCGCCGATTTCATTAGAGGGCTGGATATATGGTGCAGCACCTTCTGCTGTCCGTGCAGGATTCCGCTTCGGGCAGCCACGCTTCCTGTACAGTGACAGAATGGCTGGAACGTACACAGATACCGTTCCAACTGCTGCCGGCACTTGGTATGTGAAGGCTGTTGTGGATGGCACAGACAATTATGAGGGTGCAGAAAGTGAAGTTGTTTCCTTTGTGATAGAGCCAAAGAGTGCAGAAACAGACAATCAGATAAAAGTACCAGAAATGAGTACTGATACGAGGCTGGATGATTTGGTAATCAAAGACGGCGATAAGGTTCTGGTACAGGGTACGGATTATGACGTAACACAAATCCAGGATGGAAATAAGGTGGTCGTTACGATCACGTTTAAGGGCAACTATACAGGAACGGTTGTTCAAGCATATACGAATGAAAAAAAAGATAAGGATATGCAGATGGATTCTTCTGATACACAAAAAGAAGCAGGAAAAAATGAATCAGATAAAAAGGATACCCTTAACAATGCAAATCCGGAAACGGTGCCTACAGGGGATACTACAGCTAAAGGTATATGGACAATGTTCATGCTGTTTGCTGCTAGTGTGGGTGCCTTTATGAGAAAACGTTTCGTTAAGAAATAATGAAAAAAGAATGAGCTTACGGAGAATGTTGCTTCTGACATTCTCTTTTCTATAATAGAAATGAAAACGGTATCTTTTCTTATTTACGGATAAAGTAAGTCATGGTATAATGCTTTTGCAGTGGTATATACCACTAAGGAGGACGAGATGAAAAAAGATCGTGTAAAAATCGTGACGATAGGAGGCGGCTCCTCTTATACGCCCGAGCTTGTTGAAGGATTTATTCGACGTTACGACGAACTTCCAGTCAGTGAATTATGGCTGGTCGATATCGAAGAAGGACGAGAAAAGCTGGAAATCGTCGGTGCTCTTGCTCAGCGCATGGTAAAGAAGGCGGGATTACCGATGAAGGTGATTCTTTCCTATGATCGAAAAGAAGCATTGAAGGATGCGGATTTCGTAACGACACAGATGCGGATCGGACGCCTGCCTGCCCGTGTTCTGGATGAACGGATTCCGTTGTCCCATGGGATGATTGGACAGGAAACCAATGGTGCCGGAGGGATGTTTAAGGCATTCCGTACCATTCCTGTCATTCTGGATATCGTTAAGGATATGCAACAGCTTTGTCCGAATGCATGGATGATCAACTTCACAAATCCGGCAGGTATGGTAACCGAGGCTGTACTTCGCTATACAAATTTCAAAAAGGTCATTGGTCTGTGCAATGTTCCTGTGAATATGGTTGCCGGTATTGCCAATATTCTCGGAGTGGAGGAAAACCGGGTTACCATGCAGCTGCAGGGCGTCAACCATCATATCTTTGCGACGGATGTTTTCCTGGACGGTATAAGCGTCATGGATGAGGTTGTGGAGCGCTATGCAAATGTAAAACCAGAGGATGTGCTGGCGATGAAGAATTTCATATCCCTGCCGTATTCTCCTGCCTTTATCCGTGGCCTGCATGCTATTCCATGCCCGTATCATAATTATTACTTCTTCACCAAGGAACAGCTGGAGGAAGAACAGGAGCAGTTTGCGCAAGGTAAGGTGCGTGCGGAGGTCGTTTCGCATGTGGAAGAAGAATTATTTGAGCTGTATAAGGACGAGCATCTGGATGTTAAGCCGAAACAGCTGGAAATGCGCGGGGGCGCAAAATACAGTGATGCAGCGTGCAATCTGATTGCATCTATTTATACGGATAAACGCGATATTCAGTACGTGGATGTGCAGAATAACGGCTGTATCAGCAATCTGCCGGATGAAAGTGCCGTCGAGGTTGCGTGCATGATTACGGCCGACGGGCCAAAGCCGTTGGCTACCGGAGAGATGAAGCCTACAATTTCCGGAACCATTCATAATATCAAGGCATTTGAGCGGATGGTTGTAGAGGCTGCGGTTACGGGAAACCGTGATTTGGCAGTTACGGCTTTGAATATGAATCCTCTGTGTCCGAGTGATAAGCTGGCAAATATCGTAGTGGATGAACTGATTGAGGCACACAAGGAATATCTGCCGCAGTTTACAGGGAAGTAGCTATGAAGCTGCAGGGGAAGAACATTTATATCCGTAATCAGACAGCGAATACGATTAAGGATCTGTGCTTTCTATATCCGGGAAGTGCAAAGCAGTATATGGTGAAAAAGGTGCCGCCGCATCAGCATCAGCTGGAATTTATTTATGATTTCAGTATGGCACAGGCGCAGGATCTGGCTTTCTTTTTCAAAGAGGATGAAGAAACGAAATATATTTTTCATAAGGAGCTGGATGAGGAGCATCGCAATCAGCCGCTGTATGTATACATAACGATACAGGATGGCAGGCGGTGTGTGCTGCGCGATCCTCGCGGTAAGGAATTGTATCAGGATTAGAAAAAAGCATACGAAAAAAGAACATGTCATTGCCTGAAGCTACGCGGCAAGCATGTTCTTTTTATATGTATCTATTATGACGTTAGTGTTGCTTGTGCAGGCAGGCGTATAGATAAACGGACATAGCCATTGGAAAGAAAATTTCCAGCAGGGTGGATACACCTCCGTTTAACAGATACAGCAGCAATTCAAAAACAACGAGCAGGGCATAGGGTCTTACGGCTTTCTGAAAAGCGGTTAGGTTCATCGTAAACAGGTAGGTCAGGATATGGCAAATGATAAGCACATAGACGATTGTGGAGCCCATGGCAAGACGGGTATGCCATTTGGATAGCTCTGCATATTCATAGGGAGCATAGGGAAGCAGCACGGATATCACCATTCCCAGACAGCATAGGGTCAGTAACAGCTTTGTGGGTACGCTGTGATAGCCGATGTTATGCATCCAGCGTCTGGTATAAATAAAAAAATACAGTGCGGCACTGGCTGCCCATAAGACCAGATACCAGCGCATATGCAGGGCATTTCCCAGATGTGACAGGTTTTGCGATAACGGCCGGACAAACCATAGTGTATTGAGGTTGATCAGCCATAGCGCGACAATCGACAGCTTTTGATAACGATGCATAAAACATCTCCTTTACAGCACTCTATTATACCATTCGAAATATGTGAAAAAATGTGAAATCATGAAATTTTTAGGAGTTTCATGTTTTTTTTACGTATTTACTAGTGTAAATAGCAGATGAGGTGATAAGAATGGATGCTTTATTGAAGCACATGGAAGTAAGAGAGGATGGCTTTCTGGAGGTGGTATTGAAACGGGCTAAGGATTTTGATGAATATATCTTTCAGCAGATACATAAGGATGAGCGCTGTTTGCTGTGTGTGCGTGATCCGCGCAGTAAGACCAGATTATACTATGATACCAAGGGCTATCTCACGCTGCAGGAATATCTGCAATCGCATATCTTTGAGGAGAATGAGCTGGTGCCGTTTCTGATTTATGTTTTAGAGGATATGGTAAAGGTCAATGCAGGAAAGCCGGTATCTATGAAGCTGGAGCATGTGTTTCTCAGCTATGACGGCGGACGGCTGCGTTTTCTTGTTCTTCCACTGGTCGTGGATAACTGGTTGTTTCAAAAGGAGGAGCTAAAGCAGTTTTTACAGAAGCTGCAGGAACAGATTCGCGTAACACAGGATTATGCGGCGCTGGGCTATCTTAGCTGTTGTATGCGTAATGAGGAGCTGACGCTGCCTCTTGTTTTACAGGGACTGCATGATTTGCAGATGCGTCAGGCAAAGCCGCCCGGCTTTCTGGAGAAGCTGTTTCATATCACGAGGGAGGAAGCCTTTCAGGTACGTGATCTGCCTGCGGCAAGAAGCTTTCGTGTACCGGAATGTGCAGTTGCGGAGGAAACGGCTTTATATGAAACACAGCAGGATATTGCAAGCCCCACGCAGGAGCTGCTTGCACAGGACTGCTGCTGTCTAGTCGATTTGAAAACATGGAATACAATTCGGGTGGATAAGGAACAATTTACCATCGGACGCGCGAAGGATAACGATCTGGTGCTTTCCGGCAGGACGGTTTCACAGCACCATGCAGTTATTGAACAGGGGATTTTGAAGGATTGCGAAAGTGCAAACGGTACCTTTTTGAACGGAGAGCGTGTGGAGGCATGTGAGCTGAAGGATCAGGATGTAATTCGTTTTGCGAATGTGCAGTTTCGCTGGCAGAAGGAGGAGGCAGCATGAATTTGCGCTATCGAATGTGCGCCTGCTTGTATCGGGGTGTTATCAGCGAGGTGTTTCTTGTACAGGACATTGTGACCTTGCAGCTGTATGCATGGAAGCGTATCCTGTCTCATCATCCCAGATTTTCGGATGCTTATCTGCATACGATTTATCAGCGTGAGGTATGTATGCTGGGGTGGCTGCAGCATCCCAAGATTCCGCATCTGATTTCTGCGTTTGAAGAAGCGTCCATGCGCTGTATTCTGATGGAATATATTCCCGGAAGCCCTCTGTCAAAGCTGCAGGGCTGTACAGAGGAGGCACAGCGTTTATCCTGGTGTATACAGCTTGCAAAGCTTTTGCGGGATTTGCATGAACAGCAGATTATACATCTGGATATAAAGCCTGCGAATCTGCTGTATTGGAAGGGCAGTGTTTATCTGCTGGATTTTGCGACTAGCCGCTTTCTGCAGGAACGTGATCCTGTGGCTGCGGCTTCTCCCCGGCTATTCTCCGATTGAAGCAGGTACAAAAAGCTGTGATGAGCAAAGTGATATTTACAGCTATGGCAGAACGTGTTATGTCCTGCGTCATGGCTGCTTTCCGGAGGATAATGCTTGCGGGGATGCTGTGGATGCGTTGTTTCTGCGCTGCTGTGCACTGGATAAAAAGCAGCGTTGTTCCAGTATGCAGGAAATTGTAGAGGAATTGAGACAATTATGCATAGCGTGAGAATCAGCGTATTACAGAAGGAGAGAATTCAGCAGTTTCTGTTGACAGCGCGGCAGCAGGAGGCAGTGCTTCTTTACCAGCATAACGAGATAAAGGTACAGGCGGTATGGCAGATGAATGGATGGCGGTTTTCTGTAAGTAATGCTTCCTCTGTGCTGTATCGTCTGCATCAAAAAGCGATAGAGCCGGGTATTTCTTCAGTATTCTTCATCGAAAAAGCTCCTGTGCGGTTTCATGTGGAGGAGTGCTTGAAGGCTGCTTTGCAGTTTGAGGGATATGCCCTAACGCGGGATGAGATTGGTATCGGACGCTCTGCTGCACAGGATATCTGTCTTTGTGATGCAGGCGTTTCCATGGAGCATGCCTTGTTGCGAAAGTGTGATCAGGGATGGGAGCTGCTGGATCATGACAGTACCAACGGCTGTTATGTAAACGGGCGCCGCATACAAAGTGCCCTCGTTCAGCCACAGGATGTGATCTGTCTGGGAACTTTGTCCTTTATCATGGGGAATAACTGCGTGTTTCTGCCTTATGGTAAGGCAACAACAAAGCTTGCTGCGTGTGGATTTGAACAGCATACGCAAGAGGAGCCTGTTATAAGCCCGGCGTTATATCTTGAACAGCCACCGTATCCGTCACTGATGCTTGAAGCTGAGCTGCCTTTAGCAAAGGCTTCACAGGAAAATCTGCCTGCTGTTTTTGTACTGGGGCCATCAATAACGATGGGCTTGTCATCGACTGCTATGGGTATATTTTCCTTCTGGCTGGCAGCTGAACGCAAGCAGGATCTGTTATCAGTGATTCCCACGCTTCTGATGTCGGTCAGTATGGCTCTGGGGACGATTTTGTGGCCGGTATTGTCAAAGCGTTACGAGCGTAAGCAGCAACGCAAAAAGGAAGAAAAGCGCCGTTATGTATATTCCTGTTATCTGCTGGAGCTGAAGCAGCGCATACAGGAGTCTAGGAAAGAGGAAACGGCATATTTGCGGCAATGGTATCCCTTAACTGCCATACAATGCGAGACTTATCTGGCTGGGAAGCCGCACCGTTTGTATCCCTGCGATAAGGAGGGCTGGGGGCATATTGTTCTCGGTCAGGGGCAGCGTCAGGCACAGATTCAACTGCAAATACCGCCGGTTTCCTCTATGGCGCAGGATGTATTGTTAGATAAGCTGCAGGCGCTGCAGCATATGGATTATCAGCTGGAGGAGGTACCGGTTGTTGCGGATATAAGCAGGTGTCATTCCTTATGCTTACAGGCAGAGCGGGCAATCAGCATTGACTGGCTGCTGAGCATTCTATTTCAGCTTGTAGTTGGCCATACAGCACAGGAATTTCGTATCTGTATTGCGGCTGAGCGGGAACTGCTGTCAAAAGAAAAGCTGTTTTGTCTGCCGCATTTGTTTGTCAGGGAACAGCGTCTGTTAGCATGGGATGTGCAAAGTGCAAGACGCTGTGGTTTGCTGATAGAGCAGCTATTGGAGGATACCTCGGTTAAGGCTGTTCTGGTATTCCTGCTGGAGCCCGGACTTGCAGACAGCATGAAGCTGAAATCGCATGAAAAGCTGCATATCCTTCGTTGGAGCGACTCCTTGCATACTGCCGCGGATATCCGGCTGCAGGTGGCGGATAACAGGGTGAACTGGGAGAAGCAGGCTGCTTCCTTTACACTGGATGTGTGTCCTGCAAGGCTGCGCCGCAGAGCCTTTCTTCAATGCTGTGCACAGCTTCCTGCACAGGCATATGCAATGGAAGAAAAAACACTTGGCTTTCTGGAGCTTTTCCATTGTCGAAGTGTGGAGGAGCTATCCATCGCATCCCGCTGGAGGCTGCATGATGCTGCAGGAAGCTTATCGACGCGGATCGGACGTACAGTGGATGGAAAAGAGATTTGCCTGGATGCGCATGAGCATAGTCACGGTCCTCATGGTCTGCTTGCCGGCATGACCGGCTCGGGGAAAAGTGAATGCCTTTTGACCTATCTGCTGTCTCTGGCTGTCACGTATTCCTGTGAGGATGTGAGCTTTTTGTTAATTGATTTCAAAGGAGGGACCATGGCAAATGCACTGGCAGCGCTGCCCCATACTGCTGGGATCATCACCAATCTGGATAAAGGAATCCTGATGCGCTGTCTGTGTGCGATCGAAGGCGAGCTTACCCGCAGACAGCGGCTTTTGGCAGATACCGGAGAACGTATGCATATCAGCGGTATGGATATCGACAAGTATATGCGGCTGCGAAAGCAGGATACAGCGTTAGCGGCAATGCCGCATCTGTTTATCGCTGTGGATGAATTTGCGGAGCTGAAGCAGCTATTTCCGGCAGTCCTTGATCATCTTCGCCAGTGTGCCCGCATCGGAAGAAGTCTGGGAATCCATCTGCTGCTTGCTACACAGAAGCCCTTTGGTGTGGTGGATGAGCAGATTTGGAGCAATGCCCGCTTTCATCTCTGCCTGAAGGTTGCCGATCGCAATGACAGTATGGATATGCTGAAAAAGGAGGATGCCGTTCATTTACAGCAGCCTGGACAGTTTCTGCTGCAGGTGGGGCAGGACGAGCTGTTTTTACAGGGACAAAGTGCATGGACGCAGGCTCCCTATGATCCGGAAAACAGACATACATCCATAAAGCAGCTTTCCTATATTGATCAGGACGGTATTCTGCAGCATGCAAAAACAGCAATGAAGGTGGTGGAACAAACGGAGCTTGAGGCAATTTGTGATGCTTTGCGCGGAATGCAGGTGGAGCCTGCCGCAGCTTTGTGGATGCCGCCGCTGAACAAGGATTTGCGTCAGGAAGCCTTGAAAGCGGATAAAGAAAAACTGGTGATAGGATTGATTGATGATATAGCACATCAGCAGCAGCTTCCCTTTTATCTTTCATTAAAGAGCGGGCGAAATTTTGCACTATGCGGAATGGTTGGCAGTGGAAAGGCAATGTTTGTGGAAACACTGCTGCAGGGCTGCCTGCTTCATGCGGCCTGTATGCTGTATCTGTTTGATTTTGATAAGCCGCTGTTTAAAAAGTATGCTGCTTATGAGCATGTTGCAGCTGTATTTCAAAGAGAGGATGCGGAGCGTATCATCAGCTTTCTCAGCTTTATGAAAAGGATGATACGGCAGCGCACAAGGCATAGTGATACACGCAGTGTACTTTGTATTTTACATAACTATGAGGTGTTTCATGAGCTGTATGGCGAATATGAGGAGGAGCTATTGTATGTGCTTCGTGAGGGGAAGAAATACGGAATTATTTTCTGTATAACGACCTCCGCTCTGCATCAGCTTCCGATGCGTGTGCAGGCCTGTATTGAGGACTGGTATCTGTTGCAATGCCTGCAGCAGGAGGATTACAGCTATATTTTCCAGCATGAGCTGTCCTGTGTGCCTCTTAAACAGCCTGGCTGCGGATTGTTGAAATACAAGGAAGAGGTTTGTATGTTTCAGGTTGCAGTCTATCAAGAGGCGGCATGGATGCAGGCTTCTACAGCACCGACTCCTCCACCGTACTGCATTCCCTTACTGCCAGCCCATGTGGCGCATGGCATAAAGGCGAAGCAGGGAAGCTTTCTGGGACTTGACAGCAAAAGCAAGGAGGAGATTTATCACCGCTATCCGAAGGGACGCGCTTTGTTTCTTCTGGCAGCCTATCGCTTCTGTGATAGCTTTATAAAGCTGTTTGTAAAGCAGCTGATGATATCCGGAAACGTACATATTTACAGCAGACATGAATTTGCCAATCAAAAGCCGGAATCCTTAAAAGCCCTGTTATCCCTGCTGGAAACAGAGCAGGAGCAGTTTGTGATATGGCATCAGCTCGATGAGCTGGATATTGAAGCAGATTTGATGAAAAAGCTGCTGCAGCGTACCAATCTGCACCATATTTTTCTGGAAACCATGCCGCATCTGAGTGCCTATCCCCTGTGGGAATGGTATGCGCCGATCTGGCTGGAAGCAGATGTGTTATGGATGGGGAAAGGTTTTCAGGAGCATTCCTATGCATTGAAAAAGAATGCCCCGCTGGATCGCATTCTGAAAAGCAATGAGGCTTATTACTGGGAGGAGGATGCATGCACAATACTTCAATTATGGGAGGTCGAAGAAAATGGATGAAAGAGTACTGGTGGAGGTGTATGTACCAGCGGCAGGGAAATACCTGGAGATACTGCTTCCTGTTCAGGCACAGCTGCGCTCCCTGCATATCTATGTTGCACAGCTGCTGGAACAGACCTGGGGTCTAAAGGAAAACAGTCTTGCGGGCTGCTGCTGGTATCTGGAGCTGCAGGACATCCTGCCGGATTTTCAATTAACAGTACAGGAAGCAGGCATCCGCAACGGGGAACGCATCGTTCTTTTATAGCAGGATGAAAAGCATTTTGCTTCAACTGCTTACAAGCGCATGGCGCAGAAGGAGGGTATATGAGTATTAAAATACAGGTGGATCCGGCTAGACTGGATACTGCCGCAGGACAGATTGATCAGCAGACGCTGTCGTATGAGAAAAATTATCGCCGTCTCTTTCAGGAGGTGGCAGCGATGGGCAGCGGCTGGCAGGGAAAGGATAATCAGGCCTTTGTATCACAGATTCAGGGCTTTGAAAAAGACTTTCAGCAAATGGCTGCACTCATGCGTGAATACGCAGCCTTTTTAAAGCTGAGTGCAAAGACCTATCGTCAGACACAGGATGAGCGCGCACAGATGGCCCGCCGTCTGGTAAACTAGGAGGTATCGTATGGATCAGTTGCAAATCACTCTGGCACAGGTCACACAGACCGCGGCCAGTATACGTACACAAAATCAACAGCTGAATGCCTGTCTTCAGGAGATCAGTACATCTATGAATCAGCTAGCTGCTTACTGGCAGTCTCCGGCTTCGGAAAAGATACGATCCCGCTTTCATGGAATGCTGCCGGTTTTTGACAATTATCGGTCGATTGTCGAATCCTATGCAAAATTCCTTGATCAGACGGTATCTACCTATCAAAGCATGGAGGCACAGCTGAATGCCAGTGCCGAAGGCTTCTAAAGCATTCATCCAGACCACGGCAGGCAGCTATCAGCAGCAGCTATATTCCCTTAAAGCACAGCTGAAGCAGCAAAATGTCATGCTTGCAGCTGCAGCTCAAGCGGCAGAGCTTCCCTATATTCAGCGACAGTACCGTAATGTCCTGAACAATATACAGGAGCAGATTGTACTATGTGAACGGCTGCGGATGATCTGATATAAGGGTCATTCCGTATGATAAACATACATACTGGAAAGCTGCAGCAGCTCCAGCAAAGCAGCACAGCGTCATGGAAGCAGAGCAGCAGGCTGATTACGCCCTTATCCCGGCTGCAGACAGTACTGGGAAAGACTCCCGAGATTCTTCGTCTGCAAAGCTTACAGCAGCAGCTTCAACAGCAGCTTTATCAGCTGCAGGCTTTTTATCATGATTCCATCAGGCAGTATGAGCATGCAGAGCAGTCCTTACTGAAGCAGGCAGCCCAGCTGCGCAGTATCGCTCCATCCAGTGACAGTGAATGGCAAAACCACTGGTATACAAAAGCGGATATCGGAAAGCTGTCCCATCGCACGCATACCACCTTTGGAAACGGCAGAACCCTGATTGATTATGCAAAAAACGGTATCTGTGCCGGTATCTTCGCCGGCTTTGATGCTGTTCGCTACCAGGTTGGGTATGACAGTAAATATGCACAGCTTAATGGTTCCCTCGCTGTAGGCAGTGCTCACATATCGGGGGATGTGAAGACTGTATTGTATGAGGATAAAGCATGGAATCCCAGGCTTGAATTTTCAATCGAGGCAGAAGCTGTTGCTGCGCAGCTCAAGGCGGGACTGCATGTCGGCACCTCCTTTATTAGCGGGGATGTAGAGGCATCCGTGGGGGTCGGTGTTGCAAAGGGAGAGGCAAAAGCTGTTATTTCCAAGGATGAGGTCACGCTAAAGGGGGAAGTCGGTGTTGCGGCAGTGCAGGGAAAGGTAAAGGGCAAGCTGTCTCTGTTTGGCGTGGATGTCACACTGACCGGTACCGGTGAGCTGGGGGCAGCAGGCATCGGAGCAGAGTTTTCCAGTAAAACAGGGGAAGTGGAATTTGGCGGTAAGGCATCCCTGCTGGCAGGTCTGGGTTTTAAGGTTAAAATCAATTATTGATAGGAAGGTATAACATATGAAAAAGGAAGCATTACGAAATATTCTGCCCATAGGCAGTGTTGTCACCCTGCAGAAGGGGCGTAAAAAACTAATGATTATCGGACGTATCCAGGAGGATCAATACACCAATACCTTGTATGAGTATGCGGCTGTTTTGTATCCGGAAGGAGTACTGAATGCGTCAGAGCTGTATATGTTTCAGGGAGAGGATATCGACCGCATTTATCATGTCGGTCTGCAGGAGGAAGAGGAATTTGCCTTTCGCAGCTTCATGGAACAAAAATTGCAGGATATGAACCTGCTGGAATAAAAAGACAGGGATTCCTCATGGAATCCCTGTTTATACTAGCGGATACTGAACGATAAAATAGCAGCTAATGAAATTGCAAGTCTGGAATACCGCACCCTTCTTCCACCCTGCAGCAGAATTTCACTGATAGCACAGTATTTATCAACGGCCTGTAAAATCCAGCCCTCTTTCGTTTTTGGACAACGCAGCGTCATCGGCCACATATGATGAACGATGGCATCCTCGATAATGGCATTGACAGAGGTAGCCTTGCGGGCATTCTCCAGGGCAATTTGCGGATGAACCGCACAGTGCCTGCCTTCAATCGGGCGATCCTCCTTATCCAGGTTACGCCAGTCATAGTGATAAAGATCATGCAGCAGACCGGCTCTTGCCGCACTGCAGGAATCCAGATGGAATCTGCGTGCAATCAGAAATGTATAGTAGGAGACATTCAGCGAATGCTGAAATCTTGATGTGTTCATATGCTGTGTGAATGCTTTCAAATCCTGCACACCGTCAAGGTGCAGTAAATCTGAGATACATCCCAGGTATTCCTCTGCCAGATCATTGTCGGCATTATTCAAATCAATTCTGGAAAAAATCGCTTTTTGCATTCCATGACCACCTTTTTTCATTACATCCACATTACTTTAGCACAACTCTGTAAAAAAATCATGTGAACATTTTGTGATTTTTAAAATCATAAACAATACATACTATGCAAAGACCTCAAAATAGGGTATCATAAACAGGCAAAGGCACCCAATCAGGTGTCTATTATAAGGAAAGAGGGAGCATATGCCGGAATTTGAAAAGGTGATTGTCCATGTTCTGGACTGTGAACAGAATACATGTATTATGAGTACCTCCTGTATGCAGGAGCTGCAGCCGGAGGTTGAAAAAATGATGCAGACAAAGACCTCAAAGGTCTTTTCCAGCGCATCGAAAAAAAGCGGGAAATTTAAGGAAAGCAGTCAGGTAAAGCACTGGCTGGACAGCTATAAGCTGCAGGAAATCAGCTTTGAACAGCTCAGTGAGCGGCTTGCGCAATACATTTTTGACGCTAAGGTACGCTGTGCGCTGTATACTCCCAGCGATCTTTTGATTGCACAGGTCATGGAGGAGGGCCGCCGCTATCTGCTGGTCATTGACAATGCCTACAGTGAAGGCATCACCCACACACTGGTACAGGAGGAAAGCGGCATGCGCAATGAAATCATACCCTATCGTACACTGCTGTCCTCCTCACTTGTCAAATCCGACAGGGCCTTTCTTGTGGAATTAAGCGATTATGCACTGCATTGTGTAGAGAGCAAGGTGGAAATAGAAGCGGAAAAGGTAAACTTCTTTGCGGATATCATATTGGAAAGTACGACAGCGCCTTCTTATAAGGAGGCGGTATCCTCCCTGGCAAAAATCACCGAGGAAATCAGTGAGAAATATGATATGAATCAGATGGAAGTCGTTCCGAAAATGAAAAGCATCATCAAGGAAAACATCGAGCAGCAGACACCGATTGAAATTGGGGAGGTCGCTGAGTTGTTATTCGCAGAAAAACCGCTTGCCCGGGACGATTTTAAGGAAGAGCTGCGCAAGCAGGGCGTTGAAAAGCCGATCGAGGTCGAATATGTAAAGCCTGCACGCTCGGATAAGGTTCAAAAGATCAAAACGGATAAGGGAATTGAAATCATCATACCGGTTGATTATATGAATTCCCGTGATTTTGTCGAATTTAAAAACCAGCCGGATGGAACCATTTCCATACAGTTGAAAAATATCACCCGCATTACAAGCAAATAACAGAAAAAAACACGTACGCAGATTTCTCATGTACGTGTTTTTCGATTTTCTCATGCTTACTCGACGAGCCTTACGCCGCTGACACCATCTACCTCATCCAGCAGGATCGCTTCAATACCGCCCTGTATGGTATCGTCGATGGACATGCAGCCGACGCATGCACCCAGAAGCCGTACGCCAACGATGCCGTCTTCAAAGGAAACAAATTCCACGTCACCGCCGTCACGCTGTATGTATGGACGTATTTTTTCTATGGTCTGCTTGATTTCATCTATCTTTGTCTGCATCCTATTCCTTCTTTCTCTAATGGATAAGCTGATACATGGACAGGGACACCAGTATGCCCAGCAGGATACCTCCAAGTATTTCGATAAATTTGTGACCGAGAACACTTTTGATCTTCTCATGATAGATCGGATCATTGAACTTCAGTCCCTTCAATGTTTCCAGATCGCTGATCAGCTGCTTTGTAAGCTGTATATTTCTGCCTGCATAATAGCGTACATTAGCGGCATCATAGATCACAATAAAGCTGAAAACGCAGGTAATTGCGAACAGGGCGGAATCAAATCCTTCATTCATACCTATCGCAATCGTCAGGGCTGTTACCGTGGAGCTATGGGAGCTTGGAAAGCCTCCGCAGGCGATGCACTGATGCACATCCAGCTCTTTGGTACGGAAATAAAGCACGATTGGCTTTAAAACCTGGGCGATGACATTTGCCAGAAGGGCAGCCACCAGGGGGTAAATCGAACTCATGTCTGTATCACCTCATATAGTTCAGAGTGCATTTTGCGCTCTCTGCCATATTATTATAACACAAAATCAGAAAAGATATGATATAATAAGCATGATGAAATGAGGTGAGTGGATGCATTATATGGTTGGAGAGGTCGTGGAAGGTGTCGTTACCGGAATCAAGCCCTACGGCGCATTTGTTTATCTGGACAGCAAGCACAACGGATTGATTCATATTTCAGAAATCAGTGAGCGCTTTGTGCGCGACGTACACACGTATGTCAAGGTCAATGAACGGGTAAAGGTGAAGATTCTGGATGTTGATGAAGACGGCATGCATTTCAAGCTGTCCTTGAAGGCTATAGAAGCAAATAAAGCTCGTTCCATGCGAAAACGCAGATTCATCCATGAGCTGCCGCCGATGAATATTGGGTTTGCTTCCCTGGCAGAGCATCTCGATACGTGGATTGAAGAGGCAACAAAGTAAAAGGAGAAAACGCATATGATGAAATTAGACACAAAGCATGCATTTTTGAAAGAAGACATTTCAAGTTATCAGGACATCGTTACCAAATGTCATGAAGATCTCCACAACAAGACCGGTAAGGGAAATGATTATGTCGGCTGGGTGGAATGGCCGAATACTTATGACAAGGAAGAATATGCAAGACTGAAAAGCGTTGCGGCTGGTATCCGTGAAACATGTGATGTATTGATGGTCTGTGGTATCGGCGGTTCTTATCTGGGAGCCAGAGCTGCTGTGGAAATGATCAACGGTATGTACAGCAATAAAAAGCCGGAAATCATTTTCTTTGGTAACACATTCTCATCCACCTACATTGCGCAGGTCATGGACTACATTAAGGATAAGGAAGTGGCAGTAAATGTTATTTCCAAATCCGGTACAACAACAGAAACAGCATTGGCATTCCGTCTGTTAAAGCAGTTTATGGAAGAAAAATACGGCAAAGAGGGAGCCGCAAAGAGAATTGTTGCGACTACGGACAAGGCAAGAGGTACGCTGAAGACGATTGCCGATAAGGAAGGCTATGAGACCTTTGTCATTCCGGATGATATCGGTGGACGCTTCTCTGTAATCACACCGGTAGGTCTGTTCCCGATTGCAGTAGCCGGTATTGATACGGATGCAATCATGAGCGGTCTGAAAAAAGCATATGAGGATTTAAAGGATCCGGATCTGAACAAGAATGATGCATATGCATATGCAGTATGCCGCCGCATTCTGGAAAACCAGGGAAAAGATGTGGAAATGCTGGTAAGCTATGAAACACAGATGACGATGGTTGCGGAATGGTGGAAGCAGCTGTTCGGTGAGAGTGAAGGAAAAGAAGGCAAGGGAAATCTGCCGACAAGTGCTAACTTCTCTACGGATCTGCATTCCCTGGGACAGTTCGTACAGGATGGTAAAAAGGTTCTGTATGAAACACTGCTGTTAATTGACAAGCCTGCACTGGATCTGACATTTCCGGAAGATGCGGATAATCTGGATGGTATGAACTATCTGGCAGGAAAATCTGTAGACTGGGTAAATAAGATGGCGTGCCAGGGAACACTGGAAGCCCATGAGGAAACAGGAGGCGTACCGAATCTGATTCTGACACTGGATGATATGAGTGCGGAAAGCTTCGGTTATATGTGCTATTTCTTCTTTAAGGCATGTGCAATTACCTGCTATATGCTGGACATCAATCCATTTAATCAGCCAGGCGTGGAGGTATATAAAAAGAATATGTTCCGTCTGCTCGGTAAAAAATAAAGAGCCTTATAATATAGAGAAAACGCCCAGAAATAGGCGTTTTCTTTTCTTGTTAGAACCCCTTAATCGGTGCAGTAAGTTACACACAAGTTACAAGTAAGTTACAAATTATTCAATCAATTCTATTGCTTTCCTTAACTGCTCAACATCTTTGTGTGTGTATACATCCGATGTTACATCCCTGCCAGAGCTATGACCTACAATTCTTTTTAATGATGTACTATTCGCATCGGCATTATCCATTTTGGTTATGAATGTATGTCGTGTTTCATGGATTGTGTGATTCATACCAAGCTCCTTCATAATTGGACGAAATATTCGATTCAAATAATTATGATATTCCATTTGAGCATTCTGCTTATTTGTAATCAAATATTCATTTTCACATTTAATGGCGTGATCATATCTTTCTTTTATGATAGGTTTGATTTTTGTATGAATAGGTATTAAACGGTTTCTTCCTGCTTTAGTCTTGTTTCCACCACGCATAGTCCAATTCACTATATCAACATTCGATGTTTTAACATCCAGTAATTCTTGTATTCTCATACCCGAATATAATAAAACCAATATTACATCAACCCCATAACGATCTTTATTTTTGAATAATAGGTCAATTTCATTATCCGTGAATATGCTTTTTGGTTTAGGATCATCTTTAATACCAAGGTCAATATAGGATGCATAATTTTTATCTACTATGTCGTTCTGAATAGCTATTTCAAATATCATGGAACATAGGTCTTTTGTAGCTTTTAAGGTAGGGTAACCAACTTCTTTCTTTTTCATATAATCGAAATGATGCTGTAGGTGAACTGTTTTGATATTCATAATAGGAATGTCATGAAGAGGTTTCAAGTGTTTCATACACGAACGATATCTTTTTTTAGTGCTTTCGCTAACGACAAGTTCTCTCCGCTTATATAATATTTCATATACTTGTGTGAATGTAACCTTAGACATATCTTCTTCATAAGGATTTTTAAGATAATTATATAATGCTAACTTAGCATCCTCTTCTTCCTCCCAGTATCCAAGATAACGGAATATCTGGCGTTTATGTGGCTTTCCATCCTCTCCCTCAATCAATTCCCATTTATCAGTAATCTTTGCGGTCCACGGTTTTCTACGATTACCAGGCAGCTTATAAACCGTTCCTTGACCATTGGCGTTCTTGTATCTTCTCGTTGTTGCTGTTTTAGGCTTTCTTCCTCTTGCCATGTTTATACCCTCTTTCCTTTTAATTTATTTTCTGTTAGAATAGGGTATAGAAAAAGTATCGTCTTGTGAGGACATAATTTTTCTATACTGCGGTATTGGTAGTACCGCATGGCACCTGGTGTTGGTAGCACCGGGTGTTTTATTTTTTATACTTATCTTCCAGTACTGAGAACGAAGTTTTTATCTCATAATCTCTAATAAGATGAATCATCATTTTAAAACAAATATCATAAACAGTTATCAGATCTTTTTTTGTTATCTGTATTTGAGATTCGTTTTCATGTCTAACGTGAAAGTTATTGACAATGAAACTGATATCTTTGTACAAGCTATTATTAATACCTTTATATTTTTTAGAGTTATTCTCTATATAGTCATAAATATGTTTTAGTAATATTTTTTTCTCTACTAAATCGTTTTCTATTGCAAAATCATTATAACTAAGAAGATAATCACTAATAGTTTTAGAATTTTCTAAAACTGAATCAACATCGGCATCACGTTTCACTATTATATATTTATCTTCTATTCTACTAAGCTGATAATTCATTTTCTCCAATAGTCTTGCAATATTAACTGCGATATGGCTAATGTTCTCAAATTCGTTCGGTGGAGTGTTTTCAATGATAAGTTGAAACATATTTGCTAAAAATTGCAAGACATAAAATTTTTCTTCATTGCTGCAATCTTCGATATTAAAAATACCGATATCACCTAAATATTGTTGCCAATCGAATGCTGTACCTCTATATTTCCATTTCGTAAAAATTTCGTCTAAGTAAAACCAAAAATTTCTTCTGTGGATAGTTGCACTGTTTAATGCACTTAAAATTCTACTATATTCTTCGTCAAAATCCACTCTACGTTCAATATCAAATATACTTTTAACCATGTTATGAATTCCCCTTTTTATATTTATCAATAAGTATTAAATCATCAATATAGCTTTGAACTCTTTGTATTCCTTTATCGTTCAATATATCAATATTATTTAAAGTAGTGGTCTGTGGTTTCTCATCCCATCCCATAAGGTAAGCGGGAGTAGTCAACAAGGCTTTTGACAATGTCTCTAACACTGTTGTTGGCATATTTTCTATATCACCGTCTTCATATCTGTATATCGTCGCTCTATTTTTTCCTGTTGCTTTTGCTAGAGCTTCAATAGAAATATTAAGTTCTTTCCTTCTTAAACGTATTTTTTCTCCCAATAACATAAGTTACTCCTTAAAATATTTCTTGTTTAAATCATCAATGTAATCTATCACTTTATTTTTTCCAGAGTCATTAAGTTTGGAAATGAGTTTTATAATTTTTTTTGATTTTTCATCTTCTAATTCATATTCAATATCTCCTGACAATAAATCAACATAGCTCACATTAAAGTAATTTGAAAGTGTTTCAGCCTCTTGCTTTGTGGGATTTTCTGTATTTTCTAAAAATCGTTCAATCTTTTTTAGGCTTATTTTGGTTTCAGCAGCCAAAATTTCAGAATTTATATTTCTGAGCAACATCAATTTTTTTATATTGGTAGAGAATTTTTGCGGTTCTCCCCAACCCATCAAATATGCTGGGGTTGTGTTTAATGCAGCAGCAAGCTTCGCTATTTTATCACGTCGAACATTGACAATCTCTCCGCTTTCCCATCTCAGAATCGTTGCTTTGCTGACTCCTACTTTTTTGCCTAATTCATCCATAGATAGGCCTAGTTCTTTTCTTTTCTTATAAACAAGGTCTTTGAATTCCATACGTTACACCTCCCTTATGTGTATATCATATAATAGGGGTAACGAAAATGCAACAATAATTTCGTAAAAGTTGCGTATCCGTATTGACTAAGAAGCAATTATGTTGTATTATGGTTACGTAAACGGAACGGAGGTGAGACTATGGATACAGTTTTTGATGAAACGGCGATGAGGGAACTGTTGATTAGAAAGCATAAATCAATTAGTGGATGGGCTTCTTATCTTGGAATCAGTAAGGTTACTCTATACCGTAAAATGAGCGGGGAAAGCGACTTTTGGAGAAATGAAATCAAAGCAACTTGTGAATACGTCCAAGAACCATCACTAGATTATATTTTTTTTGCTAAAGAAGTTACGTAAACGAAACATATAAAAGAGGTGGTATGATAAGATGTTTATATTACAAATCGGTTATTTCATAATATTTGCTCTATGGCTGTTTTTAGGAATCTCACTCTCATTCATTGAAGGTGAAAACAGTATAAATAAGAAATATTCAGGTCAATCGAGATTCAGTAAAAAAGAAGAGGGAAAAAATAGAAAATTTAGAACCCTGTTCTACTTACTTACTCTTATGCTGGGACTTCCGCTGGTACTTTAAGAAGGGAGTGGTTATATGAAGGACATCGAAGTGCAAGCATTACACGAATTTCTTTCCTCATTAAATTCAGAGCAATTAGAATGTTTACAAGATGAATTAGAGGGATTGCATAAGTTTGCTGTTCTAAAAGAAAGAGCGAGTAAAAAGTGTGAGAATCAAAAAGATTCCGCTTCTTATGAAACTATCTATGTTGTGTTACCTAATGGATGCCTGGGTTACATTTCATCAATATGCACGTGTGATGAGTGTGAAAGACGTGGAGAAACAGAAGTATTCGTCAACAATATAAATGGTGAATACCTTGACTGTATTAGATTTAGCGAATTATTCGATAGAAATATTATTTTGAATATAGGACACACGATTTATGAATTAACAAATCAACACTCGCAGGAAAGCATCAATCGTATGATTGCTGAATTTTATCAGCAGGAATTATTAAAAGCTACTACCAATAGCAAAGAAACCTCACAAGACAAGGAGTGATAATATGTCAAGAAATACAAGTCCATGTACACTTACACCAGAAGAAGCTGGAGAGTTTCTGGGGATTGATGCCCAGACGTTACGCCTATGCCTGAGAGCTGGATATTATGGCGATATCGGACATGCAGTGAAGACGGACCCAAAAAACGAGTGCTTTACATATGAGATAAGCAAGCATAAAGTATTTGACCATTTGGGGCTAGACGTTACTGTGGAAACGCAAACAGCATTGCAAATGGTGAGAAACGGAAATCCGCCATATAAGCAGGAAAGGCGATAAGACAATGAAATACCGTAATGTAGCAATCATAGCATTTGCGTTATTGGCATCATTCACGACTGGCTATTACCTAGCGGATAACAAACCTTATTCGTACACAGAGGTAGATACAGTAGCCATTAAGGCTTACATATTAAAAGAGATAGACTTAACGCCTAAACAGCTTGAGCGCTTGGATATGAACAATGATGGATGCATATCGTCACTTGATTATGTAATGGTCAAAAATCGCATAAAAAAAGATGCTCCATAGACTTGGCGGTCAGAGCATCTAGCGGTAGAACCTTTATAAAAAGATTCATCTTCATTATAAGGGATACCAGTAAGAAAAGCAAGGGAGTGAATTATTTTGAAAATTGATAGTTGGATTATAGCGATGTTTGTTTGCTGGATACTTATTTATTTAATGAGTAAAGAACACTCATAATTAGAGCTGCTAAACTTATACTCGAAATCGCAATAGAAGAAAATGTTTCAGTGCCAATTGTATTGTGAAATAAACGGGTACTTATTAGATATGTGACAAAACCTATAAAATATGCAATTAAAGCTAAGAAAAAGATAGGCAAAACAAACGTTTCGAGTATATATGTCACCTTATCCTTTTGTTTCATTAAAGACCACCTAGTTTTTATACTTGATGTAGGTAGAGATAAAGTGTGTTTTAATGCTTCGAAAGTGTTGCTTACATATATGTTTATTTCATTATATATACATTTGATACGATCATAGTTATTTTCGTTTAAATGCACTTGCAATTCGTTCGCTAATTCAAATAGATCGGTAGTAATGTATTTGTAATTATCAGCGATTATATGAGATAAAAGCGTGTTTAAGTCTTTGGCATCTGCAACGGATATTTGGCTGTGTCTGTCTTTATATTTAAAGAATTTGGATAAAGGAACGAAAATATTATCTATTTGCGATGTTAATATTAGGCGTTTAGTTTCTGATAGCGTATTGCGTTTTGTAATGATATACGTTCCCATAGCTGAAACAACAACCGCGACTAATTCGACAGGAATTTTCACAAAAAAACCACCCTTTCTTTAATTAACATAATCATATCACATAATTGTCAGAAAGGAGACAATAAATGGAATTACAAACATTCAATAGTACACAATTCGGCGAACTCAGAACAGCTGAAATCGAAGGAAAGATTTATTATTGCGGTAATGATGTCGCAAGAGCATTAGGATACATACGCCCGAGGGATGCAGTTGCTCTACATTGCAAGGGGGCGGTAAAACACCGCACCCCTACAAATGGAGGAGTGCAAGAACTAAGTTTTATCCCCGAGGGGGATGTATACCGCCTTGCAGCAAGAAGTAAACTGCCACAGGCAGAGAAATTTGAATCATGGGTATTTGATGAGGTATTACCGCAAATCAATCATACAGGTGGATACAGAGTACCTAAGAATCCTATGGAAGCATTACAGCTTATGTTTGATGCTCAGAAAAATACAGATATGCGTGTAACGAATCTGAAAGAAGATGTGGAGAATCGTTTTCAGGACTTACCTTTAGTGGGGGATGAGCCAGAAGAAATTGTATCAGAGGTAAATGCAATCGCCTTGAAGCTATTGGGCGGTAAAAAATCGAACGCCTATAACGACAAATCGCTGAGATCAAGAGTGTACCAGGATATATGGCATGAGGTTAAGCACAAATTTGGTGTGCGAAAGTACAAAGCTATTAAACGTAAATACATACCGAATGTAAAAGCGGTATTAGAGGCATACACATGCCCTCAGAATTTGCTGGAAGAAATACTAGCAGTAAATCAGCAGGATACATCATGTGGGAATACATAGTAATCAGTCATGCGGTAATAACTATATACCTGGTAATCAATATGTATAACACTCTGCGTATGGGGGTCATATGCGACCCGGTAGTTTTACTGGAGGTACATCATGATAGACATGTATAAATGGGTTGATGGCCATGACCCATACAGGAGAACGCCAGATAATTATTATGACGAAGTTGTATCTGATGATGAATCAGCAGACCAGCAGGCAGAAGACGTGGAAGAAAAGGAAATAGGAAGGATTACTGAATATGAATGACATTATGAAGAAAGTCGTTAAATGTCCTAAGTGTGGGCGGAGTGAATATTACGGTATGCTGCACTGGAGAGACGGCAAAGAAATGTGTCGTGAATGCATTTACGACTTATGGGAAAGTGAAGGGCCTTGGAAAAGAACCCCAAGTGATGAAGTTTTCCCTATCTATGAGGATGGCAAAGACTACACACATATGACTGCCGCAGAACGCAGTACTAAATCAACACAAGAAATATTTTAAGGAGGAAGAGTTATGTTACCAGCTATTAAAATCTGGAAAATGGACTACAGTTTTATCATCGAGAATTATCTGAACCCTGCGTTATGGCAGAAAACATGGACGTTGTTTGAGTATAAGGATTTTGTTGTTACTATCAGACTAGCAAGAATTGAAACAGAAGATATGAGAATTATATTTCGATTGAACCTGCGGGATAATGGCAGATTGATTACATGGGGAGATCAAGAGGATGTTGGATATTCCCTAAAAAACAGTAGCATTGCATTTTTAATTAAAAGTATAAATGGATCTATATTTAGGATGATTAGTTATCATGAAAGGCATCATACTCTCGAAGATTTACCTGTATATAAAGAAGCCGAACAGCAAGGTGAGAGAGAAATAGAAAAATTAACAGCCTTAGCATCTGAATTTTTGGACGACGAAGGCGTTGAAAATGATGATATCAGAGAGGCGTACATCGACAAGTATGTAGATGATAACAAGCAAAACGACGAATACATTCAGAGGCTACGTAGTGCATATGAATATCATTTACTGACTGACTTTTACCTTGTATTTGCGGAATCGATTGGTGACGACGCAAAATATCAAACGGTTATGGACAAGCTGGAAGAGAACGAGATTGAAAATGTCTTGAAAGAAATCAATCAGTATAAGACATACATCGAAACTGACGATTATCAAGAGGAAATGAAAGGCCTCTTGGAAGAAATTTAGGAGGCAAAAGGATGAACGAAAATAAAGACGAAATCGCTGTTGTTGAATACAGCGTCGAAGGAAGCAATATCAAACTTACCCCGAGTATTGTACAGAATTTCATTGCAGGAAGTGATGCAGGAGAAATTACAATCCAGGAGTTTAAATTCTTCTCGGAATTGTGTAAGGTCAGAAAGCTCAATCCATTTACAAAAGAGGCATACTTAATCAAATTCGGGAATCAGCCTGCACAAATGGTAGTCGGAAAAGATGCTATCTTGAAAAGAGCCATCATGAACCAGAATTACGATGGAAGAGAGCAGGGAATTATTGTGAAACTTCCGGATGGTACTGTTGATTTTAGAAAAGGAACATTCCGTTTAAGTGATGAGGAGCTTGTTGGTGGATGGGCTAAAGTATATCGCAAAGATATCACTCATCCGACAGAAATTACAGTATCCTTTGATGAAGTTGCACAGCGCAAAAAGAATGGAGAGCTTAATAGCAACTGGTCTACGAAAGGCGCAACAATGGTAGAAAAAGTTGCACTGGTGAGAGCATTAAGAGAAACCTTTGTAGAAGATTGCGGAGGTATGATTGATGCTGATGAGGCGTGGGATGTATCGGAAATCAATGGAAAACCACAAATTCAAAAGGCGAAAAAGGATGAGCATCTTGAAGATGTAACTGGACGGTATGGTAAATTACGTAAAGAGCTTACTGCAAAAGAATATGATTTCCGAAGCAAAGAAAATAACGATTTTATAACGATGGCAGCTGGTATCGCCACACAGGATATCAGTGTGTTAAACGTGGATCAATTAGAAAAATTGTGCGATATCTATGAGAATATTTTGGAACAGGAGGCCAATGCATGAATCTACTGAAAACTGATAACAGCCTTACGATCGATGCGGAGCGTAAGATTATTGCATTTAAAGAGGCTACGGAAGCTATCAAAGAACAGGAAAACGAGTTTAAAAACCAGCTTTTGCAGGAAATGAAAAAGAGAGGAATCACCGGTTACAAGGATGAGAATATCACTATCTCGCTGATACTGGAAGGAGAATCTGAGCGTTTCGACGCAAAAGCATTTAAAAAGAAATTCCCTGCGATGCATAAAAAGTTTGCAAAAATAACTCCAATAAAAGAGCATGTACGATTAAGCATAAAAAAAGGAGTAACATCAGATAACATGGTCACGGAAATTACGCCAGAAGTTGAACAGATAAAGGTAGTTACTAATGGTGAAATCGAAGCGTTCTAGAGCCTGTGCAATACCGATGAAAGTAAAAATGATTGTTTGGGAAAGGGATAATCATAGGTGTATTCATTGTGGATCACCTTGTGCTAATCCAGAGGCGCATTATATTCCAAGAAGTGACGGAGGATTAGGGATAGAGCAAAATATTGTGACAGTATGTAGGGATTGCCACAGAAAGATGGATCAGACAAAAAAAGAAATTAGAGAGCCGATTTTAAAGGACACTAAACGGTATTTGAAATCACAGTATCCAGATTGGGATGAACGCAAATTGAAATACGATAAATGGAGGTGGCTGCATGAATGAACGCTTATACCTGTTCAATCCCTTCCGAATTAAGGAATGGGAAAACATACAAATTAAAGAGCAGTTGGATGTGCTTATAAGCAGATATGAAGTGGATGCATGTGCGCCTAGTCAGTACGCTGGAAATATCGAAAATCTAGCAAACCAGTTATATCTTATCGGAGAAATGACTGCCCGTCTTTATGAAGAGGTTAATGTTATGAAAGCGGATGTATCTAATGAAGAAAACCTGCAAGTATATAAACAGCGTGATGTATATGAAAAGACACATGATGGGAAACCACCTGCTATGAGTTATTTTCAGGCGCTTGCAAGTGATTTTGTCAAAGATAAGAGAGTTGCATTAGCAAAAAAAGAAAGCGACCTTAAGCGTTTTAAAATCGCTTATGATAGCATCGAGGCAAAAATGAATGCAGTGAAAAAGAAAATGGAAGCTGTACGGTTTGAGGAATTTGGTGGTTGATGATTAACTACCCAGACGGACGTAAGTATTCCTCTGCACAAACGCCGCCCACAAAGCCTAAGCGGAGCAAATACGGGGCAATCAAAACAGAGGTGGATGGGATAAAGTTTGATAGTAAACATGAGGCATCCAGATATAAAGAGCTGCGGTTACTTGAGCAGGCAGGGGAGATAACCAATCTCCGCCTGCAGGTGCCGTATATACTCTTCCCAGAGGATGAGCACGGAAGAGCATTAAAGTATATTGCAGACTTTGTATATAACGATGATACAGGCACTCTAGTGGTCGAAGATGCAAAGGGACACCCTACAGATGTATACAAGATAAAACGCCGCTTAATGGCAGAATTAAAGGGCATTAAGATAAAGGAGACATGAAATGAATTGGGAAGAAATGAAAAACATCGTAGAGCAATGTGTGCCAGAACAGCTGCTCAAAGAATATACGATATGTGTCGAAATAAGCTGTGCAAACACGAATGAAACACGCATTGAGATAGACAACAGTAAATGTGAGATTTTTGTCACAGAAAGCTAATTTAAAGGAGAGGAAATGTGTCAAAACAAGGATACATAAAGCTATACAGACAAATTGCGGATACACCCATATGGGCTGATTCAGACAAACTAAAGCTATGGCTTATGTGTCTGATGAAAGCGACACATGATGAAAAAACACAGGTGGTAGGCAATCAAATAATAGAGCTAAAGGCAGGGCAGTTTATCACTGGCAGATCAGCTCTTTCCGACGAATTTAATCGTGATGTGAAGAAAGACAGACGTGTTGATGGGCTTACACTGTTTAGATGGCTTAGCTTGTTTGAAAAAATGGAAATGTTGAACATCAAAAAAACTAATAAATACTCATTAGTTACTGTATTAAATTGGGATAAATACCAAGGACAGCGAACATCAAATGAACAACAGTTGAACAGCAAGCGAACATCAGTTGAACAACAGTTGAACACAAACAAGAATGATAAGAAAGAAAAGAATGTAAAGAATGATAATAAAAAAACATATAAAGGTGTGGTTGACTCATACACCCAAAGTGCCGAGCTGATTAGTGCGCTGAATGATTTTGTTGACATGCGAATCAAAATGAAAGGATTCACCGTAAGGGCATTAGAACTGGCTTTGCAAAAGCTAGACAAGCTCGCAAGTGATGACGACATGAAAATTGCTATTGTGAATCAAACTATAGAGAAAAGTTGGAAAGGATTCTTTGAGATAAAACAGACACAAAGCGCATATACAGGTTCTGCAGAAAAACAGCTACCAGAATGGTGGGATAATCAAGATTCAATCGAAACTAAAACTGATCTTGATGAGGAAGAGCTCGACAGAAAAATTGAGGAACTCAGAAATAGTTTATAACGAGGAAGGAGAGAGATAAGTGATTGAAACAAAAAAAGATGTCATAAACGCTATGACAGAAATATTACAGCACTTTCCACAGTTTTCACAGGAATGGAATAGCATTACAGATTGCATTAACTGGCTGAAAAACCAGGAATTCGAGGAGGACGAAGAATGAGATTAAATGGGTCTATGTTCCATGATGCAATGACTATAAACCACATCATGATTGATGGAAAACAAGTAAACGTCCATAATTCAGAGATTGATTACGGCATCATTAGCCAGTATTTATTAGAGGAAGATAGCGGAAAGACAGAATTTACATTAAGCAAAAAAGACTACCAGACTTTATCCATGTTGAGTGATTTTGAATTAAAAGTTAAGGATAGTAAAATACACATTAAAACAGCGAACGGAAATATTCTCCTCGCTAACATGAAGGAAGAGAAGATTCCGGATACAAGTTTAGGTGACAATACTATCCAGTTAAATGTAAAGCCAAGTGATTTCGCTTCCGGCGAGAAATTTGTTGGGAACGATAAAGCGCATATCCAGTTGAATGGCGTGAATATCACACCAACCGGATATTTAATATCTAATTCAAAATGCATCTACATGCGCAAAGCGGATACAGGAGCCACAGAACCGATCTGTGTACCGAAAGAAGCATTTAAGTATATCAGCTCTGCAGAAACATGCATGACGGATGGGAAGAGAGCTGCGTTCATCGGTCCGCAAGGGATATTTTACATATCACTCATCGTCGTAGCGATGGACATGCCAAAATTTGATACGAAACAAATTTGTGCTGTGGCTGCGGATAAAAAGCAGTTCTTAGATACGCTGAAAATGCTAAGAGGATATTCTATTGAGGTACAAATGATTTTCGACGGTGGACTGCATCTTTTGGCCAAGTCAGAAACAAACGAATTTGACATTGTTGTAAAAAGCGAGTTGGCAAAAGGAAGTAAATTAAATGTCAAATTGTATATTGACGATGTGCTAAAAATCGTAGAACTGGAGGAAGAGAATAAGATTGTACTAAGCTTTAACGACAGAATGATGATTTTTAACAAGGATGAAACCACAGCAGTATGTGCATATATAAATCAGCTAGATAGGGAGGTAGTGTAATGGATCTTATGAGTATGCTTACAGCGAAAACGGCTGAGGAAAAGCCGAAAAAGAAAGAAAAGAAAGCTGAGAAGGTTGCTGTAAAAAAAGAAGATAAGGAAAAAGGTAAGAAGTACAAGTACCCATTTGAAATCTATCTTGCAGCTGAGAAAAGAGATGTCTCACATATCTTTGAAGAAGGTACAGAGTATACGACGGATGAAATCACCAAGGCAATGCTGCAACATGGATTTTATGAGTTCTCGGGAAATGTAACATACGATTACATGGAAAAGGATAACGTGCTTGTACCTGTGTTCCAGCAGTACAAGAAAGGGTAAGTATGAAATATCTATTTGTAATTGTGTGGAGTGATATTGGGTTCAGCGTTCGATATTTGATTGACGGGAAAATATGGAGAGAATACGAATATGACATAAAAGAATTATTGGATGTGAACATCGGAGAATACGATAAAAGTATTGAAATTGTTGGAAATATCTATGAAAATCACGGAATGTTAGAGGTTGGTAAGGTATGATAAACAGAACGATATTAGTTGGCCGTCTTACTAAAGACCCAGTGCTGCGCAAGACTGCAAATGGATCCAGTGTCACAAGTTTCACATTAGCTGTAAATCGTAAATATAAACAGGAGGGACAGCCGGATGCTGATTTTATCAACACGGTTGCCTGGAATAAAACTGCGGATATCGTAGTGCAGTATACACACAAAGGCTCTTTGGTTGGTGTGGAAGGAAGAATCCAGACACGCAGCTATGATGACCAGAGCGGTAAACGCGTGTATGTAACAGAGGTTGTCGCTGAGAGCGTACAGTTTCTGGAAAGCAAAAGTGCTGCTGCAAGCAATGCTTATGTACCTGACTATGAGCAGGGAAACAATCAGGGCTACCAGAATGACAATGGTTCTCAGTCCTACTCCAATGACTTTATAAGCAGCGATACATTAGATATCGCAAGTGATGATTTACCATTTTAATGGTAGAAAGGAGATTTTCTATGGCATTCAAAAAACAGCGTATGGGACGTAAAAAAGTATGTTACTTTACGAAAAATAAAATTGAAAGCATCGACTACAAGGATGGCGGAATAAAAATTGATATGAAAATACACAGAGCTATTTGCCAACAATGTAAAGAGTTAGGATGGACGGAATAATGAACAAATATTGTCCCGATTTAACATCACACGAAAATGTAAAGGCAATGTTAATAGGCACTGGTGATTTTACACGGCCTGTACTTCGTCGTTGCATTGAAAGTCAATGCGCAGCATATAAAAAAGGAAAATGCATGAAATATGATAATACAGTAGCAATTAAGAAAGGAAACGGTGAAAATGAATGAACTTACAGAATTAGCATACAAAGGCGGAGAATCATTAAGCACTATAAAACTTTTAAAAGAAAGCTCAATAATAGGCGATACTGAAATCACTACACATATGGATAGTGGGGAGAAATTGGTTTTTGATCCATTTGCGACACTTGATGATGTCATACTTACATTTGCAAAAATGGCTGTTTGCTTTCTAACAGAGAAAGAGATTCTCTTTGTACAGGCATCACTAATGGGGTGTATTGATCAGATACCATCTGATGATTTTATAGAGTGCATGATAAGTGTCCCTGCAAAATTTAATAAAATGAGAGAATTGTGGATTGATGAAGATAGGAAAATTCTAAATGAACCACATGGAACGGAGTAGCGGAGATAGAATATGAAAAAATACAATAGCATAGACGGCCGCATACATACAAACAGCCGGTTGTGGTTTATTATCAGGATGGCAATAAGGAGGACGAAAAATGCAGAGAAAAGGCTTAGAAAAAACGTACAACGTTAAAATAGAAACAGGCTATATGTCAAGTAAAGGGACGGTGTATATCCTTCACGAGGGAAATCTAATGCTGCTATTCGAGACAATAAAGGAGCTGCAGGAATATCTGGAAGAGGTATACTCATGATTGATATTGCACTTGCAGCAATGTTGTATTTTACATTTATGATGATATATTTCATAAATCAACGAGAGGAGCAATAGACATGCTAACCGTAAAAGATAAAATTGAACAGTTTAAAAGAGAATGTAAGAGCGTAGAGTATTACACAAAAGCTATACTGGTCTGCAATGAAAGGATTGAAGAATATGATGTTATACTTACCGGTTTAGTGTGTCCGAATGGCAATGAAGAACCTAAGTGTGAAAACGCAAGGGATCCATATGCATCTGATAAACTGGAACCATTGATGAAACAGGATGAAGTGATACGAGAAAGAAACGATTACATAAGAAGAATAAATGATGTAAACCGAAAAATAAGCATGATAGAGAATCCTGTTGAGAGACAGTTGATCGTGGACTTGTTCGTTGAAAAGAAATACTATAAGCGAGTAATGGAAGATTATCATTATAATGATCATTCAGCTATGCTAAAGTTTGCAAATAGAGTAATCGCTAAAATTATTTAAAATGGACACAATGTGCCATGAAAAATGTGATATTATGATAGCGTAGAAGTACGGGGGATGAGGCGCAACGCTCTTCCTTCTGCTTCACTTTCCCCTTGAGGTTTACTTACGCGGCATCTTCGGATGCCTGCCGTAATCTACAGACGATTCCCCCCACCCATATATCGTCTGTAGATTAGGGTAAGTAATCTTCCTATCTATGTAAATACCCTTATGGACTTTTAGCTGAGAGAGATTAGCGACTGACTGAAAATCAGTAGAGCATGGTGCGTTACCATGAAAGTCCACCAAAAAGATATCAAAGCAGGGATATACCTCATATTGTTGAGAACACCTGCTAGATATATTGGTTGCCCTGGTGGCAGAATAACCAAAAGGAAAAGCGGTAAGGAATCCTAAGCGGACTTACCTGCGTAAAGCGTCTGGAAAGGGCGCTTTTAATTTACCTCTTTTTAATGTAAAATAAAATTACATGGAGGTGGGGTTTATGATGAGAACTAAAGTGTATGTGGATGAAGTGTTCAAAAAAAGATACATTGGATATTTAGAAGATGGAAAAATATACAAGGACACTGGAAAATTTTCTGATGAATGTGTAGGTAGATATGGAGATGGCAAGGTGTATTTAGAGAAATTACTTTCAAAGGATGTTTTAGCACTATACGATTGGGAATATTTTTATTTTGAAACAAGATTTGATAAAGAGCCTGTTGCTTATCTGAAAGATGGCAAAATATATAGAAAAGAATATCCACACCATTGTATTGGCTTATATGAAGGCGCCTACAATCCAGCTTGTATAGCTTTATTACTTTGTGATTTTCCAAAGCAGGAAACGGAAGTTATTCATCCTGTAACTATAGATTATGATGAAAATTATAGTAACACAAAGAAAAGTCTTGAAGAAAATCAAGATGAAGATGATATGAATGTGTTTTTCGGCATTATAGCAGGTGTTATTATACTTATAATTGGTGGTTTCGTCATAAAAATGATATTGTCTTCAGAAATATTTTGGATACTTGTTGCTATAGTTATATTTTTTGTGACATGCGTTTGAGGGATGTTCAAATAACAAAAGTGCAAATAGAATGCACTTTTCTTTAACCCAGAAAGGAGCTGTACGAAATGAATTATGTAAGCTTTATTTATCATCGTTTATGTAGTAAAATACAAGTAAAAAGGATGGTAAAGAAAATGGGTGTGTATGATACGGTTAAAGCGACTATCAAAGATGCGGTGGTAGTGGCTCAACAATCAGATAATGCTGATTTGTATCGAAAAGTTCTTGATTCTTATATGGCAGCGGTAAGTCTTATGGAAGAAAATATTGAGTTGAAAGACAAAATACGAGAACTAGAAAGAAAGATAAATGAGGAGAAAGATGTGATTCTAAGAGGAGAAAGCTATTATAGAAAACTGCATAATGGAAAGGAAGATGGGCCATGCTGCATGCACTGTTGGGATAATGAAAAGAAACTTATACATTATGCACTTGCAGGTGATTTATATTATTGTCCTAAATGTATGTTCAAAACGCGTATGATTAAGTAAAGAGCTACAAGGCTCTTTTCTTTTACCATAAAGGACGGTGTTAAAAGAATGAAATACAAATACATATGCGATGTGCTAATCAGCATAGGATGCTTATTATTCAACGCTTATCTTGTTACATTGACGTTGTATATGTGTATCAACTACTCTTTATGGTGGATATTGTTATTGATTTTCTGTGTTACTCCGGAGGATTTGTATGATCACAGTATGTAAAGACTGCCCTAAGCGCCACCCAGGATGCCACGGAGCGTGCGAATGGTACAAGGCAGAGCGTAAGGCCTTAGATAGGGAAAACACACGTAGACGCAATGAGATAGCTACTATATGCAGTATTAGCGATAAATATAGATAAAAAGAATGAGAGGTAGGTGATATATTGGAAAAGGACAATAAAGCTAGTGATGCGTACAAAGATTACAAAAAAGGCATGAAGTATAAAGACATAGCTGACAAGTACAATGTATCACTAAACACTGTAAAATCATGGAAACGAAGGCAGTGGGTGGATATCGAAAAAGGTGTGCAACCTAAGAAAAAAAGTGTGCACACAAAATGCACCCCTAAAGTTGACAGTAATGCACCACCTAAAACAGAACTGTTACCAGAAGAAATAGAAACATTGAACAATGAGGAGCTGACAGAGAAACAGCGCCTTTTTTGTTTGTATTATGTAAGATGGTTCAACGCTACAAAGGCATATCAACGGGCTTATAAATGTGATTACTTTACAGCACTAACGGCAGGACCGAGATTGTTAGGAAATGTTCGGATAAAAGAAGAGATACAGCGTATCAAGGACGCCAAGATAAAGCAGGCCATGTACACGGCAGAAGATTTCTTTCAGAAAATGATGGATATTGCTTATTCTGATGCAACAGACTTCCTTTCTTTCGGCAGACGTAAAGATAAGAAAACAGGCTTAGAATGCAACTATGTTGATTTCCTTGACAGCTCAGAAGTGGATGGGACACTTATCCAAGAGGTAAAACAAGGCAAAGATGGTTGCTCTATCAAACTTATTAGCAAAGAATTTGCATTGAAATGGCTGGATAAGCATTACAGCGAAGCCACAGACCTACAGAAAGCGCAACTGGAGCAATTAAGAGCTCAGACGGATAAGTTAAAAGCTGATAATGATACAAGCACAAATGAAACAGCACAGGATGCTATGGATGCTATTACAGGCATAGTGGAGCAAATGAAACCGCTAGGTGATGATGAAACATGACGCAACCTATGTTACTGCTATCTCCTAAGTTTAAGGATTTCCTGTGTGTTGATACAGAACGGGAATTCCTGGAAGGAGTAACTGCATGCGGAAAAACTACAGTGGGAATATTCAAATTTATGTGCAAGGTTGCAGCATCAGATATAAGATTTCACGTTATCGCTGGAGCTGACCTTGGGACAGTGGAAAAAAACGTTATCAATGGTGAACGAATGCTCCTTGATCAGTTTGTAAACGTAGCAGATTATCACCCATCAGGGCGTGGTAAGATACGCCTGCCTCATATTGAGTACAAAACGAATAAAGGCACAAAGATAGTATATATCTGCGGATATGATAACAAAAAGCGCTGGCAGAAGGTTCTTGGTGGTCAAGTAGGGTGCGTGTATATTGATGAGGTAAACATCGCTGATATGGAGTTTCTGCGAGAGATATCACATCGCTGTGAATACATGATGACCACATCCAATCCGGATGATCCATCGCTCCCTGTATATGATGAGTTTCTCAATCGTTCACGGCCATTAAAACGATATCGCAAAGATTATCCAGAGGAATTGTTGGATATGCTGAATCAGCCTGCAGAAAAAGGATGGATACACTGGTATTTTAATTTCAATGACAACGCAGCGCTTTCACAAGAAGCTATAGAACGTAAGAAAAAAGCCGTGGCCCCAGGAACCAAAATGTATAAGAACAAGATTCTTGGACTACGTGGGCGTGCAACAGGGATTGTATTTCCGAATTTCAACAGAAGTAAGAATGTCATATCAAAAGCTGATGCAAAGAAATATATGTATCGGTATTTTACTGTTGGTGTCGATACATCATATTCAGCAAATAGCCCTGATACGATTGCTCTGTTGTTTATCGGCATCACGATGTGTGGGAAGGTCATCATACTGAATGAGGAAGTATACAACAATGCTGATCTTAATACACCACTTGCACCTAGCGATGTTGTTAAAAGACTTATAGATTTTCTGGAAAGGAACAGGAAGGAATGGGGATTTGCAAAAAATGTATTTGTTGACTGTGCAGATCAGGCTACGCTTACAGAACTATACAAATATAAACGTTCGCATCCTTGTATCTATACATTTAATGATGCGTGGAAGGAAACAACCATTATAGATCGCATTCATATGCAACAAGGATGGATATATTTTGGCGATTACTTGGTGGTTGAGCATTGTACAAACCACATAAGGGAGCTAGAGGTATACAGCTGGCAGGATGATAAGTATGAACCGGAAGACAGAAACGACCATACGATCAATGCCAGTCAGTATGGATGGCTGCCATTTGTGCAGTATATCAATTCAACTAATCCATAGGAAGGAGGCAAGCAATGAAAATTTTTAATAAAGCAAAAAATGTAATAAAAGCATGGTTGGAGATAACGCCGGCTCAGAAGAACATATATCATCTGAATGAAACATTCAATTTTGAATCAAATGCAATTAAAAATCGAATTTGGATGCGAGGTGATCCAGAGGAACTGGATGAATTTTATAAACAGCTGGAGCGTGATAATTCATACTTCTGGGCAGCAAGCCCCCGCATCAAAATACGTAAGATTCATTCCGGACTGCCGTCATTGATGGTGCAGGTCCTTACTGATATCGTAATACGAGACCTTAACGGCATTGAGGTTGAGACGCGGCAAACGGAATGGGATGATATCAGCAAAGATAACAATTTCAATGAGGTATTACGTAAAGCAATCAAAGAAGCGCTGTTCATTGGGGATGGCGCTTTTAAAATATCGTTTGATAAGAAACTGACACAATATCCAATTATAGAGTTTATACCTGGTGACAAGGTGGAAATCGTCTATGAACGTGGGCGCTTTGTCGAATGTGTATTCAAAACGGAATATAAACATTTACACAAACGATATGTTCATTATGAGCATTATGGTAAGGGATATATTAAAAACGTTTTAACAGAATGGGGCATGAATGACCCGTTACCGTTGTCAACAATTCCTCAGACCGCCAATATTATCGATGTTTCCTTTGCTGGATATAAATTGCCTGATGAAAAAGGTGAGAATGAAGTATACGGCCAATTTGCGATGGCGGTACCATTTAAGATTAAAGACAGTACAAAGTGGGATAATCGTGGGGAAAGTATTTTCGATAAAAAAACGTCTTCCTTTGATGGATTGGATGAAATTATCAGTCAATGGGTAGATGCTGTAAGAGCTGCCAGGACAAAACAATATATTCCAGAAGCACTTATCCCACGTGATCCAGAAACTGGACAGATGCTGCAATTCAATCAGTATGATGATAGATTTCTAATGATTGAAGGAAACATGAAGGAAAAAGGTGAAAATCAAATCAATGTCACACAGCCTGTTATCCCTTCCGAAAATTATCTACAATCTTATATTTCTTTCTTAGACCTCTGTTTGCAGGGGGTTATATCGCCATCCACATTAGGAATCGATACAAAAAAGATGGATAATGCAGAAGCACAGAGAGAAAAAGAGAAAACCACGCTGTATACAAGAAATATTGTTATTGAGGCGATACAAAAAACACTTCCTGAAGTGATAAACTGCGTTATCAAGGCTTTCGATACTTACACAAAAAATGCGAGTGGAAACGATGTCGATGTTACAGTTAATTTCGGGGAATACGCAAGTCCATCATTTGAGGCAACAGTGGAAACCGTTGCTAAAGCAAGGCCAGGCAAAGTTATCATGTCAGTTGAGGCGTCGATCGATGAAATGTATGGTGATAGCAAGGATGACGAATGGAAGGCAGAAGAAATAAAACGGCTACGTATCGAAAATGGCGTCATGGAAACACAGGAACCCGTTATATCAGAATTTGATGATTTAGGTGGAACAACACCTACACCAGAAGATTATGAGGGTGAGTGATGGCTAAGAAAGAGAAAGACCCATACGCATTAAGAGACTTATTTTCCGAAATGGAGCTAGAACTTATGGCTTCACTACGTAGGAATTTTATAAACCATAAAATGGAGGAGCGAGCGAAAGGCTTTAATTGGGAAATGTGGCAAAAGGCTAAGCTGCGCAACCTGCAGGAGTACCGCAAGGAGACGACCAGCGTCATATACAGGTTTCGAAAGCGTATCACACAGGCAATCGAGCAGGTCCTGCGCGATCACTTTAGCGTTGGCGTGCGTAGAGCTGATATCAAATTGCCACAGGATGGAGTCAATACAGGACTTCACGGTGAAGCGCCGCCACAAGAAACGCAGTTTTTCGGTGTGAATAAGAAAAAGCTCGATGCACTTATCAAATCAACAAAAAACGATTTTGACGACGCACAGAAAGCTGTCTATCGTAAAATGGATGATGTGTATCGGCAGACAATCTTTAAGACTGAGTTTCAATTGTCCAGTGGAGCGATATCACTCGGTAAGGCAATCGACAAGGCTACAGAGGATTTTCTTGCTAAGGGCATCAACTGTATAGCATATAAAGATAAAGCCGGTGAAATCATACGCTATGTCAATATCGCTGATTATGCAGAAATGGCACTGCGTACAGCAAGCCATAGAGCAACTCTACTCGGTGAGGGTAGTAAACGCGACGAGTTAGGTGTGCACCTAGTCTTTGTATCAACGCACGCAAACTCCTGTAAACTGTGTTTACCTTGGCAGGGGCAAATACTCATTGATGACGTCTTTAGCCATCCTAGTGAGGATTATATTGCGAAATACAAAGATAAATATAAGTTGCTGTCCGATGCTATCAAAGCTGGGTTGCTACATCCTAATTGCAGGCACACGCTTGCGACGTACTTTGAGGGTGTGACAAGGCTGCCAAAACTGCAAGACCCAAAAAAGGCGCTGGAGAATTACAACAATGAGCAGAGGCAGCACAAACTGGAGCGTGAAATTAGGAAGCGTAAGAGGATACTTGCTGGAATCGTGGAGGATGGAGACCGAAAAGAGGCGAGGGCTAATCTAAGACAAGCCCAGAAAAATCTCAGGGACTTTCTGGAGGCGCATCCTGAATTTAAACGTAATCAGCGGAAAGAAAAAATTTATGGTATTGCTCCGAAGCTTGGTAGCGGCAATGGGGGCGCAGCTGGTAAGTCTAAAGGTGAATACGTGGAAACCATTACTCCATCAGAGATTGACAAGTACATCGAAAAGTACGAAAATGAAATAAAGGATTTGCCGGTTGAAAATGCTTATGTCATCCAAGAGGATGGCAAAGTCTTAAAATATGTAGGTAAGGAGGTAGCTGTAGCCTTTGAAGATGCAATACTGAAAAACGCAACGTTATTGCATAATCATCCCATTATCACCGAAGAGCCAAGCAATAGCTTTCAGGAGGATGATTTTGCATTTCTGCAGAATTTCGGAACAGAGATAAAGCGGTTGAGAGCCACTTATGGCAATATGCGTTATGAAGTAGAGGTGCTAAAAGACCTCAGTAAGGTATCATACCGGGATATAAAACTAAGAGCAAGCATGGACGTGGATATATTCGCTGAATTTGTTGATTTTGGAGATTTAGCCTTTGAGTTGTTGGATAGGGAGGGATATGTTAGATATGCAAAGACAAAAATTGAATAAAAAGCAGCAAGAGCTTTGGGATGAATTACAGCGTAAAACTGATGAGTTTTACGACAGTATCCCTGAAAAAGAAAAGCAGAAGTGGCCTAATGGAGATTTATATCATCCTCTAAGAGTCATGGAGCAAGAGTATTTAAAAAGAATAAGAGAATTAGCAGACGAGCACCCATAAATTGGATGCTTTTTTAGTGGAGGTACATTGTGAAAAAGGCAAACAGGAGTCAACGAAAGATTATGCAGGAACTTGATTACAAGATTGACGAGTACTATAAAACACATGACGATGAAAGTGATAAATTATATCGCATGCAAGCACACTATCACAAGAAAATTAAAAAATCTGGCAAAAGTGAGGTATGATCATTACTTTGCATAAAGTGTCAGTGATATTTACTACGATTTTAAATTACAATGCAGGACGTTAAAAATAAAAAGTGTCTGCATTTTTTTGTGGGAAGACAGAAAATGAGGTGAAGCATGTGAAAGACCCACCGCAGCGGAGTTTCCGTATTTTTGCAAATGAAAGGATGGTGATGATATGGCCTGTAAAAAGAAAGGAAAAGGCGGACGTAAATAATCTGTCTTTTATTATGCCCAACCATGACAAGGCTTTAAAAGGTGCATGTCCGAAAGGATAGGGGAGTACACCCGAATAAACAGGAGGAAAAAATGAAAAAGTATTTACGTTACCCTTTAAATATTCAGCTGTTCGGCGATGACGGAGGGACCGGATCAACTGCTGGTGCGCAGACAGGAGCACAGACGACAACAACGTCACAAATTGATTATGATAAACTAGCTGAGGTTGTGTCAAAGCGTTCAGCATGAACAGAGGATAAAGTGCTACAGGGCTATTTTAAACAGCAAGGTTTGACGCCAGAACAGGCCAGTGAAGCAATGAACCAATATAAGCAGGCACAGGTAACGAAGCAACAGGAAGAGGAACAGCGCATTCAGAATATGCAGCAAGAAAACGAAAAACTGAAAGCGCAGATTCTTGATGCGCAGATAGATTCTAAGATTGCTGAATTGTCTGCTAATCTTGGAGTGCAGGCAGATAAGGTGCCATTCCTTAACAAACTGGTCGATCGTTCTAAAGCAACAAAAGAAGATGGAACGCTAAATGATGATAACATCAAGGCGGCTGTCGAAACAGTATTAAAGGCTTTTCCTGATTTCAAGTCTACCACACAGGCAGGAGGATTTCAGCAAATTGGTGGAGGAAGTCAGGGAGCAGGAGGAAATGGTGTTGATGATCAACTTGACAGCATTTTCGGAGTAAAGAAAAAATAGGAGGGCTATATAAATGGCAGAATTAAATTATGTAACACAGTTTTGGCCACGTATCATTGAAATGTACGGGCACTTACTAATGTCTAATGAGTTGTATAATACAAATCAGGACATTCAGATTATCAACACAAAAGATATCCGGTTACCAAAAATCACAGTGTCTGGTTATAAAGACCACAATCGTAAGACGTTATCGTTTAACACAGGTTCTTATGGTAACGACTTTGAAACAAAGACACTGGACCATGACCGCGATATCGAATTCGCGATTGACCCAATGGATGTTGACGAAACAAATCAGATTGTTTCCTTGGCAAACATTCAATCGCGTTTTGAGAAGACGCAGGCTATTCCCGAACTGGATTGCTACACGTTCTCTAAGTTGTATACAGAGGCGAAACGTTGTAATGCAAATATTAAAACAGATGTTTTGACTACAGCAAACATTTTGAGTGATTTTGACTCTAACATTGAAATCATGGAAGAAACAGGGGTTCCTTTGGAAAGAGTCATCATGTATTGCACTCCAGCGTTTAAAACAAAGTTAAAGAATGCCGAAGGGATTCAGCGCACTTTGGAGGTGTCTGGTGGCACAAAGAATATTGATCGTCGTGTACGCTCGCTAGACGATGTTAATGTTATCAAGACAGTGCCAGCAAGCCGATTAAAGACTGCCTTTGACTTTACTGAGGGGTTCCAGGTAGCGTCTGCCGGAAAGCAGATCAATTACATTATGATTGATCCTGAGGCACAGGTATCACGTGTTAAATATTCCTACATTAAGGCGTTTACACCAGGACACGATAGCCGTTGTGCAGATAAATATCTGTACCAGAATCGCCGTTTTAATGGTACGTTTGCCTTGTTAGATGACTTACTCAAACAAGGATGTATCATCAATGCAGAAGCGGAGGGATAAGTATGAAAGCTTTAAAAGACAATAAAGAGTACACCATTGCCGAAGAGCAGAAGCATGCTTACCTCGAAGAAGGATTCGATATCTATGGTGATGATGGAAAATTGCTGGAATATTCTCCGAAAAAGAAAATTGAGTACAATAAATATGCTGCTTTGGAGAAAGAAAATCAGCAGTTAAAGAAAAGAATCAAGGAATACGAAAAGGAACAAAAGGAAGCTGGGAAATAGCATGTATGTTACACCCGAATACTACACTGCCGAATACGGCGGTACACTCATATCACAAGACGAGCTACCCAAGGCTCTAAAGGATGCGGAGTACAGCATCGACCATCTTTGTTTTGGCCGCATTAAGGGTAAAGGATATGATAATCTCTCACCCTATCAGCAAGAGCTCATAAGTCGTGCTGTCTGCTTGCAGGCCGATTACATTAAACAGTATGGATCGTATATCAATAGCCCGCTAAAAGGCTATAGCGCAGGGAGCACAAAGGTCGAGTTGGCAAATGTGACTTATGGCGGTATCAGCACTACACAGGAGATAATCAATCTCCTTGAGGATACAGGACTCAGATGTCTGGTGTTGTAATTGCGTGCCCCTTCCCGTTTCCTTCACACGAAGCTACGACACGTATCACCGTATATCAGGAGCAGGAAACAGAAGACCAGGGGCCCATTGAGACAATTATTTATGATGGTCTGGCGATTTACGACGAAAAGTCAAAGATTGTGTACGGCAAGGACAGCAAGCAGATATCTCTCAGCGGTATGCTTATCATACACGGCGATGTTCAGGCCTTGGAGGGCAAGACAGCTTTCCAGGGCTTTGTACAGATCGGCACGGAACGAAAACAGATATACGCTGTCCGAAAGCCAAGGCTGCTCGGTGTTATCTACAGCATAGAGATTGATCTATTATGAGAGTTAAGAGTATAAAGGTCAAAATCAACAGGGAAGCAATGACACAACTTGACAAAGCAAGGATACGAGCCCTCGTGCTCACAGCGCATGCGATGCTCTTCGATATTGTCGATAGAGGTGTAGTGCCCAAAGACATTGGAGAGCTAGAACGTAGCGGCTTTGTGGATGATGGTCATATTGATACTGAGCTAGTATCAAGCATTGTATTTGACACACCATATGCGCGCCGATGGTACTTTAACTTAGATGACGCTACATTTCAGCGTACTAAAAATCCGAACGCCCAGGATCACTGGATGGACTACTACCTGGATGGCGAGGGGAGACAGTTGGTCGTTAATACTTACTGTAAGTTTCTGCAGCAAGAAAGCGGAGGGCTTATCACATGATGACTTTAAAAGACGTCAAGGACTGGCTGAAAACGCGGGTCTCAGCGGATGTCTGGAAGATAGGTACTTACGATACATCCAATGATAAAACGGTCTGTGTGCGTAATCTAACGAGCAATCGAGGTGTGTTAGCTGTAGGTGGTCTACAAAATACAACCACCGCTGTCAAGGGCGTGTCCATCGTCATCCATTGGTCTAAGAATCCCGATGAAACAGAGCGTGTAGCGCAAAGTATACAAGCTCTGTTTTACGGGCAGCATCCGGTCATTGGTGATTACCGAGTTGTTAAATGTGATATGAGGAGCGACGAGCCAATCTCCGTCGGAACGGATGGAGAAGGCATCTATGAATATGTAATTGAAACATGGCTCACATACGAGCGAAAGGAGTAATTTATGGCAAAAGTAAAATCAGGGGCTTTCCCTGTATTTGATTTGGGTTTCAAAGTTGGTATCAAGGGACTGGCTAGTACAGATGAAGATATGGTGACCATTAAAGATATGGAATCGTTTTCGCTGGCTATCGAAGGAAATACACAGAAGTGGAGTACCTTGGACATGGTGGGATGGAGCAGAGCATTGATGACCGGTAAAGGGTTAACAATCTCTTTAAAAGGAAAGCGTAATGTCGGTGATCCAGGGAACGACTACATTTCATCCATTACCTTTAAGGATGGTCTGGACTGTACAACGAAAGCATCTGTGGATTTTCCCGATGGATCAAAATTGGAGTTTAACTGCGTGATTGACATTAAGTCATTTCTCGGTGGTGAGGCGCAAGACGTGGCACCATTGGAGTTTGATATGATTGTAGATGGCAAACCGATATTTACAGAGGCACCAACCACACCAGCTGGTTCTTAGGAGGTAAAGTATGGCACGAGAATACAATATTATTGAACGTTTGAAACGTCGCAATGAAAAGCCAACTGTGGTATTAGATGATGAGCACAAATATCCGATCAACACGAAAAAGACTAATGTCTTGTGCATGATGGCGTATATCCGGAAAACAGAGAAAAGAGGAAAGGAAGAATCAGACCCTGTAAAAGATATGGAAATGATGGACCATATCATAAAGATGGGGCTTGGCGAAGAAGCAGCTGCTTACATCGCTGAGCAGGATTATACCTTTGCAGTTATCCGGGATATTATTGAGGTCATTATGGCTGCAATCGGAGACGAAGATACAGGCTTTGAAAAAGAGGATAAGACCGAAAAAGAGTAACTGACCATTGGTATGACCTATTTGACGACTGGGATTTAATCGAAGCGTCATTTGCTATGCAGTATCCATCCAAGGATTTATTTGCTGTCGGTGATGATGATATGGAATGGCGTGAATTTGTCACTCTATTATCAGGTATTATGCCGGAAACGCCACTAGGTCAAATAATAAAAATACGGGCTGAGGATGATGACGATATCTTACAACATTTTACACCAGAGCAGCATCGTATCCGTAGTAGCTGGCGTAATCGTCAATTCCAGGAGACAATCAAAAGATCAGATAAAAAAGAGGTTATGAAGCAAATGAAGGCTATGTTTAAGTCTATGGCAGCATAACCTTTTTCTTTTTATAGGAGGGCAGGTGATGGTATGGGAGCAACAAGCGCAGGGTCTATACAGATGGATCTGGAGATAAAGTCAGACCTTGACAAGGACATACAGGCTGAGTCAAGCAAAATAGCTGATAGGATACGTAAACAGGTGGATGCAATGAGTGGCGATATGTTTAAAAACTTGCGGCAATCTCTTGTAGCAAGCCTTGACAAAATGAATGAATCTGTAAAGGCAACGCTTGACCGCACTAAACTTGAAATGCAGGCTTTTGTTGAGCAGATGGCGGGCATGGTTAAACAAATGTCTGGTGTGCAGATGCCTTATCAACAAGCGCAAAGTGACACAGAGCCGAGTACAACAGCTTCGCGTGGGCCCAGCGTAAGAGGGCCGCCGGTATCCATACCAAAGATTAAAATGCCTAAAGTGAGTATGGCAATGGATACTGCCTCAGTGCAGGCCCAAATGACAAATATTAGCAATCAAATATCTGTTACCACGGAAAAGGTTTCCGCACAAAAAGCACAACTGCAGCAGTATTATGATGAGCTCGATAACGTAAATGATATCCGAAGCAGTTTTTCCACTATACGTAATGAGATTACTCAGAATCAACAAAGGATAAAAGAGCTCACCGGTACAGCAGCAGAAATGAAAAACGCTACGAGAGAAGCGACTACGATATCTGGTAAAATCGCTTTGAATGACCAGTTAAAAAACGTGGATGCTGAAATCAAAAAATGCGTTGGTGATATAAAATACCTGAAAACGCAACTGGAGCAGTTATCTGGAGTGGATACAGGGCGTGTAATCACCACGCTAACATCCAAAATAGCGGCTTTAAAAAAGGCTATATCTGGTAATGAATCAAACTTAACGAATATGAAAGCTGCCTTTGATGGATTACAGGAGTCACAAGCACCAATTAAATTTCCTGATTTTCCTGAATTGGCATTACCTATTTCAGCAACTGATGGCTTTTCTTCTATAGGGGAAAAGGTGGCTTCTACTTCCGGAGTGTTTGCAAAAGCAAGAGCAGCTGTTGATTACTTTGCTGAAAGCATCGGCGGGTTAAAAGGTAAGCTTGTCGGAGTATCACTAAAAGGACTGCTAAGTGGACTTAACCTAGTTACTAATGTCGCCAGAATGGCGGGTAATGCTATTGTACAGTTTACAAAGCGTTTGGCATCATCAGCATTGCATAAGTTTAGCAATGGGCTAAAATCAGCAGGAAGGAGCGCTGTATCCTTCGCTGGGCGATTACTTGGCATAGGCTCAGCAGGTAAAAAGGCCTCTAACGGTCTAGGACGCGCCCATATGGGTATAGGGCGATTGATTAAATCATTTACAATCTTCTCACTGATTTTCCCACTGGTTAGCCGTGGCATTATGGCTTTGGCGCAAAATATCGGTGCAACACTCATGACAAATACCGCGTTTGCAAATAGCCTAAACCAGATACGCTCAAATCTGGCAACAGCGTTTACACCTATCTTTCAGGCAATCATGCCAGCCTTAAATGCGCTCATGTCCGCACTGGCTACAGTAACCGGTTATATAGCGGCCTTTATGTCTGCTATTTTTGGTAAGTCCATGTCAGCAACAAAGCAGGCTACATCCGGCATCTATGCAGCTAAAGATGCAATGGGCGCCTACGGCTCATCAGCTGATAAAGCAGCCAAAGCGTCGGAAAAAGCTCGTAGGTCGCTTATGGGATTTGATGATATTAACAAACTGGACGATAAGGATGATTCAGCCGGTTCCGGTGGTGGAGGGGGCGGCGGGAGCGATATGCCTGTTTACACACCAACCGATGTCGATGACGGCCCTATCAAAAAATGGGTTAAGCAGCTCAAAGACCTATGGACTAAGGGTGATTATGCTGGTATCGGTAAACTCATAGGTCAACAGGTCAATAAGGCTGTGGCGTCGTTTACAGACTGGATATCTTGGGATAACTTAGGTAAGTCGATCACTGAGTTTTGCGACGGATTTTGTGAGCTCTTTAACAGTTTGATAGACACAATTAACTGGGAAAATATCGGGCGTATGTTTGGTACTGGGATCAATACTATTGCCAACACTTTATATTTACTGTTTACCGGTATCAACTGGGAGCGGATAGGTAAAGCTCTGGCGCAGGGACTTAACGGTCTTGTGTACAGCGTTGACTGGGATAAGCTAGGGCGTACTTTTGGGTCGTATGTGCAGGCTTGCATAGATGCTTTATACGGATTTGTGACTACTGCAAATTGGCCTGCTATCGGTAAGGCTCTAGCAGACGGAGTTATGGGGGTTATAAACGGGATAGACTGGGGTAAACTTGGATCGGCACTATCCAAAGGAGTACGGGGACTAGCTGCGAGTGTAAAAAACTTTATTGCTAACATTAAGTGGTACCAGTTAGGTAAGGATGTATGGTACTTTTTATCTAGTATAGACTGGTCAGGCATTATCGAGGATCTAGCATATCTAATAGGACAGTCAATCGCTGGAATAGGTCAATTCCTGTGGGGATTTATAGAGGATGCCGTAAACAGCGTTGTAAAATACTGGTCCGGGATATTCAAAGAGACAGGCGGGGACATCATAAGCGGTTTATTGTTAGGCATAGTTAGGGCTATTGGCGACATAGGTTCTTGGATAAAAAAGCATATTGTTGACCCATTTGTTAACGGATTTAAGAGTCTATTCGGGATACATTCGCCGTCTACGGTAATGGCAGATATGGGTAAATATCTCATTGAGGGCTTAAAAAACGGTATTGCAAAGACCATAAAAGGGCTTGTTACCGCGATACCAAAACTATTTTCTGGCCTTGTCAAAGCTATAGGCAACGTATGGACAGATATAAAAAAGAAAGCAGGCAAAGCCTGGGATGGTATCACGAAGTCCTTAGGGGATACATGGTCTAATCTCAAAAAAGGCGCAAGTGATATCTTTGGTAAAATCGGAGATAAAATATCTAGTGTTTGGAATGGATCTGATAAAGACACAAAAAGTGCTTGGGGTAACATAAATGGTGTAGTGGCGGATTCCATCGACTCCGTGAGGGATACCGTAAGTGTTAACTCAGAAAAAGCGGGGAAGGCCATAGAGCAGAATTTTAACTCTGCGAGAGATTCACTCATAGGCGCAAACCGCGGTATGGGTAACGATACTAAAAATGCGTGGGGCCCCCTTGTAACTTTTGTATCCGATAAATGCGGATCTATCAAAAACGATATTTCACGTACTTTTAAGGATTCAAAAAATACTGTAGACACAAACAGTAAAGGCATGAAATCGTCCGTAACAAGTAATCTAAGTGCTACAAGTAAATGGATAGCGGGTACGATGTATGATGATATGTATTCAAAGGCTAAAAACATGATGGAGAAATTTAAAAAGGGGTCTGGCTCTGTGAACGTTAAATCGACAGTGCAGTCTTGTGTAAATAAAGCCACATCATGGTTGAGCGGTCTTGGTGGCAACTCTTACACTTGGGGCGGTCACATGATATCAGGGTTTGCTAACGGTATACAAGATTATGCATACAAAGTAACTAACGAGGTCAAAAAGGCAGCAAATATCGTAGCATCATGGCTGCATTTCACCCGTCCAGACACTGGCCCTCTGCGTGAGTACGAGCAATGGATGCCTCATATGATGGAGGGGCTCGGCAAGACTTTGGCAATGAGCACGCCGAAGTTTATTGGTCAGGTCAAGAGCTTATCTCAATCCATGTCAGGGGCAATGCAGGCAGCGCTGCAAGAGCCTACAATCGCATTTGCGGGCGAACGTAACCTGAATGTACAGCATGAGTGGAAAGAGGCTCATGACGAAAAGCGCGAGGTGTCTATGGCTGATGTCGTGGAAGCAATAAAAGACCTACGTCAGAAGTTTGATGAGGTTACGCAGGCTGTACAAGATAAAGACACTACAGCGTATATCTCGCCGAAAGAATTGTTTGAGAGTGTCACAGACGAGCATAACAAGGACGCTCGTAAAAACGGTAAGAGCCGTTTTGACTTATAAGGAGGTGCGGGTATGGCAATACTCACAGCAAATGGCGTGGCGCTGCCTGCGCCTACCGTCATAAAAATTGACAACGAGATCATATGGTCGAGCAACACTGGACGTACGTCAAGCGGTGCTATGGCTGGTGATGTTGTTGCCGAGAAAAAAACAGTAACGATAGAATGGGGAGTGCTCCAAGAGTCAGATATGAGTAAAATCAAAAAAAATCTGATTGCAGGGTTCTTCCCTTTTGTTTTTAACGGTGGCGGAGGGGCAAGCCTCTCAATCACATCATACCGGGGTACGATCAATGAGGAGCACATAGGGCTCCTAGGTGATGGCATCTATTGGTACAAAAAAGCGACTGTAAAAATAATACAGCAATAAGGAGGATTTTATGGCAGTAACTACAAAATCAAACAAAAACATCGAAATCACAAAAGACATTATGGTGGATAATGTGCCAGTAAAACAGATAAAGGGCGTGATCAATACCGGCAACCCAGAAAATGCGGTTGTTACAGATTACACTAGCAATCAGACTTTGTACAAGGCTAATCGCGAAGCAGTACGCACAGCTGCGTCAACAGCAGAAGATGAAATTTATGCGGAACAGGATGCAATCATTGCGGAGCTGGCAGGAGGTAACAAGGATGCAGCTTAAAAATAAACAGATCGTAGATGCGCAGCCCGCGCTTGGCAAGATGCTCAATACTGCACTTCCAGCAAAGCAGTCTTATCATATTAAAAAGACGTTGGAATCCGTTAAAAAACAGGCTGTATTTTTGGAGGAGCAGCGCTCTGAGCTCATAAAAAAGCACGGCGTTGAAAAGGACGGAAATTACCTTATACCAGATGGTGACATCGAGGCGAAAAAGAAGTTTTTTGATGAGTATAAGGAGCTGTTAGACCTAGAGGAAGACATCGACGTGCGTCAGCTTACCCTCGATGAATTGGACCGTGTGGAGCTTACAGCGAATGAATTAGAATCAGTTGAATTTATACTGAAAATCGAAGAATAGCACAGGGAGGTGGTACGATGATAACCACATCCGATAAGTATAAAACGGTGGTCTCTAAATCAGGCCGCCACTTCCAGCTGAAAATTGACATTGCGGGCACCGAATATACAGGCATAAAGAGTTTTAAAATTAAAGGCGGAACCAACTCATCCGAGCAAATCACTTTTGGGGACACTGTGTCGTCTTATATTGAATTTATCCTTACGGATGTACCAAAAAACACCATCCTAAAAGGCCGCCAAGCGATACCATACATTGGCTTGGAGCTGGACGATGGTACGGTAGAGTGGATAAAAAAAGGTGTATATAACCTCGATAAACCGGTGCGCTCAGGTGAGTTTATAAAACTTACCGCATATGATAACTTTGCCCTTTGCTATAAAGGTTTTTTTACTGCCTTATCCGGCAATCAAAAAATTGTGTCCATTCTGCAGGAGCAATGTAAAAAGATAGGCATTGAGTATGCAGGCGGTGCGGATGATGTAACTTATAATGTTGATAGCCTGCAAGGGCTTACCATCATTGAGGCTATAAGTGTGCTTGCCGCTTATTGTGGTAAAAACGCTATAATGGACAAAGACGGCAAGCTCAGGCTGGTATGGTATACCGATGCAAGTCTTACCATATCCCCGAGTCGATTTGCGGATCCATTAGAAATGGATGAGGAAGATACTTATATAAATCGGTTGGACTGTACGATTGACGAGGAGCACTCTGTATCCGCAGGGACTGGTGTGGGCATCTATTTTAGCTGTCCAGGAATGACCCAGGAGCGTATCGCTGTCCTGTATAACCGAATAAAGGGTTTTACGTATAGAGCTGCCAAACTAAACTGGCGTATGGCTCAGCCTGATGTTGAGGCAGGCGACCTCGTTCGGGTGATGGATAATGCTGGTAATGCATATGCTATCCCGCTGATGGACTATGAGTTTAATTGTGATGGTGGATTTTATGGCACCATAGAGTCCAAAGGTAAAACTGAGCAGGAGCAGGATACAGGTTACAAAGGGCCCTTGCAGACAAAAGTAGATAGAACTTACTCTGACCTCGTAAGCACAAAACAGGTCATCACAGATAAGATAACAGCCTTTGAGGGAGAGTTTGAGACCATAAACACCAATTACCTAGAGGTCAACAAAAAGCTCGCAGCCCTGGATGCTGAAATTGAAAATCTGGACGTGACTGAGCTTACCGCTAAGGTTGCGACCATAGAAACATCCTATGTATCTAAAGAGTACGTACAGGAGCTGTACGCCACTAAAGCTGAGGTACATGTACTGGACGTTGACCTAGAGCGTGTCAACACTCTGCTCGCAGGCAGTGTGACAGTTGGCAGTACGCAAACCATAGTCTTAAATGCTGATAACACCACAATATCTAACGCGCTGATAAAATCGGCCATGATTGATAGCCTATCAGCTGATAAGGTCACAGCTGGCACGATTGATGCGAGCAGCATACACTTTAAGTCGCAGTCGGGTAGGTTAGATATCTTTGGTGAGACTTTGCAAGTCAAAGATGCAATCCGCACTCGCGTACAAATAGGCAAGGATGCATCCGGCGATTACAATATGTATGTCTGGGACGAGGCAGGTAAATTGATGTTTGATGCGACCGGCATAACATCGTCCGGTATACAGCGGCCGATTATTGTCGATAGCATGGTGGCCAATGATGCAAACATATCGGGTGATAAAATCAACATCACCTCGCTGGTCAAAGAGATTAACGATGGTAAAGAGGTCATAAAGTCCAGTCATATCTTAGTAGACGGTGCTAACCAGTCTCTATCCGTGGTGTACAACACTATCACCGGTGACATAAGCACTCTGAGCACAGCGTTGTCTATGGAGCAAGGCAAAATCTCATCGTTGATTACCGATGTATCACAAGCTAAAGGTGATGTATCAACATTACAAACCAATTACAGCAGTCTTATGCAGACCGTAAATGGTATCAATAGCACAGTAGGCGAGCATACCTCCACATTGGAAGGAGTGGCATCGAAGCAAACGACACTCGAACAAAGCGTAAATGGATTGACCGGTAGAATTTCATCAGTTGAATCCACTGTATCTAGTACATCAACTAAACTCAGCTCCTTGGTTGCTGATGTTAGCGGATTTAAAACTACGGTAAGCGATACATATGCTACCAAGGATATTGTAAATAGCATAAGCTCAACGATCACGCAAAAGGTAGACAGTTTATCAGTGAGTATCATGGAATCATATAATCGAATAAATCTCATAGAGAATTCTGATTTTACAAACGATACAGCTTGTTGGAACAAATCATTAGCATCGACATGTACAGGTGGCAGAGCATTGACATGGGGGAGCAGCACAGGGCGTGCTCTTTGGTTAGAATCTACTGCGTTTGGCGGAACTTCGAGCAGTAGTTGGAATCAACGTATAGACATCGGACGTAAGGTAAAAGGATTTTACATATCTGCGGAGTTTTTGACAAATTCCGATTATGTGGCAGGGTCTACAAATCCGCTTGCAACTTATATCATCAATATATATTATACCGATGGCACCAGCAGCTCAGGATCTGTTAGAGATACTTCACATAAATGGGTGCGGGTAGGTAAGTTTGTTGAAGTTGAAGATAAAGAAGTAGAGTATGTAAGAGCATATCTATATGGTAGAGATTTCAAAGGGCGCATAGCTTTTAATAGACCTTTTCTCTGTGAAGCAAATTCTGCTATTGACTCATCCTACTGGGCGCCGGCACAATCAGAAGTAACAGGCAATATGAGCGTCGTGATCAACTCTGGAGGATTACGTGTCAATAATGGCGCGTTGTCCATTTATAACAATGCAGGGAGTAGGGTGCTATATGGCGATACGAACGGAAATCTAACGATGACAGGGACGATTACCGCCACCTCAGGTAAGATTGGCGGGTTTGATATCAAGTCAACAAGACTGATAGGTATAAATGATGGTAAATATACCGTAATGCAAAGTGCCGGGATGTATGCCTTTTATGCAGGTAGCACTGCTGAATCTATGACAGGTGCTCCTTTTTATGTAACACATGCAGGTAAGTTGAAAGCTGATGATGCACTGTTAACCGGATCATTTACGAGTCTAGGAACAGAAAACACAAAAGTAGTTATAGGGAATGGCCGCATGGATTTGTTTATCAATAACAATCATTGTGGTGGAATCGCATCAGCTTACAGCAGTAGTACTAGTAGAGGTATATTACTGTCGGCTGATACTGGCGCAAAGTTTTTATCATTGGGACAAACGGATATAAACGGCGATGGTGGTGCATCATGGTATACACTTAATTTCGGACTTAACCCATCCGGTTGGACGGAGCGACATATATTTTTAGGATCATCAAACTTTCCGGTGCAACCTAGAAACGGAAAAGGTTATGTGGTAGTTTCTAATGTTACTGGCGGTGGATTCCGAAACATTAGGCAGATATATCACGGACACCCTGATTCCAGTACAGATTATTTGCAATACGAAGATGTCACAGGATCAGATTATTATTGTAAAACATCGTGGGTGTCTGATGCTAAACTTAAAGCAAATATTTTGGACACTGATGTATGCGGAATTGATGCGATAAGGAGATTCAAACATGAATCCTTCGTCTTTAAAAAGTCGGGATTTAAAAGGTCAATAGGTTATATAGCACAGAATCTGCAAGAAATAGATCCGCAACTCGTCGAAAATCTAGGTGGGACGTTGGCAATAAATCCGGAAGTTATAATACCGTATATTTCTAAAGCAGTGCAAGAACTTGATTTTATTGTAAAAAACAATGAATTATCCGTACTGCGAGATATAGAATATATAAAAAATAAAAATCGTGATTTAGAGAGGAGGGTGGATACATTGAGGGATGAAGTAATGCGTTTGAACAATGAATTATTTGATACAAAATCCGCTTTATCTGCTTTACGAAGCTGAGAAAGGAAGTGATCCTAAGGTATCTCGTTTTCAAGGGTGTACGTCAACACCCTTTTAAATATGCTCATAAGAGCGAAAGGAGAAGAAATATGGAGACGCTTTACACTGTTTTACTGGCAGACCTCAGCATGGTGCTGGTCTGCTACGCTATTTTACTGCTGGCCTTTGCGGCCAATGTGGTGCTGAGCTTGTATCACAATATCAATATCACCGGAGAGCGCTTTGATGCTAAAAGGCTATGGCAGGGTGTCAAAAAAGCCTTGGTGCTGGTCTTTGGTACTATGCTGATGGTTGCAGCTGTAGACGCAGCCACAACAATGCTGACGCAGTATGTGCCGGATATCAATGACCAGGTTCATGATCTCATCACCGTGGCTATGATTGCCGCTACGATCGGTGTAGCAGCATGGCGCTATATCAAGGATGCATACAGTACGTTTATCAATATCCTTAACGGTAAGCCCTCAGAGGTCGCAGCTGCGGTAGATGCAAAGGAGTAACTAAGATGTCAGATGCTATTATTATCGCCTTGATTGGTGGTGTATGCACTGCTATACCATCTTTAATCGCAACTATCATAATCAATAATAAATCTACTGCTGTCATGCAATACAAAATTGATGATCTAACTAAAAAAGTAGAAAAACACAATAATGTTGTAGAACGTATGGCGGTTGCAGAAAACAGTATCAAGTCAGCACATCATCGTATTGATGATTTGATGGATAAATAGGAGGAAATCAAAAATGGCATTTAAGAAAAGAACAAGCCTGTCCGGTTTGACAGGCAGTGAGTGGATGGATTGGGCTGTACGCAGAACTGGTGTGAATATGCCAAATTGCTTTACCTACGCTACAGCCCGTATCAGCGAGATTTTAGGACGTGAGGAGTATTTGGATAGCCCACGGGTAAACGGTGCACAGGAGTTATGGGATAACTATTCAAACGGCTTTAAACGCTCAAAATATGCTGTAGAGGGTGCACTCATGATCTGGCAGTATGGCCAGTATGGACATGTGGCGGTATGCGAAGAAATAATTGATGCTAATACTGTAGCTTGGTCACAGTCAAATTATGGTGGCAAAAATTTTGAGTATATCAAAGGCAATCCTAACGGATATAAGGGAATGCACTTTCTGGGATATCTGGTACACGATAAGTTGCCAAAAGCAGAGGCAGCGAAACCATCTACCAGTAAGCCTGCAACATCCAGTATCAAAGCTGGTAGCAAGGTTAAAATCAAGTCCAGCGCCACAAAGTATGCTACAGGTCAGACAATCCCTGCGTGGGTTAAAGGTAAAACCTATACAGTCCAGCAAGTATCTGGCAGTAAGGCATTGATCAAAGAGATAACATCCTGGGTTAAAACATCCGACCTACAGGTAACTGGTAATGCAACAGTGATTGCCGTCGGCAAAAAGGTCAAGGTAAAAAAGACAGCCAAGACCTATGCAACAGGGCAGGATATCCCATCATTTGTAAAAGGTGCTACATACACTGTAATGCAAATAAGCGGCGAAAAGGTATTACTGAAAGAAATTATGAGCTGGGTAAGGAAAACAGACTTAGAGTAAAAAACTATCCTACTTCTCTTGATTGAGAGGTAGGATTTTTTTGTTGTAAATATATTTTAAAATGTTACAATATAGACATGGATAGGGGGAGTTACATATGTCTAAATATTTAGATTCATACTTAAAAAACGAAATCAAAGTATTAAATTGTATCAAAATTCCAGATTTGGAACATATCATAAGTGTTTTAGAACATAAAAGGAAGCAGAAATCTTCTATATTTATTTGTGGTAATGGCGGAAGTGCTACCACTGCATCACATTTTACTTGTGATTTAAACAATTTAGAAAAATTCAAAGACGGTATAAAATTCAAGTGTTTTTGCTTAAATGATAATATAGCACAACTCACTGCAACAGCAAACGATATTGGTTATAATAAAATTTTTACGAGAGCCTTGAGTAATAGAGCATCATCAGATGATATTTTGATTTTATTATCAGCAAGTGGAGATAGTGAAAATATCGTGGATGTAGCAGAGTATGCAAGAGATAGCGAAATATACACCATAAGTATATCTGGGTTTGATGGTGGTCGAGTTGCCAAGATAACAGATCTAAGTGTAATAATACCTATAGATAATATACTGATTGTAGAAGATATTCATTTAGTTATAAATCATATGATAGCTAATTATTTTAATCGAATATAAGAAGGATCAGTCATAAAATGATGGAGCTAATTGATCTCATATTAGGAGCAGTCTTTGGGGTATTGTGCGACCGTATTTATATTGAATTTGTCTTACCATTTTTTAAAAGCTTACGAATGCGGAAAGACCAAGCAACATCAAAGAAGTTATATTTCTCAAGAAAAACAATGGATTATATTTTGAGAACACATAAAAATGATTATGTATATAATTGTAAAATTGGAGAAACATCAATTAGCATACCTTTTATTACGACTTTGTTGTGGGAATCATTAGATATTGATGTTTTAGAACATGAGAACATAATTACATATGTGAATACAACGAAATGTAATTATCCGGTTCATGATAAGCTAATAAAAAGAAAACAAAAGCAAGGACTGAATCTATTTGATGATCCCAGTTTATTTGTTCATAGCATATCTTATGATAAAAATCATTTTGAAGTACAGGCTGGGCAATATTCCTATTTCCAGAGAATCTCATATGTATTTGATTTCAGAAAGGAAACATATAATTGTATTTTCAGCCACGTTAGAACGAATGAAAAATTAAGGAAAAAATATTTAAAAAATATAAATGGGAACTATGTACTTTCAGATAATGTGATCCCCTTTGGTTGTGATACAGTTTTTGTTATCAAAATTGATAATGAATATAAGATATGCATACACGAGAGATCAAAAGAAACAGTGAATTATCCTGGAGCATATATGGTTGTTCCTTCTTTCGGATTTGGATGCATAAAAAATATCTCAAATCCGTTACTATATTCTTTTTTGAGAGAGTACTGTGAAGAATTATTCAATAGAGCAGAGACAAGCTCTGAAGATAATCATATAGATCCATTTTGGTTTTATAAGCAATATGAAGAAGTTGCAGACATTTTAGAATTGATAAAAAAGAACGAATTCTATATTCATGTAATTGGATGTGGATTTGATGCGATTGAAGGCTTTTTCAATATTTCTTTATTAGCAATTGTAAAGGACGATATGTTATCAAAAAAAATATACAATAACTGCATTGGAAATTGGGAAACCGCTAATCATAATATTAAATTCGTATCAATAAAATCTAAAGAACTAGAAGCAATTTTAAAAAGAAATTGTTATTGTCCTTCTACAGCTTTTTCTATATCTAGAGCCATAAAAATAATAAATAGCATGATGTAAAATTATATATAACTCTTAATTTATTCTGATTATAATGCGCTTATACATACAAAAGTAAACAAAGCAGTATTTGCGGCACTTGATCACCTTTGCGTGGTCTTTTGATATTATACACAGGTGAATGGGGAGAGCCTATATAAAAAGGGGGTTAAATATTGCCATTATTTACCAGACCTTTTTTAGCGTGATATATTAGCGTGATATATATTACAATATTATCCTGCAAAGGAGGCCTATACATGAGGAGAATAAGCAGAAAAAAGGCTTGGAGTATATTGTCAAGTCATAGTGTTGTAGTCTTAGGGCATGGGGAAGCAACAATCAAAGAAACAAAGGAAGTGATTAAAAAGACAGTTGAATTAGTACCAGATGTTATTGAAAGTATGATTGAGAAAAGCAGCATTTATGCAGCACAACATACGGATCAAGCCATTATATGGGATGATGGAAATGAAATGGAGTTTAGATGTCTTTTAGATGCTTTCTTAGATGGTGATATTTTATATTTTAGAGAATATAGCGAAAAGAATCCAACTACTACAGCAGTGCATGTTATAAATTTGGAAGAAATAAAGGATACTACGGAGATAGACAATGGGGAAGTAATACAGTTGCTCATCGAAATGATGGATATAGAAGACGATTATGATGATCTGATATCACTAAACGAATACATAGAAAATGAGGGTATGGCAGAGGTGCTGCTAAAGCTAGCAAGAATCTATTGCATGAACATAATGAATGTTAACTGATGACTTGCTTAAAGAAATTAACGATAAGGAAATCGTTATAATATTCTTTTTTTGGAAAAATATGGATTTGAAATCAGCTCACTTATTAGGATATAAAACTGAAAAACAGATAAAAGCGATAGATATGTCCAGAAAATGCACCGCTACAGTAAAAAATGGAAAAATTATCCTGCGAAATAGGAAAATATTGGTAAATAAAATATCAAATATTTACCGAGATTGCCATATACATAATCTTATTTATATCTTGGGAGTGGATTTTACATGTACTTTATATATTTTTGATAGCAAAAAGAGGTAAAATGCCTCTTTTTTTCTCCGCAAAAGTATATATTTACCTAAAAATAGTTGATTGCGAAAAACCGGGTTTCTGATTTTATGTGAATTTTATGTGATAGCTGCGATAAATAAAGGCTTTTTTGCATGTCAATACCCCTTGAAAAATTAACTGTTCATAGACCGTCAACTTGTTTCAGAGCGCCCAAAAGTAATTATAAAAGGTATATAATATAGTTACAACGCGTTGGTAAATAACACAAGAAAAGCGAGGATAAATAAATGAATATTGTTAAACAAAAAAGAATTGAAAAGGGGATCAGCGTGGGTGAAATGGCAAATAAACTATGTATTACTAAAAGTAATTATATAAAATATGAGAATTCATTACGTGATATAAATGCTTTTATGTATATGAAAATATGTCTCTTATTAGGGATCGAATAACATTGCATTAACCATAATTTTGGAATTTAAAGAACGTGTAAGTTACACGAAAGTTACAAAATAGTGCTATACTATAGTATATAAAGGGATGTTTCGTCTTCTCGGTAAGAAGTAAGACGATACCTACAAAGGATTTCATAACTCTTTGAAATCACAGGGATGTTTCCAATCAATGGAGATATCCCTCTTTTTTGTAAGAAAGGACAGGGGAGAGGCTATGCTGAAGGAACGGGCAGAAAAAAAGAAATTTAAAGAGGGCTTTGCGAATGAGGTAAAAGAAATCTATGCACTGACGCAGGATGACGTATACTCGGCAAGATTGAGAGGTGAGCTTTGCTGGACAGCGGGAATCCGTCTGCTTGCCTTTGTGGATGTGAAAAGCGGGGAACTGAAGCAGGAGAAAAAGGTTGTACAGTGGATGCTGAGTGAAAAGGAAAACCATAAGGTGGGGAAGCTGCATCACTTGAAAAAGGAAACGATTTATCGCCTGAGGGTACGGGAATCGCTGCCGCAGAAAAACATATGGACAAACGAGGAATTGCCGCAGGGTGCCCGCTTTCTGCTGGTGGATGTGCTGGAACGTGATGTCAAACAAAAGCAGCTGCAGGAAATTTTGAATAAATACCAGACACCTGTTGTAATGCGGCTTTCAGATCGCTGTGAGCTGCAGCTGAATCGTTCTCTGTCTATGTTTCAGGGACAGGATATGTGGAATGGAAAAACGATAGAGGTCACACTGGATGTGGATAGAGAAAATGAAGAATGTGCAGAAGCGGCGCTTTCTATATATCAAAAGCTGAAAAAGGATGAGCGCGAATGGGATGAAGAAGCCCGCAATTATGCTGCGCAGGAGCTGCTCAGCTGTGCAATCGACTGGCAGCAGGAGGAGGAAGCTGAATTGAATGCAGAAGGCTTTATCCGCCGTATCCAAATAGAGACTGTCAGTATATCGCAGGAGGGTGATTTTGAATTCTATTATAATGATGACGATATTTTTGCAGGACATGTCATCATTGTCAGCGGAAATATGGAAAAGGGCTGTACCTATGCAGAATTTGCAGGGTAAAATCTGCATTTAGAAATCTATATAGAAGGTTCCAGCTGCAATAGAAAAGGACTCTTATCCTGTTAGGCTTTCTCAATTCCGGTATATGAGAAACGTGAAATACAAAAGAATTGATATTTCTCAAATCTTTTGTATTTCATTATCTTCCTTGTACCGTAAAGTGAGAAAGAATCATCCGGTTTCATAACCAACAGGATAAGAGTTTCTATTTACGTATGATGGCAGAAGGCACTTTTCAAGTGCTTCTCTGCTTTATTTTTTACGCATATGGATGCCACTGATGATTCCATATGTCACAAGCCATGTGACAGGGATGATCATCCAGCCTATTCTCCAGGCATCCTTACCCATCAGCATCCCCGCTCCCACATATAGGATAGAGGCACAGCCGATTGTGACATAATACAGTCAGGAAAAGCGTTCCCCTTTCTTTTTGCGGTGGTATTCCTCATTAATGATCAACAGCTCATAGGTATTCATTGAGCAGCCTGCATGAATAAACATATAAACCGCAATGGAAATCAGCAGCAGATAGACGGGATCCATCAGCCCTTCTTCAAAATACAGTACTTCCTCACTTAGAATGGCGATGATACAGGTAAGGAAAATCAGCAGCAATCCTCCGATAATTAGCCGCTTGTATTTACGCTGCAGCCTTTTATTTTCCTCCTTCAGCTCCTGTAAATGATCATGATCAAAATACAGCGGTTCCTCCTCCAGCTTTTTATAATCATCCCGCTCGAAGGCAAGGGATACGAATATCGCAATGCCTGCAGCGATGAAAAGCATGGAAAAAACACTCATCATATTCTCCATAGACGGTAATAGCAGAATCGGCAGACCGGAAAGCATGCAAAGCAGTGTACCGCCGGCGATTCGTCTGGTTGTTCTTTTTTCCTGATGCAAATAGCCCTGTACACACTCCCGGCTTGCATAATATCCCGGCTCCTGCGGCAGCGACTCTCCTCCCTCATCCTTTAATAGATAATCCATGGACACGGAAAAGATATTACCAATCATCAGCATTTTTTCCGTTTCCGGATATCCCTGATCGTTCTCCCATTTACTGACTGCCTGTCTGGATACATGCAATCGGGAGGCAAGCTCCTCCTGTGATATCCCGCTCTCTTTTCTAAGCTTCTGTAATTTTTCTCCAAATTTCATCTTGTTCACCTCACACATATACTAACAAACACCGTGTATTCACACTACCAAATACCTCTTGCGTTTTGTCAACCTTACGTTGCATTTCCTGTTTTCTATAAGAAGTATAGCATATTTTTCCTATATCTGCTGTTTCTATCCAAATACAAAGTGAAAACTCAGATGCGGTATATTTGATAAGCTAAAAGCATACAGATTAAAGAGTACTTTGTGAATTGCATAACTTTTTAACTAGCACTAGGAAAATACATGAAAATGATGTATAATATTAGATATCAAATGTAAACGATTACATAAGAGGAGGAATGCTTAATGGGCAAGAAGTATGTTTACCTGTTTTCAGAAGGAAATGGGCAGATGAGAGAGCTGCTTGGCGGTAAGGGCGCAAACCTGGCAGAAATGATGAACCTCGGTATGCCTGTACCTTTTGGTTTTACTGTTACAACAGAGGCATGTAACCAGTATTATGCCGACGGTGAGGAAATCAATGAAGCAATTCGCAAGGAAATCTTCGATTATTTAATGAAATTGGAAGAACTGTCTCAAAAACAGTTTGGTGATCCGAAAAATCCGTTATTAGTATCCGTAAGATCTGGGGCGCGTGCGTCTATGCCAGGAATGATGGATACCATTTTAAATTTAGGACTGAATGATGAGGTTGTAGAGGGTGTAGCCAGACTGACGGATAATCCGCGTTTCGCATATGATTCCTACCGCCGTTTTATTCAGATGTTCGCAGATGTTGTCATGGGTCTGAACAAAGCGAAGTTTGAAGAGATCATTGATGAAATGAAAGAGAAAAAAGGTGTCGAGCAGGATACCGAGCTTGATGCGGATGACATGAAGGAAATGGTGAAACGCTTCAAGAAATTTTATAAGGAATCTCTGGAGGAGGACTTCCCATCCGATCCAAAGGAACAATTATACCGTGCTATTGAGGCGGTATTCCGCTCCTGGAATAACCAGCGTGCGATTTTCTATCGTAAGATGAATGATATTCCTGGTGACTGGGGTACTGCTGTCAACGTGCAGATGATGGTATTCGGTAACATGGGGAATGACTGTGGAACCGGTGTTGCCTTTACCCGTAATCCTAGTACAGGAGAAAACAAGCTGTATGGTGAATTCCTGATGAATGCACAGGGAGAGGATGTTGTCGCAGGTATCCGTACTCCGCAGACCATTGATCAGCTGAAGGAAATTGCTCCGGCTGCCTATGAGAAATTTACAGAAATCTGTGCGGCTCTGGAAAGCCACTATAAAAATATGCAGGATATGGAATTTACCATTGAAAAGGGTAATCTGTTTATGCTGCAGACCCGTAACGGTAAGCGTACGGCAGCTTCTGCTTTGAAGATTGCCTGTGATATGGTAGATGAAGGTATGATTACAAAAGAAGAGGCCTTGATGATGGTGGAGCCGAAGCAGCTGGATTCCTTACTGCATCCGCGCTTTGATGATGCGGATTTAAAGAGTGCAAAGCCGATTGCCAGTGCATTACCGGCATCACCAGGTGCAGCCTGCGGACAGATTGTATTCTCTGCAGAGGAAGCAATCGAAGAAACAGCGCTTGGTCACAAGGTTATTCTGGTACGTCTGGAAACATCCCCTGAGGATATCGAGGGTATGCATGTATCCGAGGGTATTCTGACAGTGCGCGGTGGTATGACTTCTCATGCGGCTGTAGTTGCCCGTGGTATGGGGGCATGCTGCGTATCCGGTTGTGGAGATATTAAAATCAATGAAGAAGAAAAATACTTCGAAGTAAATGAAGAACGTTATAATAAGGGCGACTTTATTTCTCTGGATGGATCTACCGGTAATATTTACGGTCGTAAGATTAAGACGGTTCCTGCTGAGATTTCCGGTGATTTTGAGCGTTTCATGGGATGGGCGGATGAAGTCCGTACCCTGAAGGTCAGAACAAATGCAGATACACCAAAGGATGCAGAACAGGCTGTGGCATTCGGTGCAGAGGGTATCGGTCTGGTACGTACAGAGCATATGTTCTTTGAGGGTGACCGTATCAAGGCTGTTCGTGAAATGATCGTATCCAAGACAGAGGGACAGAGAAGAAAAGCTCTTGCCAAGTTGCTTCCTATGCAGCGTGGTGATTTTGAAGGAATCTATGAAGCAATGCATGGACTTCCAGTGACAATTCGTTATCTGGATCCGCCTCTGCATGAATTCCTGCCAACCAGCTCCTATGATATTGCACAGCTGGCAAAGGATATGAATATTGATCTGGAAGAATTGAGAAATGTAATTACTAGTCTGCATGAATTTAACCCTATGATGGGTCATCGCGGATGCCGTCTTGCTATATCGTATCCGGAAATTGCAGAAATGCAGACAACGGCTGTAATTGAAGCTGCAATCAATGTGAACAAAAAGCATCCGGAATGGAAGATTGAACCGGAAATCATGATCCCGCTGGTTGGCGATAAGGCAGAATTGAAATATGTTAAGGATATCGTAATTCGTACAGCGGATGAAATCTTAAAACGTGAAGAGTTTGCGATGAAATACCATGTTGGAACCATGATTGAAATTCCGCGTGCTGCATTGCTGGCTGATGAAATTGCCGAAGAAGCTGAGTTCTTCAGCTTTGGAACAAATGATTTGACACAGATGACATTTGGGTTCTCCCGTGATGATGCCGGTGGTTTCCTAAATGATTACTATGAAAAGAAGATTTTTGAACAGGATCCGTTTGCCAAGGTTGACCAGAAGGGTGTCGGAAAACTGATTGAAATGGCTGTAGCTGGCGGAAGAAAAACGCGTCCGGATATCAAGCTTGGTATTTGCGGAGAGCATGGCGGAGAACCAAGCAGTATTGAGTTCTGTCACCGTATGGGACTTAGCTATGTATCCTGCAGTCCATTCCGTGTACCGATTGCCAGACTTGCTGCAGCACAAGCCGTGGTCAAGGAAAGAGGTCAATAGATACATATCACGTACATGATAGTACAGACCCTGTATTAGAGAGTGCAAAGTATGTATCGGAAGGTGCAGAATATGTACTGCTTATAAACCTCATGATTACAAGAGCTGTTGCTATGCGTTATGCAATAACCTTTCCTGAAGTGACACATGTGAAACGATGGAAGGATCAAAAAATGGCGATATATATAGGGCTTTTTGGAGATGTGATTTGAAATCACATCTCTTTTTTGCTGTTTTTCATGTTTTTATATTATGCACTTTGACATGATAAAATATGAAATCCAAAAAATGTACCAAAAGGTACACACTTGTATTTTTTTGAAGAAAACTGGCTGACAGGCACATAAAAGCATTAAGAGTAATAAATGTTAAGGTTGATAAAAATCGATATATATATTTAAAGCAGTGGGAATTCAAATGAAGGACATTCGTATATGCTTAGGTTTGAACCGAACTGATTCCTCAAAATTTACAAAGATAAATAAAGCTTATTTATATCTTATCTTCAAATATGAAACCTTATTAGAAATTTCAAAAAAATATAATGGAGTCATAATCAGGTATATCGTTTATCTATATTGCTATATGCATGTAAAAATTAAATTACTTTTGAAGAGTTATTTTATACACTATAAATTTCCAATTATTGCCAGTGAATACGATATAACAAAATGCTATGATAAGATTAAAATATCAAAGGAGCTGGATAGGATGAAGAAGACGGTATTGAATAAGAACATAATGGGGAAATTCAAAGTATATTTATATGGTGAAGAAAGAAGTAAGGCAACGATTGAAAAATATATGAGGGATATCATGCACTTTTATGAGTATCTGCCTGAAAATGATAAAGCAATAACCAAGGAAAGACTTGTTGATTATAAGAATAGTCTGTCTGAGGAATATAAGGTATCTAGTATCAACAGTATGCTTGTCGCACTAAATGGTCTGCTTGATTACTTGAAGCTGGGAAATCTGAAATTGAAATTGCATAAGGTACAGCGCTCAGCTTTTTATGAAGAGGAAAGGGAATTGACAAAAGTTGAATATAAGCGCTTGCTGGATACAGCCTTGAAGAGAAATGATAAACGTTTGTATATGCTGTTACAGACGATATGTGGTACAGGTATCAGAGTATCCGAGCATAAATACATAACAGTAGAGGCAGTGAAAGAAGGAAAGGCAGTTGTACGAAACAAGGGAAAGACGAGAATAGTGTTCCTGCCAAAGAAGTTGAAAAGATTATTAAAGGATTATTGTAAACAGGAAAACATATCTGCAGGGTCAGTGTTTGTCACAAAGAGTGGAAGACCGATGGATCGCAGTAATATCTGGAGTGCTATGAAAAAACTATGCCGTGATGCCAGAGTTGATGATACAAAAGTATTTCCACACAATTTACGGCATTTATTTGCCTTGACATTTTATCGTCTACAGAAAGATGTTGTAAGATTAGCAGATTTATTGGGTCATGCCAGTATCGAGACGACAAGGATCTATACTACGATAACAGGTAGAGAATGTCAAAAATCACTTTCAAAAATGGATTTGGTGATAGCACTAACGATATAAGCTCAGATAAAAAGTATTTGATATAGTTTAGAAAAATCATAATATGTACATGCCTGAGAAACGAAAGGATAAAGCGTAAAGAGCTTTTAGATAAATATTTATAGGATATATGTTTTTTCTTATTTATCTCTATACCACATAATACGGATTATGTGGTATAGAGATAAATTACACATGAATTTTATTTAATTCCGATTATTCAGTACATTGAAATAATGCGATAAACAGGACACTTTAAAGATGAATCGATAGCTCTCTTTAATGAAGCGAATCTCATCTTTATCACATTTTATCAGTAAAATTTTACAATAGCAATGCATTTTCGTGAACGGTTGCTCACAGGAGTGAATTGTTATAAATCATCACTTTTGTACTCGTGTGTGAATTTTTACATAACAAAAACAGAATAGCTGTGATATCTTAAAATACTGTATGTTTATATCCCTTCCATCTCTTAAGAATGTCCGTGAGGATTGACTTCAATTAAGAGATTTTTTTTATTTAGGCTAGTCTTATATGAAATTCAATGCTTGAAAATCCTCAATACCACATAATCCGTATTATGTGGTATTGAGACATCGTTATTAGAATAAAAGTAATTCGAAATGTAATAGAAATCGAAATATAAATGAAATGGATGTAAGGCTCTCTCCTATGATAAGAATGGGATGCGTGCTTACTACTTTTAACATGGAGGGATAGCGATGCTGAAAAAGAAGATAGAAGAATGCATATTTCTGACAGATAAAATCATGACTGATCATTATCGTGGAAATGACGATCTGCTGAAATCACATATAGGAGAGAACTGTCTATGGATCGGATCTTGTGACAGTGAATATTATTCTGGAAAAGCCAAGGTCATAGAAGTCTTGGAAGAATGGCTGGGAGACCTGCCTTTAATAACCCTATTTTCAAAATCATTTGAATGTATCACACAAGATCGATATAGCTGCACGATCGTAGGACGATATGTAGGAGCTACCGATGAATCCAGCGGAGAGATATTCAGTGATAAGCAGAGAGTCACCTTCTGCTGGAAGGAAGTGAAGGATGAACTGCTCATAGAACATATCCACGTATCGAATCCAATGAAGAATATTCCAGCAGAGGAAGTGTTTCCGCATGATGTTGGAAAATATACGAAGCAGTATATGACGATGTTGATCGAAAAAGAAATCAAAAGTATGGGAAGCATCTGTGTCAGAGACAATGAGAATGTCAATCATAAGATCCTCATCGGAGAGATCATATATTTAGAGGCGTTCAATAAAGAAACGCTCATCCATACCACACATGGCGATATCTGTGCAAGACTGCAGATGGTGATGGTGGAAAAGATCATCAATGATGAGCAGCCGGAGCTTGTCGTGCGTGTGCATAAGAGCTTTTGTGCAAGCCGGTATTATATAGAGAGTATCTGTCGGTATGAATTGAAATTGTACGGGGGACATAAGGTACCGGTTTCAAGAAGCGGCTATCTACAGATAAAGGAGCAGCTTCAATTGAAGGAGGCGTATTATGACAGAGGAAGCGATGAATAAGGGATATACACATATGGACTATCGGAAAGCGAAGATCATCCATCTCGTCGATCGTTCACAGGAAGAGCGTTTCATCTACAAGGGAAGAACGATCACCAAAGAAGAGGCTGATGAGATTGTAGAAACACATCTGTTTGTCAGCGTAAAAAGTCCAAATAAGTGAAGCTTTGTGGGAAATGGAAAGCAAAGGGATAGAGGTGCCTTATGAAACAGAGAAAAAATAGCAGAATTGAAAAAATAAGAATGAAACTGGCGATCGTCTGTATCGTGATGACAGTTATCGTGTCACAGATGCCGATGCCGTCGTTCATCCATGCAGTATCCGATATTGCAGATGTCACGCTGGGCAGCGCAACGAAGGAAGCTCAGACGATTCAGATCGAAAACCCGAAGGAGGATATCAAACGATTCGTCTTGAAGCAGGACGGCGAAATCATTGAAACGAAGGATGCAGTTGATGGTCTTACGTTTGATGTCTATACAAACGGTACCTATGATCTGCTGGGCTATGATGAACAGGAGCTTATGGTAGGGGAGCAGTCTGTGACTGTGGATACCTTTGAGGATATGGAAGCTGAAGAGGATCCATCCACCCATCAGGTAACGATCCTATCCAGAAATAAGGATACATACCAGATAAAAGTCAGTGGCACATCGGAAACGGTCATCGAAGCAACGGAAATCAGGCATTGTGTGTATCAGGCTGTTTTCGATGTAGAGAAAAATGGCTCTTATACATTTACAGCAGTAGATATGGATGGAAAGACCTTAAAGGAAATGACATTGGAAATAACAGATATTCCCAAGATATCAGAATCTGGAGAAATTATCCTGAGTAATGAAGATGATTTGGAACAGATCGTTTCTAACCCGGAAGGGAATTTTGTTTTGACTCAGGATATTGAAGTAAAAGGAGATCCTTTAAAAGGGGTCACTTTCAAAGGAACTCTGGATGGTCAGGGCTATGTGATCAGCTGTTCAGATACTCTTTTTGAAGTGCTGGATCATGCAACTATAAAAAATATCGTAGTAAAAGGACAGCTTGCCAATATCAGCCGTAATTCGATACTGGACGGTACAGGGTATTACATCGAAGGCAATGATACGAAACAGGATTATGCAGTTATACTGAACAGTGAGAATACAACGATCCAAAACAGTTTCGTCATGATGAATGTGGAAGGAAGAAATGTCGTAGGATTTGTGCTTGCAGGGACAGCCGATATTAAGAACAGTTATGTTTCCGGTTATCTGAGTGGAGAGACAGTATATGGCTTTGGTAAAGACACTGATGTAGAGAACAGTTATAGCAGTGCATCTCTGAGCGGAGAAAAGCGTACCCTGTTTTCAGATGGAAAGCGGACGGACTGCTTCTATGATGCACAGATCAATGATCTGGAGGATGCAGATGCGCAGCCATATCTCAGTGATGAGATCACATCTGGTACATTGCATAAGGAAGCATTTATAGAGAAAAAAGGGAGCTATCCGCAAATCAAAACAAGTATAGCATGGGAAGAACAGGCACAGAAGACAGCAGACCTTAGTGTCGTGCGTGTAGAATCTGAAAGCAATCTTTCTGCAATGACAGATAGTGTTCGTGCACCTGAACAAAACGAAGATGATATCAAATGGAATAGAAACCTTGTCCGCTCTGTCAATAGAAATCATGAAATGAATGGAGAGATGATCGCATCCGTAGATGATATGCAGAATCGATTCATGTTACGTGCAGCAGCTGCATCAGTTACTATTTCAGCAGGGGAACCAACGACATCTTCAGAAACAGAGATTACCTATCCAGTGAAGATGGGAATCTATTATATCATACAGAAAAGCAGTGATCCGGCACCAAAAAGTCCAAAAACGCATAAAGCCGCTATCGAAAGCGGATGGAAGAGGATGTACTGGGACGGAAGTTATACAGTAAGTGGGCTGAACTGGAATACACGGTATACCGTGTATGAAACAGAACTGAACAATGTAAAAGAAAGTAGTACGATCACAACAAAACACGGTAAGAATAAAGGGACATTACAGCTAAGCGGAACGTACGATATAGGAAATACGATGACCGCCACACTGAGCGATACGAATACGATGCAAGGTACTATGTATTGGGAATATGCCGATACATCCGATGCAACAACGTGGACAGTCGTGAAAACAACGCCAATGAGTGGTACAAAGAGTACGGATACATATGGAGTTACCACTGAACTCTCAGGCAAATACCTAAGAGCACGCTTTGAAACAGATCCAGTAAGCGGTTATACAGGAATACTGCAGGATATCAGCAGCCACAGCGTGAAGGTAGAAATCACCCAAATTGAAATCGTGAACAACAAGCCTAAGACAGCAGGCCAATATACGCTGACAGATAAGCTGAGTGTAAAAATAACACCGGATAAGCTGAATGAAGCCACCTATGCATGGTATCAGGAGGGGAAAACTGAAGCGATTGGAACTGGTATGAATTATACGATCAAGGGGAGTGATATTGGAAAGAAGCTGTATGTCAAGGCAACAGCCAAAGCAGATGGAGAATTGACAGGTACGGAAGAAAGCAATCATACGACAGCAGTCCAAGCCATACAGTGTACAACACCGAATGCATCTACTATGCTTACAGTTATCACATCAGATGATATCACAGTGAAAGTGAAGGTCAGTGCATCAGATGGATTGTACCGTATAGGAATCCAAAAGGATGGTACAGGCGAAATTAAAGAACACGCTGTATTCTTACGTGGGGGCAGTGAAACGACGATCACCGGACTTGATCCAAATACGAAATATCAGCTGTATATCAAAGAGATTGGCGAAGAGGGCTATACAGATTCAGTGTGGAGCAGCGACAGCAAAGCTTTCACTACAGATAAAAGACATGTACAGGGAGATATTGCCATCACTGGAGATCTCATTTATGGAAAGACGCTGACAGCTAAAGTCACGAACACACCAGCAGAGCAAACAGGAGAAGTCAGCTGGTATCGCCTGAACGCTGATGGCAGTCGAAATGAGAGTACAAAACACACAGGCGACAGCTATGTACTTAAAAAGGAAGATGTCGATCAGAAAATCGAATTGGTATACAGTGGAACGGGAATCTATGCAGGAGAGATCAGCTTTATAAGTGATGAAATCAGCAGAGCGGAGAAAGCAGCGCCAGCACAAAACCTAAGTTTTAGCAGTCACAATGATACAACGATAACTGTGAAGATGCCAACAAATATGACAGGAGAGCAGTATATCATCGGACGCAGTACCATGGAGAACGGAGTTCCTGTAGAAGAGGTTGATAGCCGCAATGAAGTGAAAATCCTGAACTCTGGAGAGACTTTTCCAATAACCGGATTGGAAAGAGATACGACGTACTATTTTTCTGTACGCTATGCCCAGTCAGCAACACATCAGAAATCTGATTGGACAGCACAGAGCATCATTGCAAGTCAAAAGACGGATAAGAAGGAATTCATAGGATCGATCACGTTCAGCTATCCAACAAACGATCTGTTAAGAGGACAGACATTGACAGCAGAGCTTGGACCAGAAGATCCCGGCTTCAACTATCAGGGAGAATGGACATGGACAAAGATAGCCAGTGATAAAACAGAAACATCAATCACCAATTATACATTGGCAGCTAACAGAGGATCAACAAGCTATGTGATCCCAGACGATGAACCATATGGCACTACCTATAAAGTAACCTTCAAAGCCACGGTAGGCTATGATGGAAGCACTATACCAGTAACGAGTTCACCGGTAACTCAGCAACTGAAGTCCCAATATACGAAACCGAATGCGAATGATATCGTGATGGAACGAATCGATGACATGAGCTTTAAAGTCAGAATGAGCAAGGGAGAAGGACAGTATCAGTTTGAATATAAAAAGGCAGATACAAATGCTTTAAATTCACTCAGCGGCTGGTTCGATGTGAATGTGTTGGGGAGTAGTACGGATGGCTATACACCTGTAGGAGATCCGGTTAATAGTAATGTAGATGTCATAGTAGAGGGACTTGACAGAAATACGACTTATACAGTCAGAGTGAAGAGAGTCGAAGATGACGGAGGATTAGAAAGTCCTTATGCATATAGTGATAGCGAAGCAGGCAGGACGATCACAACAACAAAGACGACCATTACAGGATATGTCACAATCGATGGCACAGCAAGGTATAACGAGACGTTAAAAGCAACCTATCATCCAGCTGTCTATGCATCAAAAGGAGGAAGTAATTCTGATAGCGAGGGAACGTGGCAATGGTATCGTGGAAATACAGCGATCACAGGCGCAACTAGTGATAGTTATACCATCAAGGAATTTGATGATATAGGGAAGACACTGAAAGTAAAATATACCATGCCAGCCAACAACGATTTTACGGGAAATGTAGAAGAAACAACGGAAGCGGTAACGAAAGCTTCACCAGATACATTAGGCGAAGAAGGTGTAAAAATTACCTTCTCCACAGAGCAAGAAAGTTCAGGAATTCTAGAATTACAATTCCAAACAACTACTTATATGTCGAGCTTTGGATACTATCGTGTACAAAAGCAAGGCGAAGCAACACCATCGTATCCAACTTCTGCCGACCTTGGCACAAGCTGGCGACAAATAACTGGTAGAAAAGTGCAAGTCAGAACGGATTATACCGGAGCATCTCTTGAATCAAATGAAACGTATGTCGTTTACTATGTAAGTACAGCGACACCTACGTATCTAGCATCCTCGATGCAGGAGCTTCGCCATAAGATGGGAACGAAACAGCAGACAGGGAACATCACGCTGAGTGGTAATTATGTAGAGGGGAAGACGTTAACAGCCAAACTAAACAGTCCTAACAATAGTACGGGAACATGGAAATGGTATAGCAGTAAGGACAAATATAATGGTAGTACTGTAACAGCAATGCCATCACTAAATGATACAACAAAGTGGACGGAGCTGACAGAAGGCTACACGCCAATGAGCAACAGCCTAACAAGCCAGTTGACACTGACAGACAGTCTGTTTGGAAAGTATATTAAGGTTGAATTCGTGTCAAATGAGGAATCAGGGTACAGTGGAACAATTATGAATCCGACAAACAATGATGGATTCGTAAAGAGGATCTATGATGAAACGATTACACTTACGAGTTCAACAACAGATGGAAATGGAAAGCCAAAGGCCTATGCCGGAACGACACTGACAGGCACTGTGAATAACAGTGTGGAAACAACATTGAGTAGAACAACAGCAAGCTTTAAGATAGGAAGCAGCTCTGTGACCGGTAATATAAGTGGAAACAAATTTACATATACAATTCCTGTAACTAGTACAAGTACTTATGCAGATGGAGCAGAAATAATTGCAGAAGTCAGCAAGCCAAAAGTACCAAAACTATATGTAAATAAGAATCTGACTGCATTAGATACTACGAATTTAAACAGTAAAAGCGGCACAGGAGCTACCAGTACCTACTTTACATATGCACGTGGGATTCCTATTAGTAGTGTGCAGGATATGGAGAACTTTCTAAAAAAAGGTACAGGGTACACTGATAGGTCTGCTACATATATAATTACTAAAAATATCAATATGTCGTCTTCATCAATAACTCCTAATAACGTTACAGCAGCCGGAACTTTTTACGGGACATTAAATGGTGATTACCATACGTTAACAGAAATGAAAACATATATAACGAGTTGTTTGAATAACGGTACTATCAAAAACCTGATTATCAATAATTCGAAAGCGAGTACTCCTACTGCTGCAGCATCAACTGACGGATGGCAATGTGCTACTGCGGTTGTTGCGTATACAGATGGGACAGCCCCGCGAATAGAACGAGTTTTGCTGACACAAAGTGATTTGCATGGTAAATATGATGGTGGTGGAATCGTAGGAAAGAATAATGCATCTATGCTTTATGTTGATGAGGTTGTAAGTGCTGGTTCGATAATAAGAAATGAAGATAATACACATTATATGGGAGGTATAGTAGGCTATAATGTCACCAATTTAACAGTTACAGATTCTTATTCAATAAACTCGACAATTATTGATCCATATCCAAATTCATGGGGAGGAGGAATCGTAGGTGGTACAGGGACAGGCAGTGCATCAAGAACGATTTTGACTAATACATTTAGTTCTGGAAAAATACCAGTTACTGACAGATCCGGTGGTTTGATTGGTGTTGATCAAAGAAGTCGCTATGATGATCCACGAACAATCACGAATTCATATTACGACAGTGATATAGCAGGTACCACCTATCCATATGAGAGTGGAAAGAGCGAATCGTATACAGGAAAAAGATTACCAACTAGTGAAATGATTGGAAATAAACTACAAAGTAAATACGGTAGTGATGGAACATGGATTTATACAAACGGATATTATCCTAGATTATCATGGGTTGCCAATCACCCTGCTACAAAGCTGTATTCAGCTACTCGAGGAGCATTCACGAGTGTGGATGGAGCTACATCAACGACTGATTTATTTAATGGAAATGTTTATGGTGTCATCCAAGTACCTGCAGAACTCCAAAGCAATGGATATTCAGTTACATCCAATAACTCCAGTATACTGAAAGTTGGAACAAATGGAACGCTTATTCCGAAAAATACAGGAACTGCAACTATTACAATCAGCTATACTGATTCTGAAACAGGTACATCAGCATCCAATACGTATGATTTTACGGTTAAGAGTACAATAAATGAAATGGGAACAGTTACAATCAATAACACTAGTCCAAGAATGTATCAAACATTAACAGCGAGCTGCTCAACGAGTGGAGTTAGTTATCAATGGTATCGCAGAAAGAGCGGAACAACAGAGACAACAGCCATCAGTGGAGCGACCGCATCAACCTATAGCGTGAAGGCAAATGATGTTGGCTATGAGCTGACGGTTTTGGCAAAAAAAGGTGGTTATGCCTCTACATATGCAGCCTATACCAATACAGTCACAACATCTACTTCAAGTGCTCCTACTATTGTTTCTGGTTCAATCACTGACAGTCAGGCTACTATCAAAGTGAATGGAGGAGACAGCACTCTAAGGTATGAATTTGCCTATGAGCGAGCCGACGCAAATGCCAAGATTATCATTGATGGAGACTATTCCTATACAGAACAAGTGAAAATAGAGAATCTGGCAAGAAATAAATCATATCGTTTCTATGTACGTGTTGCAGCAGGAGACGGCTATGAGGCAGGAGCCTGGAGTCCAGCGGCAACGGCTACAACACAGAGAACAAATGTGACAGGAAATGTAAATCTGGGACCTGCAGTCAATAACGGTTCCGACCTGACCATGGCGATTGATAAGATCAACGGGCAAACAGGAACATGGAAATTAGAGCGATTGAATGCATCAAATGATACAGTAGTTGCTACAATCAACAACAACTATTCCGGTAATAACTCCTGTAGCTATACATTAACAACTGCGGATGTTGGATATCGAATACGAGCTACCTTTACAGGCTCCGGTGATTATCAGAGTAATAAGACAGCGGCAACTGCAGTCATAAAAAAATCATTGACATCTCTTCCAGCGGATGAGGGAGCCTTCAGCAAATCTTCAGGAACCGATACGAAGCTCGTGGTCACGACACCAAATAAAACAGTAAGTAAGATCGATGTTGGGGTTGCTGATTCTGTAAGCGGAGAGCCTAAGGTGATTACGGCTACTGGGGGAACTACACCGGGAAGCAGTGTTACAGTACCTGATCTATCTAGAAACAAAGAATACTATTTCAGCTATAGGATTGCAGAAACAACAGGTGCAGAAGCGAGTCCATGGAGCAAGCGTACGCCGATATCAACGGAAAAGACGTCAGTGCAGAATGGAATGGCGATAACAGGAACGCAAAAGGTAGATCAGATGATCGTGTTCACATTACCGGATACAAACAAGCCAACAGGAACGTGGGTACTTGAAAGTACAAAGAGTGGAAAGAAGGTTACGATATCACCAGAGCTCTATACTGTTGATCCGGTAAAGAACACGCTGAGCTATACGGTACAGCCAAAGGATACAGGCGGAACATTAACGGCGACCTTCAATGGGACAAAGGACTTTACAGGAACTGCGACAATAATAACTGGGACGATTAGTAATGCTTCACAGAATACTACGACAGATATGCCGTCAGATTTGAATGTGACAGAAGTCAGTGATAATTCCATGAAGGTGAGTGCTAACAATGGTGCAGTCAGCTATCAGTTTGCATACCGAAAAACAGGTGAAGGAACATGGCATTTGCTCAATGAATCGGTAACAGCTGGTACTGCAGTGTCGATTGAAGGACTGGAACGCAATACATCCTATATACTGGCTGTCAGAAAATCCGCAAAGACAGGATATGATGCAAGCGATCTTAAAGAGATGCAGACAGTATTAACCGCAAAGACAAAACTGAATGGTCTCGTTGATTATGTGAAGGTTGTCAATGGTGTGGAAACGGCACCTAAGGTCGGTGTGGCTGAGGTGAACCAAACGTATAAGGCGACCTATCATAAGGGAAGTTATCCGCAGACAGCAGCTGATGATACGGCAGGCCACTGGCAGTGGTATGCCGGAGATACACCAATAAAGGGTGAAACATCAGCTACCTATAAAGTTGCACCGACGAATGGAAGTCCGGAGATATCTGTTCGCTATATTGTAAACGATGCCTCTGATTTCTCAGGGGAGGTCATAGGAAGAGTCGGTACACTGACGAAGCCTTTATATGATGCACCATCTTCATTACCGACAGTGACCGCATTGGCGGAGGATGGAGCTATTAGAAGCAAACTGCAGATCACGAATACTGAAAAAAATATCGATGCCGTCTACTATTATGTGCAGAAGGCATCCAATCAGAAAGTACCAAAGCTTATCTTTGCGAGCGATGCGGATCTCCATACTTCAGGTGAAGGCACATGGTTCAAGGCAAGCAAGGATGTAACACTAATACTGGATGCCAATACGGACTATGTGGTGTATCTGGCAAAACTGGAAGATGGAAGCCATCAGGCCAGCGGTGTTGTCTCTCAAAGAGCGGTGAGAGCGAAGAAAGAAGATTTAAGCAATATCCCAACTGCGAAGATTACAGAAACGAATGCAGATATCTGGAAGGTTGAGGAAACAAAAGAACTTCGTCTCAGCAACCATAACGAAGCTCCAAGCGGTATCTGGCAATATTATGTCAGCCCGGATAAAACAAAGGATGATAGCTGGATCAATATCACAGCACAGATCAAGGCAAGCAATACATCTAAGGATGGTTATACAGCAACGACTTTCTCCATCCCCGTTAAATATAACGGCTATTATGTGAAGGCGGTATTCAGCGGCAGAAGTAATTATGAAGGCAGTCAGACGTATGTGTCAGAAAAAGCACTGATCGGAACACAGATCAAAGGACATGCTGAAATCACAGATGGAGATACCAGCAAAGTTCTGGTACCTGTAGAAGTCAATTATGTATTCGCAAAGGAAGCCGGCAAAGATATCATAGATGAACAGAGTGGACAGTGGACCTGGTACCGAGTAAAGGATGGTAAGACAACGCAAATCATGAAGGAAGATGGAACGCCATACGGAAAAACCGGAAGAAGCGATAGCTATACACCGGGTAAAGATGATGTTGGCGCTAAGCTTTATGCTCGATATAGCAGTGCAAGAAACGGCATCTATTCCGGAAGTGTCCAAACAAGTCAACTGTCACCGATCGAGCGGGCACCACAGAATACACCAGATGCACCAACACGAAAACAAATCCGTGGAATCATGCTGCAGATGAATCTGCCGACAAACTATCGGATCGATGGAACGACGATTCCGGAAACAGTGCTGAAATATCGTGTAAAGGGAACACTAGACTGGACTACTAATGAAAAAGGCGAATCATGGATTGGAAAAGGATCGGATAAGCTAAAGGCCAATACGACATATGAAGTATGTGCAATGTATGAAGGTACAAGTGAATATTTTCCAAGCGAAGCTTCTATAATCACAGAAGTGAAGACAGGGAGTATCCCGTTAGAGGAAAAGAACTTGAGTATTGCACAGAATGATGTACTGGAAGCAGGTCAGTCGATTACCGCAACCTACAGTGGAGACGGCTATGATGAAGGAGTCTTCACGATCGAGCGAAGTGATGGAACAGTTATAAAAGAAAATCAGAACGGTATAAATGCAGGTACGAGCACTTCCTTGCTATATGCAAGTACGACAGCAGATATCGGAAAGCGTATCGTTGTCAGATACAGTGCGAAAGAAGATGCCGCAAACTATGGCGGCAGTGTTGAAAAGAGCAGCCGTGAAGTCGTGAAGGCAAAGAATACAGCAGCAGCGATAGTACCAATCATGGAAACGGAACTGGATACGAATCTGTATGTGACCAATGTAAAGGATACACAGGAATATATCCTGCTGGAAAGTGAGGAAAATATCGCAGATAAGGAAGAAAGCGACTGGACACCACTCAATGCAGACAGTACAGGTAAATATGAATTTACACATCTAAAGAGAAATACCGCTTATGTGTTGTACACACGTCTGGCTGAAACATCAACGTATACAGCGGGTACTCCAACAGCATCCGCATCCGTCAAGACACTAGCATATAACGATGCGGGAAGTATGGAAGTTCTCAATAGAAATGACGGCAGTGCAGCAAGAAATGAAAGCAGTGAGATCACTTTCCCTCACAGTCTGAAAAAGGGAACCATAAAAATCGATGCACTGAGCATCATGAAAGGCAGTACATCACTTCATGTTCAGCCAGTCAGTGTCTTTGCAGAGGATGATGGCAAGGCAACAAATATTACTATTGAAAAAGGAAGCAAGTGGGCAAATGAGAATTTTGGTCTGCTAATAAAGGTGTATGATGCATCCGGAAATCTGCTTGTGAGCGGTGAAGCAGGCGATAGTATGACTGTGCCAGATACTGCAGCGAAGATGACGGTAGAGGTCTATCGAGCCAATGCTGTTTCAGATGGTGGACCATATACATGGAGTCTGACACTGGAAGACAGTGAGAAGGAAACGGCTGTGTATCAGGGAACAGCAACAATGGTCACGCAGCTGAAGAATCTGTCTCCTATCAAGATCGACCTGAATCTGAAAGGACAGCAGATCACACAGAGTACGAATGATGCTAAAGTCAGCAATCATCTAAACTATATGCCAGTGACATTGAGTGTCGATCAGAAAGTCACGAAGGGAACAGGCTTGCCATCGCTGATGGGTACTATGGATATCGGTCTTGGTCAGATCAAAAATGATGAAGCCTATCTGAAGCTGAGCACTGACGGCAGTGACTACAATAAGCATGCAGGAGTATGGTTCACGACAGAGGGTACGAGCAAGACACAGCCGATCTTTGATCTTGGATATAAAGGCAGTGGCGGCTTCTATATCAGTGGAGCTGTCAGTAAAGAACAAAGCTGGCCATGGGATGATACTGGAGGAACAAGAAAAACGGATCAGGCCTATCAGATCAGCTTTAAGACAGCGATCTCAGAAAGCGATACAAAGCAATATGAGGATAGAGCGAAGAAGTGAGGGATGAGATGAAAGAGAAGAAACAGATGAAATGGATCGGGATCATCCTCATCCTGATCGTACTTGCAGGAGGAGTCCTTGGCTGGGCATTTCTGCATGATAACGGTTTTCACTTCGATCAGGCGGCAGAGGATGGCAGTCTGGATGGCATGAGTGAACAGGAAATAAAAGACATGCTGAACGACAAGGTCGACAAGAGTATGCTGTCGATCTCGATCAATGCAAATCCTGTATTTGAAAACGGGAAGAGTAAAGGTTCTTTACGTATCGAAAATTCACCCGGTAATAACTATAACATTCGGGTGAGGATCGTAAAGGACGAAGACCAAAAGGAGATCTACTACAGCGAAGGTATCAAACCAGGACAGGTGATCAAAGAAGATCATCTGGATGAGACGCTGAAAAAAGGGAACTATGCCTGTACAGCGATATTCGAGGCATACGATACAGAAACGAATAAAAAGGTAGGTGAAGCAAAAGCACAGCTTAACATTGTAGTAGAAGGATGAGTGTCATATCCCATGAACAGGAGCGGGGATGTAAAAGATACGCTGTCATGAGAAAAGGAAGGGTACAAAACATGAAAAAATTATTGGCGATGAGCATGGCTGTTATGATGATGCTTGGTGTAACAAGCGTATCAGCTGCAGAAGATGGAGACACAAAGACAACAGGGACAACAGACACAGAATCAAATCAGAGTGGAGAAATGTGGGCAACCTTATCTGGAGAACCTTTAAAACAGATGAAGGTGACCGTTCCGATCCGTATGGACTTTGCTGTTTATCATGAAGCTGATAAGACAGATGGAGTTAATACATTTGTAGCAGGAAACTATAAGATCAAGGTGGAAGCAGATTCAGAAGTCGGTGTAGAGCTGACAAAGATCCAGATCCAGAATGCAGAAGGTGGCGCATGGACACTTGTGGACAGTAATGATATCGCAACAGATACTGCAAACAAGGAGGATGTAGCGTCTATGAAGACCGTTGCATTGAGCATTGCGGGATCAAAGATGGCGTATGGATCAGGAGTGGATATCACAAACTTTAATGTTGGAGTAGGAGCTGAAAAGTCATTAAATGTGACAGGAACACCAACATCCGCAAAATTAAAGGGTACAGGTGATGCGGCAGCCGCATTGAACGGAACCGCAGAGCGAGCATTCGATGTAGTCTATACGATCAAACAGGTAAAATAAAACAAATGAGCACGAGATATCGTGCTCCTGAACAAGGAAGAGAGTACTCTCTTTCTTATTCAGAAGCATGAGGCAGGGAGAGTATATGAAAGAGAATAAGAAGATAAAAAAATATGGATTTCTGATAACGATCCTTTCGATCCTTATCGTGGCAGTCATCGGCTGGTCATTCTATGAAAAAGGTGGATTACAGTTAGATCCGAAGCAGGAAGAAGGCACATTGGATGGAATGAGTGAGAAAGAGATCAGAGAACTGATGGAAAAGAAGGCTACAGAAGGCGAATTCATCATATCCATCAATCAGGAGCCAAAGTTTCCAGATGGAAGCAGCGAGGGAAGTTTGCGCATCGAGAACAGTCCGCAGAACCGCTATCTGATGGTCGTTGCGATCTTTGAGAGAAAGGACGATGGGACACAGGGGAAAAAGCTGTATGAGAGTGGTGCGATCAAACCTGGCAGCAAGATTGAACAGGATAAATTGGATGTGAAACTGAAAAAGGGCAGCTATCCTGTACAGGCAGTGTTTTCCGCCTATGATGTAGAAACAAAAGACTATGTGGGAAAAGCGATCGGAGAGCTGACGATCGTCGTTGAGGAATAGCGGAATGGATAAAAATAAGAGGGAAATAATACTGATCATTTCTATATTACTGTTTGGAACATCGCTGGTCATGTATAAGCTGAGCTGGAGATCAGAGGAGGGCCTGATCAGGGAAGGAGAAAAGGGAGAGCTTCCTGGTATGAGCGAGGATGATATTTTGAAGATGCTGAACGAGAAGGTGGAAGAAGGCAGCTTTCAGATCAATATCAACAGCGAGCTGAGCTTTGAGGATGGAATAGCAAAGGGAGACATGAGGATCCTGAATTCACCAAACAATCACTATCTTCTGGTCGTAGAAATGTACCTGAAGGAGGATAACAAAAGAATCTATAAAAGTGGTGCAATCGAACCAGGATATTATATCGAACAGGATACCCTGGATGTGAAGCTGGAAAAAGGAGATTATCCGGTAAATATCCATTTCAAGAATTATGATATCAAGAGTGAACAGTTTGTTGGCGAAGCAGTCGCTGAGAATGTCATACATATAAAACACTAGGAGGTGTAGAGAATGGGAAAAAGGGTAAGTGTTCTAATGATTCTGATGATGATCTTCTGCATGAACATGAATTCGATCTACGCAGAGGATCATGATCAGAAAAAAGATACAGTTGAAGAATATTATGAAGAGGTGCAGTCAAATTTGCCATGGAAACAGGAGGTCAAAGGAAGTATGTATGGGTATATGCTGGGCGTGATTAAGAAACCCGATCCTGTGCTTCCTGAAGATCCTGATCAGCCACAGGTGCCAGATCAGCCGGGAGATGATGATATCATCATTGTCGTGCCTACAGATCCAATTAAACCGGTAAAGCCTGGATCTGGAAATGAAGCATCAAAGAATGATGCATCATCAAACTCAGGTAAGGATACAAATAAACAAACAGATACAACAGATACAAATCAGGATAAATATTCTGAAGCGTATAGGCAGCAAGAGCTGGAAGGAGCCGGATATTACTGGAATGACAGGACAGGGCAACTGACCATAAGCAGCACGCTGTTATCAAAAGCGAAGGCAGATAAACAGGATATCTATCTATATGTAGAAGCAGAGCAAAGGTATCGGATCCACATCGTATATGGAGATATCAAGAATACAGATAGGGATATCACGATCGATTTGAGCAAATGCAGGCATTTGACTAAGATTCAGAAAATCGCAGGAAAGGATGCAATATGGATCCTGCAGTGTGAACAAGCTCCTATAGGTATGAGGGTATATGTCGCAGTAATGGTACCGGAAAGCTGGTTGGACAAATATCTGTATCATTATACGTATGAGGATGGGAAGTTCGTTCTGAAAAAAATGCTGCTAAAAGCAGATAAGGATGGGTATGTAGAAGTCCTGTTAACACCGGAAACAGATCAGGTGATCACAGATAAGCCAATACTGCAAACAGATTTTCTAGATTGGGTGAAAGGACTTTTCGGTCAGAATGAAAAGGTTGATCCTACATATGCAGCGATCGCTGTCGGTAGCTTTACGATAGCATTAGGCGGACTGTCTTATGTATTCCTGAGAAAAAGATGGAGAACGAGAAAGAACGTTCCTGATGAAAAAGAATAAAGAAAAGCGGAAAGAGATAAGCGTGACATACATCATCAGCTTACAGCTTCACCTTATGTATGCAGGCATGTGCTGTGACTGCTTTTTAAGGATAGTATAGCAGTGCAGGATAATAATATGGAAGCATCGATAAGCAAAGCATGAAGCAGGAGTGATAGATGTGGGAAAAACGATAGAGAAGCAATTGGAGGTACTGACACAGCGGCTTGCCGAGCTTTATTATATAAAACGCGATCATACAGGACTTTCCGGTTTTTTATCTGATAAGGTCAGCTGGATCAGAACCGGAGTAAATGAAATCTGCTTCAGTAAAGAAGATGCAGCAAGAATCTTTGCAGAAGAACTTAATGTCTATGATGGCTATTTCCTTATCAAAAAGTCATGGTATCATGCTGTTGCGATCGATCAGAACTGTGCTGTTGTGATGGCAAAGCTCACTGTTGAGACACCACCGGATACGCATTATCTTGTTTCCATGCCGTTACGTTTTTCTGTAATCTGGGTGAAGGAAAAGGAATTATGGAAAATCGTTCATATCCATGATTCTATAGCAGATAAGAATATGCAGGAGGATACTTATTTCAATATCGACAGAGCAAAGAGTGCGTATTCACAACTCAATGACAAGCTCATTCAGGCTGTGAACACAGATGCATTGACAGGGATCAATAACATGCGAGGCTTTATCAATGATACAGAACAGTTATTTCAGGACTATCCAAATGAATCTTATGCGATCGTCAAATTCGGTATTAAGAATTTCCGTTATATCAATAGAACGAGTGGATATAAGATGGGGGATAAGGTCTTACAGACGATCGCAAGATACCTGAGCAAGATGTGTCGTGAAGGAGAAGCCTGTGGCCGTATTGAAAAGGACATATTTGCCGTGACGCTTCGTTTCTATACAAAGGATGAGCTGTTATATCGTCTTGAACGTGATATCAAAGAGAAATTGAATGATAACAGGATGCGTAATGAGTTATATATGGAAATCCATTTCACAGGAGGGGTATATCAGCCACAGGATATACAGCATGAGCATGTGATCGATATGTTGGATAAGGCATTGATCGCACAGCAGAGCATCCCTAAAAGCCTTGCAGGAAGTCATCTGTTTTATTACGAGAATCATATGATGGACGCGATGATCAATAAAAACAAGCTACTGGAATCGGCAGTGCCAGCCATGCAAAAAGAGGAATTTATCTTGTATATTCAGCCACAATTCGATATCGATACGAGAGAAGTCGTCTCTGGTGAAGCATTATGCAGATGGAAAAAAGCAGATGGAGCATTTGTATTACCGAATGAATTTATCCCTGTTTTCGAAGAATATGGAATGATCATCAATTTTGATTTTCATATGCTGGAGATGCTCTGTAAGAAGCTGCGCTCATGGATGGATCAGGGATTAGCGATAAAGCCGATATCGGTAAATCAGTCCCGCCTGCATATAGGAAATCAAACATATTTTGAGAATTTCTGTGCAACAGTGGATCGATATAAGATCCCACATGAATATATCGCTTTCGAGTTGACAGAATCTGCCTTTGTGGAACAGCAGGATGACATGCTTGATCTAGCTATACAATTACACAAGCGTGGTTTCCTGCTTGCAATCGATGACTTTGGGACTGGTTATGCATCCTTGAACTTTCTAAGCGTTGTTTCTGCGGACATTTTGAAAATCGATAAGTGTCTGCTGGATGGGATCGAGAATAGCAAGAAAGCAAGATCGATCATAGAAAAGACGATCGAACTCGCACATGAAATCGATATGACAGTGATCTGTGAAGGGATCGAAAAGGAATGCCAATTGGAGTATCTCAAAAAGATCCATTGTGATATAGGGCAGGGCTTTCTAATCGGACGACCAATGATAGCGGAAGGATTCTCGAACGAATATCTTGGAGCACAAAGCGGAGAAGATGAAATCGTATAGGAGAGGAAGCGTGAAATGAACATATTCAAAAAGAAGAAAGCGATCAAAAAAGGAAAGATCATTGTGGATCATGGAAATAACGACATTCGAATCTATCAGACGCCGCAAGGTCTGGTTCATATGGAAATCGATAAGGAGAATAAGAAGGACAGGAAGCTCGATCATGATTCCTGTCAATAGTATGAAGTTAAAACAGGCCTAAAGGATATTTCATCGCATTTAGGATGTTATTAAAATAGCAGGAGGATGAAAATATGGAATCTGAAAATATGATCGTTATAGAATCACTATCGGATTTAGGAAAGGATCTGGCAGAGGTGAAGGATGCGCTGAATCATTACAAGGAAGAACATAGCATTCTTTATATAGATGGAACAGAGGTGCAGCCGAAATTCCTTTTGCTGTTTCTGGAGCATGTTCTGTCATTGCAGAGAGAGAAGATAAAAAAAAGTCAACGAGAGGGGATCGAACTTGCATTGCGTAGGAAGCATGAGGGGAATGGAAGATATGGCAGACCTAGAATGATCCTACCTGAAGACTTCCATGAGCGGGTCAGTGAATGCTTTAAGAATAATTATCCATTGAGTGACTATTACGATGAAATCAAAATGAAGAGATCGACATTTTATAAATATGCGAATAGGATAAAAAAGGAAATGCTTTCAGGAAAATAGAAATGTGAATGAAAGCAAGTGACAACATAAGAGTCAGATGTTTGTCTGATTGATCATGAAAACCGGAAGGACTCGTGCGTTTTTTAGGCGAGTCTTTTATAATACAAATCGAGGTCTGATTGATGAAAGCCATATCGTATCTCTGATTATCTGGTATTATGTGATGAATCTTCCAAAGCATTTCTTCCAGAACTATATTTTTTAAAATCATACAAAAAATTCGCTGAAAATATGATAAAATAAACAGACCTTGCATTATCCCGCAAGCAGAAGTATATAATTGGTGCTATTTTCAGGCTATCATGTGAAGCAGACAGACTGCATGGGAATGTGCATGAAAATTTTGTACATAATAAGGAAATCCGGTCGCTGTTGCGACAGGTAAGGCGATTTGTTCTATGATTTACGAGCCATGCTTATGATAGCACTTAGGGAGGTGTTGAATTGGAACAAAAAAGAAACATCTATATGGCAATTGATTTAAAATCATTCTATGCATCAGTTGAATGCATAAGCAGAAAGCTGGATCCCTTAACTACGAATCTGGTTGTTGCGGATGTTGGGAAAACGCAGAAAACAATTTGTCTAGCAGTAACACCCTCCCTGAAAAAATTCGGAATATCCGGAAGAGCCAGACTTTTTGAGGTTATACAAAAGGTTAATGAAATCAATCGTCAAAGAAAACGAAAGGCTCCCGGGCATGCCTTTACCGGTGAATCCTATGATGAAACGGAATTACTGCAGCATCCGGAATATGCTATGACCTATATCGCAGCGCCTCCCAGAATGGCGCATTATTTGGAAATCAGCACGGAAATCTACAACATATATCTCAAATATATATCCCCCAAAGACATTCATGTATATTCCATCGATGAGGTCTTTCTGGATGTTACAGGGTATTTGAAAGCCTATCAGACGTCACCGCGGGAGCTTGCCAAGCGTATGATTCTGGATATCCTGAATACAACCGGAATTACTGCTACAGCCGGTATCGGTACCAACCTGTATCTTTGCAAGGTTGCGATGGATATTGTTGCCAAACGAATCCGGCCGGATGCGGATGGTGTGCGTATCGCACAACTGGATGAAATAAGATACCGAAAATTATTATGGAAGCACCAGCCTCTTACCGATTTCTGGAGAATAGGAAAAGGAATTTCAAAGAAGCTGGCACAGATTGGTTTGTATACCATGGGAGATATAGCAAAATGCTCCTTGGGAAAGCCGGAGGATATCTACAATGAGGATCGCCTGTACCAGTTGTTTGGTATCAATGCACAGCTTTTGATTGACCATGCATGGGGATATGAGCCCTGCACAATGGAGGATATAAAGGCATATCAGCCACAGCATACGAGCATCTCAACCGGACAGGTGTTGCATTGTCCCTATGATTATGAAAAGACAAGACTGGTCATTAAGGAAATGCTGGATTTGCTGGCTCTGGCACTGGTTGACAAACAACAGGTCACAGATCAGATTATTCTTTCTGTCGGCTATGATATAGAAAACCTAGATAAACAAAGCTATACGGGAGAGGTGACAACAGATCGTTATGGACGTAAAATCCCAAAGCATGCACACGGTACTGCTAATCTAAAACGGCATACGGCCTCCTGCCGACTGATGAGTGAGGCAGTTATGGAATTGTTTGACCGTATTGTAAATCCGCAGCTGACGGTGCGACGGATTCATATCAGCGCTAATCATATACTGGATGAACAGCAGATCCCTGCTATGGAGATGAGGGAACAAATGGATTTATTCACCGATTATGAGGCGCTCACTCAACAGGAGCTGCAGGAAAACAAACAGTTAGAGAAGGAAAAAAGGTTACAGCAGGCTACTCTGCAAATCAAGAAAAAATATGGGAAAAACGCAGTATTAAAAGGAATGAATCTGGAGGAGGGGGCGAATACCATCCAGCGAAATAAAACCATAGGCGGTCATAAGGCGTGAAAGGAGACAGGATGAAAGCAGACGACATTCACAAATATGATGATATTCTTTACCGCGAGCATCCAGTTTCTAAAAAGCATCCGCAGATGTCAATTCGTGATAGGGCGGCTCAATTCGCACCTTTTGCCGCTTTGACCGGACATAAGGAAGCTGTTCAGGAAACACAGCGATTGGTAGAACAAAAAAGAATTCTGGATGAGCATCAAAAGCTGATGCTTAATGAAAAGCTGCAGGAAATCACTTTACGCATAAAAGAAACACCTAATATACGGGTGACATATTTCCAGGCGGATGAGCGAAAGGATGGCGGCAGGTATCTTACTTTGATTATGCGTGTGAAGCGTATAGACGAGTATCAGAAACGGCTGGTATTTACGGATCGATCCTGGATCAGATTGGAGGATTTATATGAAATAGAGCTGCTCTCTGATTCATAAATACAATGCATGACAGCAAGGGAAATATGATCTGTACATAGCTTATCTATATACATGCAAAGACTGTCCATGGAAATAATACAGGCAATGCTTTTTCACTATACAGCTTTTTTACAGTCTGACAGACAGCTTCGTATCTGCCAAGTATGACTGGTGTTGATAAGTGATTTCCATCGTTAAAGAGAAATATTTTTCATATGATGTTATCTTTATGGTAATAAATATAATGTAATTTTATAATTTTTTTGAAAAAAAGATAAAATATTTCATGTTATGTTATAATGGATGAAAAGGAACAATGAAACATAAAACGCTGTAAGCTCATTGCTGGTTTGATTGAACGTGATCTTATTATCTTGCGTCATTCATAATAAGATGCAGGCAGATAGCTTCGCATTCTTTATCAAACCGTCAAAAGCATCATCGTAACAGCGGTTTTCCAGGAACTTGGAATAGATTAAAATTAGGGAGGGTCGGTATGGAACAGGTAAAGCAGGAGAATGATAAGCTGGGCAGGATGCAGGCACAGATGATAGAGGAGCTGCCAATAGCGGTAAGCAGACACTGCCTGGATCAAAAGCTGACCTTGCTTTGGGCGAATACGGAATTTTATCAGTTGACCGGTGGTGAGAAAGCTTTTCCCTCTGCTGGGCTCAAGGCTCTGTTTTCGACAGATTTACAGGAATTTTACCAGCTTCGGGATACATTGTTATCGGCAAAAGTACAGGGACTCAGCCGTATAATGCAGCGTATTGGTATCACTGTAAACGGTAAGCGTGTATGGCTATGCGCTTCTGCTGTTCTCAAGCAAGGAAATGATGATTCCTATGAGGTAGTAATATGCTATACTCCCATTCAGGAACCTATGGAGAAGCAAGAGCGGATTGTACAATCAGAGAAGGAAATGACAGAAAATTTCAAATGGATGATGTCAGTGTATAGCGGAAATGTTTATATCAGTGATATGGATTCCTATGAGCTTTTATATGTGAATAAGCATGCCTGTGACACCCTGCAGACAAGTGCGTCCCAGCTATTGGGAAGAAAATGCTACGAGGCAATCCAGGGGCTGGATGCACCCTGTCCGTTTTGTACCAATGCGCATTTGAAAAAGGATCAGACCTATGAATGGGAATTCTACAATCCCAATCTGAAACGAACCTTTATGATCAAAGATCGGATGCTGGATTGGTTTGGTCACCGAGCACGCATTGAGCTTTCTTATGATATGTACAGTGAGGAATATAAGCTGGCGAAAAAGGATCAGGAGCGTGAAGCGATTTTAAAAACCATTCCTGCGGGTATGGTGCGCATTGACGCCCGGGACAATAATACGATTTTGTGGTATAACGGCATATTTCTGGAAATGATCGGTTATACACCGGAGCAGCTTGAGGAAGAGCTGCATTATGGCTGCAGAAGCTATATTCATCCAGATGATATAGAGCGTATTCTTTTACTGCGCAGCAAGCTGAAAAAAACCGGCGATAATGTTGTGCTTGAGGCCAGAGCCTATAATCGCTTTCAGGAGGAGCGTGTCTGGACAGTGACACTTTGCTATGTCAGTGGTGAGGATAGCTGGGATGGAATACCATCGCTGTACAGTACCGGTCTGGATATTACCGAGGAGCGAAGACAATTGGAGCGGCTGCGTCACAAGGCGGAAAAGGATGCCCTGACAGGAATCAATAACCGCGATGCGATGAAGGTGCAGATCAAAAACTATTTGCAGGAGCAGCCGGATACCATGAACGCACTGATTATGATTGATACAGACAATTTCAAGCAGATCAATGATACACTGGGACATATTACCGGCGATCTTGTGCTTAGCGAAATGGCAGCCGGAATGAAGAAAATCGTGCGGAAAAGTGATCTCGTAGGACGAGTTGGCGGTGATGAATTTACTATATTTATTAAGGATATTTCTTCACAGCAAACTGCTGAGGAAAAGGCAGAGGAGCTGTTATCCATGTTCCGGCATCTCTTTATCCGTGAAAAAAAGCCGTTGAAGGTCACCTGCAGCATGGGAATCGCTCTATATCCAAGAGACGGGAAAAGCTTTCAGGAGCTTTATGAATGTGCAGATAAAGCGTTGTATCAGGCTAAGCTGCATGGTAAGAACAATTATCACATGTATGATCCAATGGAGCAGAGTACGCTGGAGCTTTTGAATAACTCATCACTTGGTGCAGCCATTGATTCTGAGCAGCGATATGCAGAGAGTCCGGATAATCTGGCACGCTATGTTTTCCGTATTCTTTATCAATATGAAAATCTGGATGAAGCTATTCAACTGGTGCTAGAGGTCGTAGGGAAGCAGTTTGACGTCAGCCGTTCCTATATTTTTGAAAATACGGAGGATGGCAGGCGCGGAGCAAATACTTATGAATGGTGCAATGAGGGAATCACTTCACAAAGGGGGCAGCTACAGGATGTAGAGTATAGCGCTTGTGGAGATTATGAATCTCTGTTTAAGGATAATCATGTCTTTTATTGCAGAGATATAACTGTTCTTCCTTCTGTTTTGGTGGATTTGTTTACAGATCAGGGTATCCATTCCACCCTGCAGTGCGCATTTTATGATAGGGAGATATTTAGTGGCTTTGTAGGCTTTGATGAATGTACAGGGCATAGATTCTGGACAAGGGAGGAGATTAGCTCATTGTCTCTGATTTCGCAGATACTGGCTATTTTCCTAAAATTAAAGAGAATGGAAAATCGCAATCGCTGATGCAGAAAAGGCAATTCCAGGTGGAAACTCTCATGGGATGACACATTGAGGTGCATCAATGCAAGCAAAACATATAAAAATCGGTAAGCTTTAAAAATCCTCTGTTAAGGGGATTTTTTATTATGGTATACATGGTATGGATGCTATCAGATGGGGTAGGGTTAAAAGGATAAGTGAAATCTATCTCCAATAAAGCAACAGTATGTTATGATAAGGTGATTTCGATAGCTTGTTGGGATTGTAAAATAATAATCACTGGCTTTCTGTACTTGGGGGCATGAGCACCGTCATGGTATGGAACTGGGAAGTGAATGCTATCGGTTTGTAGCTTGGAAGCTGTGCGGTTATCATTACTGTAAATACGGAGGCTTTATGGAGATAGGGTTATATAGCCTTAATTTTGGGAGAAGCTTTGAAAAGGCTTTAACTGCACACGGATATGAGCTTATTTTTTCTTTGATAATACTTGACCTGGAGTGAGCTTCAGGTGATATACTGAAGGAAAAAGGGAGGTCATGATGATGCAAATGCGTATCATAGAGCGATGTGGAATAGCGGTAAGTGAGATTGGTTTAGGCTGTGAAGGCTTTCATGAGGAAGGGATGCAGCTGAATGAGCTTTTGACACTGGCACAGGAGCATGGTGTCAATCTGATTGATTTGTATTCCCCTGATCCAGATATGAGAAAGCGTCTGGGCAATGCGCTTCAAAAGCAGAGGGATGAATTTATCATTCAGGGACATCTGTGTTCCATCTGGAAACAGGGACAATATCAGCGAACAAGAGATTTAACAGAGGTTAAGGACGGCTTTCAGCAAATGTGTGAACAGCTGCAGACAGATAAAATTGATATCGGAATGATTCATTATGTGGATGCTATGGAGGACTGGCAGCTTGTATTGGATCACGGTATTTTGGATTATGCACTGGAATTGAAGAAGCAGGGGAAGCTTCGTGCAGTAGGGATAAGCTCTCATAATCCCCTGGTCGCATATGAGGCAGTTTTAAGCGGACATATTGATGTCCTGATGTTCAGTATCAATCCCTGTTATGATCTGATGCCTGCCAGTGAGGATGTGGAGGAGTTATGGAACGATGCCAATTATGAGAAAGACATTTTGCATATGGATCAGGATCGGGAGCGTTTGTATGAGGTCTGCCAGAAAACGGGGGTAGCAATCACTGTGATGAAAGCCTTTGGCGGCGGGGATTTGCTGGACGCTGCCTTATCTCCGGCAAAAACAGCGCTCACGGTTAAGCAGTGTCTGCATTATGCTTTAACCAGACCAGCGGTGGTATCTGTAATGGTGGGCAGTCACAGTATTCCCGAATTTAAGGAATGTCTGGCCTATGAAGCTGCATCGGATGAGGAAAAGGATTATGCACAGGTTTTTGCCTCCATGCCAAGGGTCAGCTGGGAGGGACATTGTATGTATTGTGGGCATTGCGCACCCTGTCCCAAGCATATAGATATTGCGATGGTCACCAAGCTGTTGAATCTGGCAAAGGCACAAAAGGAGTTGCCGGAAACTGTACGTGAGCATTATGCAGTGCTGAAGCATACGGCACAAGATTGTATAGCCTGTGGTGCCTGTGAAGCACGCTGTCCATTTCATGTCGCTGTTCGTGAAAATATGAAGGCAGCTGTGCAGATTTTTGGTATCTAGAAAGAACCGGTGCGTGTATGAACACAGCTTCGGTTAATGAAAATAACAGGCAGGTGTATGGATGCACGGGCTGCTTTATACTTTTATAAATATCGAATCGTAATAAAATCCGTATTCCTGACAGGATATAAAAAATGTTTGTAAATATAGTATGTTTTCCTGCAGCTGCCAATTCTTTACGTAAACAGCTATGCAGCCGCATACATAGGAAGCAGCTATTGTAAAAAGCTATCTTCATTGGCACTTCCTATTTTGTCAGCGGTATGAGAGCCAGAGTATCATGCCTTTCAGGTATTCTATAGTATGAAATACAGGTATTGGACATTTCCTGAATCAGGCGGTAAGATAGGTCTGTAGAAAAGGTGCTGCATACTGGTTGATCTGACAGCTTACTGAAGGTGATATCGCAAAGATTTCCTGTGCAAGCTGGTTTCTGAGTCAGTAAGGTACAAGGAAACGGGAGTCTTCTGTCTGCGTTTCAAGCTGCAGCACAACCGGAAGGAGCGTATATACGTATGGAAAAAATGAAAATGGATTTGCCAAAGCTGTTTCCTGTTGGAGAGGAAAATACAGCCTATGCGAAATATTTTATTGGAAAAAGCTATTTGCGGATGCTTACAACTGAGCCGCTTGGAATTGGTAATGTGACCTTTGAGCCTGGTTGCCGCAATAACTGGCATATTCACCACCGCGGCGGACAAATCCTGCTTGTGACAGGGGGACGTGGCTGGTATCAGGAATGGGGAAAGGATGCACAGCAGCTGCTTCCTGGAGATGTTGTCAATATCGCACCAGAGGTAAAGCACTGGCATGGTGCGGCAAAGGACAGCTGGTTTTCCCATCTGGCGATTGAGGTGCCAGCTGAGGGAGCAATCAATGAATGGTTTGAAGCAGTAAGTGAGGAAGCGTACCAAAAGCTGAAATAAAGGAAGCAGAGTATCTGAATGTTACATAGTATACAAGGATGGAATGTATGGCAGTAAGCTGTTTCCATCCTTTTCTCTGGCAGTGAATTGTATATGTAAAAAAGAATTATAAGATAAGCCGGTTCTTATAAGCATTATTTTCACACATAGGAGTGAAAACGGACAAGGAAGCTGGTGAAACACCTGGTACTGCTGTATAAAACAGCAGCTTTCAGAGTACGTATAATTTGTGATGTCAGGAAATTCCATTGACTTGCGGGGAAGGGTATGTAATAATTACTCTGTACAGCGAACTGCTGATGTGTATCCTTCAGCCTGTTTAAAAATATTTCTGCAGGATACTAAAATGACTCACTTGATAGAAACCGGCTTACTAGCAACCGTATGCAGGCCGTTTGTATCATGCTTTACAGCCAAGAAGGAGAACCATCATATTCATGAAAACCATTTCAATCGTTTTAACCAATTATCCCAGCCATTTATCCAGCTTTATGGAAATTGTCTACGGGTATGAATATACACATGCATCTATTTGCCTGGATGCGATGAATGAGAAAATGTACAGCTTCAATTATAAGGGCTTTTGTATGGAGACAGTTTCCAAATACAAGCGCCATGGGGTAGAAAAAAGCATCAGCTTTCAGCTGGAGGTTTCTGACGCAACCTTTGAACGTATGCAGAAAAAAATCGAGCAGTTTGTCGAGAACCGTGAGGATTTCTGTTATTCTAATATTGGCGTTGTCTTCTGCTTTGCACATATTCCGTTCAAACGGAAAAAGCATTATTTCTGTTCGCAGTTTGTAGCGGAAATACTTTCAGAATCCGGTGCGTTAAAGCTGAAAAGAAGACCGTCCCTGTATTTGCCGAATCATTTCTATAGAGAGCTGCAGGAGGCAGAGACGCTGCAGGAAATTCAATATGATATATTACCGGAAGTCGCATAAAACACAAAATCAAAAAAGCAGTCTTTATTTTTATTCCTAACGGGATTTGCTTTCATAGATTACTTATTATATAACTCTGTAACACCATTACAAGTATATTGAAGATATAGTGTTCATAAAGCATATCACAATAGAATAGATATCAGTCTTATAAATCTCTTAGGCCTTGCTAAACAATCAACAAGGGAATAAAAATGCTGAAAAACTTAGATTTTAATAGTTTAATTAGGGGAAAATCATTACGAATATGCCACTGTAAGAGTGGTTTTTTTATGATAGGAATCTTCTTTTACTTTTAGCAAGAAGATTATATAGCTGTAGCAAAAATAACAGCTATACACTTAACTGTAATCTATACGATAGTAAAATAATAGTGAGCATATATGAAAGAAAGGCTTACCTTTCATAAAATTAGTAGTCCTACCAGCTGCTCTTTATAAAAATCATATATCCTTTTTCTTTAATTTAAGTCCCGTTAATGCTTGAAAAACCAATATCAAAACTGTTAAAAGGCATACTCCTGTTAGAAAGGGATATGATGAGGTACCTGCAATCACTTCTGTAGCTGTTTTATAAGAAAATGGATGAAATTGGTAGACTGGGCTAGTATTCGATACAGGTGTTGTTATATATCCAAGAATGCATATCAATAGACTCATGCTTAGACCGATTATTTTTGAATTCACAAAAGTATGAATACACATAATCATGGAATTGATGAAGATTACAAACAATATAAATACAATCATTGCGAGGATTAAAAACTTGCCTAAAGAAATATAATCTAGAGACATATCTGGAGATCTCCCTGCTGTCCATGATGCTCTGTCACCACCGTATAAAGAATGCCGGATCAAGCCATTGTAATGAAAACTGCTATAAAGCGTGCCATTTTCTACCATTTTTTCCATCACTTCGATATTGTTAAAGGATAAATGAAAAGAAGTTAAACCATCCTTAAAGTATAGCGTTGGATAAAACAGCATTTGATATTTATCATATAAACCAAAACATAAGGATAGTAATGCAGCAGGCAACATAATAACAAGAAAAGCTACGATGCTGTTTGCTATTGTTTTCGCAAAAATATAATAATTTCTCATGTTAGGTATACATAACAGATTTTTTATTGTTCCTGTTTCTTTATCATAGGAAATACTGTCAAAAGCTAATAAGCATATCACCAGAATACCATAAAGAGGAACAAGATTTTGTAATGTCTGAAAGATTATACTAACACTATCTACCTTGTAATGATTGATCGGTGCTAAATTTTTATCCAGAAGTTTATCAAATAACCTAGCATAATACTGTGCATCCATAAAAGGGCTAACACTTAAATCAGGATTATTGAGGACGTCTAATTCCTCTGTATCATGCTTTAAATCCGGAACGTTAATATATGATAAATTCCGTTTTTTTATGATGTCATCTACCTCTTTATTATATTTTGTATAATATTTGTAATCATAAGTATTTTGCGGCTTGTAATTCTGCGCAAGACGATATTCATATATAGCATTCAGTAAATTCATCTCATTATATTTTTCCCAGTCATGATCCTGTTCTGCCTGCAATCCTGTTTTAATAATTGATTTCCATTGATTGATAACCTCATGACACTCATGTTCATCCTTATAAATATTGCCGCGGTTCTTATCTAAATTTAAAACCCATTCATATATTTTTAATGAATTCAGTGATTCCTCAAGATAAACCTTACCATACACATCCTCTTTTTTAGAAAGATTATAATTGTTTACTGTCATGACAACTGTCATAATAAACATAAGCAGGATAGCTAATTTAGCCTTCCTGGAAATCAAGATTCTTTTAATTTCATAGCGTATATATAGTAACATGCTTTTTCTTATCCTTTCTGCTTTATCTATTACATCTTCAGTTTTTCAAATCTAAATTTATAAAACGCTTACTACACAGTAGTGTTGTAAGAACAATTACAGCAATATTTATAAGAAGGGGTGGTAAGATATTTGGCTGTACCTTTATAAGCTCACTGATATACAAGAATCCAATAAATGGAAGCTGTACAATCCATGGACTGGAGATGCTGAAAAGATTATATATGAAAAAAATACAAAGAAAGTAACATGCGATAGCAGTTATTACAGATGATATAGAGCTTGTAAATGTGGCTATATAGATAAACACGATATTCATAAATACAACACTGCATACGAGAAATAAAATAAGCTTCAGGAAATGGATATAGCAAGGCTCTATAGTGCCATTGCCGGCTATATACGGATATAAACTATTGCCCACATCTGTCTGAATACTGAAAATAGAAAAGCCAGTCATCATACATATCATTATAATGAATATTGATAGGGAACTGCCTGTTATCATTTTTGCAAAGATGATTTTCTTTCTGCTATATGGACATGTCATATACATTTTATAGCTGCCGCACTCCATCTCTGCAGCATATAAATCAATCATTATCAATAATATGATAAAGATAAGATAGATTAGCATTCCGTTATCAAAAAGTATCGTAAGATAATTCCAGCCGTTCATTTCATAGGGGCTTGAATATAAAAATGAAATATCAGGATCAGCATCTAATTTCTCCTTATTTGTTTGCAGTAATGACTGCATGATCAGGATTTCGTTTTTTAATTCTTTGATTTCCTCATCTTTATTGGAGTATTGAAAGACCATTCCCGTATAACCCTGCTCCAATCCTTCTATAAAGTTTAAATTTCGTTTAATTGTATAATCTGTAATGATTTTATCAGAAGCATAACTGTTTCCTTTAACTGTATAAAAACTTAGAAGTAGCTGACTGTATTCTGTTTCTTTATCCCAAAAATCATATTGCTTCTTTAAATTCTTCCTTTCTGCTGATTTCATGCCGGACTGTTTAAGAATATGTTCAAGGGAATCCAAGATGCTGCTAGCTTCTCTTACTTCATTTTTCAGATATGATGTTTTTTTATTAACATAATTTTGATCTTTTTGCTGATTGGAAAATCCTATGAAAAGAAAGAAGAAAATACAGGAAATGATAAGCGCGGTGTTTTTTTTATGTTTGAATATCTTAAAATATTCAATTTTTATGAGATTTAGCATACTAATCACCATAGATTGATTTATATACGGCTTCCATATCGATTTCTTCCTTTTCAATATCTAAAATATCAATATTATGATGAACTAGTATCCGGATGATGGATTTCAGAGGCAGTGTGGAAGATACAGCAAAAGTAATTTTATCTTTGGTAATTGTTGTTTGTAGAGCATCAGCCATATCCTTCAAGATACAAACAGATTTGTTATTATCATTTGTAACAATGCTATATCGCTCACTGATATGAAACTGCTCAGGTTCTATGATTTTTCCATTGTTAATACAGATAATCCGGGTTGCTATCTTTTCGATTTCACCTAATATATGTGATGAAAAAAGAATGGAAGTATCCTCCTTTTGAACAAGCTGCAGTAAAGATTCTCTTAACTCCATTACGCCTTTTGGATCAAGACCATTGATTGGTTCATCCAGAATAATTAAATGTGGTTTCCCTAGCAATACTATACCTAACGCTAATCTCTGCTTCATTCCCAGGGAATACTCCTGTACTTTATTTTTTAAAGAGTCCCGTAAAGCAGTGAATTCAATGATTTCCTGTAATCTTTGTGTAGAAACTTTTCTTAGCTTAGCAAATATTTTCAGGTTATCAAGACCACTCATACCCGGATATAGTCCAGGATTTTCTATCAAGGAGGCCTGGCAGGACAAGGCTTTTTCTCTTTCTTTTAGGATATCATACCCGCAGATTTTAATTGTACCTGAATCTGGATATAAAAGATTGTTAATGCATTTCATTGTAGTGCTTTTACCTGCACCATTTGGGCCTATAAAGCCAACGATTTCTTTTTTATAAATAGTAAGGTCAATGTCTTTTAAGACATGATGCTTTTTATAGAATTTATTTAATTTAACTACTTCTAAAATTTTTTCCATATAGGTACCTCGCTTAATATCGTAAGGGAATCTACTGATTATTTAAGTTTATAATATGATGGAAACAGTTGTTCCATCTGCTAGTCTATGCTACCTCGATAATATATTATATACAGAAGCTGGATGAATCTGTGTGTAAGGTACGGTGATCATCAAAATGATTTCGCTTTTATATACCTAAATATTGTGTTTACTGATGCTTAGTTTTATAAAGGCAATGAAGAATGAAATGCTTGATTTTTAAGATTTCATATTATCTGAGAAATCCAGCTAACAGTTGGTGATTTCTTTCTATTGCAGTTTCGTATTCCGAAAATAGTGTTATCTTTAGAATTTTTTGTACATGCTTACTTTTAATCTTAGCATATAACTTAGTATATAACATAAAAAAGAAAAAGAGTCAATTTTATTTGTATGCGCTTACAGCGAGCCTTTATAGTATTTACTTGTGCATACTTTTTATTATATCTCTAAAGAGGATATTCATTACCATGTTTTCATAATGAGAAGCTCCTATTCACCATAAGTATTATCACCAACGGTGTGTTTTGTTTCCAGCAGAATAGGGATATCAATGAATGGTATCAACGTATTCTAGATTGATTGCTTTTTAATAAATAATAAATCATAACAAGAGATATCGGCTTTTATAATGAACGGCGTTTTTTCCTTGTGAGCTCCTGCGGCATCTGTTACAATATGGAGTAGTTGCAAAACATAGCTTCTTTTTACAGACAAAAGAACTTGTATATGCTGTCTATAGTCCAGGGAAGCAAATGAAAATCGCTATCATGATAGAATGTGACAATAGCTTACGATTCAACAAAGGGGAGTGACGGTATGAGAAATAAACATGTGCAAGAGCTGGCACCGGAAAAGCTGCTGCAATACGGGTGTATTCAGGAGAAAGACACCTATCGCTGTATTCAACGACTAAAGACTGCGGACTTTTATGCCGTTATTACCTATGAGAACCAAAAGCTTCGTGCAGATGTGTATGATGCACAGCTTCAGGAATTGTATATGCCATTTTATGTAAAAACTGCAAATGGCAGCTTTGTTAGTGCAATCCGTGAGGAAATAGATGAGCTGATGGAAAAACTGGTACGGGCGTGTGCAGAGGGAAATTCTTATCGCAGGCGCATTCTGGATTATGTGGAACAGCGTTATCACAGCGTTCCTGAATTTCCGTGGAAAAGTGCTCCCGAGCATGGAACGTTGAAAACCCCTAAGGGGAAGTGGTATGGTGTTATCATGCATATTCCATACAGAAGTATAGGGATTGATGCGGATGGTATGACAGACATATGCAATCTGAAAAACGACCCTGCCTATATCCGTGAGCTTGTGGATCATGTATGCTACTTTCCTGCCTATCATATGAACAAAACATACTGGTTTTCCGTCTTACTGGATCAAAAGCTCTCCTGGAAGCAGCTGCAGAGGCTGATCGATGAAAGCTACCAGCTAGTAAATGAAGCAAAATAAAAATTTCACATAAAAACGAGCACATAAAGGAGCAGGGAATGCATGGAATGGATTGAACGATTAAATGAAGCGATGACTTACATAGAAGCACATATACAGGATGAAATCCGTTTAGAGGAGGCTGCGAAAATTGCATGTACCTCATCATATAATTTTCAGCGTGTGTTTTCCTATATGACAGGAATACCTGTATCGGAATATATAAGAAGAAGGAGAATGACTCTTGCTGCAGAGGATCTGCGGCTGGGGAATGAGAAAATTATTGATATCGCATTACGCTATCAATATGCTTCACCAACAGCCTTTAACCGTGCATTTCGTTCTGTGCATGGTATTGCCCCGTCTCAGGTCCGCAAGGAGCACGCTGCTGTAAAAGCATATCCACCACTTTGCTTCCAGTTAAACATCGCAGGTAAAAAGGAGCTGCATTACCGCATCGTACGAAAAGAAGAATTTCGTGTCATGGGCGTATTGCATGAGCTGGATCATAAGTTGGAAAAAAACTATGAAATAGTTCCGCAGTACTGGCAGGCTGCAGGCAGAACCGGGATCATTGAGGAATTGGCTGCTTATATGTCGCAGGAGGAGCCCAGTGGACTGTTGGGGATCAGCCTGTGCGGGGATACTGCGGATTGGAAATTCTGCATCGGTGTTATCAGTGATGAAACGCTTAACGGATATGATACACTGACGATACCAAAAGCCTCCTGGATCGTTTTTGATTGTGCAGGGACACATGCCTCTATACAGGAGCTGGAACGAAGAATCTGGACCGAATGGTTTCCAAGCACCGGGTATTCGTATGTAAACGGCCCGGTTATGGAGGTGTATCTGGATTCTGATCCCCGGCAATCAAGACTGGAAATGTGGCTGATGATAAAGGATGAGGATAACTCTTAGCTTCGGACACAAAAAGAGAGGATGAGTAATGGCTTATCCTGTATAATTATTTATATAACACAGTAGGAGGAATCGTTTATGAGTGAACCGTTTCGTATTGAGGAAAGAGAAAGCTTTCGTGTTGTTGGATATGCAATACATACGACAAACAGGAGAAAAGAGGGACGCCGTGCCATCCCGGAACAATGGAATACATTTCGTGAACAGGGATTACAGGAGGAATTGATGTCCAAAATGAACCAGGAGCCCAAAGGGCTGTTAGGAATCAGCGTGTATAATACAGATCCTGACGATCAGCGCAAGTTTGATCATTTGATTGCGGTTTCCAGTACCTGTGCAGCCGGTGAAGAACTCGTAGAATATACAGTACCAGCCAGAACATGGGCAATTTTTCCATGTTCGGTGGAGACGATTGGAAAAACAGAGGCACAGGCGATTACAAAATGGCTTCCGAAATCCGCATACCGGCCGCTGAACACCGGATATATCACCGGAAAAATGAAAACCGGAGCACCGGATATTGAATATTATGGTAGTGCCGGGGAAGTCGAGGTATGGGTTGCAGTTACAAAAAAATAAGCGGTAAGAAAAGAAAAATGTTAAAGAGCTGATTTGCAAGGATTTTGGTTGCACTTCGGCTTTTCTTTTCCTATGGCACTATCTATAAATAGCGGTAAAGGATTTTGACAAAGAGCTTAATATAGGGAATACCTAGCATGATACAGTTATGATAACGGTGGTAAAGAGCGTGTTATCTATTAGCACTAATTTATGTTAGCCAATAGAAAGCGATGCTTTTATAATTATGGTTTCTGATATGCTTGTCTTATTCGCTAATATAAGAAATATGTTACTATTCACCGATAAAAGATAGAATTAAGAAAGAGCGTTATGAAAGGCGCCTTAGAGAAAGACCTGCTGTAGTATTTCTATGCTCCTTTTCACACAATATGATTATATAAATACTTAATTAACACTTGCCAGGTTTTTCGGTGAATAGATCCGTTATCTTATCTTAAAGTTATGAATCAATATTAAATAGATAACAAATGAATCTAAAGAGCATGATTACCTGCTTTTATTTATACTTTGCTGTATTCCCTGATAAAATCAGCATATCTCGAGGCACTGTTTCATAAACATCATGTATAAGACTTGCATAAAAAAACTGTTTTCGTTCACATAAAACAGTTTTTTTGTGGCTTTATATGTATTATTTATTGTAGCTGATCCTTTAGCTCCTGCAAGGTATCACAGGTGAATAACAAATTGGATACATGGTCGATCTGTTCCGTTGTTAAAGAACATAACCATGTTGAGCAGTCTTCATGATATTTCTTTACCATTTGTCTATTTAACAGCGTTCTTTCCCCTTCTTTTTGTCCCTGTTTAATCCCCAATTCGATTCCTTGCTCCATTCCCTGCTCGATTCCTTGTTCAACACCATCCTTGAAACTATCCAAAATGGCATTTTTTTCGCGCTGTTCCTGTATCTGCGTTGCCATCGCTATCGACCAGAGGTCTTCTGCGTCATGAAATTTCCTGTACTTTTCCATTACCTTCTTCACCAGCCTTTCCTCTGTTTTTAGTATACCATCTTCATCATTATTTTTAAACAGGTAGCACAATTGTTCAAAGTCATTCAGCTTCTCAAATCCTTTGCGCTTGACGATTGCATTTATCTCCGGCAGATAGATGTAAATTCGCTTCATTAAACTGCGCTTACTTTCTACTTCGCCTTCCTCATTTCTCATCTGATAGGCATCAATTAACTTCCTGGTGTGTTCTGCATAGGAATCAAGAAAGATGATTTGATAAACAGGAAGAAGATCATAATACCTTTCTCCGCTATCAAGCTGATTCGATAACATTCTGGCTCCGTACAGTTCAAAGCGTTTTAACTCTGATTGCTTTGAATACGTGGTTTGCATTTCGATGCCGTATTCTCTTCATTCGCTGTCCTTCACACGGATGTCCAATACCATTTTTTTCTTTTTGAGTATAGCAGGATCCAGATTAGGATTTAATACGGTGCTTTCCTTAGGATGGATTCCTGTCACTCGTTCAATAATGGTGTTACGGATAAACGCAGCATCTTCATCCTCTGTGCCAAGAGCGAACTTAAAAAAAATATCGTTATCATATTTCAGTCGTTCCTGCACCTCTACCTTCATTTCTTTATTCTCCATTACATCTTTTGTAAGCATATTCTTCACATCCTTTCGTATACAGTCTTATGCTTTACACTACTACATACGTAAAGAAAATGTAAAACTCCTAAAAAATTAGAAAAATTCTTTATATATTTCATAATTTATATTTTCAAGTGATGTTATTGGCAATTAAAAATACATCTGCTCGATTCTTTTACCAGACTGTTAACCAAGTCATCCATTTATGTATTATGAAATTAAAGCTATTTCTTATACATCGGTAAACAATAACAGAAATATCCAAATATGTGATATGTATGAATCAGAATCGATAAGAACGGCTAGGCAAATGCATTGACAGACGCAGGCTTCAAGCATATACTGTTATTAGTTAGATTAAGATAACTTTATATTAAAGGAGGAGTCACAATGAAGCTCGTATTGATTCGTCATGGAGAAAGTGAATGGAATAAAGAAAACCTGTTTACCGGATGGACAGATGTGGATTTGAGTGAAAAAGGACATGAGGAGGCTAAACAGGCCGGCATATTGTTAAAGCAGGAGGGGTTTGATTTTGATATCTGCTACACATCTTATCTGAAACGTGCTGTGCATACATTGCAGCATATACTCGATGAAATGGATCGCGTTTGGCTGCCTGTTGTAAAAACATGGAAGCTGAATGAGCGTCATTATGGAGCGTTACAGGGCTTAAATAAGGCCGAGACTGCAGAAAAATACGGAGAGGAACAGGTAAAGGAATGGCGGCGGTCTTTTGCTGTTCTGCCACCTGCTCTGGATGCAGAAGATGCGCGAAGTGCAGCCTGTCAGGAAATGTATCGCTGTGTCGATCCGAAGGAGCTTCCCAGCTGTGAAAGTCTGAAAACAACGATCGACCGCGTTGTACCATACTTTAATGATGTGATTAAGCAGGATATGCTGGAGGGAAAGCGTGTCATCATTGCAGCACATGGAAATTCCCTGCGGGCACTTGTGAAATATTTTGATAAAATCAGTGAAGAAGACATCGTGAACCTGAATATACCGACCGGCATCCCTCTGATTTATGAATTTGATGCGCTGGGTAATCCTGTCAGGCATTATTATCTGGGGGATCAAAGGCTATTGCAGCAGAAAATGGAGGCAGTCGCAAACCAGGGGAAACAAGCAGTTCATGTATAACAGGATATAATGGTATGTCAGTGTAAAAAGAAGATCCGAAGCTGATGAAACGGCATTGCTAAAAAAACAGGAAATGCTATGTCCTGTTTATACAATTTCTCTAATATGATGTATGGTATACTGTTATTATATAACGAGGAGGAAACCATATGAAATACATGGGAAGCTTATATGCAATAGATGACAAAGAGCGAACTATTGCCTTCTATAAAGAAGTGTGCGGTCTGCGTGTCATTCAGGATTTTGGTACCAATTTTACGATGACCGGGGGTATTTGTTTTCAAACTAGAGAGAGCTGGAGCGGATTTCTGGATAAAGAGCCGAACGATATCACCTATGGGGGCAATGATGCAGAGCTGTATATGGAATGTGAGGATTTGGATACGTTTGTGGAAAATCTGATGAAACGCGACGATATCAGTCTGATTCATCCAGTCAAGGAGCATGCATGGGGACAGCGGGGGATACGTTTCTATGATCCGGATCAGCATATCATTGAAGTCAGCGAACCACTGCCTACTGTGGTCAAACGCTTAACACAGCAGGGAATGAGTCTTGAGCAGATTGCAGAAAAAATGGGCTTATCCTTACGTATGGTGACCCGTATGCTGAACAAGTAATCTGCAAAGACTCCTATATTCCTTATTTATAATGAAATAGCAGGGAAAACACCTGATAAACAGCAGGCTAATAGATGCAAAGCTATCCAACATAAGGATACCTTTGCATCCTTTTCTATTCCCGTTTCCTTTTTTCTAAACAGCATGGAATGCATTTGAGCCTGTATTTCTAATTCATATTCTAGCTATTGCTCTCAATCATATCGCAGAAGGGAATACAGCATAAGCATTCAGCCCTTCTGATTGTAAATTCTCTATACTATTTTGTATAATGATAGCCTGAATCCGGCAGGCTTCCTGTTCCTGATCCTTCAAGTGCTGCTATGGCAAAGCAAAAAGCAATGCTATAATGAAGGAGAGCTTCACGATACACGAAAAAGAAAAGGGATGTATTTTGTGTGAACTGCTTGTGAGGCGTTATGAAAATATTGAGGCATTTTCATAATTACATGGCTTCCCTTTTACAGGGAAACGGCACAATCTCTATAGCGGAATCTACAACAGGAAAGGAAGTATATTATGACACTGGAAAAAATGATTCACTGCTGTACAAATCTAACACCGATGGAACACGATATTGCTGACTATGTGATAACACATGAACAAAGGCTGCTGCATAGCACCATTCAGGAGCTGTCAGAAGAACTGTTTGTATCAAAATCAGCGATTCATCGCTTCTGCCGTAAGCTCGGCTTCCAGGGCTATAAGGATTTGAAGCTGGCAGTTGCCAGAGATTCCACAGAGCGTATGGAAAAGGATGAACTGATCAATGTCAATTATCCATTTCAAATGGAGGACGGGCCAAAGGAGATTGCTCTGCAGCTGGTTAAGCTGTATGAGCTGACCATACGCGATACATTGGAATTTATCCGTCCTGATGTGCTGCAGGAGATTGCCGCTGTTCTTAATCAGGCACAGGTGATCGATGTGTACAGCCATTCCCACAATCTGAATGCCGCTCAGAATTTTCATGATAAAATGCTGACAATCGGGAAATGTGTACAATGTCCGCAGGATTTTTATGAGCAGCGGCTGCAGGCACTGGCTTGTGACGAGCATCATGTCGCAATGATACTGTCCTATTCCGGCAAGGCGTTTTTTATTGAGCCGCTTGTGAAAAAGCTGTATGAAAAAAGAATACCAATCGTGCTGATCGGTAAAGCCGGCAGCAACCACTATCCGCAATATATCCGCTATCATGTGGAAATCACAGATAAAGAAAATCTGCAGGATCGAATATCGCAATTCTCCTCCCATATTGCCATGCAGTATATGCTGGATGTTATCTTTGGCTGTATCTACAATCAGAATCGATTGCAGAATATGGAATATTTGCGTGCTTCCATCGGCTTTATGGATGACCGGGATATTGAAAGAGAACGTATACAGCACGCAGAAAGTGTCAGAAATGAGGAGGGATTATAACAATTTCAGGGAAAAGCTTTCTGTTTTATAGCAGCCTCTTGTAATTCACAGTGCAGGTGAATACAATAGGCATATACGATAACAAGAGGTGAAGCAGGATGAAAGAAGGATTGAAGATTGTAACGATCGGAGGCGGCAGCAGCTATACTCCCGAACTCATGGAGGGCTTTATCCGCCGTCAAAAGGAGCTGGGTATTCGTGAAATCTGGCTGGTGGATGTTGAGGCTGGTAGAGAGAAGCTGGAAATCGTCGGGGAGCTGGCGCAGCGCATGTGGGATGCAAGCGGTTATACTGTTCGTGTGCATCGGACACTGAATCGCAGAGAGGCTTTAAAGGATGCGGATTTTGTTACCACGCAGTTTCGCGTAGGACAATTAGAGGCCCGTATAAAGGATGAGCGTATTCCGTATTCTTATGGAGTATTGGGACAGGAAACAAATGGGGCAGGCGGTATTTTCAAGGCACTGCGTACCATTCCTGTAATTCTCGAAATCGTAGAGGATATAAAGCTGCTATGTCCGGATGCATGGCTGATCAACTTTACGAATCCAAGCGGAATGGTCACGGAGGCTGTTTTGAAGCACAGTGGCTGGGAGCGCTGTATCGGTCTATGCAATGTTCCAGTGATTGCCATGCAGAAGGAATATGAGGCCATCGGGTACAGGCGAGAGGACCTAATTTATCAGTATGCCGGACTGAATCATTTTCACTGGCACAAGGTGTTTGACCATAGCGGACACGATATCACGGAAAAGCTTATTGATGCTATGCTGTCCGGTAAGGATGTTGGTCTGCCTGCCAATATTGCTGATATCTCCTTTTTTCCGGAACAGCTGCGGCAGATGAAGCTGCTTCCCTGTGGTTATCACCGCTATTATTATCGCGCTGAGGAAATGCTGGAACATGGCTTGAAAGAATATGAGACGATAGGGACACGCGGAGAACAGGTAAAGGAAACTGAGGATGCACTGTTTACCCTATATAAAAATCCAAAGCTGCATGAAAAGCCAAAGGAGCTGGACAAACGGGGAGGTGCCTATTACAGCGATGCTGCCTGTGAGTGTATCAATGCCATTTATAATGATAAGCATATTCCGATGGTGGTCAGCACAAGGAACAACGGAGCGCTATGTGATCTGCAGGATGACAGTGTTGTGGAGGTTACCTCCTATATCACGGCAAAGGGTGCGCTTGCAGTTGCCTGGGGGAGCTTCGACAGTGCACAGCGGGGCTGGCTGCAGTGTATGAAGGCGATGGAGGAGTGTACCATTCAGGGGGCAATCAAAGGAGATTACGGGCTTGTCTTGCAGGCGTTTCAACTGCATCCGCTCATTCCCAACGGAGCGATCGGAAAGCGTATACTGGATGAATTACTGCTGGCACATAAGGCATATCTTCCGCAATTTGGGGATGTGATTCAACAACTGGAGGAACAGGGGATCACAATTCGGGATAAAAAGGTACGGGACTTGTGTGATAGTCTGTAGGAACAAATCCAAAGAAATACTCCCTGTATATAAGCTATGATCAGCTTGTTTTGCGAGATATTGTCTGTACGTAAGACATAATGAACTGATTTTGCGAAACAGATAGAACAATTAACGTATGACAAATGAAAAGATGCAGCCTTATCCTGTGCACGGAAGGGCCTGCATCTTTTTACTTTTATCCTTCTACAAGATACCCGATTACGCATAAGGCATACTGGTTCTTTTCCTAACTCAATTTTATAAACAGCGCATATAAAGTGGCAGTAAAAAATCCTATCGTTGATAATGCTTCAATCAGCTACAAAATATGCTTATGCAAATACCATGCAACACCGTTTTCCTCATTAGACAAGGTTTCAGCGTCCGCATGCGCTTTGGTATCCATAGTCCCGTTGCACATCCATACCCCGTGTCCAACCTCCTTCAGCATTTCATTGTCATTGCTTGTATCACCAAATGCCAGAACCTCATCCATGGTGATTCCGATTTCCTTACACAGATGCTGCAGGCCGCTTGCCTTATTCACCCGTTTATCCACAAATTCAAATAATGTGGGATCGGATCGAAATGCAGCGCATGTCGGCAGATCAAGCTCTCTTGAGCGTTGCTCCACACGTTCCATATCTTGCGGGTGACATTCCACAATCAGCTTTTGTCTTGGCTGGTTACACAATGCATATAAATCTGTAACCTCTTCATCCTCATGATAACGGGCAGCGTTCGCACGGGTCACTTCATCCCCTTTGTTTACATAGCGCTTTTCCCTTTCAAATATCCAAAAGCGTACAGGCAGGTCATGATACTGATCCATGATCTGCTTTAAAACTCCTCCATCCAGCATAAAGAAATGCTTCTCTGCTTTCTTTGCGGTATCATATATACTGCCGCCATTCATACCCAGAACATAATCTACAAGCTCCTCCATTCCCCACTCCCTGATGAGAGATAGAATCGGATATAACGGTCGTCCGCTGGCAATCGCAAAGGACATACCGGCTTCTCTGGCTTTGCGAATGGCCTCCTTGTTTCTGTCACTTACAAATTTCTTCTCATTTAACAGTGTACCATCCAGGTCACTTACAATCAGTTTATAATTCATATCATCACCTGGGGGAATCATATCATAAAAAGGTTTTCAGGAAAAGATGACAATCTGAATATATTGTTATAGACATAAAGGAAGCTGGTGTTATTCGAAGCTGCTAGTTGCTGTATACCGATACATAGAGGGAGTGCATACAAGAGTTATCCGTTAACAAATATCTGAAATGAGGTTATCATTCACAGGCAATAAAAAAATAGAGAACTATCAGTAAATGAGGAAATGATACTATACGATTTATTATTTTAACACCATATTCTAATAGCTTCTGTGAAAAACATATGCATTACCTGACGGTGAGTAGTAATGAAATAAGAGTGTAGAATACGGTTTTCGATAACGCATTTATGCAGCGTTTGAAAAGAACTGTATCCGCTATGCTGAAGGAAGCTAACGGTATCGCCTTTAACATGCATCAGTTGGAAACTGATGATGAATGTCTGCTGCTGAAAAATAAGCTGTATCCATACTTTAAAACAGAGATATTGGAAAAGCATGAAGGCTCATCTCAAGAAGCAATACGGTTGATTGTTAATACTGTATAAAGAAAGCACAGCTTAGGTCAAAATAGCCTAAAGATTGAAGCACCGGAACCAATAGCTGTTATACTGAAGCATGGTGATGGCAATGAAGCAGGGACAATTAAAGATTTTCTTCGGCTATTGTGCCGGAGTTGGAAAGACCTATGCAATGCTGGAAGCAGCACAAAGTAGAAAACAGGAAGGTATTGACGTGGTGATCGGCTATATTGAAAAGCACGATCGAAGTGATACCATAGCTCTGATGCGGGGATTGGAATGTATCCCTTTGAAGAAGATCGAATATCATGGCGTACGGCTTGCAGAGTTTGATTTGGATGCAGCTTTACATCGTCATCCACAGCTTATACTGGTGGATGAGCTTGCCCATACCAATGCACAGGGCTTACGGCATCCAAAGCGTTACAGCGATATCCAGGAGCTGCTGCATGCCGGTGTTGACGTTTATACGACAGTGAATGTTCAGCATCTGGAAGGTCTGCAGGATATAGTTGCAGGAATCACCTGTGTTCAGGTACAGGAGCGGATTCCGGATGATGTGTTTGATGATGCAGACCAGGTAGAGCTGGTAGATATCGAACCGGATGATCTTATCGAGCGTCTGAAAAAAGGAAAAATCTATCACAGAACAGAAGCACAAAAAGCCCTTCATAATTTTTTTGTGCGGGATAATCTTATCGCCTTGCGGGAAATTGCTCTTCGCCGATGTGCTGATCGCGTCAATAAACGCGTTAGTCTAAAGGATCGCAAATCCACAAGAGAGCATATTCTTCTCTGTCTGAGTCCCTCAAAGACGAATGGCAGGGTTATTCGTACTGCTGCGCGTATGGCTAGTGCATTCTTTGCGGAATTTACTGCAATCTATGTGGAAAATGTGAATGATGATGAGCTATCCAGAGAAGATCAGGAGCAGCTGGAACAAAATCGACAGCTTGCCCAGCGGTTTAATGCAAACATTGTAACGGTAACCGGTGAGGATATCGCTTCACAAATCAGTGAATATGCAAAAATCAGCGGTGTATCAAAGATTGTGATCGGGCGTTCCTCTCCACGACGTCATTCCCATGCAAAAACGCTGATTGACCAGTTGACAATGCTGGCTCCAGAGCTTGATATCTATATCATACCGGATGCACAGGTGCGTAGTAAAATTAGGAAAAAACGATATTTTCATACACGGTCCCGCTTTGTTCATCGGGATTTCTGGATAACTGTATGTATCTTTATGGCAGCCACTTTTATCAATATCATCATGTATCATCTCCAGTTCCCGGAAGCAAATATCATCATGGTTTATCTGCTGGGAATCGTACTGATATCCTATTTCACCAATTCCCGTATGTATGGTTTGTTGGTATCTTTGTTAATAGTTGGCTTATTCAATTTCTTTTTTACTGCGCCGCGGTTTTCCCTGGAGGCTTATCATCCTGCTTACATCATGACATTCGCAGTTTTGTTCATCGTATCCTTTATCATCAGCACACTGACCAGAACCATGCGTACCCAGTTAAAGGTAAATGCCATGCAGGCACATCGAATGGAAATTCTGCTGGAAACCTCGCAGCAGCTTCAGCTTGCAGAAACGATGGCACAGCTGGCGGAGGAAGCGGTACGGCAGCTATATAAATTATTGAATCGTACCATTATTATATACGGGGTAAAGAATGGCAGACTGCAGGAGCCAATCATTTATCATGAACAGCTGGATGAGGAGGAAGAGCTAAGCTTTTTATCAGAGAATGAACGTTCTGTTGCACAATGGGTTTTTATGAATAACAGAAAAGCTGGAGCTTCAACAAATACACTGCCGTATGCACAGGCTCTGTATTATTCCATAAGGAAAAAATCTGAGGTATATGCGGTAGTCGGGATTGCCTTAAAACAGAAGGAGGTTTTACCTCCCTTTGAGCGAAGTCTGCTTACTACGATGTTAAATGAGATTGCCCTCGCTATGGATTCCATGAGAAAACAGAGTCGTAGAAGGAAAAGATAGAACAGTGAATGTTGAATAAGCAGGGCTTACCGTACGCAAATAGAAACTTGTGCAAGTACTTTTCTATATGTGTAAACAGGCCGGGGCAAACAGCAGAATCAGGAAATGCATATAAAATAAAGATAATGTATAGGGAAAATAAGATTGCATATAAAAATATGAAAAGTATATAACGTATAGATAGGCATCTGATGTTTAAAATAAACAAAGCATATGAAATATTTAAAACCTAGGAGACGTATAAGAAAAAGAAAGGTTTCTGAAATATCAAAGCATAAAAATGTATATGAGATATTGGAAAATAATGACGGATGCTGTTGCAAATGGTATAATGAAAACACAAAAGCTTTATTAACGAGAAAGGAAGGTAAACACGATGTATGAGAGAATGCTGAACAAACAGGAGCAGCCAACATTTTTACAGATGTCTGCCTACTGCGGAGTCAATGCGGAATTGTTTACAAAATTGAATACATGGCTGTCTGAAACATGTAAAACAGAACAGAGTATCACATTTCCCTATGGAAATCAGTATGGCTGGGGAATTGCACATCGTAAGAAAAAGAAGCTGATATGCAACGTGTTTGCAGAGGCAGGAGCATTTACAGTCATGATGCGTCTCTCCGACCAGCAATACGCTTCGCTGTATGAACAACTGAAGCCCTATGCAAGGGAATATATCGACAATAAATATCCCTGTGGGAACGGCGGCTGGATTCACTACCGTGTAAGTGATGAGCAGCATATGGAGGACATACAGAGGCTGCTGTATTTGCGATGCTTCTAATATAGAATACTAGGCCTTGTGGTCAAATATAACAGAAATCATGAAAAGAAAGCTCTATCCAATATTTATAAATAAGAAAGCAGGAGGATTTCAATATGCTGTGTCCGTATTGTGGCAAAGAAATGAGAAAGGGGTATATACAGGCGGCCTCCCATATCATCTTTTCTGAAAAAAAACACCTGTTAAAGATTTATCCGAGCAATGCTCAGGATATACAAATCGCTGAGCAAACTTTGGTACCGGCTGCTGTTTCAGCATATTATTGTACGCGCTGTGAAACGTTTATAATCAATGGTGAGGATATTGCTGACAGATAGCCCCTGATGGAAAATACCGGAAGTGAACGAGCTGAATGCTTTATCTGAAAAAGCATGTAATCTTTGTACAGCAGATGATTGAAATACATATAAGAGAACAAGGATAGGTGCTGTATATCCTTTTTTCTTGTATGTATGCATGACGAAAGAGTGCAGATATGATAGAATACAGACAGAAGAAGGGTGATGATGATATGGAGAGCTTTGAAGAATGGTTAGATTTCATTTTATGCACACCGCTGCCCCAGGATATCATGGCTGTGAATTTCAATCTGTATGAGCAGGAGGACTGGCAATGGTCAGTTGAATTTGCCGGTACGGAGGACTTCGACGCAAATGATTCAGATTGGGCGTGTGAAGAAGTGTTCGTGACAAGAGAAACACCGTATACATGGATTGAGGAAGCTGACTGGAATCAGATTCTTATGGAAATGAGTACAAAGCTTACAGAATATCTGCGCAATGGAAAATATGCTGATAAGCTGAAGGCATATGCCGGTGTTGGTGTCGGCTTTGTCGATGGGGATATTCAAATCCTCTATGAGAAAAAGTAGATAGTGTCAGATTCACGAAGCGCTGAATACGTTATGAATTGTGAATCATATATATGCATCTTGGGAATCACGTTAACTGCATGCTAAAAAATGCTGGAATGCAGTAGAAACTGTTTACAAAGCTGGGATTTGTGCATACTATACCATGGTGATCAATATGACAGTTATGGTGCGTCCCTGGGATGTGGAAGATGCCATGGAGCTTCACAGCCTGTCCATGCATCCTTATTATGTAAAGCAAAGAGTGTGGAAATATTTATATCCGGATACATTTCTGAATGCAGTATCGACAATACATTTTTATCAGAGTGCAGATCCTCAGCGGTATCTGTTTCGTGCAGTGGAAAAGGATGGGAAAGTGTGCGGCTTTCTGGAGTGTGAAAAGAAAACGAGCAGCAGTGCAGAGCTGTCCTACTGGCTGGGGGTGGAATTCTGGCATCAGGGTATCATGCAAAAGGCAATTCATGATTTGTGTGTGGAGGCTTTTGACCAGCTGCAGCTTTTGTCCATATATGCACTGGTAGAAAAAAAGAATACAGCATCGATGCATGTGCTGGAAACAAACGGCTTTCAAAGAGAAGAATTCGGAAAGCTGTATCTGTTTAAAAAATATAAATAAGCGATTAGAGAACATCATCGTTCTCTATTTTTTTGGTATGGATGAAAGATTCTGTAAGTGATTTGGAAATTATTGAAAAATATTTCAAAAAAAGATATATTTTGTAAATAAAATCATGTATAATGAATAAGTATATGAAAGAGGAGTGAAGCTATGGCAGTTGAAGATCTGGTCATACCAAAATATTATGAGAACAAGCTGGATATCATATCCACAGAAATCGCCATCAAATACGTGAAGGATCTGTTTGAACGACGGTTAGCGCATCATTTGAATTTGATGCGTATATCTGCTCCACTGTATGTTTCAAAAAGCAGCGGTCTGAATGATGATCTGAATGGTACGGAACGTCCAGTTGCATTTGATATTATGGAAATTGAAGGGGAAGACTATCAAATTGTACATTCGCTGGCAAAATGGAAGAGAATGGCATTGAAACGATATAATCTGAATGTCGGCAAGGGAATTTATACGGATATGAATGCAATTCGTCGGGATGAGGTGCTGGATAATCTGCATTCCTGTTATGTGGATCAATGGGACTGGGAAAAAATTATCAGCAGAGAAAACCGGACAATGGATTTTTTGAAAATGACAGTGCGCAATATCATGAAGGCTCTGAAGGAAACGGAGAAGGAACTGGATATCGTATATGAAAACCTGATGCCGTTTATCCAGGAGGATGTGTATTTCATCACCACGCAGGAATTAGAGGATCGTTTTCCGGATTTGACGCCGAAGGAGCGGGAATATGAAATCGTAAAGCAGCATAAAACGGTGTTCCTTATGAAAATCGGTGATACGCTGAACAGTGGCAGGAAGCATGACGGACGAGCACCGGATTATGATGACTGGTCATTGAATGGAGACATTCTGCTGTATTATCCAATTCTTGATACGGTGCTGGAAATTAGCAGTATGGGGATTCGCGTCGATGCGAAGGCATTGGAGGAGCAGCTGAAAAAAGCAGGCTGTGAGGAACGCAAGGAGCTTCCATTTCATAAGATGCTGCTGCAGGATGAGCTTCCACTGACCATTGGCGGGGGAATCGGACAGTCAAGAATCTGTTTAATTCTGTTGAATAAGGCACATATCGGAGAGGTGCAGGTATCACAGTGGAGTGATGCAATGCGTGAGGAATGTGAAAAGCATAATATTGTATTGTTATAGGACATGTTTGTGTCCTTTTTCTTTTCCCTGTTTAAAAATCGGCAGGAGGATGAAGACATGTAGGGAAAAATAAAAACAGGATGAAAACGGAATGCGGGTATTAGGCTTTGCCTATTGTCCTGCTATATGAAATATGGTATAGTATCCATACATAGATAACTTTCAATAGGTATCGGAAAGGTGCTCATTTGATGAAGCAATCATATAAATATATGACAATAGGGATGATGCTTGCCTGTATTGCCTATAGTCTTTTCTTTGTTGATCAGGTTTCTGTAGCCTTATCCTGGATTCTGTTTTCCTGCTTTCTTCTCTATCTGTATAGGGAATGTCAGCAGAATGCGAAGGAGCGCATAAGGCTGGTAATCGGAGCTTATTTGCTGAGTGCGCTGCTGAGTGCAGTATTTATCGGCATAGGAGAAGGCGTACGCGGATATTTTATATGGGATAGTGTATTACAGGGAGTTATGGTTTATCTGGCGCTTGGTCTGGTAATTCTTACTGCATTTCTGATTCTGCAGGAATTTCTTCCTAAGCTTGCACAGGTGGTATTGCTGATTCTTGCGGGCCTGTACGTTATCAATAACGGGCTCTTCAGCTATATGCTTTCTCCTTCCATTGTAATGATGGGGAAGGCGGCAACAGATTATATTCTGCCATGGGATCTGATGGGCATTGCACTGGGGATATTCCTTGTAGAGCTCATCGTATTTGCCGGTATTCAAATCTTTCGCAAGTATTGGCAGAAATACTAATCCTATGGTAATAGTTATCAGCATATGAAAAAAGCTGCGTGCAATGTGATATCATGCGTGCGCAGCTTTTTTATATTTACATTATCGGAATTCTAATGCTTTTTCTGTGTTGTCAGATGCTCATCCATCAGCCGTTGGATACCGGCAGGTTCCGGATCAATGTAAATCGTTTTGTAGCTGGATAAGGAAACGAAGCTGCCCTTATTGCCGGGTATTTTCTTCAGCTGCCGAATATTGCAGTAATTCACAGGGACGCTGGAGGAATAACGGCCGTTGCTATACCAGGCGGCAAGCATAGCGGCATTGCGCAGTATTTCTTCCTTTGGATGTTCGCATGTTATGACGACATGGGCACCATGCAGATCCTTGGCATGCAGCCAGGTATCGCTTTTTTTCCCTAACCGCCAGGTAACATAATCATTTTGTAAATTGTTTTTGCCGACATAAACAAGCACATCATCAAAGACAAAGGTTTCATAATGCGGAAGCTCCTGCTTCTTTTTCTTGCGAATCCGTGTTCTGGCAGCCTTGACATAGCCCTGTCTGGCAAGCTCTTCACGTATCTCCATAGCATCCTGCACGGTTGCCTGTTCCAGCTGTACCTCCATGGACTCAAAATAACGGATTTCCTTTTCACACAGCGCAATCTGTTCCTGAAGAATGGACTGTGCGCGCTTGCTTTTATGATATTTCTGATAATAGCGGTTCGCATTTCCCTTGATATCAAAGCGCATATCCAACGGTATTCTGACATCCTCTCCTGTTTCAAATGATGGCAGGGTAACGACCTCAGCGCGTTCTATACTGCTCATATAGGCAAACAGCAGATCCCCGTATTCTCTGTACTTTTCACAATCCATTGCTTCCTCCAGCGTTTGCTGCAGCTTGGGATATTTGGATGTGTTCTTATGCAGCTCCTTGCGTACCGCACGAAATAAATCTCCGCTTTGCTGCTTGATACGAACCTTTTCCTCTTTCTGGAAAAACAGCAGATCCATCCCCTTCATCAATGGATATTTCCGTGCTTCCACACCCAGATGTGTCAAGGGAATACAGTGGAAATATGTCTTATCCGCAACATCGCTTAGAAAGAGCTGATCAGAGGCAGCAATCAGCTGCATAACCTCATCGAAGGACTGGCCGTTCGCCATTCGGTACTGCATTTCCTTTGATAGTAAAGGCGAAAAGCCGTGAAACTGTTTGGTAAAGGATTCCTGCAGATCGATATGATCGTAGTGAAAGGGATCCTGCTTTCCTGTATGCGGTGCAGGAAGCTGGAATACGGCTCCCGGATGAATGGTACGCCGGTTGTTTTCAAAAGGCGGTATGCGCTTGAGGGCATCCAGAATGCGTCCGTCTTCATCAACCAGAATCATATTCGCATATTTTCCCATCAGCTCAATATATAAATGGCGGTCATGAATATCGCCAAGCTCATCTCTGGCTTCAATGACCATATGCAGAACACGGTCAAGTCCTACCTGTTCCAGAGAACGAAGGATTCCTCCATCGATCTGCTTTCTCAGCAGCATAAGAAAATTGTTCGGAGTTTCCATGGTTGTATAGGACTCCTGTGTCAGGTTAATGCGGTTATATACGCTATGCAGGGATATCATCAGTCTGCGTGTACCCTTTGTTGTCCGTATGGTAAACAGCAGCTCCGTATCGCTGATCTGCTGTAGTTTTGTCAGCTTGGCAGGCAGAAATTCGTGAAGCTCCTTCTGTACCTGGTGAAGCAGTAATCCATCTAATGCCATAATCTCACCTCGTTGCTACATTATACCATATATGAAATAGAATTGCTGTATGGATTTGGGACAGAAGCATCTGAGTAGCTGTTTAACCGGCAAAGCTGAGTATGTACTTTCTGCTTGGTTGTTATGAAGCTAAACAGTTTTCAGGAAAATAAAGTGCATATCCTTTCTCCGGTTTCTGATTATGTAAAAGATATGTGCATGCCGTTTTCTTGTATTTCCTTATTCATCACCTCCTGTTTCTCAAAGATTCGTAACTATTTTATGTGAAAAGCTTAAAAAAGTTGGAAACCCGTTTGACAAGCATGGATTCCGCTAGTAAAATGAATGTAAGAATAGTAAGGGGTGTGCTCATGAAAAAAGGTTTATTGATTATTATCAGCGGGCCAAGCGGTGTAGGAAAAGGAACTGTGCGTAATTGCTTTATGAATGATGAATCCCTGAAGCTTGCGTATTCCATTTCCATGACAACCAGATCACCGAGACAAGGTGAAAAGGACGGCGTCGATTACATATTTACAACGAAGGAAGAGTTTGAACAGGCAATTCATGACGGCGAACTTTTGGAATGGGCAGAATTTGTAGGCAACTACTACGGTACTCCGATGTCACAGGTAGAAAAGCTGCGTAATGAAGGAAAAAATGTTCTGCTGGAAATTGAGGTGCAAGGCGCTACGCAGGTACGTGAAAAATGTCCGGAGGCATTGACCATTTTTATCATTCCACCGAGCATGGAGGAGCTGGAAAAGCGTATCCGCGGTAGAAGAAGCGAGCCGGAAGAAATCGTACAGCAGCGTTTGGCAAAGGCAAGCAAGGAAATCAAGATGGTGAACAACTACAAATACATCGTTTGCAATGATGATCCGCAATTAGCGGCAGATATGATTTCTACCATTATTAAGCGGCACATGGAGATTGATGAATAACACACTGTAAGGGTGTGTTTTTTTTCGAAAAGCGCGTCTACGACAATGGATGCTTAGAAACAGGACTTTTGAATAATTCAACCAAAGCCTTGGCATACGCAAGGCTTGTGAATAAGCGCTTTATTCGCTTATGAAAATCCCACATACTCTGCTGTCACCAGCAGAAACGTACGCCGGTATGTAAAATCGCCCAATGTATTACCGGTGTCATAATCACGCACATCATTCTGAAAGGTATAATATGGTTCACCAAAAACAGACGGTTCCATACGGTTGAAATAAACAGCCGGATTGCGGCTGATAATCAACGCCTGCAGCTTCATGGCACCAAAGGGTGTGCAGATACTGTACAAAGCATATACACCTAGCATTGCATATACCATATGTTTCTTCTTCATATGTTCACCTCACGGCTACAGCATACCATATCAATAAAACAAAGAGTACGACAGTAAGAAATTTGTATAAAGACTGTAAGGAAAAAGTAAGAGACTGCGTTTCTCGGCAGTGCCACCAGCAGATCACAAAAAAACGGAAGACTTCCGTACAAGTGTGCACAAAGTCTTCTCCGTTTCTCTTTTTTATATGGAAATTATACGATTCCCTGATCAATCATGGAATCCGCAACCTTGATGAAGCCTGCGATATTTGCTCCGGCCATATAGTTTTTACCAAGACCGTATTCCGCTGCTGTTTTTGATACCGTACGGAAAATGTTTTCCATGATATCCTTCAGCTTGGCATCTACCTCTTCAAACGTCCAGGACAGACGTGCGGAGTTCTGAGACATTTCCAGACCGGAAGTCGCAACACCGCCGGCATTGCTTGCCTTACCAGGAGCATACAGAATCTGATTTGCCTGTAATACCTCGATTGCATCCGGTGTTGTCGGCATGTTTGCCCCTTCGCAAACTGCGATACAGCCGTTTTTAATCAGTGTCTCTGCATCGCTTTTATGCAGCTCGTTCTGTGTTGCACAAGGCAGTGCGATATCACATGGTGTATTCCAGATGCTTTCTGCAGCATGAAACACAGCCCCCTCTACAGCATCTGCATATTCCTTAATACGTCCGCGTTTAACTTCCTTGATTTCCTTCATGACATCCAGATTAACACCGTTTTCATCCACGATATATCCACTGGAATCACTCATTGCGATTACGGTTGCCCCCAGCTGTGTTGCTTTTTCTGCAGCGTATATAGCTACATTGCCGCTACCGCTGACAACGACCTTTTTACCCTGGAAGGAGGTACCGTTATCCTTCAGCATCGCCTCTGTGAAATAGCATAAGCCGTATCCAGTTGCCTGTGTTCTAGCCAGAGAACCACCCCAGTTCAATCCCTTACCAGTCAGAACACCGGTAAACTCATTACGGATACGCTTGTACTGGCCGAACATATAACCAATCTCACGTCCGCCGACACCGATATCCCCAGCCGGTACATCTGTATCCGGTCCGATATATTTGCACAGCTCTGTCATAAAGCTCTGGCAGAACCGCATGATTTCCGCATCACTTTTTCCTTTCGGATCAAAGTCACTGCCACCTTTACCGCCTCCCATAGGAAGTCCGGTCAGGGAATTTTTGAAAATCTGTTCAAATCCCAGAAATTTGATAATGGAAATATTTACACTTGGGTGAAAGCGAAGTCCGCCCTTGTAAGGCCCGATGGCGGAATTAAATTCCACACGGAATCCTCTGTTTACCTGCAGCTTACCGCTGTCATCCACCCATGGTACACGGAAGATGATCTGGCGTTCCGGCTCAACGATTCTTTCAAAGACTCCTTTTTCGATGTATTCCGGATGTTTATCTGCGACCTTTTCCAGTGACAGCAGGACTTCATCGACAGCTTGGATGAATTCTGCGTCATTTGGATTGCGTTTGACGACTGCTTCTTTTACATAATCTAGTTTAGCCATAGTAATTTCCTCCTTTAGCCTGTTTCTATTATATACGCAAACCTTAAAAATGAAAATAAAAAAATGAATTTTTTCATACTTGTGAAAATATATTCATAGGCATTGAAAAATAGAACCATAATTCATCGTCTTTTTCTGACGGTGTTTTATTCAGCTCCCATATACACTATATGACAGGTGATGAATAATGAGACTGTGTGATGTACAGGTAGGAGAAAATACAGTAGTAACCGGTATGCATATGAGAAAAAAGGATGCGGATCGTCTGTTTTATCTCGGTATATATCCAGGTGCGCATGTACAAAAGGTACGCTTTGCGCCGATGAAGGATCCCTGTCTGTATTTTGCGGCAGGGAATCAGATCATTCTGCGAAATCAGGATGCGGCTTGTATTGAGGTGGAGGTGATAATATGAACTATCATGTAGCGTTTGTCGGTAATCCGAATGTCGGTAAGAGTGCATGGATCAATGCGCTGAGTGATGCAGATTTCAAGGTTGGCAACTGGCCGGGTGTCACGGTTGAGAAGAAGGAAGCATTTGTGCAATGGGGTGAGGATACCTATCATTTTGTAGATCTTCCCGGTACCTATTCCTTGGAAAACAGCGGAAATGAGGAAAGCATTACCGCACAATATCTCAAAACAGAAGCAATCGATCTGATTGTTAATGTGCTGGATGCGACAAATCTTGGACGAAACCTCATGCTGACACTGCTGCTGCGGGAGCTGCAGCTTCCCATGCTGCTGATTTTTAATTTTATGGATGAGGTGAAGGCATACGGCATTCGTATTGATACGGCGGCTTTGACGAGACGGCTGGGAATACCGATTCTGGCATATTCCGCGTTTGACCGCAGCCATTACAAAGAGGTGCGCAAAGCGATACAAAGACAGGTGGTACAAAAGGCAGTGTTTTATCATCCGCTGCTGAGTGAGGGGGCGGATGCATGCTACAGTGCTGTCTATAATTATATTGAACAGCATATCCCGGCTTCTGTGGAAGCGGATCAAATCCGTATTCATTATATGAGTATGGGCTGTCTGAGAGGGGATGCGCTTGTATGGAAGCAGTTTGCCGCATGGCATATGGATACTATGGCATTGCATGAGCTGTGTCAGGATATGGATGAGGAGGTGCTGCGCAGGGAGAACTGCCAAGCGGTAGAGTCACTGATGCGCCATGTAGAGGAGGATCAAAAAAAGCGCTATGCAAGAAGTGAGCGTATTGATGCGCTGGTTCTGCATCGATGGCTAGGACTTCCGTTATTTCTGATCGTCTTTTCCTTTCTTTTGCTGTTTGTCTTTCAGGCTTCGGCGCCGTTGAATGATTATATCGGTTATCTTATACAGGATGTATTGGCACGCTATGTAGCCTGGGCATTGCAATGGGCACCTTCCATCGTGCGGCAGTTTCTGCTGCAGGGCATCCTTGCCGGGGTAGGCGGCGTCCTGGTGTTCGCTCCGCTGATGGCGCTGCTGTATTTTGTATTGTCCGTATTAGAGGAAAGCGGCTATATGGCACGAATCGCATTTCTGCTGGATCGTCTGATGCATTCCTTTCATCTCAGCGGCAAGAGCTTTGTCTCTCTTATGCTGGGCTTTGGCTGCAATGTACCCGCCATCTATGCAACGCGGACACTGGATAATGAACAGCAGAAGCGGCTGACGGCACTGCTTGTGCCCTTTATGTCCTGTGGTGCCCGGCTGCCTGTCTATGTACTGTTTGCCTCTGCCTTTTTTCCAAATAAGGCAGCACTGATGATGCTGAGTATATATGGCATCGGAATCCTCATGGCACTCATACTCGCACTGATCGCTTCCCGCTTTCCAGTATTTCACGATGATGCACTCATGGTGCTGGAGCTGCCTCCCTATCGTCTGCCTTCTCTGCGTGTTGTGCTGCATAAGGTGAAGGAGGAAGTAAAAAGCTATGTGCGAAAAGCGTGTGGAATCGTCTTGTGGGCCATGGTCATATTATGGGGACTGACGTATTTCCCTACCGGAGAGGTGGAAAGCAGCTTTCTGGCACAGGGGGCAAGGCTTGTACAGCCTGTGTTTGCGCCGCTTGGCTTCGGCGACCGCTGGGAATGTGTGGCTGCACTTCCCGGAGGCATCATCGCAAAGGAAACCATTGTAGGCTTTTTTGATACAGTACTGCAGAAGCCAAAGCAGGAGGAAGCAATATCCGTCGATATTGCAGGGGATATTCGTGATATTGTATACAAAGGGGGAGCTGCCCTCAAGGATAGTGCAGGCTTCCTTATTCCAGCACGTGGTTCACTTACGGCACAGGATGCACAGCAGGTTTCACATATACAGGCACTTTGGCAGGGAAGGGATGCCGGAATTAAGGCATTCAGCTTTATGGTTTATGTGCTGCTTAGTATTCCCTGTATCATGACACTGCAGGCGGTGTATCATGAATATGGGAAAAAACAGCTGCTTATGACCCTGGCTGTCATGCTGGTGGTGCCTTATCTCTTATCACTCTTTGTCTATCAGTTTTTCTCAATCTTTCTATAAGGAAAGCAACGGATTGCATACAAACAGGCTCTTATGCTAATTAAGAATAGCGGATAATTTAGAAATACAGGGAAGCTGTCACCAATAAGTGATTCAATGCCTGTATACCGCAAGCAATACTGCTGTAAGAGCATAAGAACCCTTTGCCATGGTATGCTTTCCGTTTTTCTTTTGCCGCTTTTTCCTGTATAATGGAAAGTAAAGGAAGGGGCAAATGTATGAAATTATTATTTAAACAGCGGATGTTTAGCTGGTTCGACAGCTATGACATATATGATGAAAACGGGAATACAGTTTATACGGTGGAGGGAAGGCTGGCCTGGGGACACCGGTTGATAATCTATAATGCATATCAGGAACAGCTGGGAGAAATCAAAGAAGAGGTCTTTACCTTTCTGCCACGCTTTCGCATGTATATGAATGATGCTTGTATCGGCTATATAGAAAAAGAATTTTCATTCTTCCGACCAAAGTTTCATCTGTCCTGCAATGATTGGACGATTCATGGAAATTTTATGGAGTGAGAATACGATGTAATCAGCGAATCCCAGGGCATCATCATGCAGGCCAGCAAGGAGCTTTTTCATGTTACGGATACGTATGTACTGGATATCCGCCAGCAGGGACATGCACTGCTTTGTCTGATGATCGTCCTTGCCATAGATGCGGCAAAATGCTCCAAAAATAGCTGATTCTGTGTGTTTTATCTTTCCTACCGGATGCAATGTATATTCTCCCTTTATATTATGCAGGAGAGGCTGTCAAAGCGTTTTTTTTCTATCGGTATACTTCAGGTATTGTTCTATAATGTGCGTACAGCATATATAACAGGGAATGAAATTTTTCGCATTCTGTTTCAAATTGAAGAAAAAAAGACTATAATAAATATCGTATAAGTAAAATTTTAAAGGAGATTCCCATGGCTAGAGTAAGTGAACAGTTTTTAGAAGCATACGCACCTCTTTCAATGAAAGAGCTGAAGGATCCCATCGTATTTGTTGTGGATATGATTGAAGGGTTCGTGCATACGGGGGCTTTGCATGATGAAGCAATCCATGAGGTGACCCCCAATATTGAGAATCTGATCAGGGATGCACAGCAGCGTGTTATTTTCATTGCCGATTCCCATCCACCGAAAACACGTGAATTTATTTCCTATCCCTCCCATTGTGTAACAGGGACGATAGAAAGTGAGGTCATTCAGGAATTAAAGCCGCATGTACAGGAGCTGATGCGGAAAAATTCTACAAATACCTTTACATGTCCGGATTTTCAAAGCTTTCTGAAGGAACGCCTGGATGATTACCGAGATATCGTAATCACCGGCTGCTGTACGGATATTTGCATTTTGCAATTTGCTTTATGTCTGAACGCATGGCTGAATGAGCATAATAAGACAGAGCAGCGCATTCTTGTGCCGCTGAACTGTGTTGATACGTATCATATTGACGGTATTCATGATGCAATATCCTGTAATGAATTCAGTATCCGCAATATGGAGGCAAACGGTATCCGCATTGTTTCCGAACTGGAAAGAGAGGACAGCCTATGAAAAGCCTGGATTATAAATTCGATTTCCGTGATGAGCGCAATTTAAGCCTGGTTATGGATTTTTATGAGCTGACCATGAGTCAGTGTTACTTCAATTCCGATCACAAGGATCGTATTGTCACCTTTGATCTGTTTTATCGCAGAAACCCGGATAGCGGAGGCTATGCGGTATTTGCCGGACTGGAGGAGATCATCGGCTATATTCAGAATCTGCATTTTGAGGACAGTGATATTGCCTATCTGCGTTCACTGAACCGCTTTACGGATGAATTTCTCGATTATTTGCGCCATTTTATTTTTACCGGCGATATCTATGCAGTGAAGGAGGGAACCCCGGTATTCCCTTATGAGCCGCTCATTCGCGTAAAGGCGAAAATCATTGAGGCTCAGCTGCTGGAAACCGCGATGCTTTTGTGTGTGAATCATCAAACGCTGATTGCGACGAAGGCAAAACGAATTGTCCGTGCTGCACAGGGCAGAGCCATTATGGAATTCGGTGCCCGTCGTGCACATAATTTCGATGCGGCCAATTACGGGGCAAGAGCCGCCTTTATTGGCGGTGTTGCAGGTACGGCAACCACCTATGCCGGGCAGAAATTCGGCATGCCGGTACTTGGTACTATGGCACATTCCTTTGTGCAATCCTTTGACAGTGAATACGATGCATTTCTGGCATATGCGAAAACCTATCCTGATAGCTGTACTGTATTGCTGGATACCTATAATACGCTCAAGAGTGGTCTTGTGAATGCCATTCGGGTCGCAAAGGAATATCTGGAGCCCAACGGCTATCGTTTGCAGGGTGTGCGTATTGACAGCGGCGATATGGCATATCTGTCTAAAAAAATCCGCAAGGCTCTGGATGAGGCGGGTATGGAGGACTGCAATATCGTGATTTCCAACTCTCTGGATGAATATCTGATCCAATCCCTGATTTCACAGGGGGCGCAGATCAACAGCATGGGGGTTGGTGAAAACCTGGTTTGCAGTAAATCCGCACCGGTATTCGGCGGTGTATATAAAATGAGCTCTATCTTTGACGGAGATACGATGATTCCAAAAATAAAGGTCAGCGAAAATGTTGAAAAGGTAACCAATCCCGGCTATAAAGACCTGTACCGCATCTACGATAAGGAAAGCGGCAAGGCAGTAGGGGATATTATGACGATTCACGGGGAGGCACTTGATCCAAACAGGGATTTGACGATTTACCATCAGATGAACAGCTGGAAGAATAAGACCATAGCAGGTGGCAGCTATATTCTGCGCGATTTGCTGGAACCGATCTTTTTAAATGGAGAGTTGGTGTATGAGGTACCGGATCTTCAACAAATCCGCACCTACAGTGAACAGGAATTTTCCTGTATGTGGGATGAGATTTTACGCTTTGAATATCCGCAGACCTATTATGTGGATCTCAGTAAGCAGCTGCTGGAGCTGAAGCTGAAAATGCTGGAGGATGTAAAGCATGCCGGATAAGTTGGAACGCCGTGAAAACCTGCTGAAGAAGGTTCTCTATATCTGTGCGGCAATTTATATCGTTACACTGGTATATGCCCTGTATCACAACTTCATGATTCAGGACTATAATGCACTTGGAATGGGCTTTGTGGCGATGCTGACACCACTGATTGTACCAGTGGCATTCAAGCTGCTGCATTTTAAGCCGGTTTATGAAATCTATATCGTATCGACGGTTTTTACGTATTTCGCATCACTGATCGGAAGCAGCTATCACTGGTATTCCTATCTGGGCTTTGATAAGGTACTGCATTTTTCAAGTGGCTGGTTCATTACCACACTGGCGGTAATTTTGTATTTTTATCTGAAAAAGACCAATACCTTTCCGGATAAGAAGGATTATCATGTGTTTCTGGTGTTTATCAATGCGGTGAATATCGCGGTTGGAGAAATTTGGGAATTTTATGAGTATGCCATGCTGATCTTCTTCAACAATGACTGTATCAATCACTATACGCAAGGAGTGCATGATACAATAACCGATGTTTTATGTGCAACTGTGGCAGGTATCCTGTTGACACTGCTGATTATGCGCTATCATAAAACAGGCAAGGGAAATTTCTTTACAAACGTTTATGAGAAATTTTATGAGCGTAATATTGCGGGAAAATAGACAGAAACAGACAAATTTCGGTCAATCGGAATTTACAGCTGCCGCTGTATCATATTTTCACATATACTATTATTAAAATGGAAGCAGAGTAAAGCTTCTGTTTTTATAGTCCTGTGGAAAATGCGTAGTGAAATGAATTGCACAGCGAACAAGTTCACTGTATAATATTAGAGTAAGGTAAGGAGAGAACATAATGAAATGTAAGCAATGTGGTGCAGAGATTGAAAACAGCAGATGCTGTCCATACTGCGGCAGTGAGAATACAGATTACGATGTAGCGATGGATGCAGTGCAGCAGGAAGCAGTAAGACAGAAGAAAACAGAGCAGGGAAAAGGACGAGAAATTCATGACAGTGATAAAAGCAAAATGGTGACGTTTTTGCTTGCCTTGTTCAGCGGTCCCCTGGGCCTTCATAATTTTTATACGGGAAAATGGGGACGTGCGTTGCTATATATGGTAACTATGGGTTTTTTTATGCTTGGCTGGTTTTATGACCTGTTCATGATAGCTACCAATAAATTTAAGGATGCAAACGGTGATTATATTGTACGATAGGAGGATAAGCTAATGGGATTCAGTGATCTTTTGATGGGGCAATTTATTGATGTAATTGAAAATGATAGGGACATGAATAACCTGATTGTTTTAAAATATCAGAGAAATAGCCGTGATAATGAAATTAAGCAGGGGGCAAAGCTAATTGTCAGAGAAAGTCAGGCTGCAGTATTTATGAACAAGGGGGAACTGGCAGATGTATTTTCCGCAGGCTCCTATACACTGAATACGGAGAACCTGCCGATTCTTTCCACACTGCAGAGCTGGAAATACGGCTTTCGCTCCCCGATTATCAGTGATCTGTTTTTTGTCAGCCTAAAGGCACTGACAGATAACAAGTGGGGAACGAAGAACCCGTTTATCATAGAGGATCCTACTTTCGGTGTGGTTCGAGTACGCGGTTTTGGAACATTCTCTCTACGGGTTGTGGATGTTGAGAAGTTCATGCGCGAACTGGTTGGTGTACAGATGATCTATCAGACAGAGGATGTAATTGAGTTTGTACGTTCAATTGTGATTGAAAGTCTGATTGATGTCATCGCCGAGGAAAAAATACGTGTTGTAGAGCTAGCAAGCAAGCTTCGTGAGATTTCCGAAGCTGCCAGAGACAGTGCGAATGAGAAAATGGAAACGATGGGAATCAGTCTGCTGATGATCAATATTGAAAATATCTCGCTTCCCGAGGAGGTTGAGAAATTTATCGATGAGCAGTCAGGAATCAATTTAGTCAGTGGAAATATGCAGAATTTCCAGCAGTGGCAGCAGTCTCGGGCAATGCGGGATGCAGCACAGCAAAGCGGAGGTATTGCAGGACTTGGCGCAGGATTTGCCTTTGCCCAGCAGATGAATACCGCTGCTGCACAGCCGCAGGAGTCGGTTGTCAAGGAAGTGATTCGTATCAAATGTCCGAACTGCGGAGAACTGAATAAGGAGGAGGCTAAATTCTGCTGTGAATGCGGGGCCTCTCTTATTACGAAGAAATACTGCCCGCAGTGCGGGGAGGAAGTAGAGGCGGATAGTAAATTTTGCAGTACCTGCGGACAGAAATTGTAAGCCAGTAACAGTGTTACCAAAGCCTTGTACAGGAACCATAGAAAAGAAAAGGAGTGTTTTTTCGCCGTTAGGAAGCAGCGGCAAAGAAATACTCCTTTTGTATACAGGTAGAAGCGGAAAGCCGATTTATCTATGATGTCTGTAATATGACACTGTATTAAAACCAAAGTATTCAAAAAATGTGACAAAGCTGCGCATTAACACCGCCATCTATTTAGCGGCTATCAGTACTCTGTTTTTCAGCATCCTCTTCACGAAAGGTTTTCAACCCTGGATCCTGCGGCTGTAAGGCGTGTTCCCTCCGCTTTTTTTCTTCCAGTAATGCAGGCATGATATCCGCTGCCATTTCCGGCTCCTCATCCGGCAGCAGAAGCCCCTGGAAAAACAGCTTCATATTCTGATAGCAGGTCCAGCTGACACCTTCATCCATCAATAGGCGGTGATGCCCTTCATGCAAAAGAATCAGCTTTTTGCGGGTATGGGGCAGCTTGTTATAAGCCCATAAGGAGCTTTTTACAGAAATGACCTCATCCATATCCCCATGAATCATACAGACCGGACATTCCACGAAGCCGATATATTTTTTCAGATTCTTGACAAGCTCGGTAAAGGCGCCGTAAAAGGAACGCGGGAGCTGTATTTCCTCCTTTTTTTCATTTCCCATCAGCGTAGATGCGGATTTCGTAATGACACCGGTGATGATATCCACATTCATATAGCTGAACGCAGGAGCCAGAAGCAGCAGCCGTTTCACAGAGCAAACGACAGCCAGGTAGGAGGCAATGACACCTCCCATGGAAAAGCCTGCCAGGTAGATATCTCTGCCGCTGTCCTTATAGGAATCGACAACCTCCTTGGCTCTGGATACCCACTGCATCCAGTCATGATCCTGTTCGTCAAACAGATCATACATATCAAACTGCACAATATCAAAGCCGTCCTGCCGACCCCATTGTGCAAAATTATCAAACTCGTTGCTGCGCCTTCTGCCATAGCCGTGAATGGTTATGATCACCGGTTTTTGTTCCGTAAGCGATGGTTCTTCTTTTTTTAACAGATGTTTCAGCCAATCCAGCATATATCTCACCTCTTCCTGTTCAATTATATCATAATTCTTTTCCCATCCGGTGATTTTTGACGTATAATAAGAGAAGTCAATGCGAGGGATGTCTGCTATGAAACATGCTACACTGCTAATCATAAATCTGGAAAGGGTATATACCATGGATAAGGTCAACGGACTTCCCGTTGTTTTTCAGCATGCCTTTATTGCGGTTCATCATGATAAAATCCTTGCGGTAGGCTGTGGCCATTGGCAGGAATATGCAGATAAGGATACAAGGATTCTGGATGGCAGAGGACACATTGCAGTGCCTGGATTTATCGAGGTAGAAGCGCAGCTGACTCCCCTTGATAAACGGGACAGTGTTCGCCTGCAATTAGAGGAATGTATGCAGTATATGCATCATGGGACACTGACGCTGGCTCATCCGGCACTGTATCCCTCTCTTACCGCACAGCCGTATATTGAAATTACAAATCCGATGAGTAAACAGCTTCCAATCGTCTATCCGTATGTGGAGCTGGAAAAAAAGAAGCGGACATATAGCGGCAGGTTTTGTATCAGCGCTGCTGGGAAATATCCCATCCACGATCAGTTGAGTGCTGCACAGCTATTGGGTATTGCAGAGCGCTATGACAGCTGGCAGCTGCTACAGGCACTGACCTGCTGGCCGGCACAGGCGCTCAACCGAAAGGAGCTGGGCTGTATTCACAGACATGCGCAGGCTGATATTCTGTTGTTTGCACATAGCGATATTCACGCTCTGTTTCATACGCTTGGGGCACAGCACCTTTCCCAGGTGATAAAAAAAGGCATCCGCGTCTTTCCAAATATTCTTATTTCATGAGGAAATTCGACAGTTTTCCGGTTTCTTATCATATAGTATGGTAGAGAGGTGAAAACAATGGAAATCATTCAACATGAACAACAGAAGCATAATATTCTCCTGACCTCGGATTATTGTCCGAATCAGGCGATGATCAATGAATTTCAAACCATTTTTTTTACATGCAAGCTGCAGCGGATCGAGCTGTGCGGAAAGGAGCTTAAAGACTTTATCGTTGATGACGGCGCAAGGTTTATAAAGCTGCATGTGACAATACGGAATATAACCAATGAAATCCTGACCATGTATAAGGATGACTTCATGATAACCTTTGATAATGAGGGCCCCTTTGAGGCAGAGGATAATTTTGGTATCCGCAATCAGCTGCCAGATGAATATGCCCTGAAGCCGCAGGAGGAAATCAACGGCTGTCTAATTTTCATCATAGCTTCTTCAACAAAGAAAATTATGCTGAGCTATACGGAATATTTTGATGATGAGAGCGAAGGAAAGACATATAAGCTGAAATATAAGATCGGCTGATAGCAGGATATACAAATGCAGTAGGATAAGAAAAAAGGCTGTGCCTTACAGATAAGGTGGTTCTGGCATTCGCAGCTGCAATCATGAAAAGATACATAGCATTGTCACAGTGGTGATGCTATGTTTTTATAATTTGGAGGTAAGGGTATTTTAATGAGTGAATAAACATATCAATACGAAATAATCTAAGGATTATGCAGTTGTAAACCGCTTGTTTACAGGATATAATAGGCATAAAGGAACAGGAACTGATACTATGCGGGCATTGCCAATTGGAATAGAAAATTTCAAAGAGCTGATAGATAAGGATTATTATTATGTGGATAAAACTTTATTTATTAGGGATGTGTTAAAACAGAAGGTGGCACTATACACACGGACGCGCCGATTTCACCGAAATAGTGTCGATACCTTTGGTATCCGACAAGAGGCGCGCTAGTAGCGGGTAAAACCTTAAACATGAGCAGGCGGTGCCCGCTCAGGCGTGCTCTATTATTTCTTTTCCATCAGACAAATGGAAAATGCTTATTTGTTTAACGGATTGAAAATATCAGAACATGAGAAAGTAATGCTATATCAGAACAGGTATCCGGTAATTTTTTTGTCATTAAAGGATATGAAGGATATATCCTTTCAGGATCAACTGAATAGCTTTCAGATAATTTTAAGTGAAATCATAAGTAAGAATGAGGAATTATTAACTAGTGAGTATTTGGATGAAATGGATATAAATTTATTAAAGCAGTACAAAGCAGGAACAGTAAATAAGGCACAGCTTCAGAATGGCTTAAGATTTTTGAGCATGTGTCTGGAAAAACACTGGCGGCAAAAGGTTATCCTTCTGATTGATGAATAGGCGGTGCCCACCCATGGCGTGATGTACCGTTACAGAGTGCTTATCTGAACGGATATTATGATGAAATGGTAAATTTCTTGGGTAAAATATTCAGTGCAGCTTTAAAAACGAATGATGCATTGGAAAAAGGGATTCTTACCGGATGCTTGAGAATTGCGAAAGAGAGCACACCGAAGGCGGGCTTTAGCCTTTTTACAGGGTTAAATAATTTTAATGTCTACTCTATTTATGATGATCAATCCTGTTCGAGCTTTGGCTTTACGCCAGAGGAAACAATGAAATTGCTGAAGGATTTTAATGCAAAGACGTATGAGTTTACAGTAAAGGAATGGTAGGCGGTGCCCACCCATGGCGTGATGGATATCTGTTTGCTAATCAGGAAATATATAATCCTTGGAGCGTTTTGAAATATATGCTGAATATCACGCAGGGAAATGATGAGCCTGCATCCTTCTGGGCAAATACAAGCGGCAATGATATCATTTACCGCTATATTCAACAGAGTACTGCGGAAATGAAGCAGGACTTTGATATACTATCAAATGGTGGCAGGATAGAAAAGGTTATCAAATCAGAACTGACATATCGGGAAATGGATAATATAGAAAACATTTATAGTTTTTTGTTGTTTACTGGATATCTAAAGGCTATTAGGAAAACAGCTGTCAATATCTATCAGCTTGAAATTCCGAACAAAGAGATACGTTATATCTATACAACTATATTTGAGGAATGGTTTCGGCAGCAGATAGAAATACATAATGTCTCTTTCATAAACGCGTTGTTAAAGGAAGACATAGAACGTGCAGATGAAATTTTGAATAGTGTATTATTTGAATCTATGAGCTATTTCGATTATGATGAGAGGTTTTATCATGGATTCGTGAATGGCATGCTACAGGGAGTTACAAATAGCAGCATTTATTCCAATCAGGAATCTGGTTTAGGGAGATATGATATCGCCGTGCTACCTGCGTATAAGAAAAAAAGAGGGTTGGTGCTGGAGCTGAAGGTCGCAAGCAAAGAGGAAGAAGTAGAAAAAACAGCGAACCTGGCGTGTGAACAAATCAAAGCTATGAAATATATAGAGGGTTTGAATAAAAAAGGATATACAGACATTGTCGGGTATGGAATCGCCTTTTATAAAAAATCATGTATGATTATAAAGCTGTAATCAATTTATTTACACAGAGAAAGGATAAAAAGATACGCCTTAATTGTTACTATTCACAGCTCTTTTGAGAATATAAAAGCTTTAGCATAGGAGAGGAAATGATAGGAATATTTTCTTTAACTTCATATGCTTGTTTCATAGCGAATACACTATGATTTGGCTGTGAATAAAAATCCTCTATCGTGTAACAAAAAGAAAAAAGTGAAAAATGCTTGACGATTGCATGAAAATAAAGTAACATAATGGACAGATAAACAATGACGTGGAAAAGAAGAGTAAGCAGGTATGCTTTTGCAGAGAGTTTCCGTTTGGTGAGAGGAAATAAAGAGGAGCTGCTGAAAATGGTCTTGGAGTCGCGCAGTCGAACAAGGTAGGCTGCGACGTGTTCGCTCGTTACAGCGATAGGGTATAACTTTCGTATAGCATACGAAAACGTACTTGATGAGGTTTTCACCGCGAGGTGGAAATAAACTTAGGTGGTAACACGAAATGCAGCTTTCGTCCTATGGGATGGAGGCTTTTTTATATGGCTACAGGAGGATGAGGACATGATTAAGTTGGAACATGTCAGTAAGACATTTGACAGCAAAGCAGGGAATGTTCATGCGGTGCAGGATGTCACACTGACGATACAGGACAAGGAAATATATGGTATTATCGGCTTCAGCGGCGCCGGTAAATCGACACTGGTACGCTGCATCAATCTGCTGGAACGCCCAAGTGCGGGAGCGGTTGTCATCGATGGACAGGATATCACGCAGATGCGGGATAAGGAGCTGCGTGCGATGCGTAAGAAAATCGGAATGATATTTCAGCACTTCAATCTGATGCGCAGCCGTACGGTTTATCAGAATATTGCATTCCCGTTGAAGGGGAGTGGATTAAGCAAGGCAGAAACGGATATGAAAATCCGCAAGCTGCTGGAGCTAGTGGATTTGAGTGACAAGGTGGATGCCTATCCATCCCAGCTCAGCGGCGGACAGAAGCAGCGTGTGGCAATCGCACGTGCACTGGCAAATGATCCCAAGGTGCTGCTATGTGATGAAGCGACAAGCGCACTGGATCCGCAGACGACAAAAAGCATTCTGAAGCTGCTGAAAAAGGTAAACGAGGAGCTGGGAATCACCATCGTTCTGATTACGCATGAGATGGCAGTAATCAAGGAAATCTGCGACCGTGTGGCAGTTATGGAAAACGGCTATGTTGTGGAGGAAGGAAGCATCCTTGATATCTTCTCCAAACCAAAGGCAGAGGTAACACGAAGCTTTATCGCATCCACAAGCAATGCACACCGTATACAGGAAATGCTGGATGCAGGTGCCAGTGTTACCAGACTGGAAAACGGACAACGCATGGTGAAGCTGAATTATGATTCTGTCAGCACCAGCAAGGCACTCATTTCCGAGATATCCAGACTGTTTCTGGTAGATACGAATATCATTTTTGGAAATGTGGAAATTATCAAAAACACACCGCTGGGTGATTTGATTGTTATACTGAGCGGTGAGGAAGCAAATATTGATCAGGCACTTGCCTATCTGAAGGAGCATGAAGTCGGTGTGGAGGTGATGAAGGCATGCTAGAATTTCTAAATACGATTATTCCTAATATTATGAGCAAGCTTCCGGATTTCTGGACAGCAATAATGGAGACATTCATCATGCTGGGTGTTGTCGGTGCGATATCACTTCTGATTGGAACTCTGTTCGGTGTAATTATGGTCGTAACGAAAAAGGATGGAATCTTACAAAATAGAATCCTGTATTTCATCATCGGAAAGATTATCGATTTCTTCCGAGCGATTCCCTTTATTATTCTGATCTTTATGATTTCACCGATGACGCGTGCAATCGTAGGTACTACGATTGGATTGCGTGGAGCGATGCTGCCGCTGGTCATTGGTGCTGTTCCTTTTGTGGCACGCCAGATTGAAAGTGCCCTATCCGAAGTGGATTACGGTCTAATTGAAGCCAGTCAGGCAATGGGATGCTCTCCGCTGGAAATCATATTCCGTGTATACCTGAAGGAAAGCGTGCCAGGCATAATCCGTGCCACAACAATTACGCTGATCACACTGATTGGGTATATCGCCATGGTTGGTGCAGTCGGTGGCGGTGGTCTTGGTGACTTCTGTATCCGTTACGGGTATAATGCCTTCCAGTTTGATGTCATTTATGTGAGTGTCATCGTATTGCTTCTGATTACCTCACTCATTCAGGGAATCGGAAATCTTGCGATTCGTAAAACAACACATTAGGCTGTAAAGGGAGGGACTGATATGTTGCGCATGCTGAAGCAGAATTGCCGGATCTGTCGAATGTGCCGCTCACAGATTTGGTGATTTATAAACAATATATATAATATAGAAAGACGAGGGTAAAACATGAAATTAAAAACATTAGCTGTAGGTTTATGTACCATTGCATTGCTTGCTGGGTGCGGATCCAAGGGAGATAATACCGGGAAGAGTGAAAAGGAGGATAAGACGATTCGTATTGGCGCAAGTGTTACGCCGCATGCGGAAATTATCCGTCACATTCAGCCGGTTTTGGAAAAGGAAGGCTATACCTTGGACATCAAGGAATATACGGATTACAACAAAATGAACCAGGCGTTGGCAGACGATGACATGGATGCAAACTTTTTCCAGCATCAGCAGTTCCTGGATAACTGGACAAAAAATGCAAATGCTGAAGATAAGATTACAAGTGTATTCACTGTTCACTATGAGCCGATGGGTATCTATTCTGTGAATCATAAATCCTTAAAGGAGCTGGCAGATGGACAGAAAATTGCGGTACCGCATGATTCTACAAACGGTGGCCGTGCATTGATGCTGCTGCAGGAAAACGGCATAATCACTTTAAAAAAGGGCAAGGGTATCGATGCGACAAAGCAGGATATTGAAAAGTACAATAAAAAAGTGGAAATTGTAGAAATGGATGCAACTGCCTGTGCTACAAGTCTGCCGGACGTGGATTTCTCCGTTATTAACGGAAACAATGCACTCCTTGCGAAGGTCAGTGATAAAGTGATGGCTTCTGAATCCAAGGACAGTGAGGCTACAAAGAGCTTTGCCAATGTGATTGTTGTTCAGACGGCACATAAGGATGATGAAAAAATTAAGGCACTGATCAAGGCTTTAAACACTGAGGATGTAAAAAAATTCATTGAAGACAATTATGACGGTGTTGTTGTACCTCTGGTACCAGTAAAATAAGATAGAATAGCATGGAAGCAGGTGTGTACTGCAGACCATGCTTTTCTTTATTTTGCTTTTATATCCGGTTTTGATTCGTTGATATCCCATATCAATAGATGCTTTCTTTGTGTAAAATGATGTGATTTGCGCCCGGAATGACAAAAATCAGTGGCTTTCCACTATGAAAAACAGTATAATAGAGGGTACATAAGGAGGGCATATGAAAAACATTAAGACATATCTGAAAAAGAACGGCTTTTTTGTATTCTTACTGACTGTCATACTGTTGATAATCATTGCCTTATCCGTCTATATCTTTGTGAATACGCAGGAGCAGCGGGAACCGGCTAAGCCGGCAGTGACTACCCCGGCGCCTGAACCGGCAAAGAAAACAGCGGAAATCACGCAGTTTGAAGGAGAATATCGAAAGGATCTGAAATATATCGATGTTTCCTGGAGCTATGAGAAGCATAATTCCTCTATCAACGGTGTAGGATTGTATATCAATGATACCTATGTGGATAATGTACTGGATTACAGCAGCTATCAGATTTCAAAGGATGCGTTTCATTATCCGACAGGAGAAAACGTATTGAAGCTGGTGTTGAATCTGAGTAATGGAAAAACAGTGGAAAAAACAACCAAGGTATTTGTCAACTATGTCGTCAGCATGGAACAGCAGGTGAAACAGGCTGGTAATGCAACAGAGGTTACCTTGATTTATCAGTATGATGAAGCGCATCCTGTGGATGTTCCCAGTATTTTTATTACGGATGCCAGCATTGTGAGCGGGGAAATCAAGTATATCGGCACAAAGCGCAAGACGAAGGATGGCAGTGTGTTTGCGGAAACGACATATCAGATAAACTGGCCGGAGGCAGTGGTGACCTATCAGCTGTTTGATGTTCGCTGGTCTTTTAAGGACATACAGTACAGTAAGGATTTTCAGGCAGAAAAAGGAAAAGCAGGTCAGGGGAACGAGTAGGGCAGAGCAATCTGCCCTGTTTTTCAGGTAAAGGAGGAGATGACAATGCGAATCTTGCATACAGCGGACTGGCATTTGGGAATAGATTTGTACAAGCTGTCAATGATAGAGGATCAGCGCTGGTTTAAGCAGCAGCTGAAAACGATCGTTGAAGAAGAAAACATTGATGTGATCCTTGTAGCGGGAGATGTATACGATACCGTTCTGGCAAGTAAAGAGGCAATCGAAATATATGATGATATCATGTATATGCTTTGCATGGAGCTGAAGAAAAAGGTGATTGTCATCGCAGGCAATCATGATTCCGCAACCCGTCTGGCATCACTGTCAAGGCTGTTGAAGGGAATGGGTCTGTATGTGGTTGGCAGTCTGCAGGAGAAGGTGGCTGGCATTGAGCTTGAAGACTGCATGATTTACCCGATTCCCTATTTTCATGTGGAGCAGGTACGAAAGGCCTATGATGTGGATGTGCATTCGCAGGAAGAGGCTTTTTCCTGTATCTGTCAGGATATTCTTTCGCATGCGGATAACAAGTATCGCCATATTGCCATGGCGCACGCCTTTTTGGCGAATGCGGATGTGTGCGAGAGTGACCGGTTTGCGAATGTCGGGGGAGCGGATCTGGTTCCTTCGAGTATATTTGACGGATTTTCTTATACAGCGATGGGACATCTGCATCGCAGACAGCATGCGGGAGGTCGTGTCTGGTACAGTGGATCACCGCTTCCCTATTCTTTTTCAGAGGCAAATCAGCGCAAGGGGGTGCTGATTTATGACAGCAAAAAGGATGCGATAGAGGAGCATGACATCACTCCCTTACATCCCCTGCATGTGTTGAAGGGAAGCTATGAGGAATTGAAAAAAGGGATGCTGGAACAAGGCGCAGAGGCGACTTCCTATGTTAAAATAGAGGTAACGGATTTACCTGTTTCCTATGAAATGCTGGAATATTTTCGTCAGGGCTATGAGAATCTTCTGCAGCTGAGCGGGAAAACCATGGAGCAGGAGCAGACAAGCATAACCATACGCCTGCAGGATCTGGAAACAGTTTCCGATCTGGATATCGTGACACAGTTTTTTCAGGATTATTACGGAGAGGAACTGAGTGAGACTGCCAAAAAGCTGTTTCAGCAGGCACAGCGAGAACTGGAAGGGGAGAATGTGTATGCGACCTGAGATATTGAAGCTGCAGGCATTTGGTCCCTATGTTAAAGAGCAGTGCATCAATTTTCATGTGTTTGATAAACGGCACCTGTTTTTGATTCAGGGAGAAACAGGAAGCGGAAAGACGATGCTGCTGGATGCCATGACCTATGCTTTATATGGGAAAAGCAGCGGCTCCCAGCGCGAGGATTTTTTAAGCATGCGTTCCCGTTTTGCACAGCCGCAGGATGCCACGATCGTTGATTTCCAATTTCAGCTTCATCAGAAAACATACCGCTTCGTCCGTAAGATCACGATGCGAAAAAAACGCAATCAGGAGCTGGCAGCGGTGATGCAAATTGACGCAGGGGAGGTAATCGATGGCTCCTTTGTGCCGTTTTTTGAAAATCCCAAGCTGAAAAATGTAGAGGAAAAGGCTGAGGAGCTGCTTGGCTTGAGCTATGCACAGTTTATTCAGGTAATGATCCTGCCACAGGGAAAATTTGAACAGCTGCTGACAAGTAAGAGTGAGGAAAAGCAGGAGATACTGAAAACCCTGTTTCAAATGGAGCGATGGACAAGCATCAACCAGGTGCTGAGCGATACCATGAAGCAAAGAAAAGAACAGCTGGATGCGAAAAAGCAGCGAAAAGAGGCATTACTGAGCGGTATTGATATGCAGAGTCTAAAGGAAATAACCGAATGGCTTCAGGAAGCGAATAAGCAGAAGCAGGCGCTTATGGAAGAAGGAAAGCGGCAGCATGCGCTGCTGGAGCAGGTTAATCTCTCTGTGACACAGCAAAAAAACAGGGAGGAGCTATCCGCACAGCTGCGAAGCGCACAGCAGCATATGGCAGAGCTGTTACAGCAGGAAGACAGTATGAAAGAGCTCGCTGTATATCTTGAACGACAAAAGGAGCTGGCAAACGTGCTTCCGCAGTGGAACACCCTGTTGCAATGCCGCAAGGCTATGAAGCAGCGAAGCGCAAAGCACCTTACAGAACAGCAGAAGCTTACCCGTTTACAGGAGCAAAGAAGCCAGGTGCCTGCCTGGCAAAAGCAGCTAGCGGAATGTAAGGCAAGGGAGCAGACTTACACACAGAGGCTTCATGCAGGTGAGGAGCTGCTTCCTTCTGTGAAGCGTCTGCAGCAGCTGCGTACTGAGGAGCAGGAGCTAAGGAAAAAGAAGGCTGCGCAGCAGAAGCTGGCAGAAGCACAGCTTACCTGTCGTGAGCAGCTAAGCAAGGAGCAGGAGCAGCTTATACGGCAGCTAAAAACGGCAAAGGCAGAATTGGAGCTGCTGCAAACGGTGGAGCAGGATTACGCCGTTTGGAAGCAGGCGTTTTATCATCATCAGCAAACCGTTTTCCTGCATGACAAACGACAGCAGGAAGAAAAAAAGCTACAGCAGCTGCAGAACGACACAGAGCAGGAAGAACAGCAGCTTGTACCGCTTCAGCAGGCCTATGATGAGGCTATGCGCAGCTATTTGAACAGCAGTGCGGCGCAGCTTGCAGCACTGCTGAAGGAAAATGAACCATGCCCGGTATGCGGCAGTGTTACACATCCTTATCTTGCCAGGGCACAGGCAGCCTATCTGGATGTAAAACGGCTGAAGGAAATGCAGGAGCAGCTAGATCAGAAAAAGGAAGCTCTGCAAAAGCTTCATCAGCAGCAGGATCACATACAGCTGTCCATCCAGGTATTGCAGTCCTCTGTACAGGAGCATGAGGATGCGATACAGGATCTGCTACACAAGCCGTTCTCCCAGGAGGAATATGCAGGGATACAAAGCAGGCAGCAGCGTGCGCTCACACTGAATCAGGAAATTGCACATATGACAGAGCGCCAGGAGCTTTTGATTCAGCAGCAGGCAGAGCAGGAAGCACTGCTGCAAAAGCTCACAGAAAAGCAGCAGGAACTGCATACCGATGAGCTTTTAATAAACCAGCAGCTTACAGCACTGCAGGACAGTATCCCATCTGAGCTGCGTACACAGAGCCAGCTGACCCAGCATATCGAGGAACTAAATCAGCAGCTTGAAAAAGCAAAGCAGCAGACCGGTATGCTTGAGGAACGCTTGCGGCAGCTGGAGCTTCAGCTGGTGCAGCAGCAGCGTGACCTGGAACATGCGGAAAAGGAAGTACAGCAGGCGGCCCAGGAGCAGGCACAGGCAGAGGCTGTATGGGTAACGCTTGCACAGCGTGGCATTCAGGAAGCGGAAATGCAGCAGCTTCAGCAAATCGATCTTGCGGCAAAAGAAGAACAGCTCCATGCTTACGAGCTGAAAAAAAATCAGGAGCAGACGCGGATTGAGGATTTGCAAAGCCGCTGTAATGCTCTTGCACAGCAAAATCTGGAGGAGCTGCTTCAGCAGCAGAAGCAGCTCATGCAGCAGGAGGACCAGCTGCGTGCAGCCCTTGCGGATATCACGAGTCATGAAGCAATGTATTCCCAGATACAGACAGCTCTTATACATATCCAAAAGGAGCTGGATCAGGAGGAGCCTGCATTTGTGGAGCTAGCACATTTCGTCAGAGCAATGCGCGGTGATAACGGTATGGGAATTGAACGCTATGTACTCGGCATTATGCTCAGCAGCATCACACAGCAGGCAAATCAGCTGCTGCAGCTTGTTCATAACGGCCGCTATCAGATTTTCCGCAGTGATGAGGCAAGTGGAAGAACGCGCAAATTCGGTCTTGAGCTTTCTATTTATGATAGCTATACGTGCAGCAGCCGCAGTGTTGTTTCCCTGAGCGGCGGTGAAAAATTCCTCGTTTCCCTGGCCTTGTCTCTGGCGCTATCCAGTGTGGTACAGGCAAGAAACGGCGGTATTCAGCTGGATACTATGTTTATTGATGAGGGCTTTGGAACACTGGATGAGCACAGTATCGCGGATGCACTTGCCGTATTGCAGATTATGAGCAACAGCCGCGGTTATGTCGGCATTATTTCACATGTGGAGCTGTTAAAGGACAATATACCGGCAGGAATTCTCGTAGAAAAAAGCAGGGAAGGCAGCCGTATTCAAATCAGAAAGGAATAGGTATAGGAAGATGACGGTTTCATGCGCCATACGAATATACCGGGTGTAAAGCATATGTATGATGAATTTAAGGAAATACTAAAGCAGAGCGATCGAATTGTGTTTTTCGGGGGTGCCGGAGTGAGTACGGAAAGCAATATTCCGGATTTCCGCTCACAGAGTGGTATTTACAGCAAAAAGACCTATCCCTATCGCGCGGAAACTATGATCAGCAGTGATTTCTTTCACGAGCATCCCGAACAGTTTTATGACTTTTATTTTCATGAAATGGTGTATGAGCATGCACAGCCCAATGATGCCCATCGCGCCCTTGCTAAACTGGAGGCGATGGGAAAGCTGCAGGCGGTAATCACACAGAATATTGACGGTCTTCACCAGATGGCTGGCAGTAAGAAGGTGCTGGAGCTGCATGGCAGTATCCATCGCAACCGCTGTCAGCGCTGTCATGCCTTTTATGATCTCGATGAGATGCTGAAGCAGCGCAATCAGATTCCAAGATGCCCTGTCTGTAACGGCATTATAAAGCCGGAGGTTGTCCTGTATGGGGAAAGTCTGGATATGCAGGTTATGGAGGAGGCAGTTTCTTATATCGCACAGGCAGATGTTTTAATCGTTGGTGGAACCTCTCTGGTTGTGTATCCAGCAGCCGGACTGATCCGCTACTTTCGCGGCAGAAAGCTGATTTTAATCAATAAGGAAGAAACAGCGATGGATCAGCGTGCGGATCTGGTAATCCATGATGCAATCGGCAAAGTGATGAAGCATGTTGTTTTACAATAACGGCCTGTGCTGCAGTTCATCATGAGGCTTCACAGCTATTGTATTCTAAAACGCAGGATAATAGTTTAGGTATTGTAGCATTAGCGTAGTACGCTATTCAAAGGAGCCTATGATCATGGCAGACATGTTGATGAATAATCAGATGTCTGCTTTTTTTAGCTTTAAAGCCGTCGTTGAAGATGCGGAATAATAAAAAAGCTATAATTTTTATAAATCTGCTTTTTCTCATAATTTTTCATATGATATTATCTGCAGAATCTTAATTTATCTGAAAAACAGGGCCGTATGTTATGTATGCTCACTCAGAAACAAAAAAACAGCCGTCCAGCATACAGGACAGGTCTTTTTATGTTTCAGGTTATGCTCTATAAAGCCTTTATTTATAAGGTTTTTTTGAGATTTGTCAAGTTGCAATGACCGAATCAGATTGCTATAATGAAGCCATAAAGATTCCTGATACTATACAGGAAATGCTTGTTGACAGGGCTGTTATGCAGTGCAATGCATACAGATAACGGAGAGAACTCATGAAAAAGCATATCACATCAAAAATTCAATATTCCTGGAAGGTGTTATTCGCTTTATGTTTTTTTTCTGTAATAGGGATCAGTGGAGGTTATTGGCTATATCAGAAAAGCGTAAAGGATGCGGTATACAAAAACACCATATCGTTTATGGATCAGTTGGCTGATCATGACATAAAAAATATAGATAATACAATTCAGGATAAGCAGGAATATCTGCACAATCTCGTACAGCGTCTGCGTCTGCAGCGTGAAAATAAGCGGCAGGAGCTTTCCTATCAGCTGAGTGTGGAGGCACGGATATCCTCCTTTGATAAAATATATCTGATAACAGATACGGGAATGGTGTACGATAATGCTCTGTGGATCACCACCTTGGATACTGTGCCGTGGAAGGATATATATAATGCAAATCCGGGAAGCTTTGTGACGCGCTATATGGTGGATGAGCGAGAGGTTTGGAGTGAATATATCGTATACGGCTATCACCTGGAGAAAAGCGTGAAGGTTCAGGGAGTGAATATCACTGGTGTCGTCGGCTTTTTGCCAATCGATCATATGGATGATATCATTCATGGAGAGAGCTTTAACGGTCTTGGAGAAACTATTGTCATTCAGGATAGCGGGGATATTATCACAGCGAGCAAATACTATGATACCAGCACGCAGCAGAATTTCTTTTCCGAGCTGAAGGCTTCCAGAATACACAACAGCTCTGTAAAGGAGCTGCAGGCAGGAATGAAGAAAAGTGATACTGTGTTTTTATCGTATGAAAATCAGGGGAAAAACTATTATGCTATTCTGAAGCCGATTCCTGAAAATGACTGGTATCTGGTTGTGAAGGTACCCCATGAAGTCAACAGCGAACAGATTCATGCCCTGCTAAACCGTTCTCTGATCTTCTTTGGCCTTTTGGGCCTGGTCATCGCTGCGGTCGCCGTTTATATGTATCAGGTGATCAATAAAGCGAAAATCGCCTCTGCTTCGGAAAAGGCGAAATCCGCATTTCTTGCGAATATGAGCCATGAAATCAGAACTCCGCTCAATGGAATCATCGGGTTACAGTATCTGATGCAACAAAATATTGAACATCCCGACAAGCTGAAGGAGTATCTGGAAAAAGCAAATGTTTCCTCGCAATATCTGAAAAGTGTTATCACGGATGTTCTTGAGATGTCCAAAATCGAAAGCGGACAGCTGGAGCTGTATCAAAAGCCGTTTAATCTGCTGGATATGATTCAGGAAATCCATATGATTATCGGTGTTCAGGCGGAGGAGCATAAACAGCAATTTACTTTGGATACCACGCAGATACACAGCACAGCTCTGCTGGCAGATGAGGTGCGAATTAAGCAGGTTTTAATCAATCTGTTAGGAAATGCGCTGAAATTCACACCGGAAAAGGGACAGATTTCCCTGCAGGTGGAGCAGCAGCCGGAAAAAGATGGAATCGTACCTACAAAATTTGTTATTACGGATACAGGCTGCGGTATGTCGGATGAATTTCTGCAGCGTATCTGGAATCCGTTTGAACAGGAGCACAGAATGGCATCGCAAAATGGAACCGGTCTGGGAACAACCCTCAGCAAAATCCTGGTTGAAAAGATGGATGGCTCCATTCAGGTGGAAAGCGAGCTTGGAAAGGGAACTTGCTTTACCATTCAGCTGCCATTCCATGTCGATGATACGCACACAGTGAAAGCCCAAAGGGAGGAGGCTGGCTTAGCTTCCCTGCAGGGACTTCATATTCTGCTGGTGGAGGATAATGAATTAAACCGGGAAATTCTGACGGAAATTCTCGTACAGGAGGGCTGTGAGGTCATATCTGCGGTAAACGGCAAAGAGGCCGTGGAGTGTTACCTATACCATGCTGTTCATTATTTTGACGTTATTTTAATGGATGTACAAATGCCTGTTATGAACGGGTATGAGGCGGCAGCTGCAATTCGTCACAGCGAACGCGAGGATGCAGCATCCATCTGTATATTCGCCTTGACAGCCAATGCATTCCATGATGATATTGAGCACGCACTGCACAGTGGAATGGATGCTGTGTTAACCAAACCGCTGGAGCTGCAGGTGCTGTTGGAGAAGCTCGCAAAGCTGGAAAAAAGGGAGACATTATGAAGAAAATACTGGTGCTGATGTGCGCCTTCTGTATTGTTTTTGTACAGGGGTGTACGAATACGGATAGAAATAAAAAGGAGCATGTGATTCTGCGAATAAAATGTCCGCCGATGACCATGGCTTATGATTCGGATCATATGGATGCGGAAATCTATGATCTGTTTACAGAGGCGGCAGAAAGCTTCAAAAAGCAGTACACGGCATATGATGTGGAATTTCAAATTGAAAAATATCAGTACGTGGATGAAAAAAAGAAGGTAATTGACAAAATCGGTACGGATGAGGCAGCTGATATCCTCTTTGGCGGCTCCTTTAATATTCCAGGCTATATTGCGGAACAGCAGCTGCTGCCGCTGGATGATATTATTGATCAGGACCTACGTACAGATATTGATGATACGATTTGGAAACAAGCGCAGTTTGGAAACAGTACGTATATGCTGCCATATTACACCCTGCAAAATACCCTGCTTGTGAATGCGGACTGGATGCGAAAAGCAGGACTTGACGAATATATCCCCAAAGCCGGAACCATAGCACAGTGGTCAACTGAGGAAGGAATATGAAAAAATCCTGTATGCCTTAAAAAAGGTCATGAAGGGGAATAATGAATTTCCTATGTTTCTGTATGGCGCTAACAATCAGGGGGATATGCATATCATGACGCTGCTGCGTGCCTTTGGATCTTCTTTATATGATGAGAAGGGAAGCTTTCATATCAATACAAAGGAGGGCCGAAAAGCACTTCGCTGGCTTCAGCAGCTCAGTGAGGATGAAATCACTCCGGTCGGTGCGGAGAATATGGATTATATTTCCAATCTGAATCTGTTTTACAGCGGACAGCTTGCAATTTGTGTAGGAAATCTTGTCAATATACGTGATGCACAGGATGTACATGGCATGGATCTGTTTCTGGCGAACAGTCCCTCTCTGGATAAAAAGGGCTATGCGACCACGTATCTCAACGGCTTCATCGTCTTTGATAATAAGGATGCGGCAAGAGCTAAGGCCGCAAAAGATTTTATCCGCTATATTTACGATGAGGAGGAGCTTTTGAAATATGCACGCAGCGGGATTCCAGTGAATAAAAGCTATGTCCAAAAGCATGGAAAGCAGCTGGATTATATAACGATGTATCAAAAAAACGAGCACAATGTCGTGAATAATCTGAATGAAAAGCCGAACTGGGAGGGTGTGCGAGCGGTCTTTCATACCTATATTCAGGAGCTGCTGTTAAAGAATCGTTCCATCGAGGAAATTGCGGAGGCGATGGATGACAGTGTGAATGAAGCAATCCAAACGGGTATATTGGAATAGAAGTACAAACAGGCAGTTATAGGATGATGATATGTGCTTTTATGGGGTAAGACTTATAAAAGGTTGTCATATGGCTTCAAAAAGCATAGGGTAACCTGCATCGAAAGGAAGGCCGCAAGTACAATGCGGATAGGATAAACAGTAACAGGAAAGGATGGGGATTATGACAGTTCAAGAATGCTATTTGCGTATGGGGGCGGATTATGCGGCAGCACTTCGCCTGATGAAGTCTGATGAGCGAATTTTGAAGTTTTTAACGATGCTGCTGCGGGATGAGAATTATACAGCCTTATGTGCTGCTATGGATAAGCGGGATTGTGAGCAGGCATTTCGGGCTGCGCATACGATAAAGGGAATCTCACTGAATCTGTGTCTGAAGGAACTGGCAGAAGCGGCCTCCCTGCTTACGGATGCTCTGCGCCCAGGTGTTTGGACGCAGGATGTGCCGGAGCTGTTTGAACAGGTAAAGAAGCAGTATGATGTCATGCTGGCAGCTGTTCATGAGGCAGTGCAGGCAAACGGAGGAACAGCCGATGAAACGGCGAAATAAAATACTGATAGCGGATGATTCCGAAATCAATCGTTCTCTGCTGGCAGATATGCTCTCCAAGGAGTATGACCTGCTGGAGGCTGGCAACGGTCTGGAGGCTATGGCACATCTGAATCGCTACCATCATGATATTTCTCTAGTTCTGCTGGATATCGTCATGCCCAAAATGGATGGCTTTGAGGTACTGAGCGCGATGAATAAAAATAAATGGATCGATGATGTTCCGGTCATTATCATATCTGCGGAAACATCTTCCACCTATATCGACCATGCCTACGATCTGGGGGCAGTGGAATATATCAATCGTCCCTTTGATGAAAAGACCGTACAGCGGCGTGTCCAAAATACTATTATGCTGTATGCAAAGCAGAAGCTGCTGCAGAATATGGTGATGGAGCAAATGCTGGAAAAAGAGAAAAACAGCCGTGTCATGGTGGATATTCTCAGCCATATTGTGGAATTTCGTAATGGGGAAAGCGGCCTACATGTCATGCATATTCGCGTCATGACGGAGGTTTTGTTGAAGCAGCTGGCAAAAATGACGAAGAAATATGATTTATCCCCGGAGAACATCACATTGATTACCAATGCGTCTGCCCTGCATGATATTGGTAAAATTTCAATTCCGGAACAAATTCTGAATAAACCGGGAAGGCTGACGGCAGAGGAATTCGAGGTGATGAAAACCCATAGTGTCATCGGCGCACAGATTTTGGAGAATACGCCCTATCACCAGAAGGAAGCATTATTGAAAACTGCACGCGATATTTGCTTATGGCATCATGAACGGTATGACGGCCGTGGATATCCTGACGGTTTAAAGGGAGAGGAGATTCCAATCGCAGCACAGGTGGTGTCACTTGCGGATGTATATGACGCTTTGACAAGTAAACGCGTATATAAGGATGCTTATACGCATGAAACAGCAATGCAAATGATTTTTGCAGGGGAATGCGGAGTGTTTAATCCGCTGCTGCTGGATTGCCTGAAAGCTGCAGAGCAGCATTTGAAAAAGGAATTAAAAACCCGTTCGGTGGAAGATATTTCTATGGAAGAAGTCAAAAGCTTATCCAAAGCTTTAATACAGCGTGGAAATGTATCCGGACGAACGCTTGCACTGCTGGAGCAGGAGCGTACAAAATATCATTTTTTTGCGTCTATGTCGAAGGAAATCCAGTTTGAATATGTTTATCAATCCGATATATTAACCATATCCGAATGGGGAGCGGCAGAGCTGGGATTAACAGAAACCATTGCGCATCCCCAGCGTGATCCGGAGCTCTTTGCGGTATTCGATAAACAGGATTTTCTTGATTTGAAAAATAAGCTGCTGCAGGCAACCGTTGAGCGGCCGGTGATTACCAGTGTATACAGTCTGCATGTAAAGGGAAGGAAGCACTGGTACAAGGCAGTTGCACGTCCGCTGTGGGTTAGAGAGGATACGGATGAGTTGACCGGTGTTATCGGTAAATTCATTGATATCCATGAGGAACAGACAGAGCTGGATAAATATCGGATCATGGCACAGTATGATAGTCTGAGTGGTCTATATAATCGTTCCTATGCATTTGATCTTATACAGAAGATGCTGGAGGAGGGGGTGCAAACGGGCCGGATGTTTGCATTTCTGCTCTTTGATCTGGATTTCTTTAAGCAGGCAAATGATCTGTATGGACATATGTTTGGAGACCGCGTCTTACAGGATGTCGCAAAACAGCTGAAAAAAGGGATTCGCAAATCAGATATCGTCGCCCGCATTGGCGGAGATGAATTTCTGGTGTTTATGGAATACACTAAGGAAATCAGGCCTCTGGTAGAACGGGTATACCATGCCGCCTGCGTTCAATATTCAGGTATAGAAACCTCTATCAGCATGGGCGTTTCCCTGGCACCGGAAAATGGCAGTAAGCTGGAGGAGCTGTTCTATCATGCAGATCAGGCACTGTACTCTGTTAAGCAGAACGGCAAAGGACACTACCGCTTTTATGATTCTTCCATGAAGCATCTGCTTTCGGATATCCCTTTGATACATACAGGGGACGGTGAGTAATCTGTATATGTATCAAAAGCGTATAAGAAAAGACTGCTTTTATCACGTAGATATCTGCGCGTAAAAGCAGTTTGTTTTTTCATTATCGGCGTTTATCCTTCAATACCGTATACAACAGCCACATTCCAAGAAAAACAGCTGTCATATAACCGATAAACCCAATCGCGGGAATCCCCAGTACCTTCGGTGTCATGTCGGTTGTACAAATTAAGGAGCTTGCCATCAGCAGTCCGCACGATACAATACCAACCACCAGCTTATTGACCATGTGATTGATGGTTTTCAAGGGCACACTGGAATCCATGATTTCAAGATTCAGCTTAATGCGTCCCTTGGTCATCATCCGCATGAGCTCACTGAGCTGTATCGGTATATCGAGTGTTCGCTTGCCGGCTTCATAAAGCTTTCTGCCTGCCTGCAAGGCTTCCTTTTTCGGATCCAGCTTATGAAACAGATGCTCACTGACATGACCTGCCGCAATCTGGATGATATTTGTTTTCGGATCGAGCAGAGTCATCGTGCTTTCCATCGTCACCAATCCTCGTGCAAGCATACTAATGCCCTTTGGCATGGAGATCCGGTGCTTATGTGCAATCGTGAATACCTCCTGTATGGCATCCCCCAGATTGATTTCACTGAGATCCATGTGGATGTACTTCTTCATAAAGACTTCCATATCATCATAAAACTGAGTGTAATCGATGCGTCCATCATGCACACCAAGGGTTAACACGACATCAACCATCAGCTCCGTATCGTTGCTGCCGATTGCCTGTACAGCCTTTTTCATGAGATCCTTATCACTTCGCTGCAGGGTTCCCATCATACCGAAATCAATCCAGATGATCTTTCCATCGCGGATTCTTAGATTTCCGGGGTGTGGATCAGCATGAAAGAATCCGTCATCAACAATCTGCTTAATGTAATTCTCCGCCAGCTTGGAGGCGATTTCATGCGTGTCATAGCCTCCCTTTATCAGCGTAGGCGCATCGTCAATGATGATACCGTCTATGTATTCCATCACCAATACGCGGCTTGTTGTATATTCCTGTTCAATAAGCGGAGCACCGATATAGGTGATATCTGCATTGTTCCGTGCAAAATCCATAGCAAACCGGGCTTCGTTGAGGAAATCCATTTCCTGCTTTGCAGTGAACCAGAACTCATCCATCACAATATTGATATCAATCACGCTGCCCAGTACCTCACTCAGCCGTAGCAGCTTTCCTGCTCTGCGAATCAGCGAGATGTCCCGCTCCATCATTTCATAGATATACGGACGCTGTACCTTGACAACGATTTCTCTGCCGTCAAGCAATGCGGCTTTATGTACCTGTGCAATGGAAGCGGAGCCCAGCGGCTTCTGTTCAAAGCTGGAAAAAATCTCCTGCATTGGACAGCCGTATTCCTCCTCAATCACACGCTGTATTTCTGTAAAGGGCAGCGGAGCTACATTATCACGAAGCTTGACAAGCTCTTTACAATAGCGTTCACTGAACATATCCTGACGGCTTGCCATGATTTGTCCGATTTTAACAAAGGTAGGGCCCAGATCCTCCAGGATTTCACGGAATTTCACAGGGTCAATCCCCTTTGTGATATGATGTTTTTTCAGAATCCCGAGAATCTGAGCAAGCCGGCGTTTACTGCTCAGCGTTTTTGTTTCACTCGGATTGCTCATTCTCCATGCCTTTTTCGAGTTCTTCAATACGTGCCTTCAGCATTGCCAAATCTTCCTTGCTGACCTTTTCCAGATCCTTACAGATGGTTTCCGTATCAGCCGGAGTGCGCAGCTTTTCCTTGATGTCATGCTTGAGCTCCTCATTCAGTATCTTTCCCTGTTCTACTGTTAATTCACCTTTTTTCACAAGGGCATCTATGACATCCTTGGATTTCTCCGCTGTAGTGGCAACAGCACCGATGCCTGCCAGCATGATTTTTTTAATATCTTCACTGATCGTATTCATAAAAATGCCTCCTTTTTCTTACATTTATTGTAACACGTTTTATGTAAAAGTATGAGTGTTTTCTGTGAAAAGAATTTCTGTGTATGCTTTTGCATGTTCTAGATGTGAGGAGTATGAAAACGGCAAAATAAGGAAAAGGAGCTGTAATAATACAACAGCTTTCGTTATCAGAGATTATACATATTTTTATAAAGAGAGCTTGCATTCCAGTATCCTATAAGCGCATTCGGTATGTAAATATTAACAGAACAAAGTGGTCTTTCTATTATGTGATACGACACATTTTTGATGTACAACAAATGTACAAGTACTTATATAATATAAAAAAAGAACCTTGTATACAGGCTCTTTCTGCTTATTAACTTAATGGGGCGGCTGATGGGAATCGAACCCACGAATGACGGAGCCACAATCCGTTGTGTTAACCACTTCACCACAACCGCCACAGTGTCCCTGACTTTTTATCAGGCGAGTTATATTATAGCCTATTCATTATGTTTTGTAAATACTTTTGTTGAATTTTTTTGTAGAAATGTTATAATTCCTTTTAAGGAGTGATTCCATGAAAAAAATAGCGTTGATGTGTGATTCCAGCGCAGATATTACAAAAGAGGAAGCTGCAGAATTGGGGATTCATGTATTGCGAATGCCCATTACGATAAATGGAAAAGAATTTATAGAGGAAGAAACCATCTCAGATCAGGAGATTATTGAAGCCCTTGGTCAAAACAAAAGTGTTAAAACAGCACAGCCGATTATTGGAAATATGACCCGTATGTGGGATGAGCTGCTGAAAACACACGATGAAATATTTTACATACCGCTGACAAAGGCGCTATCCGGAACCTGTGGTGTTGCCATGGGGATTGCAGATCAGGAGCCATATCGCAACCGCGTTTATGTTTTAAATTCAGATTTCGTATGTTATCCGGTTATTCATATGCTGCTTACGGCAAGGGATATGTTTGAAAAGGGCTATACCTGTGCGCAGGCGAAGGAAAAAATAGAACAGGAGGGGGAGCTGTTCGCTATATTGATTCCGGAAACACTGACAGCCTTGAAAAACGGCGGTCGTATTTCACCGGCTGCGGCAGCCTTAGCGGGTCTTTTGAAAATTCAGCCCTTGTTAAAGGTGGAGCATGGTGCGATTGATTTGGTAGATAAGGTGCGTACGTTAAAGAAGGCATATAAAGAAGGGATCGAAGTCGTGTTGAAGGATATCGATCCTGAGGAATATGATTGGATGATTATTGATGCGTATAACCGGGAGGTAAGTGATGAGCTGAAGGTCATGCTGGAGGCGGCATGTGGCAGACCGGTGGAACAGCGAATCTTCAAGGCAGTTATTATGTCACATACCGGCCCTGGAACGATTGGCTTTGGAAGAATTCGCAAAATTCGTTATTAGAGCTTAAAGAGTCTGCGTTTTTTCATGAAAGGTAGGATGGAAATGGATGGACATATTGTATTAGGGGGACAGTATCATAAGGAAGTGTTGTATGCGTTTGTAGAACGGGCTGTCCAACATCATCAGAAGGAACTCATCGTACTGGAGCCTTCCAGTATGTTTCTGGAATGTGCTTCCTTATATGAGGAAGTGAAGGCTACATATCCCTGCCAGAAGGATTGGTATCACGCACAGAATATCTGTTCCATAACTGCCTATCATGCATTTATTGACGCTATGCGTAAAGAGTCCTTTCCCATCCGTGTAAAGTTTGGCATCTGTGCTGATTATTTTACACAGCATGAAGCACTTTTACGGCAAATGAAGAAAGCATATACCTATGATTGCTTTGTCGGCTGTATCCGGTTTGTCGATAATATCGCCTATGACTGGGAACAGTCTAAGGAAATGCTATGGGATAAATATAATGCGGGTTTTCTATACCGGCGTTATTATGAAATGATGTATGCGCTTATTACCTCAAAGCTGTTTGACGGAGTAAGCGGATTTGATAATATCCATCATATGCAGGTAAAGCCGGGATATTCCCTGCAGCATACCTATCAGAAGCTGGCAATGCTTCTGGCTCTGCATCATATGTATGTGGAGGATGCTGCCTGTGAGACTGTCAGTGTGTCGGGAGCTGGGGGATGTTTAAGCGAAGCGTTTCGGGAAATATGCTTAACAAAGCATATCACTATAACGCCGTGCAGCTATGCGAAAACACCGGAAGATATGTGCTTTTAATAGGTATAATGACGATTCATACTGTGAGGAATACGTTTAAGGCGTGTTCTTTTTTTATTCAACAGCTGAAAAATCTTTTCATGATGTATTCTACCGACATATGAGATACTGCTGTTACTGCTGAGATCATGGCAGATATGATAAATCGGATGAGAAATTCGCTTTAAAACCACCATGAGCAGGGTCTGTTTTGAAAACCATTCCGGCTAAACTATATTTGCTATGTATATCCGATCAATCCCTCCCCATAAAGGATCGTTGGATATGAAAATATATAATACATATGAATAGGATGCTTGTTGGAAATGTTAAGAAAATATCGTACAGGAATATGAGAATATCGAAACACAGTAAAGCCTGACTTTTCTTATATAGTTACATTTCAGCTGTCATACATCACAGCAATCTTATAAAGCCGGTTCTTCAGCTCCTGCCGGATATGCAAAGGCTTTAGGCATTCGCATTTATCACCAAAGCCAAGCAGAATATCATAATAGTATTCATTTTCAATAAAAGGGAAATGAACGATGTAGTGCTGGGGGCCATCCATGGTACACGCCTCATAGGTACAATAATCAAGTATTCTGTCAAGAATAGATGCATGTATACGAAGCTCGACTTCTATCTGCATGGCTGTCAGCATATCTGTGATATCCAGCTGCGGCTTTTGGTTTCTTCTGGGTGCATATACTTCCTCCAGAATGTGCAAATCTAATGTTCTGGATAATCTGAATAAACGGAAATCATTTCGTTCCAGACAATAGCCCTGCCAATACCAGCGGCTATTTTTTAAAACAAGCTGATATGGTTCAGCTTTGCGTACGGTTATCTTACCATGATGACCGATATAGGTAAACGCCAGCAGCTTTCGTTCCTGCAATGCCGTTTTGATAATCTCTAAATGCGGCTGTATACTGCTGTTCCCCATCCACGGACTCTGATCAATTCGTATCTGATTCGTTTTAATTTCAATATCCTTTGCTTTTTCAGCTGGTATAAAGCTCTTGACTTTTGTAAGGGTATGGATAAGCTCATCCGTTTGAATCATACCGGACAGGCTGGAAAGACCCATTAGAATTGTGGAAAGGTCAGTCGTGGAAAAGACTTTATTGTCAACCTTATATTTTGGCATAATTTCAAAGCCGCCTCCCACACCGGATATGGAGCGAATGGGAATGCCTGCCAGATCTATAGCATCAATGTCGCGGTAGATGGTTCGCAGGGATACTTCAAACATATCTGCCAGGCTTTGTGCGCTAATCCGCTTTTTGTCAAGCAGTACCATTATTATACTAATCAGTCTGTCAATCTTCATAAAACATCCACCCTTCAAAATTTCTTCCTTTTATTATAGATTGCTGCCATATAGCTGTCAACAATCACATGGTATACTGGTATCATAGAAAGGAGTAGAGCTATGATGAAGAATAAAGCCCTGGTAATCATTGATATCCAAAAGGATATAACAAAGAATTATAAGGATGTCATTGACAATATTAACAAAGCTATTGATTGGGCAGACCGTACAGCTATACCTGTGGTTTACATACGACATGAAAACCTGTCTGCCGGATCCAGAACGTTTTTACCCGATAGCAAAGGTGCTGAGCTTGCCTCTGATTTGCACGTGGTTTCAAATTATATTTTTACAAAGCATAAGGGAAATGCTTTAAGCAGTGAGGCGTTTACAAGATTTATCAAGGAAAATGAAATCAGTGATTTTTATTTGGCAGGAGCAGACGCGGCAGCCTGTGTGAAATCCACCTGTTATAATTTGCGAAAAGCTAATTATGACGTTCATGTTCTGGCGGATTGTATTACCAGCTATAATAAAAGAAAAATTGATGAAATGCTGCAGTATTATGAAAGCAAGGGGAGTGAAATTATCAGTTTGGATGCCCTGCCTGTAATGTGACGATTTATTTATCTTGAGTATATAGCTCTCCCTGATACAATGATTTACGGTATACAGGGAGAATTTTTTATCAGAAAGGCTTTTATATAAAGACTGTCGACAGCAGGCCCCTAATTAAGCAGTTGTCCATAGTCTGATAGTATCGGGGTATGTGCTGAAGAAGCTCATGCTCTTTTTATATAGAAAAAACGTCCCGTACGGGACGTATCATTTTTTATGGCGGAGAGCATGAGATTCGAACTCACGGTAGCTTTCACTACGCCACCTTTCCAAGATGGTGCCTTAAACCGCTCGGCCAACTCTCCAAGGTTACCTCTATTATTTTACTTATTTTCAAGGAAATGTCAACAACAAATTGTATATTTTTCGCTATTTTTTTAGCTGACGATACACAGTTAAGGGTAGGAAATATCCAGCGCATAGAAAGCAGTGCTTGGAAAACGCGATAAGAATACTATCATCACTGCATATGACTGTTCTTCGTTGAACCAGAGAAGGTCTATGACGATATATTTTTGCGCAAAGGAATCGGCGGCTGATAGCAGCAATAACAAGCAGATGTACTTTTTCCTATCGCTTATAAAAAAACGGAGTCATGCTGCCATAAAAAAACCAAACGCCGTTAGCTGGCCTTTGGTCAAGTGTTATTGATCCTGCAGAATATTGAGATTGGCGCTTAGTTGCTTCTGCAGCTGATCATTCTTACTGCTAACCAACCACGCATCCTTTTCTTTTTTTAACTGTACCGTAACGGTCGTTGTTTTCATCGTATCTGTTTTTTGCAGGCTTTCAAACAGAATAGTCGCTATAGCAGCCTCTGTATCGGCATCACTGACATCCTTTTTGCTTAATTCCTGCACCTTCTTCTCAGCTTTCTCCATTCCGGTCTTCAGACTGTTTGAAAAATCATACTGCTTGATTTCCACCTGGACGCTTGCCTGATCGTCCTGTATAGATTCATTGCCCTCCTTATGTTCAAAATACATCATTTTCTCAAATGCCTGCTTCTGCAGCTTTTTATCTACGTTATCCATATAATCGCTGTCTTCAATGGAAAATGCTTTTCTGTCAAACTCTTTCCAGTCAGAGGAAGCAACGAGAGCTTCACTGTCCTGATTCTGGATTCCATTGAGAAAGGCAGTAACGGTTTCCGCAGGGGAACGCGGTGTTTCTTTATCTGTACAGCCTGACAATACACAGATACAGGCCAGCGTAAGCAGTGCTATCCATTTTTTCATATCAGTACCTCCACACGCTTTTATTGTATCACAGCTTGCGTATTTTGAATACGAACGGAAGAAAATATAAAAAAATCGAAAAAATTGTAAAATTTTTAGGATTTGTGCATTTACACATCGTATAGATATAGTGTAAGGAGGTGTTTTATCCTTTCCTGTCGAATGAGGTATGTGTCATATGCAGGCAGCATATGGTTAGGGTGAGGTGATGCAGGTGGAAAACAAACGGCTTATTGTGCTGTTCGGCATTCTGTTTTCAGTAGTGTTCTGTCTGATTTATTATGTATTATTTTCATTTACACTCGGAAAAGCAGGGGATGGTAAGCGTACCCTGTATATGAACCAGGTCGGTCTGTATGAAAAGGCGGCAAGTGTGAAGGATATGCAGGAAAAGCTGGAAAAGGAAGGACTGAAAAGCTATACGCTGAAGCAGGAAAAGCTGACAGCGGTTGTCTGTGGGGTAAGTACGGATGAAAAGGAAAGCCAGCAGGTGCAGCAGAAGCTGAAAAAGCTGAAATACAGCTATATCCCCAAAAATGTAACCATAGAGAATACTGCTGTTGTCGAGCTCATTGATGAACAGGCATATGACAAGGCGCTGGAAAGGATTGGAAAATGAAGGTAAAGGAATTAAACAAAGAGGAACGTCCCAGAGAAAAGGCGCTGCAGCATGGGATTGCGGCACTCTCTAACCGGGAGCTGCTGGCACTGGTTTTGCGCAGCGGTACCCGTTCTATGTCGGCATTGGAGCTGGCGGATGAGGTAATGAAAAAATGGAATACCATGGGGGATTTGGGGAAGGCGAATATGCAGGAGCTGATGGGACTTTCCGGAATCAAGGAGGCGAAGGCGATTTCGCTGTCGGCAGCCTTTGAGCTGGGTCGCAGGATAGCCTTTGACGATGTATTGCATGCCCCCGGTATTCATCATCCCAAGGATATTATGGAATGGATCAATCAGCAGATCGGCTATGAGCAGCAGGAGCATTTTCTGGTCTTGTTTCTCAATCAGAAAAACCAGCTGATCGCAAGTCGTGTGATGTTTGTAGGAACCCTGACCAACGCCAGTGTGCATCCCCGCGAGATTTTCAAGGAGGCAATGCAGCTTGGCTGTGCAAAGATTTTGTGTGTACACAATCATCCCTCCGGAGATCCTCAGCCATCCAGTGCAGATATCTCTTTAACCAAGAGCATTGAGGAGTGTGGTGTCATGACCGCGATTCCATTGATCGATCATATCATCGTCAGCCGCAATACATATTTCAGCTTTGCACAAAAGGGAATGCTGCAGCCTGGATTTTCCTAAAGTTTTCTTAAGATTTTGACAAAAGCCAGATTGTCATTGAACTATTTTTCTTTCCCCTATATAATATATGGGAAACATTTAAGAAATAGGTGAGCGTATGTCAAAATTGAATCGTTTTCAAAAAATTATCTTAGGCGTTATCACGTTCTTTGTGATCATCGGTATCCTTTTAAAGAGCATAAGCGGCTCTGTAACGAGTAATATCGGCTATGACGGCATTACCATGCTGAAATATGCGCTGATCGATTACCCGGCACAGACGGTGAAAAACCTGTTTACTGATTTTGCGAACCTATGGAGCGTGAAGGAGGAAAATGACCGGCTGCGCTATGAGCTAAGTAAAAATCCATCCTATAAGGCACTTTATATTGATGCTAAACAAAAGAATGCAGAGCTGGAGGATGCCCTGCGTATCAAGACGAGTGATGATAAGTATGAGCGCAGGTGGGCAGAGGTCATTTTACGTGACCAGGCAACCTGGAACAATGAAGTCACCATAAATAAAGGAAGCAAGGAAGGCATTAAGGTTGGCATGGCAGTGGAAAGCACGGATGGCATGGTAGGAAAAATCAAGAGTGTTTCCTCTCATACAAGTGTCGTCAAGTTGCTGACCAGTGAGGACAAACTGAATTCCGCTTCTATCAAGATATTGCTGGATGAAAAGAAAAGCTCTCTTGGTGTCTTACAGAGCTATGATGTCAAGCGCGGCTGTTATATTGTCTTGCTGTTTGATGACAGCAGTGAAATCAAAAAGGGAATGCAGGTCGTAACGAGCGGTAAGGGCGGCGGCTATCCAAGTGGACTGCTGATCGGTACCGTAGACAGCGTGCAGGCCCTTTCCAATCAGACAGGACAGACGATTTATGTCCGTCCAATCGATGATTTTCAGACCTTCTCTGTTGTCAGCATCATCGGTGAAAAGGGAGATGAGTAAGCATGGCGCATATCGTCTTTGTCATTATCTGCTTTCTGATCGATGAAATTCTCACAGTGATTTTTCCCAACAGCTATCTGATCAACGATCTGCTGTTTATTCCAAATCTAGGCTTCTGTGCAATGGTGCTGACCATCCGTAAATTCAGCTTTCTCGATTCCTGCCTGTTTGCCTTTGGCTGCGGCATGATCTATGACTTCTGTTTCGCAAATACCTTTTTGATCTATGCCATCATCTTCACCATCGTCGCATGTCTTTTGCAGCTTTGGAGCAAGCATATGACGGAAACGATGATTGAATCGCTGGTTCTCTGTATTGTGACAATATTCGTCAAGGATCTTCTGATATACTGCTATATGAACTTTCAAAGAATTACCAGTATGTCGCTGATGCTGTGGGCGGAGCGTTATGAGCTTATGACACTGCTTGCCAATGCGATTCTCGTTATGGTTATCGTATTCCTCATTCGTATCAAGGACGACTATCTGGAAATGAAAGCACTCCGTATACGAAAAGGGGAAAAGGTAGAATGGTTCAGATTAAAATCAAAGGAATAAATGACGCCTATCATATTTATGCGCAGTATGACGATGCTGCTGCATTTTTCCAACAGCTAAGAGAAAGACTCAACTTCTGTCACAACAAAAACGGACAGTATTTTGAGGCTTTTTTTCATATTGACGGCATGAAGCCCCAGCATGTACAGGAGCTATTCCACCTGTGTGCGGACTGCCATACGCTGATTGCCGGCATCAACGCACTGCCGCAGGAGAAAAACAGGCGCATTCTGGAAGAGGATTTAAGAGGCGGCGAGCATTATCGCTTCCATGAACCGCTGTTGCTGCTGGGCAGCATCCGCAAGCAGGCATTTGTGACCAGCAGTGAATCGCTGTATGTCCTGGGCAGTGTGCAGGGAAGTGTGGATCTGCTGCATGAGGACTGCGTGCTGTGTGCCTCTCGCATGGATGGAAATGTGCGGATTTGTGATACACATTTCCAAAATATGACATCCTTTGCGCCCTGTAAAGTCTATTATGAGTGCAGACATTTGGAAATGAAGAAATATAAGGAGGAGAGAATGTGGGAGAGGCAATAGCAATTACTTCCGGAAAAGGCGGCGTTGGAAAAAGCAGCGTCTGTATCAATATCGGCATGGTTCTGGCGCAGAAGGGCTATAAGGTCTGTCTGATCGACGTGGATCTGGGATTGAAAAACCTGGATGTTATGCTGGGATTGGAAAATCGTGTTATCTATGACCTGAAGGATGTGATGGAGGGACGCTGTACCCTTGCAAATGCGATGATCCGGGATAAGCGGCAGGAAAATCTGTATCTGCTTCCGGCATGTAAAACCATACATATTCAGTATTTTCACGGCGAGGATTTAAAAATCGTTGTGGATGAGCTGAAAACTCAGTTTGATTATATCCTGCTGGATACACCAGCAGGAATCGAAAGCGGCTTTGTGCATTCGATTGCCTGTGTGAAGAAAGCAGTGGTTGTAACGACGCTGGATGTCACGGCTCTGCAGGATGCAGACCGGATTATCGGTATCCTCATGAAAGAGGGGATGGAGCATATCTCCTTTATCGTCAACCGCATGAATGTACATCATATGGAGCGCGGAATCAGTGTATCTCTGGAGGAAGCCAAGCAGTGGCTGTCCATAGACTTTCTGGGCTATGTCTTCGATGATGAAAACATGCTGCGCTCCAACAATCACGGCAAGCCGGTTGCCCTGCAGCGGGATACGCAGACCTACAGCTGCTTTGATTGTATCGTGAAGCGTATGCTGGGACAGCGCTGTCCCCTGCCGAAATATCGTGAAAAGAAATTCCTGCAGAAGCTGTTTGGGTAACACCCACGCTTCTCTGGTTTTTTTTTCGCCATCATGGTAGAATAGAGAAGTGAAAGTATGGTGGCGTTATGTTAAAAAAACTATTTAAAAGAATAGATCAGCGATTTTCCATCTATACGCTGTGCAAGGTGATCTGTGTGCTTCTGATTTTGTTTCTGTTAATCAAAACACAGGTCGTGTGGGGAAGCTGGGCAGGAATACTGCGTTCCGTTATGCAGCCGTTCGTCATCGGCTTTGTGCTGGCTTATGTTATGCATCCGCTTGTGGAATTTCTGGAGAAAAAGGGCATTTCGAAAAATTTCTCCATTATCGCCTTGTGGGTCTGTGTACTGGTGTTTCTGATTGTCATGCTGGTTATGCTGATGCCGGTGCTGTATGATAAAATCAATGAATTTATGACAAGCATGATTGACGGTGTTGTATGGATATCCAACAAAATCAAGACACTGGGGAATATGAAGGATTTCTCTTTGGTAAACAGCATCACCAATAACATTGTAAATATGCTGCAATCCTATGATGACTGGGTGCCGCAGCTTGTTTCCAGCCTGCCGGGACTGATGAATACGGTGCTGAACATGGTGACCAATATTCTGTTTTCCATTATTATTGCGATTTATATGCTGTTTGATTTTGACAGGATCAAGCTGGGATTGCGAAAATTTATCCATCTGTTTTTTAAAAACAGCGATGTATATCTGCATGAAATCGATCAGAATGTCACGGTGTATCTGAAATCCCTGATTATTCTGATGCTGATTAAATTTGTGGAATACAGTGCGTTTTACTTCATGATCGGGCATCAGGACTGGCTGATTATCGGCTTGCTGACCTCCTTTGGTGTCATCATCCCCTATCTGGGTGGTACGATTGCCAACAGCATTGGTATTATAACCGCACTGACACTGCCGCCGAGCAATATCGTTGCGCTGATCATCGGTATTATGATTCTGTCCAATGTGGATGCTTATGTCATTTCACCGCTGGTACATGAAAAGCGCAGTGCAATGGGGCCGCTTGTGACCCTGTTTGCTGTTTTTGCTGGCGGAGTGATTTCCGGCGCTGTGGGAATCATGGTCAGTGTACCGGCAGCTATTGCCATCAAAACCATGATGGAGGTTTATGAGAAAAGAAACGACCGCAAGCTGTATGGAAATGCAGTGGAAGCGGATGATGAGGTCGTGCAGTAGCACAGAGTACATATTGGATGTCCGCCATCTCCTGCTGTTAATATTGATAACAGTATACTGGCTGCAGCACGTATGCATGGAAAGTCCTGTACATAAGAGAGCCTTGTATCGCAGGCTGTATAGAACGCACACATAACAATTAAGGATGTATCCGCAGGGGAAGGAAGTATCGGATAGATCCTTTTTTTACAGCTGAATGATGGTTGCTGTCTATCCCCGGGAAAATGTGTATGGAAAGCCGGAGGATGCTTCTAATCAAGCCTTCATCTGCATATAGTGTTAGCAGGAGGGATGATATGGACGATTTAAGAAGAGTAAGAAAACGCATCAGAGGCCGCAGATTTGGCGGGGCAGGAGCAGGAGAACAGAAGCAGCGTCCGTTCATCCTGTTTCGTATGTTCTATCATATGGTAATGCTCATGATGTGTATCTGTGTCGTCGTACTGGCTCTGCTGCTCAATCAGAAGCTGAATCTGGTGAAAATGCCGGCTGTTATCCAACAATTCAAGCTGGAAGATCTGGGGAGCTGGCTGCCCTTTGAGAACTGGTTTTCCTTAAAGGATACACCGGTCAGTACATCTTCGGCATATACACTGCTGAAGGATGATCACTATTCCAACGGCACCAATCAGGCAACCAGCGGCTTTGCAGGTGTCGTGCTTCATGTACAGAAGCAGGCGGATGGTAAAAGCATGGTCAGTATCAAGCAGGACAATGGCGTTGTTGTGAATTACGGACATCTCAATGATGTGAAGGTGAACCAGGATGACCGTATTCTCAAGGAGGCTGTGATTGGTACCGTTGACAGCTATGTTACGATTACGGCCTTAAAGGATAATGAGAAAATTAAGGTAAGCGATGCATTTTCGTAATCTGCACGTACGGATTTCCCTGCTCTGGCTGCCGTATCTGCTTTTGCTCCCCTATCTGAGAGTAGCCAGACTGATTGGATGGATTTTTACCATGCTGACACTTCATGAGATGGCACATATTGCATGTGCCATTCTCTTTCGTTATCCGATTGAAAAGGTAACGGTGTATCCCTTTGGACTGGCCGCAACCATATCACATATCGGACATGGCTCACTGATAAAGGAGGTCATCATCATTTCCGCCGGGCCGTTGATGCATGTTGTATTTCCGACGCTGTTTCGTTTTTTGGTATGGAAGGGCATTTTGTCTGTTGCCTTTGCCTCCTATCTGCATACGATCAATGCCTCAATTTTAATGTTTAATCTGCTGCCGATCTTCCCGCTGGATGGGGGACGCCTGCTGCAGACCTTTTTTCACTGCTTTCTGCATTACCGGCAGGCAGAACGCGCCATGCTGCTCTGCTCGCTTCTTACTATGGTGGCTGTTCTACATTACCATCTGCTGCAGGGTGCCAGTGCATGGGTCGTTTTGCTGTTCCTTCTGCTTCAGATCGTTCTGTCCTGGCGCTCGCTTCCACTGACACAGCTGCAGTTTTATCATTACCGCCGGCTGCATCCTGTATCGTATGAGCCTATTCTAAATGATTCCCTTGATCTGTATCGGGGACGTAGAAATATATTGAAATACAAAAGGGGCTGGATTGAGGAACAGGATTGGCTGAAGCATAAATTTGGCGATGAGAAAAAAAGTAGGCGTCCCTAAAGAAAATATGCTATACTCATAGAGTGTGATACAACCGATTACGCGATGTCTAATCCCACAAAGGATACTGGATTCACAGGGAGCTTTTTCTAAAGAATACTGCATTCATAAAACATTCCTGCAGATTCTATTAGCTACCGGGCTCCTTACCTTCAGGATCTTACGAACGGATACATGAACTACAGGTCACATTTTCACAGGACACTGTACCGGGATTGGATATCATGTTATAATATTGCTTAGGGAGGCAGGCTCTATGAAGATAAAGTTATTTCTTGTTTCTATTCTGGCGCTGGTTCTTGTCAGCGGCTGTGAAGAGAAAAAGCCAAGCATCGCCACAACCGTATATCCTGTCCAATATCTGGTCAAAAGAATTGGCGGTGAAGATGTAACGGTAACAAACATTACAGAAAATACAATGATACAGCGTGCGCAGATCAAAGCCAGCTTTAAGGATACCCTGGAGGACAGCGATGCACTGTTTTATATTGGCGGGCTGGAGCCATATATGGATCTGTATGTGGATGATATCCGAAATACCGGTGTGGATATGGTGGATCTTGCGACTAAAAGTGCGATTTATAAATTTGAACGCTATACCTCAACGACGATTGACGGCGTGACTGCCGGAACTGAAGGCCCGTATTATGAGGGAGAGGAATTCGCCAATCTGGATACCTATGACGCTGATCCCATGCTGTGGATGGATCCGGTGGCCATGACCAGTATGGCAAGTGATATTCGTGACTATCTGGTACAGAAATATCCTCAGTATAAGGATATCTTCGATGAAAACTATGATGCGGTGGAGCTTGATCTGGCTCGGCTGGATGCCGATTTTCAGGCCATCCCCGACGGAAAGATGAGCATCAGCTTTGTATCGATGACACCTTCCTTTGGAAACTGGCAGAAATCCTATGGAATTAAGGTATATCCGGTAACCTTGTCCAAATACGGGGCACTGCCGACAAGCGACCAGCTGGCGGCGATTAAAAAACGCATTAAGAGCGACCATGTCCGCTATATCGCAATCGAGCAGAATCTGCCGGACGATATGAAAAAGCTGCAGCAGCAGCTGATTGATGAGCTGGCACTGATTCCGGTGAATCTGAACAATCTATCCAGTATCACCAGTGCGGATCAAAAAGCAAGCAAGGATTATCTGACCATTATGTATGACAATCTGAAAGCACTGGAATCTATAGCATCCTAAAGGTCATAACCAGACCTTTTTCTTTTGAGAAGAGAAAATAATCAGGCATCCTTCTTCTAAGAAGCAAAAACTGTGGTAAAATAAGAACGTATGGAGGAACCCCGATGAAAAAACTTTTACTGATTGATGGAAATTCCATGCTGTTTCGCGCTTACTACGCGACAGTATATGGAAGAATGATGAAAACGAGCAATGGTATACCAACCAATGCAGTATATGGCTTTATTACGATGATCAACAAGGCGTTGTCCATGGTGGAGCCGGATGCAGTGCTGGTCGCATGGGATGCAGGCAAGCCGACCTTCCGCCATGAGACGTATACAGAATATAAGGGTACCAGAAAAGAGCTGGATCAGGAGCTGATCGTACAGTTTCCGATTGCCAGAGAATTCCTGGATGCCTATGGTATGAAGCGCTATGAATGTGAGGGTATCGAAGCGGATGATATTATCGGAAGCATGGCGAAAAAGTATCCGGATGTGGAAATACATATCTTATCCAGTGACCGCGATCTGCTGCAGCTGATCGATCCGACGACGGATGTCTATCTAATGAAAAAGGGCATCACGGAGATGGAGGTCATGGATGAAGCGAAGCTGAAGGAAGCTATGGGAATCGTACCTTCTCAGATTATTGATTTAAAGGCGCTGATGGGGGATACTGCAGATAATATACCGGGTGTAAAGGGCATCGGAGAAAAAACGGCCTTAAAGCTGCTGAGTGAATATGAAACCGTGGATAATGTGTATGCACATATTGATGAAATCAAGGGCAAGCTGAGGGAAAAGCTGGAAACGGATAAGGAAAAGGCGTTTCTTTCCAAGTATCTTGCGACCATAAAGGTGGATGCGGAAATACCACTTCCCTTTGAAGCTATGCTGTTACAGGAGCCGACTGAGGCGCTGCATGATTTCTTTGTGAAGTATGAAATGAAAAGCTTTGTAAAGGATACAATGGACACACGGGAAGTGAAAAAGGAAGGCAGCCGCAGCGTTGTCAAGCAGATATCATCCAAGCTTCTGCAGGATGGAGCCCTCGTTTATGCAAATGTGGATAATGAAAGCTATTACGATGCTGTGCTGTATGGCTTTGCCGTCAGTCTCAAGGAGCAAACAGAATATATTGAGCTGCAGGATGCACTCGCTGATACTCGCTTTCTTGCATGGCTGAAGGAAGAAAACGGCAAGGCGGTGTATGATGCGAAAAACTTCTATCATGCCCTGCATAAAAACGGAATTGAATTCGCTGATGTAAAGTTTGATGTCATGATTGCAGCATTTCTAGTGGATGGCACACTGTCGGATTATGATAAGCTGGCAGAAAAATATCAGTTTGACCGCAGTCTGCTGAAGGATAATGTATTCGGCAAAAAGGGGAAGGGCAAGCTGGTGGACCTTGATGAGGCGGCACGCTATGCGATGCTGCAGGCTGATCATTTACAGGATCTGGTCAGTGAGCTGGATGCTTCCTTGAAGGAAATGGAAATGAAGGAGCTGTTTGATACAATAGAAATGCCGCTGACCCATGTATTATATGCAATGGAAAAAGAAGGGGTCGTGACCAGTCTTTCCACGCTGGATGAAATAGCCAGAGCAACGAGCGATAAAATCGATACGCTGAGTGCACAGATCTATGAAATGGCTGGGATGGAATTCAATATCAATTCCCCCAAGCAGTTGGCACAGATTTTATACGATGAGCTGGGCTTAAAAGCCGGAAAGAAACGAAGCACTGCAGCGGATGTGCTGGAAAAACTCGCAAAGCAGCATCCGATCATCCCCTTGCTGCTGGAGCATCGCAAGTATCAGAAAATATATTCCACCTATGCAGTCGGCTTGAGTAAGCATGTGCTGAAGGATGGAAAAATACATACGATTTTTAATCAGATTCAGACGCAGACCGGACGCTTGTCCTCCTCCGAACCAAATCTGCAAAATATATCTGTACGGGATGAGGAAGGTAAGGAAATCCGTAAGGCGTTTGTCGCAAGTGAGGGACATGTCCTGTTATCTGCGGATTATTCCCAGATTGAGCTGCGGATGCTGGCACACATGGCGGATGAGGAAGTGATGATCGATGCCTTTAATCACGGTATTGACATTCATACGAAAACCGCAATGCAGATTTTTGATGTGGATCATGACAGTGTTGATGCGAATATGCGTAGAAGTGCCAAAACGGTCAATTTCGGAATTGTATACGGACAAAGCGATTTCGGACTCAGTGAGCAACTGGGGATTTCTCGAAAGGAAGCACATGCCTTCATTGATAAATACTTCGCATCCTACCCGAACATTAAGAGCTTCATGGATTCTACCATTCAATTCTGTGAGGAAAACGGCTATGTGAAAACACTGTTTAACCGCCGCCGCTATATCAAGGAAATCAGTGATAAGAATTATATGATGCGGGAATTTGGAAAACGTGCTGCCATGAATGCACCAATCCAGGGAAGTGCTGCCGATCTGATTAAGCTGGCCATGATTCAAATTTTTGAAAGAATGCGCAGGGAACAGGTGAAATCCCGCATGATTCTGCAGATTCATGATGAGCTTATTTTCGATGTCTGGGAGGATGAGCTGGAACAGATGAAGAGCATTGTAGAGGAAGGCATGCAGCAAGCGATGACGCTGCGTGTGCCATTGATTGCCGAGGCGAATATCGGCAAGAGCTGGTATGAGGCAAAGTAGGTGAGAATATGCCGGAGCTTCCAGAGGTAGAAACGGTTGTCAGAACACTGGAGCATCAATTGGATCATGTTACGATTACTGGATGCTATGTGTTTTGGGATAATATTATAGCGTATCCGGATGTAAAAGCTTTCTGTGATACGATCACGGGAAAAACGATACAGGGGTATCACCGTCATGGAAAATATATGCGCTTTGACCTTGGGGATGTGGAATGGATCTGTCATATGCGCATGGAGGGAAAGTTTTATGTGCAGCAGCCAGAGGATGCGTACGATAAGCATGTGCATGTAATTTTAAAGCTGAGTGACGGCCGCCAGCTGCGTTATCATGATACCAGGAAATTTGGAAAGATGTATTTATATGAGAAGCAAAAGGATTATGCCGCATATCCATGCTTTCAGCATATCGGCTATGATGCCTTTGATGAGCGGATCACAGCCGACTGGCTGTATAAAAAGCTGCATAAGAAAAAAACAGCATTAAAGGCAGTATTGCTGGATCAGTCCATCATTGCCGGGATTGGTAATATATATGCGGATGAAATCTGCTTTGCCATGCGTATGCATCCGGAAACGATGATCAATCATCTGCGGAAAAGGGATTTTGAAGAGCTGATTTTTCATATCCGCCGCATTTTAAGCGGTGCGATACGGGCGGGGGGAACAACGATTCGCTCCTATACCTCCCAGCTTGGAGTGGATGGCCGTTTTCAGCTGAAGCTGAAGGTGCATGCGAAGAAAGGAGAGCCATGTCCGGTATGTGCAACGACAATAAAGAAAATCGTTGTTACGACACGGGGAACGTGTTTCTGCCCGACATGCCAGAGAAGAAAATGAAAACAGTTGGTCTCAGCGGTGTGATGGGCGCCGGAAAATCAAGTGTGATTGAAATTTTACAGGCAGAGGGAATCACAGTACTGGATTGTGATGCGATCAATGCGCAGCTGCTTCAGAAAGGGGAAGCCGGATATAATGCTTTAGTGGATTTGTTTTCGGACAGCCTGCTGAATACAGATGGAAGCATCAATACGCAGTATATGAGTAACCTGATTTTCAGTGATCCGGTAAAGAAGCAGCAGGCAGAGGGTATTTTGCATCCATTGATCAAGCAGCGTATTTTACAGGAGGTTGCCCGGCATGCGCAGGAAGCACTTGTCGTGGTGGAGGTGCCTTTGCTGTTTGAGGTACACTGGGAGGATGCCTTTGATGAAATTTGGGTGGTGGCCTGTGATGAAGAGCTGCTGTTGCACAGACTGTCGCAGTACCGCCGTATTCCAAAGGAGGAGGCGCTGCGCCGTTTGCAGCACCAGCTGCCCCAGCAAGAAAAAATCGAGAAGGCGGATGTTGTTTTTTACAATAATGGAGATAAAGAAAGTCTGAAAAGACAGATTTGTGATATACTGAACGTAAAGAGGCAGTCGAGGTGAGTGTGTGAAAAAAGAGGATAAATGCCGCATAGAGGTACAGGGGGAAATGACAGCGGAGCGCTATGCTTCCTTACATATGCTGTACACTCCTCTGATTGGAGCTGATGCGGCTGCACTGTATCACACGCTGGTCAGCATTGGTACCCGACATCAGAAAATCCGTAATCATATTCTGATACAAACCATCAGCCGGCTAAGCATGGAGCATATGGAAAAAAGCAGACATGTGCTGGAGCAGTATCTGCTTGTGAAAACCTTTTACGATGCAGCTAAAAACAGCTATCTTTATCAGGTGTTTATGCCAAAGGACGGCAATGAGTTTCTGCGACATGAGGTGTTTGGTCGTTTGTATCTGAAGGAAATGGGAAAGGATGTCTATGAGTTCAATAAGCTGTGCTTTGCCAAGCCGTATGAGGATAAAACCGCATATCAGGAAATCACCATTCCGTTTGTGAATATTTTAAAGGAGGACTGGCAGGACAGTCAGGAGGAAGCCTTCCGCAAGCTGAAGCCCCAGCAGGATGTACTGCATCAAAACGATATCCCGCTCAGCTTCAATTACGACCGCTTTTTAACCGGTCTGCCGCAGATGGTGTTTCCCTCCACCGCACGCAATGAGAAAAATCTTCGTATCATCGGTGAGCTGGCAACGATACACGGCATTGATGAAATTACCATGCGCAAGCTGGTATCCCAGAGTATGAATCTGAAAACCAATGAACTCAATGTTGAGCAGTTAAAGAAAAAGGTACGAAATTCCAAATCCGATTACAAGCCGGAGGAAGCAAAAGATCCGTATCGTCTACCGCCTGTGCGCTTTTTACAGAACCTCCAGCATGGCGTAGAGGTCAGCCGCAGCGACAAGTATCTGATTGAAGCCCTGATTTCCGATTTCAAAATGAAGCCGGAGGTTGTCAATGTATTGATTGAGTATGTGTTGAAAATGAAGAATCAGCAATTTCCTAAGGCGTATGTTGAGAAGGTTGCCAGTACATGGGTGCGTCTGGAAATTGATACGAGTGAAAAGGCTCTGGCACAGATTCAGCAGGAGGCAGACGGAAAGACAGGCCGCACAAAGGCCGTACAGAAAAAGGAGCTGCCATCCTGGTATCATAATCAGGATGAGGTAAGCGTGGATGTGGAAGATTACGATGAGGATGAGCTGATGCGTGATCTTCAGGAATTGTGAGGTGAATAAATGGAGAAGGTGTCATTTGCATTCGCACTGAGCGAGGAGCAGAAAAAGATCAAGGAAGCACTTGTTGCACAGCTTATGAAAAACGGGCATGTGCTCACCTGGCTGAAGCAGCATGAGCTGGACGAAGCCTTTGTCTATGATCACAGCGGAAAGCTTGCGGACTGGACAGCTGTCATGGAAAAGTGTGACAACTGCAAGGGCCTTGATTTCTGCCGTCAGCCAAAGCGCGGGGAGCGTATTGATCTATACCTGGATGGCATGCTGATGAATCAGGTATCGCACTGTACATACTATAAGGAACAGCAGCAGGCGTATGCGCATCGCCGCTTTTATAAGCAGATGGATATGCTGGAGCATTATTTGCTGGTGGATATCAAGGCTATCGATTTGAAATCGGAAAGTCCGGAATATAAAGCGGCTTATCAGAAAATCGTAAAGGTTTTAAAGGATAAAAATCAGACAAAGGGTGTATACTTATGGGGGAAGCCAGGAGCTGGGAAAAGCTGGCTGGCAGCAGCTATGTGCAACTATTATGCACAAAAAGAAAAAAGCGTTGCGTTTGTCAATGTCCCGAAGCTGATGGCGGATTTGAAGCTGCTGTTTCATGAACCGGATATCATGGAGGCAAAGCTGCGCAGCATCCGCAATACCGAGGTCGTCGTATTTGATGATATCGGCGGAGAGAGTGTCACGGCATGGAGCCGGGATGATATTCTGCTTCCTTTAATGGATGCGCGTATGGAGAAGCGCCGCCTTACAATATTTACGAGTAATTATTCTATGGAGGAGCTGAAGCAGCGCCTGTGTGCATCTGCTAGTAAAAGCAGTGAGCCGGTAGCGGCTGAGCGGCTGCTGGAACGGATCCGCGCCCTGTCTTGTGAAATTTTTATAAAAGGCGAAACAAGACGAAAATAATGCTAGTAAAAATTGTAATATAATGTTATCATAGTAACCGTGAATGGAGGAATTTTTATGGTAAAACGTATTGGTGTTCTTACTTCCGGTGGAGATGCACCTGGAATGAATGCTGCAATTCGCGCCGTCACAAGGGTTGCACTCAACAGTGGAATCGAGGTCTTTGGTATTTATGATGGATACAAGGGCATGGTGGAAGGCTATATCGAGCCTTTGACAAAAGCCAGCGTCGGTGAGATCATCGACCGCGGCGGAACGATTCTTGGGTCTGCCCGACTTCCCGAATTTAAGGATATTGAAGTGCGTAATAAAGCAGTTCAGCAGTTAAAAAAACGTGGAATTGAGGCTATCGTAGTCATTGGCGGTGATGGTTCTTACCGTGGTGCGCTGGCACTGACAGAAATGGGAATCAACTGTATCGGATTGCCGGGTACCATTGATAACGACATCACATGTACAGACTTTACGATAGGGTTTGATACAGCTCTGACAACAATCGTGGAGGCAGTCGATAAGTTGAGGGATACATCAAGCTCTCATCATCGCTGTTCGATTGTGGAGGTTATGGGAAACCGCTGCGGAGACCTGGCAATCTGGTCGGGAATTGCGTGCGGTGCTGAAATCGTTATTACATCCTCTACAGGCTTTGAGGAAGGTGAAGTGCTGGAGAGACTGCGTGATTTTGATTTGATTAAAAAGAAGCGTCATGCAATTGTAGTGATTTCAGAAAAGATTACAGATGTTCACCAATTTGCCAAAAAGGTAAGCTTAAATACTGGATTTTCAGGTAGAGCCACGGTGCTAGGCCACGTTCAGCGTGGAGGATCACCGACACCGACAGATCGAGTATTGGCATCCCGTATGGGAGAAAAAGCGGTGGACCTGCTGATGCAGGGTGTAGGAGGCCAGTGTGTCAGCATCAAGGACAACCAGATTGTAGCAGTGCCGATTGAAGAAGCATTGAATATGCCAAGAGAGTCCCGCAAGAGATTGCAGAATCTATTCGACAGACTGGTATAGCAGGTTGTTCCCGCAGTATTTATTAGGTAATTAGGAAAGGAAATTAACATGTTAGCAAACAGAAAAACTAAGATTATTTGTACGATTGGCCCTGCTTCCGAAAGCAAGGAAATGATGATGAAGCTCGTCGAAAACGGAATGAATATCATCCGTTTAAATTTCTCCCACGGAGATTTTGAAGAACACGGAAACCGTATTAAAAATATTCGTGAGGTCGTGAAGGAAACAGGGAAGAATATCGCTATTCTGCTTGATACAAAAGGCCCGGAGGTACGTCTGGGTGAGTTTGAAAACGGTGTTGAGGAGTATGAAAAGGGCGATGTTGTAACAATCGTTCGTGAGAAAATATTAGGAACACATGAAAAGTTCCATATTCAGTGTCCAGAAGTATTCGATGATGTTGAAGTTGGCGGAACGATTCTGATTGACGATGGAAAGATGCGTCTGACTATCCTGGAAAAAAGAGACGGCGAGTTAAAGTGCCGGATTGAAAACCCGGGACAGTTAAAGAGCAAGAAAGGCTGTAACCTGCCGGGTGTCAAGCTGAGTATGCCGTTTATTTCACCAAAGGATGATGCGGATATTCGTTTCGGATGTCAGATGGGTGTGGATTATATCGCAGCATCCTTCACAAGAAGAAAAGAGGATATTCTTGCCATTCGTAAGATTTTAAGAGAAGAAGGTAAACCGGATATTCAGATTATTCCAAAGATTGAAAACCAGGAAGGGTTTGATAATCTGGAGGAAATTCTGGAGGTGGCTGATGGAGTCATGGTTGCCCGTGGTGATCTTGGTGTCGATGTTTCCTTTGAGCTGGTACCGATCTACCAGAAGAAAATCATTAAAACAGCAAATGCAATGGGAAAACCTGTTGTTACTGCTACACATATGCTGGAGTCTATGCAGGGAAATCCAAGACCGACACGTGCTGAGGCAAGTGATGTTGCCAACGCTGTGCTGGATGGAACGGATGCTATCATGCTGAGTGGAGAGTCCGCAGCCGGACTGTATCCAATCGAAGCTGTTCAGACGATGGATCGTATCGCAAAAGCGATGGAGCCTACTATTCCATTCAGAGAACGTCTGAAGGCAAGCATTAAGACAAGCCAGAGAACGAAGAATGATGCTATCGCTATTTCTGTAGCAGATACAGCAATGGCGCTGGATGTTGCTGCCGTCATCGCGTTTACGCAGAGCGGTACTACTGCAAGAAGAATTTCCAAATTCCGTCCGGAAGCACCGGTTATCGCTGTTACCTTTGATGAAAAGACACAGCGTTCTCTTGCTATGAACTGGGGTGTAACGACTGTTTTATCCGAGGTCGCAAACAATCAGAACAACGAGTGTGAGCTCGCTAGAGCAATCGCTAAGGAAATGGGTATCAAGGTTGGTGAAACGATTATTATCGTTGCCGGTTATCCTGTAGGAAATGGTGCTACCAACACGATGAAAATTATCGAGGTTAAATAAGCGGATCAGGGCATGAGGAATCATGCTCTTTTTTTGCGTCCATCCTGCATTATTTTTGCGTGAAAATTGCATGAGGTTTGCATTGGATTCCATGGTATTATACTAATGTAAAGAATTGGAGGTGAACATGAAGCAGTCATGTTTTTTTCTTTTTAGAAGGGAGGTTGTAAAGAATAAAAGAGATATTGCGTCCTGCAAAATTTATAGTATAATAGGTATGTGGGAATGACATGGAGGAAGAAATTATGAGGAAACGATTTTTTTCAGCAGGTTTGCTGACGGCACTGTTGCTTATAGGATGTTCATCGAAGCCGGTTTTAAAGGCGAAGGAAATAGAGGTGAGTGTACATAAGGAGCTTGATCTGTCTGCGTCCTGCTTTTTTGATTCAGCCGGAAAATCAGATAAGGTGACGGTGAAAAGCGGTAATCTGGATATTCAGAAGCTGGGTACCTATGCAATTACGATAGCGTATGAAAAGGAAACATATGATGTGAAGGTCAAGGTGGTTGATAAGGAAAAGCCTGTTTTGAAGTGGAAGAAGGATAAGCTGATTTTTAAGGTAGGAACAGATGCGGATAAGGTAAATTACGCAATACGTGAGAATGCTGTTATCACAGATAATTATGATAAGAGCTTTCAGGATTTGCCTGATATGAAGAATCTTCCAAAGACGGAGAAGGAAATCATCTATGATGTTCAGGTCAAAGATAGCAGCGGAAATGTTTCAGATAAAAGTACGTTGATTTTGCAGTTTACAAGCGATGGGAAGAAAAAGGAGAATCTGAAGCAGGAGAGGACTTCTGTAAGTATTACCGTGGAGGAGAATGCGGCAAAGTCTGAAGAAAAGAAAACAAAGACTGCATCGAAAAAGGATACAAAGAAGAAGGATGACAAGAGCAGTGACAGTGCTGCTTCAAATAAGGAAGGAAAGGCTACGGAGTCAAAGGTGGAAGAGACTGCAAAGAATAACGATTCATCAGCGCCTTCGAAGCAGGAAAACAGCAATAGTCAGAGCAGTGCAGAGAAAAAGCCAAAGCCGGATGCTAATTCAGGAGGTTCATCCGGGAATACGGCAGAGCCAGAACCGGTGTATCCTCCGGAAGAAAAATTACCAGTAATGACTGTGGATAATTTTCCATCCAATTTACTTGGAAATAGCGGAAGAGCTTTTGCAACATATGATGAAGCCTATGCATGGGCGAATGAGCAGGTGAAAACGGAAGGTAGCCCTTGGTACGGATATTATATGGAAATCGGGCAGCCATTCGATGGAAATTATGCAAATGCAGGAGACGGTTCAACTCCTTGGACAGTAGAATTTTTTAAATAATGAGTAGATGAAAAGCTAGATTTCTAGCTTTTTTTTAACTAGGAGGAAGGAATGAGAAAGAAACTATATATATTGATTATGATTATTTTTTGTATTTATACATTTTATCCAATACTAGCTCCAATATGTATTGAAGCAAGTGAATTATCAACAAAGGACTTTACCCCAAAAAGTAGTAAAGAAAAGGTTGTTGGATTTACAAAAATAGGTTCATGGAATAATGGTAATTTTTTTGAAACGATTACTTATGAATTAGTAGGCTTTGATGATGATACAATGACCATGAAATACAGATTTCGTTATTACATCACCCATAAGGGTGGTTCAGGCTCTTATATTTATCAAAAGGTTCCGGTCGGTGTCTTTCTTGATAACAAGAAAATAGCAACCTTTTCCAGTTGGATTGATAAGCATATCTCGAATAAAACGCAGCTGTGCGGGGAGAAAACAGTAACGATCAAATCCGGTACTCATGTTGTTGAATTGCGAGATATTAAAGATGGTGCAATTACAGTTGTGAATGTTACTAAATCAGTGCATATTCCGATTCCCTCCTATACAGTTCGTTTTCTTGATCAGGATGGAACGGTATTGAAAACACAGACGGTGGAACGCTATAAGGATGCAGAAGCTCCACCCGTATCAGATAAGACGGGGAAGACCTTTACCGGCTGGGACAAGCCTTTTCATTATGTACGAGAAGATCTTGTCATTACCGCACAATATGCGACTAACACTTATTCCGTGAATTTTATTGACTGGAACGGCAACGTTTTAAAATCCCAAAGTGTTAAGCATGGAGAATCTGCTTCACCACCGCCATCACCATCCAGAGAAGGCCATACCTTTCAAGGCTGGATAGGGGACTATACGAATGTGACAGGAAACAGGACGATAACGGCATCGTATAAAATCCTCACATTCACGATAACGTTTGACTCTAATGGCGGTACACCAGTATCCTCTCAGGTTATCACCTACGGGGATAAGGCCGGTTATCCTGCTGAACCAGTGAAGAAAAAAAATAAATTCATGGGATGGTTTACAGCCTCTGGTACGAAATACGACTTTCAGCAGCCGGTGAAAAGCTCCATGACTCTTTATGCACACTGGGATGAGGAACCGGTGATAACAACAAAGGATATACATATCTTTGAGGATTTGTATACTGAACAGGAATGGAAAAAGGTACGTCTGGAACAGGTGAAAGCAATGGATAAGGAGGATGGTGATATCAGTGATCGCCTTACTGTTCTCAATGATACCACGAATCTGCACAAGCAGGGGCAATACAGCATCACCTATCAGGTAAAAGACAATGCCGGAAATACTGTGTCAAAGGAGGGCAGGGTTTTTGTTTTGGATAAGCGCCCGGAGGAAGACCGTATGCGAAAATATATCCGCTCAATTTCCGGCAGCTATATGCAGACACTTCATGCGGACAGCCTCTGGAGAGCGACAGATAAATTTGAGCGATTGACACAGACACTGCAGAAAAACGCAGCGCAGGCAAAGCATACATGGAGACTAAAGGCAGAGGATATAGCGAAAATACGCGCATTCAATGCCAGTCATGGCTATTCTCAGCAGGCGAACAGGCAGTTTCTGGAAGAATTTTCATATCTTAGGAGGTGAGTATGAAATCCGTTATAAAATACAGTGTGTTACTGGTCTGCTTCTCAATAGCGGTTCTTATGATGATGGATATCAACTCCATATCTCAGCGTAAAAACGAGATGGAGGATTCTGTTGAAATCAGTATGCGTAATACCTTGAAGGCGATAGGGATTCATCAGATGTATCCAGTCGATGCAGAGGCTATGGAGGCAGAGCTGGTGCGTGAATTTGCATCCAATGTAAATACGGATACAGATTATACGCTGCATATTCTGGATGCCAGCAGTGACGGCTTACTGGATGTGTCCCTTACTGCCGCTTTTACGCATATGAATGGTGTGGCGGATGAGCGTACACTCAGAAAAACGATGATTATAGAAGCGTATGAGCTTCCCTGATCATAAACAGGTTATGTCTTCCTGAGAAAAAGCGGGCACAGAGATGTGCTTTTTTTATGGCAGAACCATAGAAAGGATGAAAAAATGGAAAATGCACCTAAAATTGCAGTACTTGTCGTACTGGCACTCGTTGTTGGAAGTATCTTTATAGCTACAAGCAAGGAATACTCAAAAAGTGTTTCTGATAAAACCGTAGAACAGACAAACAATCTGTTTAACTCAACAGGAGCAGGAAGCTGATATGTCCTTTGATTTTGGTGTTTTACAGCCCTATGTGAAGGATGCCATGATTACAGATATCGACAGCAATGGCAGAAGTGTGTATGTGACCCATGTGCTTAAGGGAAAAAGTAGGGTTGCGCAGCTGGAAGACGGTTACCTGGAACAGCTCTTAAACAGACTGTGCAATGCGGGGGCAATCAATGATCAGTTTAATTATGAGCATCCTAAACTGGATGGAGAAATTGACGGCTTGCGTATTCATGCAACACATCAATCCTTCTCCACATCCGGCTTTACCCTGAGCATCCGTAAAAATCCGGTAGAGCTTGTAATTACACAGAAATCAGCGAAAAAGACGAAATATTGCAGCTCTACTGTATTTGACTTTTTGCAGGCCTGCGTATCAGCAAGGATGAGTGTGATCTTTGGAGGTGAAGTAGGAACCGGAAAAACACAGCTAATGAAAACGATGCTGAGTATGTGCGATGAGCATGCAAGCATTGTATTGCTCAGTGATATCGATGAAATGCGCATGCTGGAGCTGTATCCGCAGCGAAACATCCGACAGTATATTGTGAATGATGTCATGTCTTACACAGACACTACGGCGTGTATTCTGCGTGATAATGCAGATTATGTATGCTTTCAGGAGGTGCGTGATGAAGCAGTGGATGATCTGTTTCTTGTTTTAAGCAGCTCTGCCCGTGTAACGGCAACACTGCATTTGAAGGATGCTTTGTTAATGCCGCAGCGTATGATACAGCTCTCACAGAATAAAAATGATCAGCATCTGCTGTCCACGATTCATGACTATATCCAGGTGTGTATTACGCCCTGCAGAGTTATGAAAAACGGTAGATTGAAGCGTTTTATCGGGCAAATTGCTCTGTTTTGGAATGACGAAAACAGAATACCGCAGAAATGCCTGCTGTATGAACAAAGAGAGGAACAGGTCTATCGATATGCAATGCCCGATTATTTTAAAGCATATTTTGAGAATCAGCGTATAGCGCTGGATTGGAGGGAAGGGATTGAAAACCTATAGTGTGACAAAGAGACCTTTGATCAATACATACGGCTGCACGTATTCCAGAAAGGATCTGCTGCTGACAATTGGCGGCTCCTGTCTGTGTGTGGGCGCAATCTGTTATATGCAGAAGCTGCAGGCATTGTATACCGGTGTTGTTGTTGCGACCCTGCTGCTTCTGCTTCCGGCAGTGATATCTTCCTATTTTGTCTATCAGAGTGAAAAGCGAAAATTTGAAGAATACTGCCGTTATTTTGAAGGTATGCGCATGTATTTTAAGGTATACGGAAAGCTGAATACTGCTTTAAAGGAAACCTGTAGTATGTTTGATGAAGCTTCAGCGATGGCTGCCTGTATCCAGCATGCAGTCTTAGAAATAGAAGAAAGCGGAGATTATGAAAAAGCCCTTGGATACATTGAAGAATCCTATGAAAACACCTATTTGAAAAGACTGCATTCCTTATTGATAACCGGTGAAAAGCAGGGCGGGGATTCCGTCTATTACAATCTGGATCTGATTGATTACGACAGCTGGAAAAACAGTATGCTGCTGTTTCAGAAAAAGAAGAAATCGGCAAAATATATGTTTTATCTTATGACGGTTCTTTCCTTTGGAATCAGTATCTACTCGGTGCTGGCTTATCAGGATGCACAGTTACAGACCGGTATCATAGAAAATGCACAGTATCAGCTTTTCACATTTCTTGAGCTTGAAATACTGATGCTCTTGTTTCTCATAGTCTATATGTCTTTGGTTAATAAGAAATGGTTGAGGAGGGATGAATAATGGAACAGGTAATACAATGGATGTCACATGATACGACAAGATATGATTATCTGATCTCCCAAAAGGAACAGAACCGCTATCCGCTCATACGAATGGGGCTGATACTGCTTTTGGGAATAACAGGTATCCTTATGGCAAAGCTGAGTGAAACAACATGGCTTATCACAATCGTATGTGCGCTTTGCTTCTCCTATGCCGGGTATAAGCTGCCATGGCTCTGGCTGAAGCTGAAGCATAATCAGCGATGCACACAAATAACAGATGCCGTAATCATATGGGTCAATACGATTTACTCACTGATCGGAGAAAACAATATATACAATGCAATCACGATCTCCTATGAATCCACACCGGAGATTTTAAAGAAGGATCTGGAGGAGTTCATCCAGCAGATTACACTGGATCATGCGGATAAGGATGCCTATCTGCACTTTTTATCAGGCTATGACATTGACGGCTTTCAGGATATTATGATGAAGCTGTATGAATACCGCGGTCTTTCAAAAGAAAAGCTGAAATATGAAATTGCCGCACTGACAAAGGCACTGTCAAAAATCGAAAAGAATAAGCGTGAGCGACGCTACCGCAATGAATTGTTTATGGCTGACACATTGACGATGATTATGATGAGTATTCCCTGCATGTATATGTTTTTCGTATCCCTGATTTTATCCCAGCTGATTATGAGCTGATGGAAACTGTTCAGGAAACGGCTGTAGAAGTCGTAGTGATGCTGATCTGTGCAGGCGGTCTGCTTTCCGTGTTCTACCATCTGTTTATGTCCATGCAGCTGCTGGGAGTATAGTATGGATATAGCAGTAAAGGAAAGCATTGAGCTGATTATAGAGCTCTTTTGTGCATCAGCAGTTCTTGCATTGTTGTCATTTGCGATGTATGCAGGTGTCATCACAAGGCTTTTGGAAAGGCTGTTCTAATGGAAAATGCTGTTAGAATCAGTACGCCGGTATGGATTACCCTGCTCATCGTTGCGGTGGTGTTTTCCGTATTTGGCGGATGGCAGTTCAGTGCAAAGGCCTATATGGAAAAGGAAAGTGGGCAAATGGAGAATACACAGCTGCATATCAATCAAAATCTGCTGGAGCATTCCTTTCCGCAAATCATCGCACAGAATCAGCGAATTCAGCAGGGAATGAGCTTTGATATCAGAACGCAAGTCAGGGCGATTGATCATCAGGATGGGGATATCAGTGAAAAACTGGAATTTTACGGAAGTGTGAACACACAAGAGAAGGGTGTGTATACCATACGCTGTGTGGTTCGCAATTCGCTGGGAATGAAAAGCGTGAAGCACATTCAAATTCTGGTAGATTGAGGAGGTATTATGAAAATAAGTATTACAAGTGCATTATCTATGATTTTTTTAACATTTGTCTGTGTGCTGTTTATCAATGTGATGTCGGCACAGATGCAGATTGCCAAGCTGAATGATTTTCATTATGGAATCGTTCATGAGCTGGAGAGCAGTGATTTTTCTCCTGCGGTAATCGATCAGGTAACACATTCTGCTGCCTATGATGTACGTGTGGAAAATCGAGGTGTCAAGGATGATTTGCGCATATATCAGGTCATTACGTCAGGCAGTGTCCGTATGCCGGTATTCCATTATGATAAAATCTATGTGAAGGAAAGCAGCGCACGTTGAGAAAGTTGTTATAAATAAGGAAAAGCTCCGTAAGATATGATACAATATAGACATAGTCTTAAAGGAGGAGTTTTTTAATGAAAACGTATATTGGTGTAGATTTAGGCGGTACGAATGTTCGTGTGGCAAAGGTTGATGAAGCTGGTGCGATCCTGCAGATTGTAAAGGAGCCTACGGAAATCGGTAAGGGCGTGGAGCAGGTCGTCAGCAAAATCATTTCCATGATCGAGCGCATTGACGGCTATCAGGAGGTTACCGGTATCGGAATGGGAGTACCGGGTCCTGTGGATACCAAAAACGGGAAAATGATTCTGGCTACGAATCTGCCTGGTTTTGAGGGCTATCCGATTGCTTCCAGAATCGAGGAGCATTTCCATGTGCCGACATTCCTGGATAATGATGTGAATGTTGCCGGTATGGGAGAGGCCTTGCAGGGTGCCGGAAAGGGAAAGGATATTGTTTATTATGTGACGATTTCCACCGGAATCGGCGGTGCACTGGTCGTTAACCAGAAGGTGATTGCAGGCAGAAACGGACATGCTGGAGAAATTGCCAATCTGATCATTGACAGAAGCCGTGAAAAGGTAAATTATCTAAATGTCGGTGCTGTTGAAAATGAAGCCAGCGGAACAGCGATCACACGCAAGGGAAAGGCTGCTTTTGGTGAGGATGCAATACAGCATGCCGGAGATGTGTTCGATTTGGCACGCAAGGGAAATGCCAAGGCTCTTGAAATATGTGATGAAATGGCCTATGATCTTGCGGTTATGTTCTCCCAGATTGCACACGTTGTTGATCCGGAGGTCTTTGTTATCGGCGGCGGTGTTATGAAGGGGAAGGATGTGTTCTTCGATAAGATGGAAAACTATTTCCGCAATATGATCCATAAGGGTATGCAGACGGTTGTATTTATGGAGGCAGAGCTGGACGAGCCGGGAATCGTTGGTGCTGCCATGCTGCCGATGGCATACGTAAAGGAGTAGCAGTATGGATGCACGTTTAGAGAAGTATGCCAAACTGGCGATTCGCAAGGGTGTGAATCTGCAGGAGGGACAAACACTGATTATCAATACATCCGTAGAGGCCCGGGATATGACGCGTGCCTGTGTGGAGGAAGCATATCAGGCAGGCGCAAAAGAAGTTCTTGTATTCTATAAGGATGATTATGTATCACGCAGTCATTACCGTTATCAGGATGAGGAAACACTGAGCACGGTACGTCCGTGGCAGATTGACTGTAAGCTGGATTATATGAAGGAAGGAGCCTGTATCCTGCATATCATCAGTGATATTCCAGGTATCTTAAAGGATGTGGATGCAGCCAAAATCAGTAAGGCACGCCTTGCAATGGCAAAGGCAGGTAAAGAGCTGCAGTCCTATACCATGATGAATAAAACACAGTGGTGTATTGTCGCTGTACCAAATAAGGAATGGGCAGAGCTTGTATTCCCAGAATTTGAAGGCAGTGATGCTGCAGTGGATGAGCTGTGGGACCGCATTTTGCAGGCTGTCCATGTAGAAGAACATAATGATCCGATTCAGGAATGGAGCAGACTGCAGGAAAACTTCACACGCAGAGAAGAAATATTAAATAACCATCGTTTTGAGAAGCTGCATTTTGAAAATGAGCAGGGGACGGATTTATGGGTCACGCTTGTCCATCATCATATATGGGCAGGAGGAAGTGAAAAAACAGTTTCCGGAATTGAATTTAATCCCAATATGCCGACTGAGGAGATTTTCACCATGCCTGAGAAAACCGGAGTTCACGGGACGGTGTATGCCACAAAGCCTCTGGATTACAATGGTACACTGATTGAAAATTTCTGGTTTACCTTCCAGGATGGAAGGGTTGTGGATTTCGGTGCTGAAAAAGGGTATGATACACTATCCTCACTCGTTCACTTTGATGAGGGAAGCTGTTACCTTGGTGAGGTGGCGCTGGTGCCTTATGAATCCCCAATCAGTAAAAGTGGTATCCTGTTTCTGAATACGCTGTTTGATGAAAACGCATCCTGTCATCTTGCTCTTGGAGATGCCTATCCGATGAATGTCAGAGGTGGTGTTGATATGAGCGAGGAGGAGCTGCAGGCGGCTGGTGCTAACCACTCGATGACGCATGTGGACTTCATGTTTGGCAGTGCGGATATGAAAATCACGGGAGTTTGTGACGACGGGCGCGAGGTTTCCGTATTTGAAAAAGGTAATTTTGTATTCTAGGCCGGTATCTCCGGCCTTTTTCACATCTTTGCAGGCGCTGTTTGCATATAAAATCAGAATCTATGTGCATAGACTGCTGTATATGGAAAGAATAACTGGTGAACCTATATCTTATATGGTATAATCTAGCTGACAAAAGGAGGGAATATCTATGCCAATCGCTTTGATTGTAATTGCTGTCGTAGTAGTACTTATTCTGTTTTGGGTTATTTCAACCTATAACAAATTTGTAAAGCTGCAGAATAAAGTGGAGGAAGCCTTTTCTACGATGGATGTATATCTGAAAAAGCGCTATGATCTGATTCCGAATCTCGTTGAAACCATTAAGGGTTATGCAAAGCATGAAGCGGAAACATTGGAAAAGGTCATTCGTGCACGTAATCTTGCGGTAAACGCACAGTCACTGGATGAAAAAATAAAAACTGAGAAAAATTTTCAATCCATGCTGGGGCCTTTGTACGCCATCAGTGAGCAGTATCCGAATCTGAAAGCGGATCAGCATTTTGCCAAGCTGCAGACAGAGCTGCAGAATATTGAATCTGAAATTGCCAACGCACGAAAATACTATAATGCAGTATGTGTGAAATTCAATAATCTGGTGGAAATGTTTCCGAGCAATCTGCTTGCCGGTATGTTCCACAAGACAAAAAAACCGCTGTACGAAATCGACGATGCTGCCCAGCGTGAAAATGTTAAGGTGCAGTTTTAAAGGGATAGCGCGGCTATTCCTTTTTATGAGGGAAACGATATGAAAAAAATGAAACGATGGATCGCTGTCTGTTGTCTGTTATTTACTGCCATGCTGGTACCGGTACATGCGCAGGAGGCTTTTGTCATTGATGATATGCATGTATCCATGGAGGTGCATGAGGATGGCGGTATTGATGTTACAGAAACCTATGTATTGAATTTTACACAACCAAAGCATGGCTTTTACCGCAATATTCCGACATCCTATAGTATGGATTGGAATGTTGATGGCAAGGTGGAAAGAAAGAGCTATTACTTTCCCGTCAGTGATGTGAAATGCAGTCGTACCTGTTCCCTGGAGGGGAATGCCGATGCTGTTATTGTTAAGCTGGGAGATGCCGACAAGAGCGTTTACGGAGAGCAGAAATATGTGATATCCTATCACGTTAAAACAAAGGATTTGGATTTGAGCAATCATGCACAGGCCTTATATTGGAATCTTGCATCCAGCTTTGATACGCAGATCAGGCACTTATCCTATGATATAAAAATGCCGAAGGAATTTGATGAGGGCAATGTATTTACCTATAGCGGAGCATTTGGAGAGACGACGAGCAATCTGAGCCACGAGGTGGAGAATTTACACATCACGGGAGAAACAAGCAAAATCCTGCTTTCCAACGAAAGTGCAACGATCAAGGTGAATCTGCCAAACGGTTATTTTGTGTATCCAAAGCCGAAGGATTATTCTGTGCCTGTCAGTGCCGCATCCATTTGTTTGCTTATGGTGGCTCTGCTGCTTTTCTGGAAATACGGCCGCGATGATGAAATTATAGCAACTGTTGAATTTAAGGCGCCGGATGGTCTGGATAGTGCCGGTGTTGGCTATGTCATTGACAATATGGTTGAAAATAAGGATATCCTATCACTGATCATTGACTGGGCAAATCGCGGATTTATCAAAATCTATGATCTGAAGGACGGCTTTCAGCTGGAGAAGCTGCAGGATATGACAAAGGAGAACAGTCATGCATATGAACGTGTTTTCTTTGATTCCATTTTTATCCGGGAAACAACAGTTACGGAAGAAGGAATGAAGAATGAGGATGTGCGCAGAGGCTTGGCGAATGCGAAAAGCATGCTGCGCAGCTATTTCAACAAGGATCCAAAGAAACGCATCTTTACAAATACTTCGATTGCACTGCAGGTGCTGATGATCATTTTCATCGCACTGCCGGGGCTACTGCTTTCCTTTTTCAGTGCAAAAGCGAAATATGAAATGAATCTGTTTGCGATACCATACTGCATACCTGCTGTTATCCTTATGATATCCTGCATACCGTGGATCATCATCATGCGTAAGCGCTATGTTATGAAGCGTTCCACATTCCTGCTTGTCGTTTGTCTGATGGTCTTTATCAATGGTATTTTGATCGCGGTAAATGGCGGCTTGCAGCTGTATGTAGGCGGTCAGCTGTGGGCAGTGCTGCTTCATGCTGTCATATCTATCCTGCTGATTCTGATTATGATATTTATGGATAAACGAAGTGAGCAGGGAACGCGCTGGCTGGGGCAGATACTAGGACTAAAGGATTTCATTATAACCTGTGAAAAGGAGCGTCTGGAAATGCTCGCGCAGGATGATCCCTCTGCATTTTTCTCAATTCTTCCATATGCCTATGTATTGGGAGTCAGTGATGTATGGGTGAAGAAGTTTGAAACGATTGCGGTAACGGCACCTTCATGGTATCAGGGCTATGATTCAACAGGTGTATTTACAACGATGCTCTGGTGGAATCATTTCCATTACTGCTTTCATGATATATCAGCTGCGGCTACATACGTTCCGGCACCTAAGAGCGGATCCGGCGGTGGGAGCTTTGGCGGCGGTTTTGGCGGCGGCGGATTTTCCGGTGGAGGCTTCTCCGGCGGCGGCTTCGGCGGCGGTGGCGGCGGAAGCTGGTAGTATACGATATAAAAAACAAGTCTCTGACATAAATCTCAGGACTTGTTTTCTTTTTCTTCTGACAGGCTCTTTATAATGTATCGGAATTGATTTTACCATCCTCTAATTCCTTTACCTTTTTGTAAAAGGTAGAATATTTCAACCCGGAAATGGCAATTGCTTCCTTACTCTGCAATTCCCCCTGCTGCCATAAATATACGATTTCCTCAAAATCATCCGGCAAAGCAATCTTTGGACGGCCAAAGCGGACACCCCGCATTTTTGCTGCGCGGATACCCTCCGCCTGCCGCTGATGGATATTCATACGTTCGTTTTCCGCAACAAAGCTCAAGAGCTGCAATACGATATCTCCGATCAGCGTTCCGATTAAATCCTTTTTCTGATCAGTGTCAAGAAGGGGCATATCCAGTATTTTGATATCCACCTTCTTGTCTTTGGTTATGTACTTCCATTCCTGCAGAATTTCATTGTAATTTCTGCCGAGACGGTCAATACTCTTTACAACAAGCAAATCCCCCTGCTTCAGTTTCTTATAGACAAGCTTATGATACGCAGGCCGATTAAAATCTTTACCACTCAGTTTATCCATGTAAATATACTTCTTTTCAATTCCCATGTCCAATAATTCCAGATATTGTCTAGCTTCATTCTGATCCTGACTGGAAACTCGGACATAACCATAAGTTTTTCTCATGTACATACTCCTTTCCATGCATGTGAAAATTATACTAGACTTCAGTAGAAATGAAACTGTTAAAATTTACCAATTTGAAAGCGAAATACCAAAAATATGTAAATTATACACGTTTTTATGAAAATATCTACAAAAGTTAGAATTCAGAATACCATAAAATTTATTGTGCAAAAAGACGAAATCCATGAAATACTGAGCATTCACAATGAGCGGTAGCAGCTTATATTTGCAGCAGTTGTGTCCATCTCCTTTCGTAAACAGAATGAATTTACGATTTTACTTCGCTATTCCGGGAGAATCATTTGACATATGGACAGGAATGGTGTATAAAATAGACATACATAAAATACTGGGAAAAGGATATGAGATTTTTATTCTGATGCAGAGAGAAGGACGGCTGGTGAAAGTCCTTTGAAGGAATACTGATCTTACTCCCTTGGAGTAGCACCCGAAAGGGATTGCCGCATACCTGCGTTACGGGATTGAGTGCATATGAGATATCATATGAACAAAGGTGGTACCGCGTGTAAGACTGACGTCCTTTGGATGCAGTCTTTTTTTCATGGAGGTGACGGTATGCAACTTGAGCTTGTAAAGCTTTCTGATGCCGATGCCCTGCAGCGGTATGAAGCTGCCTGCCAAAAAGCCCACGAAACAGATATCTTGCCGTTTCGCTGTCGGTATGCGGATATGAACAGCTTTCTAAAGGCACAGATAGACTGGCATAACAGCAGACATCTGCCAAAGGGAATTGTACCCAGCAGTCTGTATGTCTGCAAGCAGGAAGGTGAAATCGTTGGAACGCTGCTGCTGCGGCATGAATTAAACCCATTTCTGAGGCAGTACATCGGGCATATCGGATATCGCGTGCATCCGCTGTATCGAAAACAGGGAATAGCGAGTGAGATGCTGCAACAGGCTGTTATTCTTGCAAAGCAGGAGTATTGTTTGCATGCGGTTATGGTCAGCTGCCGCAGTGACAATATCGCGTCAAGGAAAACGATAGAGCATGCAGGCGGTATATGGGAACGAAGGTATCAGGTACCGGAAACAAATGAGGCTTTTGATATATTCTGGATAGGAGGAAATGAAAATGATTGATATTAAAGAGCATGAGGAATTAAGCAAATTGAATCATTCCTGTGCACATATGATGGCACAGGCTGTAAAGCGTCTGTATCCACAGGCAAAATTCTGGGTAGGACCGGTTATCAGCGAGGGGTTCTATTACGATATAGACCTGGGTGATGAAGTCATTAAGGAAGAAGACCTTGCGAAAATTGAAAAAGAAATGAAAAAGATTGCCAAGGATGGCAAACGTATCGTACGCAAGGAAATTTCCAAGGATGAGGCAATGGAAATGTTTAAGGATGATCCATATAAAATGGATTTGATTCGTGATCTTGCGGATGGAACGATTACCTGTTATCAGCAGGGTGAATTTATTGACCTGTGCCGCGGCCCTCATGTAGATACTGTGAAGCAGTTAAAGAATTTCAAGCTGTTAAAGCATTCCGGTGCCTATTGGAAGGGCGATGCCAGCAATAAGATGCTGCAGAGAATTTATGGAATCTGTTTTCCTTCTGCAGAAGAGCTGGAGGAGCATCTGCACCTGCTGGAGGAAGCAAAAAAACGTGATCACAAAAAGCTGGGCAGAGAGCTGGGTCTGTTCATGATGAGTGAATATGCTCCCGGTATGCCGTTCTTTTTGCCAAATGGTATGATTATCCGTAATCTGCTGGAAAATTTCTGGTATGAGGAGCATACAAAAGAGAATTATCAGTTTATTAAAACTCCGATTATGATGAGTAAGGAATTGTGGGAAGTAAGCGGACACTGGGAAAATTATAAAGAGAATATGTATACGACCATGGTGGATGATCGTGAATTCGCGATTAAGCCAATGAACTGTCCGGGATCGCTGCTGGTGTTTAAAAACGGTCTGCATTCCTATAAGGATCTTCCATTGCGAATGGGTGAGCTGGGACAGGTACACCGTCATGAGGCAAGCGGCGCTTTGAACGGACTGTTCCGTGTTCGTACATTTACACAGGATGATGCGCATATTTTCATGCGTCCGGATCAGATTGAAGGGGAAGTCATGCGCCTGATTCAGTTTATCGACCGTGTGTATTCCGTATTTGGTTTGAGCTATCGCATTGAGCTGTCAACACGCCCGGAAAAGAAGTATATCGGGGATCTGGCAATCTGGGAGCAGAGTGAAAAAGCACTTGCGGATGCCTGCGTGCATGCCGGTAAGGAATATAAGGTAAACCCTGGGGACGGAGCATTTTACGGCCCGAAGCTGGACTTCCATATCAAGGATTCTCTGGGAAGGGAATGGCAGTGCGGTACGATCCAGCTGGATATGAATCTGCCGGAGCGCTTTGATTTAACTTATGTTGAAAAGGATGGCAGCAAGGTACGCCCGGTCATGCTGCACCGCGTAATCTTTGGTTCCATAGAACGCTTTATCGGTATCCTGATCGAGCATTTCGCCGGACATTTCCCAGTATGGCTAGCTCCGCAGCAGGTGAGCGTGGTACCGGTTCACCATGAAAAACATCTGGAATATGCAAATGAAGTAAATGAGAAGCTATTAGCATTGGGTTACCGCAGTAAGCTGGACGCAAGAAATGAGAAACTTGGATACCGTATTCGTGAAGCACAGCTTTCCAAGATTCCTTATCAGCTTGTGATCGGTGATGGAGAAATTGAAAATGGAAGCGTGACACTGCGACGCGCACAGAGTAAGGAATCCCTGACAATGCCGCTGGAGGATTTCATCGCTATGATGAACAGTGCTGTAGAGGAGAAAACACTGTCATGAAGCTGATCAAGGGTGCACTCGCTGCATTGGTGGCGGTTTCTATGACCGCCTGTAGCACACAGAGCAGTAAGCAGGAGGAACAGGAAACCAAAAAGGAAGAGCCAATCAAAATTCTTGCGCCTATGGGCGCTCCATCGTTATCCCTGCTGGGACTTTACGATAATAAAAATGTAACTATTGATACTGTGGACGGTACCGATGTCCTGCGTGCCCAGCTTGCGAAAAAGGATGGGGAATATGATGCAATTATCGCTCCGATCAATCTGGGGGCAACCCTGCTTTCCAAAGGAAAGAGTGATTACCTCATAGACTCTGTTGTTACGTGGGGCAATCTGTATATTGTTGGAACGGATGAAGCAGCCTTACAAAGCGAAGGTATATTTGCGGCGTTTGGTGAAAAAGCCGTGCCGCAGAAGGTTCTGGAAAGCAGCATGGATCTTGGCAGCATAACACCGGAAATCCGCTATTTCAATTCAGCTAATGAAGTTCAGGCGCAGCTGTTGAGCAAAAAAGCAGCGGTTGGTCTGCTGGCAGAGCCTGCAGCTACTGCAACGATTGCCAAGGCGAAGGAAAAGGGAATGGAATTAAAGGTGCTGAAGGATCTTCAACAGGAGTACAAGGATAAGAATCAGCTGGAACAAAGCGGATATCCACAGGCGGCATTGTTTATTAAAAAGGGCAGTGAAGAAAAGGTTGCAGCCTATCGGCAAGAGGCTGAGGACTTCGTGAAGAAGGCTGATGATGCAGCGATTGCCAAGGCGGTGGAAGCAGCAACGGTTGAAAAGCTTGGAATCCCAAGTGCACAGATTGCACAGAAAACCTGGGCACGCCAGAACATCCGCTATGAAAAAGCAGCAGCAGTTAAAAAGGATATCGCAGTATTCCTCAAGCAGTTTGCAATTACATTGGACGATGCCGCATATACAAAATAAAAAAAGTATCAGCAGCAGGATAAAAGCAGTGTTTCCATACCGGAAGCTGTTTCTATAACAGATAAGCTGTAGGACGCAAAATCATGGTAGTACAAGTGATTTCGCGTCCTTTGTTTCTTTGTATATCATTTCCATATCATTTGTTTGAAAAGCAGAAAAATGCCTTATCTTTTTTTATTTGCATAGGAGAAGCGTTACCAGCATACAATAAAAGGATCCCTGTATTACTGTGCGGTAAAAGCATGGAAAAAGGCAATATCGGATGCCGTAAGCGGCCATCTTAAATTTTCTCATCTTTTTTTAGCAATCCTCTTGCCAAAGTGCTAAAATTGAGTATAATAGTATGTGTTAGCAGTTGAGAACTGCGAGTGCTAAAAGACAAGGAGGTATTTTTATATGTTAAAACCATTACACGATAACGTCATTTTGAAGAAAGAAAAGGCAGAAAAGGAAACAACAACTGCCAGCGGAATTATTCTGACAGACAATTCCAAAAATGTTCCAAGCTATGCAACAGTTGTAGCCATCGGGCCTGACAGCAAGGCTGATATCAAGGAGAATGATAAGGTGGTTTATAAAGAATACTCCGGTACGAATGTAAAACTGGACGATGAAGAATACATTATTATTGAAGCTGAAGATATTTTAGCTGTATTGGCTTAAAAACATAACAGGAGGTAATAAACATGGCAAAAGAAGTACGTTTTTCAAAAGATGCAAGAACAGCAATGCTGAACGGTGTGAATGTACTGGCAGACGCAGTACGTGTGACACTTGGACCAAAGGGACGTAATGTCGTTTTGGAAAAGGAATACGGTTCTCCGCTGATTACCAATGACGGTGTCAGCATCGCAAAGGAAATCGAACTTGAAGACAAGTTTGAAAACATGGGTGCAAAACTGGTATATGAGGTGGCAAACAAAACCAACGATACTGCTGGTGACGGAACTACAACAGCTACCATTCTGGCTCAGAGCATGATCAGTAACGGTCTTCGTCAGGTGGAAAAGGGAGCAAACCCTGTTCTGATGAGAGAAGGTATTGAATATGCAAGCAAGGAGGTTGCAAAACACATCCTGGAGAAATCCCATAAGGTGGAAACCAGCAATGATATCGCAAGCGTAGCAGCAATTTCCAGCGGAAGCAAGGAAGTTGGTACCATCATCGCTGAATCTATGGAAAAGGTTGGACGTAACGGTGTTATCTCCGTTGATGAATCCAACGGCTTTGATACCGAGCTGGAAATCAGTGAGGGTATGCAGTATGACAAGGGCTATGTATCTCCATATATGGTAAGCGATCATGAAAAAATGCAGGCTGAACTGGAAAATGCATATGTTCTGATCACAGACCAGAAAATCAACAATGTACAGGAAATTCTGCCAGTGCTGGAGCAGGTTGTACAGACAAACAAGCCGCTGCTGCTGGTGGCAGACGATATTGAAAATGAGGTAACCTCTACACTGGTAGTAAATAAACTGCGTGGTACCTTCAATGTTGTAGCTACAAAGGCACCAGGCTTTGGAGACAACCAGAAGGAAATCCTGAAGGATATCGCAATTCTGACAGGTGCTAACTTCTATTCTAAGGATTTAAGCATGGATCTGAAGGAAATGAAGCTGGAGGATTTAGGAACTGTTAAAAAGGTTGTCGTAACAAAGGACAATACTACGATGATCGGCGGAAACGGTGCAAAGGATGCAATCGAGGCACGCGTAAAGGAAATCAGCGCACAGATGGAAAACTGCAAGAGCGATTACGATAAGAAGCGTTATGCAGAGCGTCTTGGTAAGCTGAGCAACGGTGTTGCAATCATCAAGGTTGGGGCAACAACGGAAAGTGAACTGAAGGAAAAGAAGCTGCGTATTGAGGATGCATTGAATGCAACACGTGCTGCTGTCGCAGAAGGTATCGTTATCGGTGGTGGTGCTGCTCTGGTAGAAGCATACATCGCGTTAAAGGATGAACTGAAATCTGATGTAGTGGATGTACAAAAGGGTATCAAGGTAGTTATGGATGCGCTGCTGGCTCCTATCGCACAGATTGCAGAAAATGCAGGCTACAATGCTGAGGAAATCGTTGAGCAGCAGAAGAGCTCCAAAGAAAATATCGGATTTGATGCGAAAAACGGTAACTGGGTGGATATGTTCAAGGAAGGCATCATTGATCCTACTAAGGTTACAAGAAGCGCACTGCTTAATTCTGCAAGCATCTCCGCTCTGTTCCTGACGACAGAAGCCGGTGTTGCAGCTATTAAGGAAAAGGAAGCTCCAATGCCTCCAATGCCTGCAGGGCCAATGTACTAATCAATAAATCATAAAGCTGCTGGGTGAATAACCTGACGGCTTTTTTTATGGTATAGGCTCAGTATATTCTGGAATTTGTGGGGCTGCAACAGATCAATGTACAGCTATTCAGAATAATGTCCATATTCAGCAGCCTCTATAAAAGTCTCCTTATGTAAAAAATACGGTGATTTCCATGTTAAAAAAAAGACGATGCTTTCTTTAGAAAATCTTTTGTTTTTCTTACAGCATTCCTTTAATTCCCTTATATATAATTCCTATAGGGGAAAAAGGAGGTTTTATGGAACAAGAAACAAAAGAAAAGAAGCAGCGTGCTTTTCATCCTTTGCAGGATATCTGCCAACTGTTTCTGTATCTGTATAATGGTTTGAAAAAAGGAATCCGTGTTATCGGCTCCCTGTTTGATTTACTGAAACAAGCAGCGCGTGATCGTATTGAGGATCGTCATAAGCGACAGCTTAACCAGAGAAACAGAAAGGACATGCTGCGTAAGGAGGATGAGCAGGCACAGCAGATCCGTGATATCCTGTTCCCGCGAAATGCCAGAACCGGACAGCATGCGACCATGATTATTTTATTTGCCACCTTTGCGCTGCAGTTGATTTCATTAACAACGACCTATCGTGGTGCGCGGTATTATCTGCTGGATCTTAATCCGCTGGCTCCATTTTTATTCGCCATGGTGGTACAGGTGCTATTGTTTTACTTTAGTAAGCAGGCCGGGCAGCATGCGCATATGAAGCCGACCAGATATATGATCTTTCTGGTGATTGTGTGTATATCCGTGCTTACATCCTATGTCGGTATTATAAACAATACGATATCGCCATTAAATGATTATAAAAATCAATATAAGGAATACCAGAGCAGCTTTACTGCCGCAAAGGAAGAATTAGGCGCTGTATATGGTGACTATGTATCCTATGAGCGTTCGCTGAATTCTTTGCAGAACCAGGCAAAGCAGCTGATCAGTATAACTGATAGCTCTATTGCATCCATACAGAAAAAATCCGGAACCCTGCAATCTATTCAGCCCTCTACCTCAGTTACTACCTCACAGCTGTCTGATGGTGGAACCAGTGTAACACAGACAACAGATCAGAAAGAGTTGTCAAAGGCCTTGGAAAAAATTGCTGATAATGAAGAAAAGGTAGAAAAGCTGAAAGCAGCGATCAAGCAATTACAAGTTGCCGCATCTTCTTCCAATTTGCAGAATATGAAGAAGGAGCTGGATGAGCTGTCTTCCGGAACGCGCAAACAGCCCTCCCAAAAGACCTATACAGAATTTCAGAACCTGACACTTTCCTATAATCATTTGCTGGATACACTGAATTCTTTTCTGAAGGAAGCCGGCGCAGACAGCATGAAGGATCTAAAACCAATGCAGGTGACACTGGATCAGCTTATGCAGATGGTGACACAGTACCAGCAATTTCAAGAGCTAAAGCTTACCGATATACAAACGCTTCAGCAGAAACATAACATTCTCGGTTCCGGCCAGCAGGAGCAGGAAGCTGCAGTAACCAGCCTGCTGCGTGCATTTCTGCCGTTTCAGAATATGCATCAGGAGGAATATCAGAAGTTCCGTATTGATTTGGAGCTGCAAATATCGGACAGCTATTATGCTTTAAAGGACCATGCCAAGGTATTGCAGGCACTGGATGCGAAAACAGTGAATGTCATTATGAAAGCACTGGATACAAGCTATCTGAAAAACCGCTCCTTTACCGATATAACCGTTATTGCCTTCTCACGCTTTACCGAGTCAGAGGCAGCGCGTAATACGGCACTGATCTGCTTTCTGATCGCTTCACTTGTCGATGTTATATCAGCGATTCTGCCGTTTTTCTGGATCAACCGGTATGCTTCAGCTCTGCATGGCAGAAAAAAACACGGCATTGATCCGGAGGAGGAGCTGCTGGAGCAGCTGTATTATGCCGCCGCATCACAGATTCCGGTGCAGGAAAAGGAAGGTATCCGTGAGTATGTATGTGAGGTTCTTTCATATTTGTGTGCGTATACCGGATTGTATCAGGAGGTACCCTATGCCAGGGAGCATGGATATGTCATGATGGCACCTCGCCAGCGTGTGGAGCAGCCTGGATACCATGCTATAAATGCTGTTCTATTAGCACTACATCAGCTTAATACCATATCCGTTCAGGATGTGGAGCAAATGAAAATTCAGTATTACAGCTTTCATGAGGAGGAACGTGAACAGCAGGAGGAGTATGTATATATCATGCGTACAGAGCTGCTTTTATGGCTGCAGCAGCACATGCTTGCGGTATTGCATCAGCAGAAGCTAATGCTGCAAAGCGAAGGGAGGGAACAGGCATGCGATCTTTGAGTATAGCCACACTGCTGCTTGCAGTGAGTGCTGGAATTGTTTTCTTCACACTAAGAAGGCATTCTTTAACGACTACCCGTTTACCGGTTATGCTGCTGTACATATTGGTTGATCTTCCCCTGTATGGCATATTGGTTTATCTGCATGCGGAAACGGCAGAGGATGTTCTGCGTAAGGCGGCACTGGGAACCGGCTTTGTTCTAGGCTGCTTTCTGATCAGCTTCCTTGTTCAAAAGCGAAGGAAGATGTCAATACATAAAGAGGCCGCAGCCGTATCCGTCACAACATCGCTGCAGCTGTTTGCAATCGTGTATACAGGTCTGTCTTTGCTGTATCTGAGCTATGCAAAGGAAAGCACACTGACGATCGATATCTGTCTGTTGATCATGGAGCATTTTCTACTATTTGCGGTGACCTCCAGCCTGATCTGTATGCAATATCACCTGCAGCTGCAAGCTACAGGAAGTGAGGCAAGCCGCAATCTGAACAGCAGTCTTTTACGTATTCGTCAAAAAAAATGAGCATTGCTCATTTTTTTGCATTTAGGAAGCTCTTATCCGCTTCAATCATACAGCTTCCATATTACGGGAATTTCAATTACCTGTTCTCTCTCAGATACTGGAGGATATCCGCCGCATTGTTGGCAGGGCTTGCCTTCTCAAAGGTTTTTATAATGATGCCCTCCTCATCGATCACATAGGTGGAACGCGTCACACCCATATAGGTCTTTCCATACAGCTTATTTTCCTTCCAGACATCATAGGCCTGAATAACCTTTAGCTCAGTATCCGAAAGCAGAAGAAACGGTAATTCATATTTCTCCTTAAATTTCACATGGGAAGCACTGGAATCCTTACTGATTCCAATGACCACGATATCCTCTCGTTTAAATTCATCATAGGCTGCCTTAAATGCGCAGGCCTGCTTTGTGCATCCCGGGGTATTATCCTTAGGATAAAAATACAGCACAACCTTTTTCCCTTTAAAGGAATGTAAGGAAACCGGATTGCCTTGTTCATCCGGTAATGTAAAATCAATAGCTTTGCTGCCAGTTTCCAGCATGTTGATCAACTCCTGTCTTTTCTTTATTCTAGCACGATTTTCATTGTGAAGAAAGTCGAATGCATGGTAAAATATACAGGTATGCGAAAGAGAGGTTGTTCTATGATTAAACTTGTAGCCTGTGATTTGGACGGTACCCTGCTGGATGAAGCCCATCAGCTGCCTTTGCGTAATATTCAGGCGATTCATAACCTTCAACAGGCTGGTATCACGTTTATGGCCGCAACCGGCCGAAATTATCAAAGTGTGGCGCCTATGTTTGAAAAAGAGGGGATTCGCTGTGACTGTCTGCTGTTAAACGGAGCTTTGATAACGGATGCACAGGGAAGACGGCTCTCTCATACGCCGCTGCCATTGGATACCGCTATTGCCGCAATCCATATTCTGGAGAACAGCGGACTGCCTTATCATATGTATACAGACGAGGGAGTTGTCAGCAGCTCACCGGAAAAGGGCAGGGCGATGTTTATGCAGCATATGCGTAAGCAGGGCATGCGGGATGATGAAATATCCAGGCTTATGGAGGAATCCTCCTTTGGAAGCTATGACAGAGAAATTGAAGATGTCTTTCGTTATCTGCAGGAGAAGCCTATCTTATATAAACTGGAAGCCTTTGGGGACGATAGACAGCAGCTGCATTTTGTGCGTACACAGCTGCAAGCACTCAAGCATACTGCTGTCACCAATTCCATTGCGGATAATATCGAAATCACAGCCGCCCATGCACAAAAGGGGCTGGCACTGAAAAAGCTGTGTGAAGAACAGGGCTTGCATCCGGATGAAGTTATGGTATTTGGAGACAGCCTGAACGACCTTTCTATGATGCAGGAATTCCGCTACAGCTTTGCGATGGCAAATGCAGCGGATATCATAAAAGAAGCTGCCAATTATCAGACGCGAAGCAATGCTGAACACGGGGTTGCCTATGTGCTGGAGCGCCTTTTGAAAACCGTAGAAGAAAAAAAGGTTTCAAAATTTTAGAAAATAATGTAAAATAAAGCTATATGACTCATGGAAAGGATGTTCGAGTATGAAAAAAGCTACGATTGCGGACGTTGCTGAACTTGCCGGTGTTTCCAAAGCAACCGTATCCCGCTTTCTCAAACAGGAAAATGTACGGGAGGAGATCGCAGAGAGGATACGTGCTGCCATTCAGGAAACCGGTTATGTTGCCAGAGGAAGTAAAGCAAATAAGACAAACGAAAAGACAACGGAGCCAAAGGGCGAAAAATCAAAAACAAATGTAAAAGCAAAACAGAGGAATTACCGCTTCGGTATGCTGGTGAAGGATATCACTTTGCCGCGTACCAGAAATATTATACAGGCATTAAAGGATGTACTCAGAGAACAAAATATTACGTTTTCCATCTGCATAACGGATGGAGTGGAGGAGCTTGAGGAGAAATATCTCACCTCTTATATCGTCCAAAATGTAAACGGGATTCTGGTTGAGAGCTGTTCCAGTACGGAATTTATCCAGAAGCAGATGCGGACAACCTCCATACCGGTGCTTTTTCTGCATGAGAAAAAAGAACAGCTGAATAGCTGCTGCTTTCATGAAGTACAGGCTGGTGAGGTTCTGGGGGCGTATATGCTGAAAAAGGAACAGCTGATCGTTCGCTACCTTGGTACTGAGCAGGAGCTGGCAGAACAGCGTCTGCAGGGTATCCGGAATGCTTACCATGAAAAACGGCAGCCGATCGATCTCAAGCTGTGCCTGTGTGATGGAAGCTATGGGGATATCTATGAGAAAATCAAAGAGGTATTTACAGAGAAATTTGATCTCCTTTTGCTGGAACGGGATGAAATGGCTGTACCTTTAACAAAATTCGCAAGAGAATATCATATCGCCATACCGCAGAATACATCCGTAATCAGCTTTGGCGGACATGAGCTATGTACTGTGATGTCACCAACGCTTACGGCACTCGTTTACGATTATGCCGCATATGCCAGTGATATCGTACAGCATATGAATGCCCTGATTGAAAAGACAGCTGTGAAGGAACAGACAGAGGTTTTCTCCGTTAGAGAAGGGGAAAGTGTACGATAGCTGCTGGATGCTTAGTAAGGCATGGAATAAGTGATGTAATAATGAACGGGAATAGGACGCTACTAAACAGCTTTTATAGCAGCAATACTTCTTGTATGCTGTGCGTTATTCCCCAATAGACTGTAAAGCATAACGAACTGATACCTGGTATCAGTTTTTTTACGCATGAATAGTTGCAATTTTCTTTATCCCCATTTACAATAACGATAGAAGCATTGGGGAGTAAATGTGTGAAAGAACATCAAGACGAAATGATTTGAAATACTTTCATAAACATTTATACTCACATAAGGTGAGAGAATGGAGGCATTTATGATAAGGGCTGAGGTAAGATATTTATGTAAATCCTTTGGAAAGCATGAGGTTTTAAAAAATGTGAGCTTTTCTATTCAGGATCATGAGATCGTTGGCTTCATCGGGCCAAACGGCGCTGGGAAATCAACAACGATGAAGTGTATGGCATCCCTGCTGTATCCAAGCAGCGGAACGATTATCATCGAGGGACATGATCTGGCGAAGGAGCGTGAGCTTGCTTTGCAATATGTATCCGCCATGATAGAAGCACCGGGATTGTATCCTACATTGAGCGGTTATGAAAATCTGCAGTATTTCGCAAAGCTGAAGCATGTCGATCAGAAGCGGGTTCAGGAAATAGCGGAGTTCACACGGCTAGGAAAAAATCTCAAAAAACGTGCAGGACAATATTCCATGGGAATGAAGCAGCGTCTCGGTCTGGGAATCGCATTGCTGGGGCATCCGAAATTTCTGATTCTGGATGAGCCTACAAACGGACTGGATCCCCGGGGGATTATGGAGCTTCGGCAGGAGCTTCGCCAGCTTGCGGATGAGGAGGATGTGGCGATCCTGATTTCCTCGCATCAGCTTGGGGAGATTGAAAAGGTGGCAGACCGTATCATCTGTATTAACCAGGGAGAAATCGTGGAAACACCATCAGCTGTACACAATGCGTATGTGTATACCTTTTATGTGCATGAACAGGATCTTGAGACTGCCTTATCCATACCGGTCGAGGAAGCAAGGCTGCAGCGCGATGGTCAGGGAGTGAAGGCGATGTTCCGTGATGAGGAAGGAATAAACATCTATCTGAAAAAGCTGATAGAGCGTGACATACAGGTGCTCGATATTGTCAAAGAGGATGTTGACATTGAAGCCATTTACCGGGAAGTGTATGGTGATGCGGCGTGAAGGATATGATTCTGGCTGAACTGCGAAGAAGCTGGAAGGGACGCCGTATTCTGGCAGCCTTTGCGGCCTTTCTATGCTTTTTCTCGGTTGTTTATGCACTTTCTTTGCAGAAGGCAAAAAGCTATGAGGACGATTTGATCATACAGCTGCATAATCAGAATACGATTATCGGCACGCGCTGTGGTGATCTGATGCATGAGCTGCAATTTACACCAAACAATCAGGAAACACCGGGACAAAGAGAAGAAGCATACGGCTGGTGTGAAATCAATGATAATCTGTACAGCTGGACACTAATGCGGCAGGCATCCGAGTATTATGACTGGCAGAATATCAATGCATATGCAATCGGACGTGCAGAAAGCCTTCTTTCGATGATGGATCATGGCTTTTATCATGATGAATTAAAGGATTACGGTATTACAAGAAAATCACTGGAAACAGACAGGGACTTTTACCGCTACTTCCAGGAACAAAATATTCCGCCTTATACGACACCGTATGAGCCTAATCTATTGAATTTTCTTTTACAAATCTTCCAGCAGGATACCATGCTTTTGCTTATGGTGGTGGTTATGCTACTTATGGCGGATCAAATCTGCCATGATTATGAAAGCGGCGCATTTAAAACGATTTACAGTCAGCCCATCGCAAGGGAGAAGCTTATGATCGCAAAGGTCATATCCGCAACCATTGTGATCCTGGTTGCTTTTCTGGCAGCACTCGCTCTGTTTTCCATCCTGCCGCTGACTACGTATGGAATGGGCAGCAGTGCGTATCCATATGTTGTGCATACCTATGATGTGATGCCATGGTCCGGGCTGATGGTGAGAGTTATACCCTTTACCTTCCTTGTCCTTGTATTTTATATGATGGTTGCCGCTTTGCTTGCCTCCTGGCAGAAAACGATATCCAATACGATGCTGTGCGCAGGCTCTGTGCTAATTCTGATTTATTTTCTCATCCGGATTTTCGGCTCCTCTTTGCCGTTGTTTTCCTGGGTCCCATTCTTTTACATGGCTCCGATAGAAATCGTGACACATGATTTTGCGCTTGACCTGCTTCCGTGCACGGCTTTGTGTATTGCCGGTATTCTGCTGTTCTTTATCCTAAATATCATAGTTGTGAAAAGGAAGGATCTGGAAGGAGGTACACGATGATGCTGGAAATAAAAAAGCTGCTGCGAAAGCGTAAGCTATGGATTGCTATGCTGTGTGTGCTGCTCTGCGGTATTCTGACTGCTGTGGATTTGAATGAAAAAGCAGCTCTGGAGCACAGAGATTTGTATGTAAATGCTCTGGAAGCAGAAAACAAGGTTAAAAATCAACTGTTTTTGTTAATGTCCGATGAAACAGCCGGGTATTTTACAACGCTGAGCAAAAAGAGTGAGGAATTGAAGGCTGCGATTCAAAAAAAGGACTGGAAGAATGTGAATAAAAGCTTTGCCGAAGTGAATCTTCTGCAGGCACGGCGCGTATCCGCACTGTATAAAACACGAAATTATGATTTATATTACCATGATTACATAACACAGGAGGATACACTGCAGACCTTACGCAAGGAACGCGGTTTGCCGGAGTTCACAGACAGCGAGATTGCAGCGGATTGGGCCAATGAGTTTATGATGGGGGATGAAACGCAGATGTTTCCTTATTATCAGTTTACCGCACGCTTTTATGATCAGCTCGAGAAGCAGCATATTGATACCCTCACCTACTCTACAACGGATAGCTCCACACTGATCGTACAGTTTATCCGCAGTCTGTTTCCTATTCTTCCGGTTATTCTGATAACCCTTCTGTGCTTTGATACGATCCATGAGGATAAGGACAGCGGTGTGCTCAAGACGCTGCTGTCACAGCCACGCAAGCGTATTCACTATCTGCATCAGAAAATGCGCAGCAATATGGCTGCTCTTACTGCGATCTTTCTCGTACCCCTGCTTTTGCTTTCGTTATGCTTCGCAATGTTTGATCATTATGACCGCGTGCAGGCCCCGGTGTTAACCAATGTGCATGGTCTGACATCGCTGGAACAAATGGAAAATACTCTGACGGAAACGGAGGAAAATAATGCGATGACGTATACGCTTGGCATTACCCGTTATTTCTCTATACCTTATCATGTGCAGAGTCCAAATACGAAGTTTGATCTTATGCCGATGTGGCAGTTTACAGGATATGTGATCGTGATGGCATTACTCGTGATTGCCTTCTGCATGCTGCTGAATCTGCTATTCAATGTCATCTGCCAAAATAAGATGGTATCGCTGGTTCTGACGCTTGCCATATTACTGCTGGGTATGGGAATCGCACAGCCGCAAAACATGGAGGCATGGTTTGCCTGGCTACCATTTACCTATTTTAATCCGGTGGAAATTCTTAGCGGCTATTCCTCCTATACGTATCTGCATGGCATCCTAACCTTAACGCTTTCCTGCAGCTTGCTGTATGTCATAACTCGCTGGATATTTCAGAGAAAGGATGCGGCATGAGGACTTGCATAAGGGGACAGCAGGCATATTGTTTTGATGGGGTTGGTGCATAATATAAAAAAACATGCAGCTTCTATTACGGATTCATTCTCACTTAAAAAGGAAGGAGCATAAGACACAAAAGGATGGGTATGCATAAGCTTTTTGTATTTCATGCTTCTCATATTCCCAAAGATGGGAAAAAGTCTCTGACAATTCATGCTTTCTTAAAAATATAAACCTAAAAAAGATGCAAGTATCATCCTGCATCTTTTCGTTTTTGTATGCAAACAAGATATAGGGCATACATATGATTCGCTTATTCACCATAAGAGAAGAAACCCTGCGTTCGGGTATTCTGTAGAACTTAGCCTTACACCGATAGTATGGTGTGCTTTCTCTTCAGCGCCTCATATTTGTCCTTTGCAATGCTTCGATAAATTTCTTCCCCGCGGCTTTCCCACATCATCATGGCCCAGTTACACCACAGCAGGTTTTGAAAGCTTTCCCAGATATCCAGCTGATGGCGCAGAGTGTCATCCAGTTTATCAAAATATACCGCATAGAAGCGTTCCCGTAAAGCAGGGTCTTCGATCTGGTTTTCACTCAGAAAAGACATGACATCAAACAGCGGGTCATTGTTTGCGGCATACTCATAATCGATCAGATAGGTTTTATCCTTTGTGAACAGGATATTCCCATCCACCCAGTCATTGTGACAGAGGATTTTGGGATTGTGCAGTTGGGATACCGCCTGCACCACATCCTCATATGGCTGAAGGTCATAGAGCGGCTGCCGGACACGGCTTTGATATTGCTGCAGTAGACGGACTGGCTCAAAATCCGCATCCACCTGTTTGTTCAACTGGTGAAATCGTTTCATTAAAGCTGCGGTTTTTTCAATTTTGAGCGGGTCTTCACATTCGCTGTAGGTTTTCGCATCCGCCAGATAGCGCGTTACCTTATATCCGCTTGCTTCATCGTAGTAAATTGTTTCCACATCAATATCGTGTGCCTGTATCGCTTCCAGTGCCATCGTTTCATGATGACGGTTCACAATATGTTCACTATCTGCGCGGGGAATCCGCAGCACATAGGTTTCCTGATTCATGTTCAGAAGGAAGTTCTGATTTGTCAGACCCTTATGCATATCGGTTATGGTAATGTCCGGGTCAAAAAACAGAGTATCCAGAAAATCCATTGCTTTCATTCATATCACCTGTTTAATCATAGCATATTTACGTAAAATTTGTTAGAATAAATAGCGAGAAGGTGAAGAAGTGAAAAAAGTTCTGCTGACGACATGCAATGCCAAATACATACATAAGAATCTGGCACTGCGCTGGTTATACACGACCTGTCCGCACAGGGAGCGTGTCACAATACGTGAATACACGATCAAGGAACGGGAAGAACAGATTGCAAGCGATATTCTGTCTATGGAGGTGGATGTCGTATGCTTTAGCTGCTATATATGGAATATCCAGCCGATCAAAACAATTATCCAGCTTTTAAAGCAGCACGATCCCCGGCTGCATATCGTTGTGGGCGGCCCGGAGGTCAGCTACGAATCCTATCGTCTGCTGGATGAGGGCGTGGACGCCATCAGTATCGGAGAAGGGGAACAGAGCATCTGGGAATACATCACCATGCTGGAAGAGGGGCAGCCTCATGAGGTTGCCGGAATATATACAAAGCAGTTTCCGAATACGGAATATCAAAGGTGCGATCTGTCGTGGCTGGAAGGCTTTGACAATCCGTATTTTATGGAAATGGATCAGCAAGCTATGGGAAGGCAGTATTTCTATCTGGAAACAAGCAGGGGCTGTCCATACGGCTGTACCTACTGTCTGTCCTCCGCCGACCGTAAGGTACGTATGTTTTCCATGGACTATATTATGGGCATTCTCAGGCAGTTAAAGGACAGCGATGTAAAGCAGGTCAAGCTGCTGGATCGCACGTTTAATTCCAATCCTGCGCGGGCCTTGAAAATTGCACGCTATATGAATGAACATTGCCTTCATCAGACGTTCCAATTTGAAATCGTAGCGGAAACGCTGAGTGAGGAGCTGTTGCGATTTTTTTGCGAGGAGGCGGATACCAGTCGTTTCCGTTTTGAAATCGGTGTGCAGTCCTTCAATACAAAAACACTGGAATCTGTTGGAAGGATACAAAATAATGAACGCTTGAAGGAAGTAATTGCACGGCTGAAAGCAAGCGGCTGCATCATGCATGTGGATTTGATTGCAGGCCTGCCTTATGAGGATATAGCTTCCTTTCAGACCTCGTTTGATACCCTGTTTTCACTACAGGCAAGTGAGGTGCAGTTGGGCATCTTAAAGCTGTTGAAGGGAACAGAGCTTCGAAGGCAGAAGGAAAGCTATCATTTTATCTTTCAGGATACGGCACCCTATGACGTGACTGCCAGCGCATGGCTGACAAAGGAAGAAATGAAGCGGATTCATACATGTGCTCATGCTGTAGAAAAATTCTGGAACAGCGCTGTCTGCCGTTATGTGATAACGGTGATATTACAGCTGCACTGGTATGACAGTGCCTTTGCCTTATTCATGGAGCTTGGACAGGAATACGAAAAGCTGCCCCGTCCCTATCAGCCCTATGAGCTGTTTCGCTGCTTTTATCCACTATTACGAAACCAAAATGAGCACTTTGTCGATGCGATTTTGTTAACACAGTATTATCGCGGTTTCCGTCAAAAGCCGCATCGCTTTACAAAATCCCGGATATCTCTGGAACAGAAAAAGAAGCTGCTATTTTTTGCACTTAAACAGGGAATTGCCAATCAGGATACGCTGTTTCGCTATGGTGTTGTGGATATCGGCTATGATGGGGAAGAGGGATATCAGCTGGTGCTGTACAATCGTCACCAGCAATACCCTAAGCAGTGGTTTATCAATAAAGAAGTGACAACAATCAAGGAGATGACGATATGAAACAAATAATGCTGGCAACCGCCAATGCACACAAGGCGGAGGAATTTGCGGCAATGCTGAAGCCATTGGGATATACAGTAAAAACCCTGCTCGATCTGGAGGAGGCTATTGAGATTGAGGAAACAGGTACGAGCTTTGAAGAAAACGCACTGATTAAGGCAAGAGTGATTCATGAGCGTCTGGGCATTGAGGTGATTGCGGATGACAGTGGACTTGCGGTCAATGCACTGAATGGTGCTCCCGGTATCTACTCGGCACGCTTCATGGGACGCGATACCTCCTATGAAGTAAAAAATCAATATATCATAGACCAGTGTAAGGATGTGAATGATCGAGGCTGTCAATTCGTCTGTGCGATTGCCTATGTGACAGCGGATGGCAGGGAATATGTGTTTACAGGTGTCGTAGAGGGTCTTGTCGCAGAGCATATAGAGGGAGAGGGAGGCTTTGGCTATGATCCGATGTTCTATTACCCACCCTATAAAACCACACTTGCCAATGTGAGTGAGGAACAAAAAAACAAGGTATCTCACCGCGGCCGAGCCCTGGCAAAGCTGATAGCTTTTATGGAAATGGAGAATTGATATGCTGCATCTGGTATTATATGAACCGGAAATCCCGCAGAATACCGGCAACATGATGCGTACCTGTATGGCGACCAATACCCGTCTGCATTTAATCAAACCACTAGGCTTTTCACTGGATGAACAGCATTTGAAAAGAGCCGGTATGGATTATGTGAAGGAGCTGGATTATACCGTTTATGAAAACTGGGAGGATTTCACATCCCAACATCCCAGTGACAATTATTACTATATGACCCGTTATGGAAAAAAGGCACCATCGCAGTTTGATTTTACTGCGTGTAAAGGCGATATTTATTTTATTCTCGGTAAAGAAAGTACCGGAATACCCAAAGAGCTGCTGTCCAGACAGCTGGATCGCTGCATGCGTCTGCCAATGGTTGCCAATGCCCGCTCTTTAAATCTCAGCAACTGCGCGGCTATCATTTTGTATGAGGCGCTGCGGCAGCTTGACTATCCCGGCTTATCCAATGTTGAGGTCATCAAGGGAGAGGACTGGCTGACACAATGATAGAACTGCTGGACCGCTTTGTCGATACCAGAGCGAAGCGCCGCCATCTTCTTTATTTGCTTACCCTTACAGCGCTTATTCTGCTTTTGCTGCCATATCTGTTTCTGGGGGCGCGTTTATTGCAGCTAACGGATTATCCATCGGTATTCGCATTGTTAAAGGAACCGCTGATTTCCTCAACCTATGTATCCCGCATAATTCTGGATACCATATCCACAGCCACCTTTTCCTTTTCAAAGGCAGCCGGTATCCTGTTAAAGGAGCTGCGTCCCTTTGAGGTAATTACCTTTCTGCTCGTTTTACTTGTTTTTCCCGCAGTGGAGAAAAAACGCAGCACGACGGTACTTTTGCTTGCCATACTGCTTGGCGCATGCGGTATATTCTACTGTACCTGGCGGGGGCTTTCCAGTACCTCTCTTTTACAGGCGGTGGTCTATATCCGTCTGATCGGAGGAATCCTTTGTGCAGTGGGCATATTGCTTCTGGTATTTCTTATATTCTATTTTGTGAAACAGCTTCAGGGCTATTGTCTGGCATTGCAAATGCAGGTGGAGGAGATGGAAGAAAATGAGTGAGAAACGTGTGATGATAAAAACAAGGCGGCTGATTCTGCAGCCCTTTACAGAAGCGGATCAGGATGCTATGGAACAGCTGTTATGCAATGAAAAAATAAAGGAAACCTTCATGCTGCCGGATTTCACCTCTCCTGATGAGGTGGCACGGCTGTTTGATAAATTTATGGAATGGTCACAGGATGACAGCCGCTATGAGCGTGGTATTTATCTGGAACACAAGCTGATTGGCTTTGTAAATACCGTGGAAATCGTAGAAGATACCATTGAGCTTGGGTATGTTATACATCCCGATTATCATTCTTGCGGATATGCGAGTGAGGCTTTACGTGCAGTCATTGCGGATTTGTTTGCGAAGGGCTATCATACGGTATGCGGGGGAGCCTTTCAGGAAAATATTGCAAGCTGCCGGGTTATGGAAGCATGCGGTATGAAGCGAATATCGCGCACAGTCGATGTGGAATATCGGGGAAGTGTACATCCTTGTGTTTACTATGCAATCAAGCAATAAAAAAGAACATGTGCATTTGCCGTAATTGGCACACATGTTCTTTCTTTTTTTCGCTTCTTAGAACTCTTTCAGGTTACGCAGGTTTGTAGATTCGTCTCCGTCGTTGATTCCGCGGATATGACGAGCGCCATCACGTCCTGTGAATGGAAGTGCGTTTTCGATCATACCCTGTTCAACAGCCTCTAAAGCCTGTTCGTAATCGTACGTCTTTCCGTTGTCATCCTTGAACTCGCTCAATGTACCATCACTGTTACGACGAGCTGCAACGAAACGTGTCTTTTTGCTTGTTTTTTCTTTTTTCATTTTTTCTTACCTCCTGACATTATTGTGAACACCAATCGCATATTTATACATAGGAGGGATACTGTGAATTTCTGGAAATTACAAATGAATGATCGAAATTTTTTACTCACAAGTGCAAGAAGGGAGCACATGAGTGATGTGACATTATGCAGCGAACAGATGCAGCATACCAGGCAGCAAAGCTTTGAGGGGAGGATCGTAGGGGAGGATATCCGGTTTCAGATCGTTGAGGATCAGAATTCGGCTTCCACAACGTGTACGCTGGAGGCGATGTGCTGTCTGGGCTACTGGTATATGAAGCAGTTTGAACGGGATACCTGTCATATTCGGATTGATGAACAAACCTGCCGTATGAAATGCTTTCGCAATCTTGTGACACTGGAAATCCGTGAGCATGCGTATCGTATGCCAGAAGCGTATGAAATACAGGATGCCATGCATTTCAGTACAACGGATAATTCAGAGGCCCTGATTCCGGTTTATTGCAAGGCATATCATGAGGAGCTTCTGCACAAAATAGCAATCGGTGCATCCCGGGGCGGAAAAAGTCTTTTGCGCTGGTCGAATAACAATATCTATCTTTCTGCACCCGTATATATGGATTATGAGGGCTTTGTCAGAAAATGTGATGAAAATGGCTGAGGATATCGTAAGAATATAGTCGTTTCCATTGAATTTTTCCAATTTTCGTTTATAATATTGACTATGGTGAAGAGTCTTTCAACCATCTTTTTCTAAACGGACATACGGTAGGGAGTGGTAATTCTTGGATGGATCGCAAATATGTCTTCTCATCGTTTTACTTATACTGGTAGCTTTCAGTGCATTATTTTCGTCAACGGAGACCGCATATTCCTCAGTGAATATGATACGTCTGAAGCAGATGGCGAAAAACGGAGACAAGCGTGCCCGTACGGCGTACAGCATTTCCAAAAATTTTACGGCAGCTATTACAACGATATTGATCGGTAACAACGTTGTTAATATTCTGGCTACTTCAATCGCGACAGAGCTGTTTACACAAATGTTCGGAAGTGCCGGTGTGGCGGTTGCGACCGGAATTATGACGGTGCTGATTCTGACCTTTGGAGAGATCACGCCAAAAATTGTAGCAAAGGCAAAAGCGGAAGCCGTCGCTTTGTTCATGGCAAAGCCGCTGTCTGTCATGGTATTGCTGTTTCGTCCGATTTCCTTTATTGTAGAGTCCATTGAGACGCACTGGGAAAAGAAAATGGAAATAGAAAATGTAACGGCGACAGAGGATGAGCTTCTGGAAATCGTATCAACGATTGAACAGGAGGGGGTTCTGGAACAGGAAGAACGCGAGCTGATTGAAAGCGTTATTGAATTTGACGATAAAAACGTTCGCGATATCATGGTTCCCAAGGATCAGGTGGTCTTTCTGTATGACAATGCGACCTATGATCAGATGAAGCAGGTTCTGCATGATCATAAGCTGTCCCGTTTACCTGTGATTTCCTATCAGACGACCGAGGTTGTCGGTATCCTGCGTGTCCGTGATGTTTTGGATGCATTGCTGGAGGATAAGGAAATCGTTATTTCCGAAATGATGCAGGAGCCGGTATTTGTTACACAGCGAAAGAAGCTGCCAGCGGTTTTGGAGGATATCCAGAAATCAAGAGAGCATATGGCGATCGTTGAGGAATCCCTGACCTCACATGTATTCGTGGGAATTGTAACACTGGAGGATGTATTGGAAGAGCTGGTTGGAGAGATTTATGATGAATATGATCCTCTTCCCAATCATGTCGTTGAAATCGGACACCATACCTTTACGATCGATGGCAATGTGTCACTTGTCGATTTCTTCGATACATACGTAGAAGATCAGGATGCGCCGAAAACAAAAGCTAGAACCTTCGCTGCCTGGATCTTTGAATTAAACAACCATCGCAAGGTCCGCAAAGGCCGTGAAATAGAATTTGAAAACTTTGAAATTAAGGTTCTGGATACCAAGGATGGTATGGCAGCCAGAATCGAAATGCAGATCTTGTCACAAATGGATGACGATTTAGACTAGGAGGCTATTATGAACGTATTTTTAAAAGCAGTGAAACCTGCAAATGCACCAAAGGCGCTGGGGCCGTATTCTCCGGCAGTAAAGCTGGGTGATTTTGTTTACCTGAGCGGACAGATTCCTTTGAATCCGGAAACCGGAGAAGTAGAAGGAACCACTATTGAGGAACAGACACATCAGGTCATGAAAAATATCAAGGCAGTTCTTGCTGATATGGGCCTGGATTATAAGCACATTGTGAAAACAACGATCTTTGTAAGCGACCTGAATGATTTTGATAAGCTGAATGAAGTATACGGCAGCTATCTGGAAGAACCATATCCGGCAAGAAGCTGTGTACAGGTGGCTCGTCTGCCGAAGGATGTCAAGGTGGAAATCGAATGTATCGTCATCGATACCTTGGTATACGAGCAGCAGATGGCAGCTCAGGAAAGCGGATGCTCCGGATGCGGTGGCGGATGCGACGGGGGCTGCTGCTAGTAATTGAGAAATGGGAACAGAGCACATACTCTGTTCCTTTTTTTCGCCTGAAAGCTTCATTTACCGCTTTTATTCTCATATTTTATATGCTTCTCTTCCGTATTTGATGATTTTTACTCCGGTTTTTATCCATATGTGTTATAACCATAAGGAGCATATCGTGTTGAAGGAGGGGGACAATGGTATATTATCTTCGTAGAATTGACGAACGAAGCTGTCTTATGGTACAGGAAAACGGACAGCAGACTGTTTTACAGGAGCCGCTGCTAGTGATTTTGCAAAGACTGTGCCTGCGTTATGGAAGTACCTGTGAGGGAAGGAGGGAAGCGGCAGCGTGCAATCTGGATATTCATCAAAAGGTACCGATTCTTTTATCCGAGGTATATCAGGATATTCTGTTTCCAACAAGAGCACTGCGCAATCCGGAATGTATTTGGATCAACTACCGTGCCGTGGATGAGATCCGCCGCAAAGAGAAGGGCTGCATTGTACAGTTCCATGATGAAAGCGAGCTGTTTGTTTCTGTGGATGTCCGCTGTATTCGCAGAAGTATGCAGCTATGCAAGCGTTATTTATCTTTTCTGAATGCCTGAGTGGAATGTATGATATAATGAAAACCGCTAGGAGAGATAATTATGGAATTGTATGTGTTAATATTTTTAATTCTTTGCGTTGTGCTGCTGTTTATCTTTCTGTTTCTGCAGCTTCGTCCAACAAGGGGAACAGAACAGGAGCGTATATTGCGGGAGCTGAGCGGCCAGCGTGAGGATATGGCTGCCATGCAGCAGCAGTGGAACAATCAGCTGATGCTGTTACAGACACAGATTTCCCAGCTGATGAAGACAGACCTGCAGTCTCTGCATGAAAATGTGGAACAGCGGATGAGCCATTTGGAGCTTACATTGAATGAAAACCTGCATCATGGCTATCAGACCACAACGCAGGTGTTTGGAAAGGTGTTGCAGCAGATGGGAAAGCTGGATGAAAGCCAGCAGAGTATAAAAGAGGTGTCCGCTTCTATATTGCAGCTGCAGAATATTCTGAATGATAAAAAAACAAGAGGTATTTTTGGTGAGATAGAGCTATACAGTCTGCTGGAGACGGCAATGGGAACGGATGAGCACCGCTATCAGAAGCAGTATAAGCTGAGCAATGGCATGATTGCAGACGCTGTATTGTTTGCGAGTGAACCACTGCGTATGATTTGTATTGATGCTAAATTTCCGCTGGAGAATTATAACCGCCTCATGCATGCGGATACGGCGCAGGAGAAAGCAAAAGCACAGGCTGCGTTTGTACAGGATGTGAAAAAGCATGTCCGTGCCATTGCGTCAAAGTATATCCTACCGCAGGAAACAGCGGAGTTTGCCTGTATGTTTCTTCCCGCAGAAGCGGTGTTTTCCTATATTTATGCAAGCTGTGATGAAGTGGTGCAGTATTCCTATGCCGAAAAGGTGTATATGGTGTCGCCGACAACGCTGATGGCGTATCTGACGGCAATCCGCGCTATTTATCTGGGGGTACAGCGCAATGAGCATGTAGAACAGATTCAGCAGGAGCTGAAGCATCTGCAGGTGGAATTTGAACGCTTTGATAAGCGCTATCAGGCAGTGAGCAATGATTTTGAACGCAGCTATCAGGATATGCGTCAGTTATCAATTACGGCCGGTAAGATTGTAAAGCGCTTTGAGGAGATTCAGGAGGTGCAGCTGGAGAAAAAAGAAGAGACTGCATCTGAATGAGAATTGGGTGTGAAGAGGAGTCTGTATCAAAAATCAGGTATGAAAGTATAAGACTTTATTTCTAATCATGATAGGTAAATAATTATCTAACTTGTCCTACATAGAAATTTATATATCCATTACCATGAAAATCGTACGATTGCAGGTGCACTAGCATGGATTTGATTTTGTAAAGGAGGTGTTAAAATGTGGTTTTACAAAGAGGATGTAACAAATCCTGTTATAACAAGTGAGAAACAAGTAAGTTCAAAGCACGCAGAAGCTAAGCTTGCTAAGCTGCCAAAAACAGCTGTATTACTATATATGAGTGGATTTGATTATATAAAGAGAAGATATAAAATAGAATTGATTACGGATAAATTTCCAAGATTTTTGAATGCCTGCCAAATATATAAACGAATAGGGGATGATAAGGTCTGTTTCCTGGATGGTGGACGCGGGGCACCAATGGCAGCAGATACAATCGAAGTGCTCAAAGCTTTTGGAGTTGAAAATGTTATTTCTATTGGATTGATGGGAGGATTTGCTGGGAAAACAAGAGCAGGTGAAATAATAATTCCCAATAAAGCATATGTCGAAGAAGGAACCACATTACATTATTATGAACATTTGGAATACAGTACACCGGACTATGACTTACGAAACGCAATGATGACAGCTCTTTCTCATTATAAAGTAGCACCCATCGTTTCTACAGATGCTATTTACAGGCAAACATTCTATAAAGAACGCTTGTGGAAAGAAAAGGGCTGTGTAGGAGTTGATATGGAGACTTCAGCCTTATTCAGCGTTGGAAGGTATCTACATATGCGAGTTGCTTCAGTTTTGATGGTTTCGGATTTGCATCCGATAGATGAAAAACACGATGCATGGGAATGGCATTTGTCTGATGAATTAAGAAAACAGTTTCTATATAAGGTTTTTGAAATTGCGTTATCTATATAATATAATCAGGATTTTAAAAACACAAAACTTAATATTATACATAGGAAATATTTTAATTTTATGAGATAATTAACTATCAGATATGGCTAAGAGTGAAGGAAATAACTGTCAAGTAAAAAGGCTCTGGAGGATATTCTGATGGTTTAATGCTTCGTAGTAGAACTGATTTTAATTATGAAGGGAGAATCTTTATGGATATTTTTGTTTACTGTCTTATCATCTGTGTCTTATTTGTGCTTGCCTCCATATTCAATGTACTGAAAAACTGCCTGAAGGAGCTGCGGCAGATTCGGGAAATGCTGAGAACAAGCCAACTGGTTGAGCTGCAAAAGGTCATGGACGAAGCAGAAGTGAAGCATGAAAAAACGGCAGAATAGTCTGTCGTTTTTCTTATATTTTCTATTTTTCAATCGTGATATTCCGGGTGATGATCCATCGGTCGATTTGATACAGATAGGCTAGCAGCTGCGGCCCGCTCATTAACTGACCGTACCATGGCAGCTGGAAGCTTTCCCCCTTGCTTTCAATCAGCTTCCTCAGCATTGCATCATCAAATAACTGATGCAAAGGACTCTTTGGATCATCATAACGCTCACGCAGGCGTTTACTGATCAGCTCGGCATACTGTGGATTGTGTGTTTTCGGAAACGGGTTTTTCTTGCGATGTGCGACACTTTCCGGCAGCTCCTGTTCAAATGCCTTTCGCAGAATACCCTTTTCCTCCTGCTGCAGAAATTTCATATTCCAGGGGATATTGTAAACATATTCCAGCAGCTTGACATTGGCAAAGGGAGCGCGAATATTCAGGCTTGCGGCATCCCCCATACACACCTGACGGGTTACCAGTGTCTGCATGAACCAGTGGAGACATAAAACGGTATGAATTCTTGCTCTTCGATCCTCCTCGGTATCCGTATCCAGAAATTCGATGTTCTCTATACTTTGTGCATAGCGTTTTGCGATATAATCCTCAAACGGCAGCTCGCGCAGATCAGGATGGAGAAGGGAAATGCGCTCCTTTGTGGAACGAAGCCATGGAAAGGTATCCAGATCCTTCAGCTCATCGCGGTAAAACCACGGATATCCGCCAAAAATTTCGTCTGAGCATTCACCACTCAATATAACCTGCTCATGCTCTGCCACCTGTTGACACAGCCACAGCAGACTGGAATCCACATCCGCCATACCCGGTGTCTCTCTGGCAGCCATTGCATCCTCCAGCAAATCACATAATTCCTGCTGTGTAATCATAAGCGGGGTGTGACTGCAATGACAATATGCACACATGTCCTGAATGAAGGCGGTATCCATTGACACCTGATACATATTTCCCTTGAAATTCTCCTTGTTTCCCTCATAATCCAGGGAATAGGTTCGCCAGCTTGGATTTGCACTGGCCGCGATACTGGTAATCAGACTGGAATCCAGACCACCGGATAAAAAGCTGGCCTGTGCACCATCCGCCTGGGCATGGATGGATGCGCACATCAGTTCATGAACCCTTTCTAATGTTTCCTCCAGTGTATCGGTATGAGGCAGGGCATGCAGAGTGTAGTATTGTTTTACCTTCAGCTCTGCATTGGAAACGCGAAGCAGGTAACCCATCGGAAGTGCAGAAACATCCTTATACAACGTGCAATCCTCGCTGATGCTGGGACCAAAGGCAAATAGCTCCAATATACCACTGCGATCCAGCACTGCTTTTCTTTTCGCGGCGTCCAGCAGCGTTTGTATCCGGCTGCTGATCCATATGCAATCATCCGCTAATAGATAATAAATAGGCCGCAGTCCCAGCGGGTCTTTTGCGCAGAACAGGGAATCCTTGGCTTGTATCAGAAAGGAATATGCCCCTTCCATATGCAGCATCGCTTTTTCTCCCCACAAAAGATACGCATACAAAACTGTTTCCTCTAAACCCGCAGGCTTTGGAAAGCCTGCCTTTTGCAGCTCCTCATGCAGGCTCCTTTGGTTGTACAGCTCTCCATCCACCAAAACGGAAAACTCCATATGTTCATGCCGCAGTACGGTAAATCCCTCTGTGTATATACGGGAATTCTTAAGCATTTCATTTTGCTTTACTGCCGTCTCATCCAGAGCGGCAACAGCTAAAAATTGTTTCATGACAACTCTCCTTCCATATGCATTGTATGAATTTGCGGAATGCAATAGTATCACTTATCGAAAAAAATAGGTGTAAGTGCTTGCGAAAAAACGTGTAAGCTGTGCTATACGAAAGTGAAAATTTACATCCTGAAAAGTAAACAGGTATCATCGGGAAAACGGTTGCATGTAGAAAAAAAGATAGTATAATAATGCATGACCAAAGAAAAAGGGAGTAGAAGAATGAGATTAAAAATAAGTGGCAGAGATTTGATCACGGTAGGCTGTGTTATCGTAGGTTCGCTTCTTTGTGCTATCAATATCAATACCTTTATCAATGCGGGAGGGCTGTTTCCCGGAGGCTTCACCGGACTGACCGTATTTATTCAGCGCTATGCGGAAAAATATTTAGATATGCAGATTCCGTATTCTGCCGTCAACTTTGCATTGAATGCCATACCGGCATATATCGGCTATAAGACAGTTGGAAAGAAATTTACGATGTATTCTTGTGTCATGATTGTTTTAACCGGAGTATTCGTCGAGGTTCTGCCAAGAACAAACATTACAGAGGATATCCTGCTGATTACTATATTCGGTGGGATCCTGCAGGGCGTTGCCTTGGGAATCGCATTGCGTGGAAATGCCAGCAGCGGGGGAACGGATTTTATTGCTATGTGGATTTCCCAGAGAACAAATCAGCCTGCCTGGAATTATATTCTGGCGATGAATGCTGTGATGCTGGTGGCTGCGGGGTATCTGTTTGGTTGGAATGCAGCTTTGTACTCTATTATCTTTCAATTCTGTTCCACACAGGTAATCAATTTTGTACATACCCGCTATAAGCGAATGACACTGTTTATCGTTACCAGCAATCCGGATATCGTCATTGAAGAAATCCAGAATTCCACACACCATGGTGTTACCCGTGTGGAGGGCATCGGCACCTATTACGGGCGACCGAGAACCATGCTGTATACGGTGGTTGAATCGCAGAACGTTAAAGGACTGGTCACCAGAATTCGTGAAATTGATCAGACCAGCTTTGTTAATGTTACCAAAACCGAAAGTGTCGAGGGAAGATTTTACCAGCGGCCAATCGAGTAAAGGGATGTATCCCCTTTAACTACAAGTTTAAGATTGAATAAGAGGAAGGAAAGACTCCTGTAGAAAGGGAATTCTCCTTCTTCTTTCATTTTTACACATACAGCATTCCCTAATTTGAATAGAACAGCAGAAACACCCGGCGGGTGTTTTCCTTTGTTTTTCATGACTTGTTCACATCCTCATCACCTGACCACGATATACTGAATCCGTGAAAGGAGAATCATCATGTATATCATCAAAAATGCATTACGAAATATAACGCGGTCAAAGGGCCGAAACATTCTGATTGGCTGTATTGCTCTTGTCATCGGTCTGTCCGCCTGCCTTGCCTTGTCGATTCGACAGGCTGCTGTCAGCGAACGGGAAAGTGGGTTATCCAATCTGAATATCACCGCTTCCATCAGTATGGACAGACAGTCTGTGATGGAGGAGCTGCGGCAAAACCCACCGGAGGATTCAGAAGACACCCGCAGCAGTATGAAAGAAAAAATGTCCGGGATGAAGGAGCTGTCTCTGGATGAATTAAAAACGTATGCGAAGGCAGACTCGGTAAAGGATTTTTATTATACGCAGAGTGCTTCACTGAATGCCTCCTCTATTGATGCGGTATCAACCTCCTCAGCTTCCTCCAGTGCTGACTCTCAGGGTAATAATATGCCTATGGAAGGAAAGGGTATGGGAGGTATGCAGAATCAGGGTGATTTTACAGTTACCGGCTACAGCTCCTATGCTGCCATGACAGCCTTTAGCGATGGAACTGCCACGTTACATGAAGGGGAGCTTTTCACAGAGGGCAGTGCTGCACTGGAATGTGTAATCAATAAGGAGCTGGCAACCTTAAATGATATCGCCATCAACGATACAATTACCTTTACCAATCCATCGGATGAGGAAGAAAGCTATAAAATCAAGGTTGTCGGTATATATACAACTACTTCTGCCACAGATTCCGGTATGGGGATGAACAGCATGGATCCGGCAAATCAAATCTATATGTCATATGAGGCGCTGAACAGTATTGCAGAAAAGAGTGCTGCCTCCTCCAGTGATAATGCGCTTCGCACCCAGACCCGCGGCACCTATGTGTTTGAAAATGTGGAGGCCTATGATACATTCGAAGAACAGGCACGCAAGCTTGGACTGAGTGATGATTATACGGTATCCTCCAGTGATGTAGCAGCTTATGAACAAAGCCTGGTGCCACTGGAAAATCTGAGTACCTATGCCGGCTATTTCCTGGCTGTTGTTCTGATCATCGGCGGAGTGATTCTGGTGGTATTGAATATCTATCATATCCGTGAGCGGAAATATGAAATCGGAGTACTGGCGGCCATTGGTATGAATAAGAAAAAAATCGCCTTACAGTTTATATGTGAAATCTTCATTGTCACTTTAATTTCCATCATGCTTGGCTGCGGAATCGGAGCCGCTGGTAGTGTGCCGCTCACCAATACGCTGCTGCAGTCACAGTCTGCAGAAGTCTCTACAACACAGGAAACTGGCCCTTTTGGCAATGCAGGAGAGCCCGGCGGCCGCGGTATGAATAAGGGACAGCCAGGGAACCAGAAGGTATCCTATATCGAGGAAATCAGCAGTGCCACCAACGGAAGGGTTTTGCTGGAGCTTGGCGGTATTGCCATATTGCTGACGTTGCTTTCCTCCGGTATGGCTGTCATGACCATTCTGCGCTATGAGCCATTGAAAATATTATCGAACAGGGAATAGGAGGAAGAAAAATGCAACTGGAATTACAGGATATCGGCTACAGCTACAATGGAAGAGACCGTGTGCTACAGCATGTGAGCTACAGCTTTACCTCAGGTAAGCTGTATGCAATAACAGGGCGCTCCGGGGCAGGAAAGACAACGCTGCTTTCTCTGCTTTCCCAGCTCACCAGACCCACAGAGGGTAAAATTATATACAATGATAAGGACATCAGCGAGGTGGATCAGTATTTGTACAGGAGCCGCTATGTAGGGGTTATCTTTCAAAGCTTTAACCTGCTGATGAATTTGACCGCAGTTGAAAATGTATTGCTGTCTATGGATATCGCCGGTGTGAAAAAGGATAACAATCGGACATGGGCGATGGAGCTGCTGGAAAAGGTGGGGCTCAGCGATGAGGAAGCCAACCGCAGAATTCTGAAGCTCTCCGGAGGACAGCAGCAGCGGGTGGCGATCGCCCGTGCATTATCCTATGATCCTGATATTATTCTGGCGGATGAACCGACAGGGAATCTGGATGAGGATACTCAGGAGGAAATAATGGAAATCTTCCGTAATCTTGCGTATGATGAGCAAAAATGTATAATTCTTGTCACCCACTCCCCTGTCGTAGCTGCACAGGCGGATGAGATTTATGCTCTCGCAGGTATTGCAAAACAAAGGAAAAAGCGAAAAGGTGTGTAATACGCCTTTTTCTTTCGAAAAAATTACATTTTGTAAAGGATATCCTGTATAATATACTGTATAGGAACTGAGGTGAGATCATGAAACGAAAGGGAATACTTGCATGCTGTCTGCTTCTGCTTGCTTTTGTATTATCTATAGCTCCCGCTGTACAGGCAAAGGAAAACAAGCGTGTAATTCGTATAGGCTTTCCCATACAGGATGGTCTTACTATGAAAAATGACGATGGCACCTATGCGGGCTATACGTATGATTACCTGAAGGAAATTTCACAATACACCGGCTGGACATATGAATTTGTTGAAATCGAAGGGGATTTGAATACACAGCTAACTACTCTGATGGATATGCTGAAAAAAGGCGATATTGATCTGCTGGGCGCTATGAGCTACCATGAAAGTCTTGCGAAGCTGTACGATTATCCTACCGAGAATTACGGGAATGCTTATAATGTAATTGCTATTAAGACGGATGATGAGCGATACGATGAGTATAATCTGACGGAAAGCAAGGGCTTTAAGATTGCTTTGGATAAAAAAGCGGAAAACCGGAACGCTTCCTTTCTGCAATTTGCGGAATTAAATGGAATGAATTATGAAATCGTCTGGTGTAAAGACGGCTATGCGCAGATGCAGGCTGTAACCGATGGCAAAGCTGATGGTTTTTTAACGGTTGATTTAGGCCTGGAAGGAGACTTTCGCTCGATTGCAAAATTTTCACCGACACCGTTTTATTTTGCTACCACCAAGGGAAACAGTGCCCTGATTTCCGAATTAAACAGAGCTATTGTAAACATCAGTGAGGTCAATCCAACTCTGCAATCCAGTCTTTATAATAAATATTTTACAAAAGCAAATCATCAGCTGCTTTTAAACAGCAAGGAAAAGGCGTATATTAAGGAGCATCCTACACTGAAGGTACTCGTACAGGACGGATTTGGCCCTTTGCAGTATTATGATGAAAGCAGGGAAATTCGCGGTGTTGCAAATGATCTGCTCAAAAGCATCAGTAAAAAAGCCGGATGGAAGCTGGAATATATATACACGGCAGATTATGATGAATTCGAAGCAAAGCTGAATAACAAAGAGGCGGATGTTGTATTAAATATACAGTACGATTATGATCTCATCAGTCACAGCGCACTTTTGCTCAGCACCCCATATCTGGAAACAGAACGGGTTCTGGTAGCTGGAACCAATGTGGATGTCACTACGTTAAAGGGGAAAAAGGCCGCGATCTACAAGGGGAATATTTCGCAGAATTATACAGATATAAAGAATGCTGTGTATTACGATTCCATAGAGGAAGCCCTTCGTGCTGTGGATGAAGGCGTCTGTGATTATACATACACAGACAGCTATGCCGCCTCCTTTTATCAATACCGGGATGATTTAACGCATTATATAATATATCCGCAGGCAAACGCTGCATCTATGAAATACAGTATGGGTATTCTGGATAGTAAGGAGAATCTGCTGGCAACCATTCTGAATAAGGGAATCCGCTCCGTGGATGCCAGTGAATTGGAAAGCTATATTTATGAAAATGCACAGCAGCAAAAGCCGTTTACCCTGATGACCTATATCCAGGAAAATCCACTGCGGTTTTTAACTCTGATCTGTGCAGCAGCAGCGATACTTCTACTGCTTGGCTATGTGTATTATCGAAATCAGATGAAAATGAAAAAACAGATTGAGCTGGAGAATACCCGCTATCGCTATCTTTCTGAAATTATGAAGGAAGTCATTTTTGAATATGATTATAAAAGTGATACCCTGCGTCTTACCCGTGAGGCTGTGGAAATATTCCAGGTGCCGGAAATTATTGAAAAGTTCTCTGTATTTTCCGCCGATATACAGGTCGCAGGAAGCAATTCCAATAATCCGCTCTATGATCAGCTGATGAAAAAAACGGATACCGATGCGGATATCAAGCTGACATTTCGCGGAATTGCCTTGTGGTATCATATTTATATCAAGGTTATTTCTGACCGGAATCAGGCTGTTTCTGCGATCGGGCGCGTACAGAATATTCATACAGAAAAACTGGAGAAGGAACAGCTGCGAAAGAAAAGCATGCTGGATTCTTTGACGAATATTCTCAATGCAGCTTCTGTGAAAAAGAAGATACAGGATATATTGCAGGCGGACAGTGCTGCACATGCTTTGTTCATACTGGACCTTGATAATTTTAAAGATGTAAATGATATTCATGGACATTATACCGGGGATCAGGTATTGATTCAGACAGCGACTGCCCTGTGTGAGGTATTCCGTGATTCCGCCGTTGTTGGACGTTTGGGCGGTGATGAATTTGTTGTATTTTTAAAGCAGGTACAAAGCGATGAACAGGTACAGGAAAAATGTAAGCTTCTGACAGAAAACCTGCGTTACAAAAAAGAAAGCAAGAATCTGCCGATTCCTACCATCAGTATCGGTGTGGCTCTGAGCAGGGCAGAGGATGATTTTGTGAGTCTCTATCAGCGTGCGGATACGGCATTGTATGATGTAAAGCATGGAGGCAAGGATAACTATGTTATTGAAAAAGAGTAAACCAGCGGGCAGGATCATGATGATGATTCTGCTTTCTGTGCTATTACAGGGATGCAGTAAGCAGGTAGAGATACCCAAACAGACCAAGCAGCTTGCCGCACAGCTTTCCCAGCAGCGCCAAAGCACCGTGTATTCTACGCCTTCCCTGCATTATGAAAAAAAACATCTGCAGGATTACTGGAAGGCTCTTGATTATGCATTGGAGCACCGCAATGCCGCATCTCCCTCACGAACTCTTACAAGAGATGAGGCAGTACAGGATACAGAGGCATTGTTTGCGATGCTAAAGGAGCTGTACGGCTGCTATGATTTCTTCAATGATAAACAGGCGTTTGATTGGGCGAGGAAGGCCGTCCTGTCTGACATACAACAGCTTCCTGCGTTTGACTATGCGGCATACCGTTCCTCTTTGCGTGCTCGCCTGCGTTTTCTTGAGGATCAGCATTTTCTGATAGATCAAACACCGCTCAGGCATGCAATGATTACAATGACCATGCAGGAAGCCTTTGAAAAGCGTAAGGGAGGCTATTACTTTCAAAACCGGCAGGTTGCTGCTATCGACAATGAAACAAAGCTCGATGTGCTGCTGAAACCGGATGTTCTTCATAAGGGACAGTATATGTATATTCAAAAGGTGGAGGAGCAGAAAAGTGAAATCACCATTCATTTTAAGAATGGGGAAGCACAAGTGCATAAGGTGTATCCCGTCGCTACCCAGAGTGTAACGAAGGCGATGGAACAAAAAGAGCTTGACAATGTACCCTATGTACATCCGGCCCGTATGTTTTATATGGACAGTGAAAAGGAAAAAGCAGATGCTTTTTTGGAAACTGCAAAGACATGTAGAAGCAGCAAGGCAGCCATACTTGACTTGCGCGGAAACAGCGGCGGTGATCTGCTGCTGGCGGAGAAATGGTATCGAAGTTTTTCCGATTGTGAGGAAGGCGGACATATTCGCAGCATAATCAGCTTACCACTTGAGGAGACATTACTAAAAGAAAAGTTTTCAGCAATCAAAATGAGTCAGTCACTACAGGAGCTTCAGAAGGGGGAAGACTGGCAGAAGCTGGATGCGCTGCATTATATGGTGGAGCGAAATACAACAGGATTGATACAGAATGACACCCTGCTGCTTGTTCTGCAGGATGATAAAACAGCATCTGCTGCAGAGCATCTGATTGACCGGCTGCACAGTCTGGAAAATGTGATATTCATCGGCACACCGAGTGCAGGAATGCTGCGCGGATCGTCCTTTTTAACCGTATATTTGAAAAACTCAAGCGTATCTGTGAGCTTTGGCAATATGCTTTCACAATTTCCGTCGTCCTATGCAAAGGAATATTATGGTATCGAACCGGATGTATGGACGACCTCAGAGGATGCTCTCAGGGTAGCTGAGGCACTTTTTAAAAAGGATGCGTAAAGTATCTGCTTCTAAAAGCTATCAATACAGCTTCGACAGGAATTTATGCAATGAAATAAAAGCTGAAAAAAACCTGCTTTGCACTGCTGTGGAAGTCCACACAAGAGTACGCAAACAGGTTTTTATTTTTAAGCCTTCTGTGCCTGACCGGACAGATGGTTGATCAGCTGCTGGGCTGCACGACCGCTGTTTCCACCATGCCCAAGTCCCCATTTTCTTGCCTCTGCCTGCAGCTCCTCCTCACTTAATGTGATTTCCGGATACTGCTTGGCCAGCTCTGTGACAATCTCGAAATAATTTTTCTGATTCGGACGCTCATAGCAGATGCTTAGACCGAAGCGTGCCACAAGGGAGAGCTTCTCCTGCATCGTATCGGAATGATGCAGCTCGTCATCGTCATTGATATCGTTGCGATCCTTCCATGTTTCCCGTACCAGATGCCGGCGATTACTGGTGGCATAGATCAAAACATTATCCGGCTTTGTCTCCACACCTCCCTCGATTACAGCTTTTAGAAACTTATATTCAATTTCAAATTCCTCAAAGGATAAATCATCCATGTAAATGATAAAGCGGTAATTGCGGTTTTTAATGCGTGCGATAATCGTAGACAAATCCTTGAACTGGTGCTTGTAGATTTCTATCATGCGAAGACCGTCCTTATAATATTCATTTACGATGGCCTTAATGCTGGTGGACTTACCTGTACCGCTGTCTCCATACAGCAAAACATTGTTGGCATTGCGCCCCTCCACAAAGGCCTGCGTATTCTCCCGCAGCATATCCTTTTGCAGCTGATAGCCAATCAGATCATCCAGCACCACGCTGTCCATGTTGTTGATAGGCAGAAACTCCACATCTCCATGTTCACAGGAACGGATACGAAACGCCTTGTTCAGTCCAAACATGCCAACGCCGTATTCCTGATAGAAGGTCGTAATGATCGTGAATATTTCCTCCTCATCCACTGCCGCTTCAATTCTGCGGGAAATGCTTTGTACCATCGCAGAAACATTCTTGTTGTACATGCGTTCCTTCTTCGCGATGGCTTTATAGGAGCTGATCGTGGAAAAGCAGTCGATGCCGAGTGCTTCCTCGATTGGCTGAAAGTCAAAATCAAACAGGCGCTTGAAAATTTTAAAATCATTTTTTGCGAAATGATGCACACTGCCGGCTTGCACGGGACTTTTCTCACTGACCAGGCTGAAGGAATTTTCATTCATCAGTAACAAAAAGGTCAGATAGTTATGCCATAAATTTTCATCGAAGCCATAGCTTGTCGCCAGGTCAAGCAGAGCTTTGATCTGGGCGTAAATTCGTTCTATCAGCTCGGCATCACTCACCGTATGACTGTCAAAATCACGAAATATCTGAGAAAGCTCTGCGAGAATGCTGTGTTCACCAAAGCTGCGGTATAAAACCAGTTTTGCTGTTTCCTTATACATAGGGATACCTCCGTTTGCTTACCTCTTATTATAAAGAAGGTTCAAAGGAATGAAAAGAGTTTTGTGAAAATAAATATACGCTTTACAGAGCTAATGTAAGAAGATTGTAAAATAAATGAAAATATCATTGAAAACTATTGACAAAAGGGTGAAAAAGTTTTATTCTAATACCATCACAAGTTGGAAAGGAAGTGGACAGGTGATGGCACTATATATTATCGTCATTATTATTATTCTCATAGTCCTAAGCAAGTCTGTTTTTCTTTCTAGCGAGTCTCATGTGTGAGATTTCCATAACAGATCACTTTCGTTGTATAGACACAAAGGCGTGAGGATAGAAAGAAAAGCAGCTTATCATTGGATATGCTGCTTTTTTACGAAATAGGAGGAAGCGGAATGGAATGTAAAGATGTAGAGCAGGCGGCCGCCAGACTGCAGGGGCAGATTCACAATGTGAAGGTGACCAGCTCGCGGACATTTTCGGAAATGAGCAACTGTCAGCTGTTTCTGAAATGTGAGAACCGGCAGAAAACGGGATCCTTCAAGGTACGGGGAGCGTTCAATAAGCTGGCCAAGCTGAAGGAGGAGGGCAAGACCTGTGAGGTCATTGCCAGCAGTGCCGGAAACCATGCGCAGGGCGTCAGCTATGCCGCAAGCAAGCTGGGCATGCATGCGACCATCGTTATGCCGAAAAGCACACCGATTGCCAAGGTACTGGCAACCAAGGGCTATGGCGCAGATGTGGTGCTTGCCGGAGACAATTATGATGAGTGTTATCAGGAGGCGCTGCGGCTGCAGGAGGAAAAGGGAGCAACCTTTATTCATCCCTTTGATGATGAGGATGTCATAGCCGGTCAGGGAACAATCGCCTATGAGATCTGTCATGATCTTCCCAATGTGGATATGATCGTCGTACCGGCTGGAGGCGGAGGGCTGTTGTCCGGGATCAGCTTTTATGCGAAACAGATCAATCCGCGTATCAAAATCGTCGGTGTGCAGGCCGAGGGTGCTAATGCCATCGTACAAAGCTTTCAGAAACAAAAGCACTGCAGTACGAAGTATGTCAATACGATCGCAGACGGTATTGCCGTCATGAATCCGGGGAAAACAACGGTACAGCTCATTCAGGAAAATGTGGATGAGATGGTAAGCGTCAGCGATAGTGAAATTGCCGCAACGATTCTGCTGCTGCTGGAGCGTGAAAAGCAGGTAGTGGAGCCTGCAGGGGCAGCCAGTCTGGCAGCGGTACTCAATGGAAAAATCGATGTGGCAGGCAAACGGGTCGTCTGTGTGCTGTCCGGAGGAAATATTGATGTGTCCTTCATTCACAAGGTTGTGGAAAAGGGGTTAGTCAGCCGCGGAAGAAATATGAAATTTAAAACACTGATGCTGGATGTTCCCGGGGCTTTGGAGCATTTCACACATATTCTGTGCGAGCAGAATGCCAATATTATTGAAATACAGTATGACCGTATCCAGGCGGATCTGAATCTGAATGAAACCATACTCCATCTGGCCGTCGAAGTCAGCAGTAAGGAACATGGCGAAGCACTGATTAAGGTGTTGAAGGAAAAGGGTTATGAAATAACGATGGAATAGGGAGGCAGTTATATGAAAATGAATGGTTCGCAGATACTGATACAGGCACTGATCGACCAGGGTGTGGATACGATCTTCGGGTATCCGGGTGGTTCTGTTTTGAATATCTATGATGCGCTATACGAGCGGAGTGAGGATATCCGTCATATTATTACATCGCATGAGCAGGGGGCTTCCCATGCAGCAGACGGGTATGCGAGAAGTACAGGAAGAACGGGGGTTTGCCTGGCAACCAGCGGGCCGGGAGCTACCAATCTGGTTACCGGCATAGCAACCGCATATATGGATAGTATTCCCATGGTTGCCATTACCGGCAATGTTTCCAATGATTTGCTGGGAAGGGATTCCTTTCAGGAGGTCAATATCACGGGCATTACCATGCCGATTACCAAGCATAATTTTATCGTTCAGAATGTCGATGATCTGGCAGCGGTGGTACGCAAAGCCTTTGTCATTGCCAATTCCGGAAGAAAGGGCCCGGTACTGATTGATATACCAAAGGATGTTACCGCAGCTGTAACGGAGTATGTAAAGCTTCCGCGTTATCGGATCCGCAAGCTTCCCAAGGTGGATGATGTGGTCTTCGAGCAGGCACTGGAGGTCATTCGCAAAGCAGAGCGCCCGATGATCTATGCAGGAGGCGGTATCATTTCCTCCAATGCGACAAGGGAGCTCATGAATTTTTCCAAGCATATGGACATCCCGATCTGCTGTTCCATGATGGGGCTTGGCAGTGTACCGTATGACTATGATTTGTATCTGGGAATGCTGGGAATGCATGGTACACCGGTTTCCAACTATGCGACGCTGAATACTGATTTGATCATCGCTATCGGTTCACGCTTTTCTGATCGTGTTGCCGGAAACCGTGAGGAATTTGGAAGGGAAGCTAAGATCATCCATTTTGATATCGATGCCTCTGAAATATCCAAAAATGTCGCCAGTGATATTTCCATTGTCGGGGATGCCCGCTATATTTTAAAGAAAATGATGCAGCGAATGCCGGAAACGGTGCATGAGGACTGGACAGGTACATTGAAGGATTTTAAAATAAAGCTCGGCCTTCCAAAGCCGAAGCCGGGGGAGAATGTCGATCCGAGAGATCTCGCTTTGACTCTGCATGAAATCGTCGGTGAGGATGCCATCATCGTAACGGATGTCGGACAGCATCAGATGATCATGGCACAGTATTATCAGTTCTCCCGTCCACGCAGCTGGATCAGCTCCTGCGGTTTGGGAACGATGGGCTATGGTATGGGTGCGGCAATGGGAGCCAAGGTTGCCAATCCGCAGCGTCCGGTCATTCTGGTTACTGGAGATGGAAGCTTCCACATGAATATGAATGAGATGGCAGCCGCTGTGAGCGCTAATATTCCCATTGTCATTCTTGTATTCAATAATCATGTGCTCGGCATGGTACGGCAGTGGCAGTCACTATTCTATGACCATCGCTATTCCAATACATCCATTGACCGTCAGACGGATTATGTCAAGCTGGCGGAGGCATTCGGTGGAAAGGGACTGCGTATTAAGACGCGTCATGATATCAAGGCAGTTATGGAGGAAGCACTTGCCAGCAAGGTTCCCTGCATTGTGGATTGCTGGATCGACAAGGATGACTGTGTCTATCCGATCATACCTCCGGGAAAGAGCGGCAAGGATATTATCTTATATGGCAACTAGGGAGATGAATGTATGAACAGAGCTGTATTATCACTCTTGGTATCCAATCACTTCGGGGTACTGACAAGAGTAACGAATCTGTTTTCTCAACGAGGGTTTAATATTGCGTCCCTTGCAGTGGGAGAGACAGAAAATGAAAACTATTCCCGTATTACAATTACGACGAGCGGCGACGCTGCCAGTGTCAATCAGATCAAGCTGCAGCTGGATAAGCTGGAGGATGTGAAAATTGTACAGGAAATACCGGATGAACAGCTGTTTATCCGTGAGGTGATGCTGGTAAAGGTGGCACCGCGACCTGCCCAGATGGAAGCCTTTGAAAAGTGTGTAGAGGACTTCAATGGAAGGACTCAGATTATAGAGGATGGCTGCTGTATTGTGGAAATGACGGATACGCCGGCTTCCGTGAATTATTTTCTGGAGGAGCTTCGCGAATACCATATTAAAGAAATCAGCCGTACAGGCGGGGCTGCCTTGCAGCTGAGTACAGAAACCGTTTATTAAACGTAAGCGATTACGTTTTGATAGAATAGGAATTACCAGAAAACATAAGGAGGAAAACGAAAATGGTAAAAGTTTATTATGATGCAGATTGCAATATGGATCTTCTGAAAGGAAAGACCGTCGCAATCATCGGGTATGGAAGTCAGGGACATGCACATGCATTGAACCTGAAGGACAGCGGAGTCAATGTGGTTGTTGGACTTCGTCCGGGCTCCAAGAGCCGTGCAAAGGCAGAGGAAGCCGGCTTAACAGTTATGGATACCGCTGCTGCCGCAAAAGCAGGAGATGTGATCATGATTCTGACTCCGGATCAGGATCAGCCGGATATCTATAAGAAGGACATTGAGCCAAACCTGGAAGAAGGAAACATGCTGATGTTTGCACACGGCTTCTCTATCCACTTTAATCAGATTGTAGCACCTGCAGGCGTTGATGTTACAATGTGTGCGCCAAAGGGTCCGGGACATACCGTACGCAGCCAGTATCAGGAGGGCAGAGGTGTTCCATCACTGATCGCTGTACATCAGGATGCTACCGGAAAGGCACATGATTATGCACTGGCATATGCCGGAGGAATCGGAGCTGGACGTGCCGGAATCATTGAAACAACCTTTAAGGAAGAAACAGAAACTGATTTATTCGGTGAGCAGGCTGTCTTATGCGGCGGTGTCTGCGAACTGATGCAGGCTGGCTTTGATACCTTGGTGGAAGCAGGCTATGAGCCGGAAATGGCATACTTTGAGTGTATCCATGAAATGAAGCTGATCGTCGATCTGATCAACAGCGGTGGCTTCGCAATGATGCGTTATTCTATCTCTGATACCGCTGAATACGGTGATTACGTAACCGGAAAGCGTCTGATTACAGAAGAAACACGCAAGGAAATGAAAAAGGTGCTGACAGAGATTCAGGATGGTACGTTTGCCGGCAACTGGATTACGGAAAACAAGGCAGCAGGACGTTCCCACTTCCTCGCAATGCGTCGTGTTCATGCAGCGCACCCGTCTGAAAAGGTTGGCGAAAAGCTGCGTAAAATGATGAGCTGGCTGAAAAAATAAGGAGGCATTCGATATGGGTAGACCAAGTGATTCTGTCGTTCGAGGAGATGCCTGTGCACCGCAGCGCTCGCTGTTTTATGCACTGGGACTGACAGAAGAAGAATTGAATCGGCCGCTGATCGGTGTGGTCAGCGCCTATTCCGAAATCGTTCCGGGGCATCTGCATCTGGATAAAATCACAGAAGCGGTCAAGGCGGGCATCCGGATGGCTGGCGGTACTCCGATCATGGTGCCTTCCATCGGTGTGTGTGATGGAATCGCCATGGGACATATCGGAATGAAATATTCCCTTGCCTCCCGTGAGCTGATTGCGGACAGTGTGGAAACAATGGCAAAGGCACACGGCTTTGACGGTCTTGTGCTGGTGCCAAACTGTGATAAGATCGTTCCGGGGATGCTGATGGGAGCACTGCGCGTCAATGTACCAAGCGTCGTTATGAGCGGTGGAGCTATGCTGCCTGGAAATGACAGGGGAAAGGCGATGAGTCTTTCGACCATGTTTGAGGCAGTCGGTGCCAAGAAAGCGGGCCTGATCGATCAGACAGAATTGACGCACATCGAGCAGAATGCCTGCCCGGGCTGCGGCTCCTGCTCTGGTATGTTTACTGCTAATTCCATGAACTGTCTGTGTGAGGTACTGGGAATCGCATTGCCTGGTAATGGTACGATTCCAGCAGTATATTCGGCACGAACCCAGCTGGCGAAGAAGGCCGGTATGGCTGTCATGGATATGGTGGAAAAGGATATCCGCCCAAGAGATATCGTAAATGAAAAATCCTTACGCAATGGTTTGGCGTGTGATATGGCGCTGGGCTGTTCCTCCAATACCGTGCTGCATCTTTTGGCAATCGCTAAGGAAGCCAAGGTAGATCTGGATTTGGACATGATCAATGAGGTTTCTCAGAAAACGCCGAATCTGTGCAAGCTGGCTCCGGCAGGCCCGGATCATATTGTAGATTTATACAACGCAGGCGGTGTACAGGCGGTCATGAAGGAGCTGTCAAGAAAACAGCTGATTGATACCGGCCTCATGACTGTGACGGGTAAGACCGTCGCAGAGAATATTGCGAATGCCGTGAATATGGATACGAATATCATCAAGGATATCGAGCATCCTAACTCAGCCACCGGAGGAATTGCGGTACTGTTTGGAAATATCGCACCAAAGGGCTGTGTGGTAAAACGCTCCGCTGTTGATCCGAAAATGATGACACATACCGGACCGGCGCGAGTGTTTGACAGTGAGGAGGATGCGATTGCGGCAATCTATGCCGGAAAGATCGTTAAGGGGGATGTTGTCATTATCCGCTATGAGGGACCAAAGGGTGGTCCTGGCATGCGAGAAATGCTGAATCCGACGAGTGCACTTGCCGGAATGCAGCTGGATAAGGATGTTGCGTTGATTACCGATGGACGCTTTTCCGGGGCAACCCGTGGTGCTGCGATTGGACATGTGTCTCCGGAAGCAGCAGCTCAGGGCCCAATCGCTATCATTCAGGAAGGCGATTCTATCACAATTGATATTCCAAAGGGTACGATCAACCTGAATGTGGACGCAGCGGAAATAGAGCAGCGTCTGCAGGCATGGGTAAAGCCGGAGCCAAAAATCAAAGAGGGCTGGCTCTACCGGTATTCCCGCCTGGTTGCCAGTGCAGATGAGGGTGCTGTGCTGAAATAAAACAGTATTGTTGCTGTTAAAAATCATTATAAGAAAGATACGAAGCTGATTGCTGCTATGACTGAATTCTCAAGTCCGGATAAAGGATAAGAGATTCCTTGCTCTGTGGCAGTGAACGCAGGCGTATCTTTTTTTTGCGTTCAGGAAGCAATTAGTGTGAATTGTTCATCCTTGTTCAATGCTGTAAACAGGGGAAAGAAAGCTTTTCTGCGGTTTTGTTAGCAAAGGTAACAGATTGGAAGCGGAGAATGAACGATGTTCATTGACATTTTGTGTAAGCTTGCTATACTAAAGGGGAGGGTGATGCTATGGTGCAGAAAAGACAAACCAGGATTGTTAAAGATCCAATGAAAAGAAAACGGGAGATACTGGATGGTGCGATGGAGCTGTTTGCATACAACGGTTATGAACAGACCTCGATGCGGGATATTGCCCGCCATCTGAATATATCTCTGGGGTTATGCTATCGCTATTTTGACAGCAAGCAGAAGCTCTTTCAGGAGGCCATGCAGCAGTATGTGGAGGATTTATGTGCTTCTTATCTGGTGACGCTGCATAATGAAGCGTTACATTTTCACGAAAAGCTGGATGCACTCTTTCTCATGCTGGAGCAGGAGGAGCAGCAGATGCGTTATCATGACTTCTTTCACCGGCCGGAGAATATCGGCTTTCATGAGGAGCTGGCTGTAAAGCTGTGCAAATATATGCAGCCGCATCTGCAGAAGGAATTGCACATTTATTTAAAGAAGCATCACTTAAAGGTGCGGCATGAAGAGTTGCTGCTCAGCTTTCTCACATATGGACAGATTGGGCTTCATGCATCTGTGAATTCACCAAATCCCGAGCTGCTTGCACATCTTCGTGCATACTTTGATCTCCTGCTGAAACAGGAATGTATCCCTGATGACAGCCAATAGTCAGGGATTGCTTTTTAAAGTATGAATGAACAATGTTCATTAAAGGAGGACAATGCTATGGATAAAACAGAACAATCAAGACGTGTATTTGACAAACAGGCAGAAACGTATGATACAGCCATCTTCGGATCACATGCAAGAGAATTATATCCGTTCATGCTGGAGATAATGATTCAGTTTCCTGCAAAAGATGTATTGGATATGGGGTGTGGAACCTGTGCGCTTATGAAGCAGCTCTATGAGGAGGATCCAACACGGCAGCTTACAGGAATCGATCTGAGTGAACATATGCTGAAAATCGGAAAGGACGTGATGAAGGAGCATGCTGTTCTGGTACAGGGGGATGCGCTAAGGCTGCCCTTTGCGGATAGCAGCTTTGATATGGTTTATTGCAATGATTCGTTTCACCATTATCCAAATCCGAAGGGTGTGCTGCAGGAGGTTACAAGAGTGCTGCGATACGATGGGATTTTTGTGCTGGGAGATTGCAGGCAGGGGTGGCTTTCCCGCAGGATCATGAATCTGTACTGCCATTTCAGTAAGCAGGGGGATGTGCACATGTACAGTGAAAAGGAAATTCGGCTGCTGCTACAAAAGCACTTTCATGATTTGCACTACCGTAAGGTGAATACGAAGAGCTTTATCGCATGGGGTGTGAAATGAAGCTCACATCTTCCCAGCAGATGTATGTGCAGGCCATTGATCTTTTGCAGCAAGAGCAGAATAGGGTCTGTCAGATTGATATTGCCGTATATCTGGGGTATTCTCGGGCCAGTGTCTGCCGTGCTGTGAAACGATTGAGCAGTGCAGGTCTGATCGTAGTAGAAAATTATGCAATTTCTCTGAGTGCTGCTGGAAGAGGAGAGGCAGACCGCCTGCGATATGTAAGACAGGCGATGCTTGCGGCACTTACGGCCTATGACTGTCAGAAGTCGCTGGATATGAAAGCTGTCTTGCAGCTGCCCGCCTGCTGGCAGGTAGTAAATACGTTTGTTACCTCTGGTCATACAGGGGAAAGGTCTGCTATAATAAAGCAAACGAAATGAGGGCTGAAAATGGAGAAAAAACGATGCTTCTGGGCAGAACATGTGCCTGCGGTTTATGTGCAGTATCACGATGAGGAATGGGGGAGAGAGGTGCATGATGATCATAAGCTGTTTGAAATGCTGCTTCTGGAATCCTTTCAGGCCGGACTTTCCTGGCTGACAATTTTGAAAAAGCGGGAGGCCTTTCGGGAAGCCTTTGACAATTTTGATGTCGTAAAGGTTGCCGGCTATGGAGATGCGAAAAGGGAGGAGCTGCTGCAAAATGCAGGCATTATCCGCAATCGCCTGAAAATCAAAGCAGCTATTCAAAATGCTGCCATCTTTATACAGATTCAAAAGGAATTCGGAAGCTTTGACGCATATCTGTGGGGCTTTACGCAGGGCAGAGTGATCTACCGCACGCAGCAGGAGCTACCGACACACACGGCGCTTTCCGATGAAATCAGTGCAGATTTATACAGGCGCGGCATGCGTTTTGTAGGAACAGTGATTATTTATTCCTACCTGCAGGCAGTCGGTATTGTGAATGATCATGAGCCGGGATGCTTTCTCCATGTAGAGATACCGGAAAAGGCAGAGTGAACGGATACAAAATCATAGCTTGTTACAGCATAGGAAAAACAGGAGGTCTTTCTTTATGAAAAAGATCTCCTCCTTGGATTTGTATTACTTACCTGCTGTTATCGGAATATATAAATGCCGCTGGATATCCTTGCTTCCGGTAAGGTCATTGGGTACGCTTTTTTTCAGGATGTTGACTTATGGGAAAGATATCCTGTTTTTTTGTTGCGTTTCACAGCTTGTTGCCGGTCTTACTATACAGCATTCATTGCAGGCAGTGCATGCTAGCGCTTCTGTGAAGGCAGTCTTTTTTTTATGAGCGGGTATGCGGCTAATGCGATTGTATAGCCTGCTGCAGCCTGCACGAAATTGGCAGGAACTCCCGTCAGAGACAGCTGCCAGCTTTGGTTAATATAAGCATCCGTGATGAAATATCCACTGACCATGAGCAGACCGCCGAGCACATAGGCGATGTAGCGCACAGAGCTGTGCCCCTTAAAGACAAGCCAGGAAACAAGAACAGCCTCCAGTCCCTTAATCAGTAAAGTGGGAATCGCATACATGCCATACCCTCCTGCAATATCTGCGAGTGCGCTGCCGACACCGCCTGCCATAAAGGCCAGGAAGGGGTTCAGCACAGAGGCAAACAGCAAAAGGAAGCCATCACCAAGATTGAAATAGCCCTGAATACCGTTTGGTACCTTCATCAGCCAGGTTGCCAGAAATACGAGCGCCATACCAAGCGATGCTGTGACGATTTCCTTTACGTTATATGTTTTCATATGAAATGCCTCTCTTTCTTTTTACGTTATTCTATCAGTTTTCTGTTCATTTAAAAATATACAGATTTATTATAAAATTAAGGTACAGTATGCTTTTTGTGTTATACTGTAGGTGGTGATGGTATGAAACTGAAAACAATAAATTTTGAACGTGTCAAGGGGAAGGCATTGTATGTACAGATTTATGAAAAGCTGCGTTCGGATATCGTATCCGGTTATCTTGTCAAGGGAGATCAATTACCAAGCATACGAAAATGTGAGGTACTCATGAAGGTGTCCAAGACAAGCATTGAGCGTGCATATGAAAAGCTGCAGGAGGAGGGCTATATCATATCCCTGCCGCAAAAGGGATTTTTTGTAGATGTGGAGCCGGAAAACATACGGCTGCGTAAGGCGGTGACAGCACAGGAGTCCAAACTGTACGATGAGAAAATCCGTTATGATTTCCGTTCACAGACGATGGATGTCAGCTCCTTTGATCTTGCCCTATGGAAGAAATATCTGAAAGAGGTTCTGGATGGCCGTTATGAAATTGCGACCTATGGAGAGGCACAGGGAGAAGCACGTCTGCGCGTGGCACTGCAAAAATATGCTTATACGGTGCGCGGTGTTTTATGTACAAGTGATCAGCTTCTGATTGGCTCCAGCTTTCAGTCACTGTTATATGTTCTCTGCGGACTTTTGGATAAACCGCTCGTCATTGGTATGGAGGAAAGCGGCTTTCAGCAGGCGGAGACCGTATTTTCGGATTATGCATTTCCAATTCGCAGACTGCACAGTGAGGCAGATGGAATCTGTATGCAGGAGCTGGCAGCCAGTGATGTGACACTGCTGTATGTGAACAGTGCATCCACCGGTAGAAATCATCAGCCGATCTCGAAGAAAAAGCGAAAGGAGCTGCTGGCGTGGGCTGCACATAACAAGGCAGTGATTATTGAGGATGATCATAACGGTGAACTGCGCTATCATACGCGAATGACACCGGCCATGCAGGGATTTGATACCGGCGGACATGTTGTGTATATCGGCTCCTTTTCAAAAATTTTACTGCCATCCCTGCGGATCAGCTATATGGTTTTACCACCAGCCCTGCATCAGCGTTATCAGCAGCGGTTGAACAGCTATTCACCAACCTCCAGTAAAATTGAACAGCTGGCATTGGCGCGATATATCGCAGATGGGCATCTGGAGCGCCATGTTCGCAGACTGCGCCGGCATTACGAGCAGAAAAGCAATCATATGCGTGAGCTGTTGCAGCACTGGTTTCCACAGGCGGATATTCTGCTGGAGGAGGCTGCTTTGCAGTTCATAGTACGCTTTTCAAAGCCGCTTCCTTTGGATACCATAATCAGTCAGGCAAGAGAATATCGTATGCGGCTTCAAACGAATACACAGGGGGAGCTGGTGTTATCCTTTGCCGCTATTAAAATGGAGGATATGGAGGAAGCGGTGAAGCTGCTGCATGAGCTTGTGGTGTCTGCTTGCACATAACCGGCTGTAAGAAAATTGTAAGACCATAATAAGAAAGCTTAAGAAATTTCAGATGCATCCTATGGTATACTTTAGCTATACAAAGAGATTCAGAATATGGAAATCGAGGGGATGTTATGAGAAAGCTAATGGTCGTTCTTGCATTCATATGCGGGATCATCGCTTTTTTTGCGTATGCATTATATTCAAATTCATGGAAGACGGTACAGGTTGTACACAGCGATATCCATTCTGAGCTGTATGCGAAGCAGGAGGTTGCTGCTGCGATGGATGCTGTGGAGCAGGGCTTTGCACAGGAATTAAAGGATGCAAGGCTAACAGAAATCAGCTATGATGAGCAGGTATCCAGCACTTATGCGGAAAGCTTCAAAAAGCAGGCTTCGGATGAGGTTATTGTGGTGTTTACGAATTTCATTACCGTATTTCACCTCTTTCCGAGTGAAGAGCAGCTGCTGGAGCCCAATACAACCTATAAGGGATATCCCTGGGTACTGCGGCGTTCCGCAAACCAAAAGGCATGGGAAATCATTGGCTCGGGATATGGATATCTGTATACGTAAGCGCATTGCATAGAGCTGTATGGGGGAAGTGTTTATATGTTTCTATAAGGGCTTTTATATGACTGCGAACGTGCTGACTTTGCATGGTTCAGCTGGTTAGTATAAGAACTGTCCTCGCTGTATATATAAGGAATACTGTGTGCGTTCTCGTTACGGTGGTGCGAATCACAGCCAGCTTGAAAGCCTGTTGTTTGAAATAGCATATTCTGAAAACACGGGAAAGGAAATAATCAATTATAGAGCATATTATTACATCCTGTATTTATCTGATGATATGTTTATGAGTATGAATTATAGCTTCATAGGAAACTATGCGCTAATGTAGATGTATAAGGATAAATATGCATAGCTGCGGATGTATAAGGGTGTACGAATCATTCAATAGGTAGTATAATATACTATCGGAAAATGATAGAAAGAAGATGATGGTATGATGGATGTTATGCAGTTGGAAACACAACTGGAATTTCTCGTACGGATTCTGCTGGCTGGAATATGCGGAGGTATTATCGGCTATGAACGAAAAAGCCGCAATAAGGAAGCGGGTATACGCACCCATCTCATTGTGGCAAGTGGTGCAGCTTTGATTATGATTGTATCCAAGTACGGCTTCTCGGATATCCTCGGGGATAAGGGAATTGCGCTGGATCCTTCCCGTATAGCGGCACAGATCGTTACCGGGGTTGGATTTCTTGGTGCCGGTATGATTTTTATGCGGAAAAATACAATCAGCGGCCTCACCACGGCAGCGGGGATTTGGGCAACCAGTGCAATCGGTATGGCGATTGGAAGCGGTTTGTATCTTCTTGGTATTGTAACTGCGGTTCTTATCGTCCTGGTTCAGATCATTCTGCATCAAAATCATCGCTGGCTGAAGGAATCCTATAAGGAGGAGCTATCCTTTGTAATTGATCGAAACAAGGATGCCCTTAAGGATCTACAGGAGCGCTTAAAGGAGCTGCAGATTGAAATACTGAATGTTACGCTGACGCAGGAGCAGGATAGCTATCAGGTGAATCTGGTGGTTTCATTTCCGGATACATATCAGGCAGCACATCTGCTGGATGTATTCCATGAGGTGGACTATATTCATGAAATTAACGCATAGAGTATTGCCAAAACGGAATTTCTGTATTAAAATAACCATGACAACTAAATAGGTTTGTACAACCTCCATTTTTTCTATTTTCATGAATCCAAAATAGATAAATGGAGGTTTTTTATGAGAAGAGGAGGTTTGTCATGCAAACAATAGAACAAAACAAAATGGGATATAAGCCTGTTTTACCATTGCTGATGTCAATGGCTTTTCCTCCGATGCTATCCATGCTGATACAGTCACTGTACAACATTGTCGACAGTATGTTTGTGGCACAGATTGGAGAGGATGCACTTACGGCGGTTTCACTGGCCTTTCCGATACAGACACTGATTGTGGCCTGTTCGGTCGGTATCGGTGTCGGTGTAAATTCCTATATATCGAGAAAGCTGGGAGAACAGAATCAGGCTGAGGCAAACAGTGCGGTTGCCCATGGGCTGCTGCTGTCTCTGTTTGGTTATCTGTTATTTGTCGGCATCGGTCTGTTTACCATTCGTCCATTTTTTGAAATGTTTACCGATTCCCCAGCAATTTTGGAGGATGCCTGCATGTATACGTATATCTGTGTATTTTTATGCTTCGGCTGCTTCTTTCATATCCTGATTGAAAAGGTGTTTCAGTCGATGGGAAAGATGATTTTCCCGATGGCAATTCAGGCAGCGGGGGCGATTGTGAATATCATTCTGGATCCGATTATGATTTTCGGTTTGCTCGGTTTTCCGGCTCTTGGCGTGAAGGGGGCGGCAATCGCCACGGTAATCGGACAGATTTTTGCGATGTCGTTGTCTCTGTTTATATTTTTTACAAGAAGGTTTGATGTTATCCTGGATGTAAAGCAGTTTCAGTTTTCCTGGAATACAATACGACGTATTTTATCGGTAGGGATTCCCAATGCGTGTATGAATGCTCTGGGAAGTGTTCTGGTGATCGGTCTAAATTCCATTCTGATTCAGTTTTCCAATACAGCTGTTTCCGTCTATGGAATCTATTATAAGCTGCAGACCTTTGTGTTTATGCCGGCAAGCGGTCTGACACAGGGGGCAATGCCGATTATGGGCTATAACTACGGTGCAGGAAGTCATGAACGCCTTATGCAGACGTTGAAGTATGCAGTGCTGGTGACACTGGCTATCATGATTTGCGGCTGTGCCATCTTCCTGCTGTTTCCAACGCAGCTGCTGATGCTGTTTCATGCCAGTGAAGATATGCTGCGTATCGGTGTTCCTGCGCTTCGTATCATCAGTATCAGCTTTCTGCCGGCAGCATTCGGGTTTATTCTGCCGACACTGTTTCAGGCGATGGGACTTGGACTTCAGTCACTGATTGTCTTCCTGCTTCGCCAGCTGTGTATTACCCTGCCGCTTTCCTGGCTGTTTGCGTCCTGGTTTGGTCTGGATGGTATCTGGTATTCCTTTATGATTGCAGAGAGCATTGCTGCCGCAGTTGCGTTTCTGTTATTTCTGCAAGTCCGTAAAAAGGATAAGATTTTATCGAGTAATTCAACAAATGAGGAATCGCAGGATCATACTGCTTCTCAAAAGGCCCTGTGCTGAATATGGCGCTGCAGGTAGTAATACTTGTAGTGCTTTCTTTTTATGCTTTAAAACTTTACGTATTTTCTATTTTATTATGTTCCTGTCTGAGGAAATATGTTACACTTTACTTGGACAAAAAGAGTAGAAGGAGATTAGCTTATGAAACAAGACATGATTGTTATTCTGGATCTTGGCAGCAGTGAAAATACAACGCTTGCCAGAGAAATTCGTGCATTGGGTGTATACAGTGAGATTTATCCGCATGATATCACCAAGGCGGAGCTGCAAAGGCTTTCCAATGTAAAGGGAATTATTTTAAACGGCGGGGAACACCGCAATGTGGATGGTGTGAATATCGATGTTCTCCCGGAAATCTATGAGGCAGGCTATCCGGTTCTTGCCATTGATCATGCTCCTGCGTTATGTGAACAGAAGCTGACGGTGTGGCCGACAGAGGAACAATTAAAGACGTTTGTGTTTGCTGAATGCAAGGCAGAGGCAAATTGGAATATGAAGAATTTTGTGGCGGATCAGGTAGAGCTGATTCGTGAGCAGGTAAAGGATCGCAAGGTACTGCTGGCTTTGTCCGGCGGTGTGGACAGTTCAGTGGTTGCGGCACTGCTGTTAAAAGCTATTGGCAAGCAGCTGTATTGTGTGCATGTTAATCACGGTCTGATGCGCAAAGGGGAGTCGGAAAGCGTGATTGAAGTGTTTCAAAATCAGATGGATGCGAATCTGATTTATGTAGATGCAAGTGAGCGATTTCTTGGTAAGCTGAAGGATGTTGCAGAGCCGGAGCAGAAGCGTAAGATTATTGGTGCGGAATTTATCCGTGTATTTGAGGAGGAAGCCCGAAAGCTGGAGGGGATTGATTTTCTGGCACAGGGTACCATTTATCCGGATATCGTAGAGAGCGGTACGAAGACAGCGAAGGTTGTCAAATCACATCACAATGTTGGCGGGCTGCCGGATGACCTGGCGTTTGAATTGGTGGAGCCACTGCGTCAGCTGTTCAAGGATGAAGTGCGTGCGTGTGGGCTGGAGTTGGGACTTCCGCATGACATGGTTTTCCGTCAGCCATTCCCAGGGCCTGGGCTTGGTGTGCGCTGTCTTGGGGCTATTACGAAGGATCGTTTGGAGGCGGTGCGTGAGTCAGATGCGATTTTACGTGAGGAGTTTGCGTCAGCTGGCTTAGATCAGAAGGTATGGCAGTATTTCACGATTGTTCCGGATTTCAAGTCTGTGGGCGTGAAGAATAATGCGAGAAGCTTTGAGTACCCGGTTATTTTGCGTGCAGTGAATACGATTGATGCGATGACGGCATCCATTGAGGATATCGACTGGCCGGTGCTGCATAGGATTACGGATCGTATTCTGAAGGAAGTTGCGAATGTGAATCGTGTGTGCTATGATCTGACACCGAAGCCATGCGGGACGATTGAGTGGGAATAGGATTTTATTCAAAAAAAGTGCTTTAAACAGGCACTTTTTTAGCATTTACGTGCGTTTATTGAGTATGAATATTTGTTTCATAGTAATAATAAAGAAATATAATATTTTGATATGAATGTATGTTTTGCACAGCCACAGCATATGAAAAATATAAAGTAATACAAGATTTTTTTATACAAGTATAGCTATTCACCAGAATGCTAAAAACATAAATTATGTAATAGTATCATCCCTGTAGGGGGGCTTTGCAGATTGAGCAGAACTTTTTCTGTGAAAGAGAAAGGATAGTATAGTCGTTCTATGCAAAATATCATAAACTTAACGTATTAACCGTGAACTAAAATATAAAATCGAGTGAAAATCAAAGAATAGCAAAGAGCTGTTTACAGGTATCCTTACATGGGTATCTTATTTCTATTGACCAAAAATGAAATTTTTTTAATTTTGGTCAATAGTGTTTTATGTGTGTAACCGTAGGATATTTAAAATCTGTTATCTACTGTCGTTTTGGCACCATCTGTTTGCGTAATCAATATAAGTAAGCCAATTTACTAAAATATGCTAAAGCATTTATAAATATTTAATATTAAATACTATCGTCTGAGTTAGAATAGTAATACTTTTATTTAAAATAAGTCCAGGAAGATATCGTTTTTGTATAGGTCATATTACAGAAGCATCAACAAACGAGAACATCCTGAATCCTATACCGTAAGTACGCATAATTGTCCAGTTTATACAATACTATTACAAAACCTGCGATATAATAAAGGACATATATTGAAAAAGAAAGGATATTAGAATATGAAATTTAATGAAACAACGATTCGTGTACTTGTACGTAAAAATTACGGAGAATGCTTTGACTTTTATACAGAGAAGCTGGGCTTGCATGCAGTATGGGGCGACCGCAATGGCCCTTATACCTCTTTTGCTGTGCAGGAGGGAGCATCACCATGCTTTGCCATTTTTACAGGGGATGCTATGCCGCTGTTTAAGGGCTATGAGCTGCCGACGTTTAACCAGCAGCCGGATACAATAGCAGGAATCATTCCTACAGATACGCTTGAAGAAGATTATTTACGGTTAAAGAAAGCAGGCGTTGTCTTTTTGGGAGAGCCGCAGTATATCGAAGAATGGGGAATGCGCTGTACCTATTTCAGAGATCCGGAAGGAAATCTATTCGAATTAAATGATGCAAGCATTTAGCCTGTTTTAAATTTCATGCATGACAAAGCACCGAAAGCTAAAAAAGTGCAGGCTGGCTATACAGTAATGATGTTATATATGGTAATCGTATAATTGGAAGGAGTGTCTACATGAACTGGGAACCGTGGACAGGCTGCTATCAGCATAGTGAGGGCTGTGCCAATTGCTATTTTTATGGCCCTCATGCAAAACGGTACGGTCAAAATACCATACAGAAGACGGATAAATTTGACTGGCCAATCAGGAGAAATGCCAGAGGTGAATACAATATCAAGGGAAATAAGATTCTTGCGACATGCTTTGCTACAGATTTCTTTTTGCCGGAAGCAGATGCCTGGCGTGAGGAGGTCTGGGCGATGATTAAGCAGAGAACGGATATTGAATTTTTGATTCTGACAAAGCGGATTGAACGCTTTCCCGTATCGCTGCCAAAGGACTGGGGTGCCGGCTATGATAATGTGAATATCGGCTGCACTGTAGAAAATCAGGTAGCCGCTGATTACAGATTGCCGCTCTTTCTTTCCTATCCCATAAAGCGACGGTTTATCGCCTGTGCCCCGCTGCTGGAAGCAATCGATATAACGCCGTATCTTCATGGAGTCGAACATGTGACAGTTGGCGGAGAAACAGGTCGTGATGCACGGGAGTGTAACTATGAGTGGGTGCTTGACCTTCACAGACAAAGCGTGAACGCCGGGAAAACCTTCTGGTTTAAGAATACCGGATCCCTGTTTCGACATGACGGTATTTTAGAAAAGATAAATCCCTTTCAGCAGACAGGCAGAGCAAAGGCCTGCGGGATAGATATCACGGACGGAAAAAAGCTCTTCTGATTATATAAGAGAAGATATCCTTTTACTAAGGGAGGCGTTAAACTGCTGAACAGAAAAACCGAAATGTGCTTATATGCAGATAAGCGAGGGAAACCAATTTCATATACATAACGAAAATGAGAGCAATCTCATTTTTTTTGTAATAGAGCAGGCGAATTTCACGGTATGCATTCCAACGGCGCATAAGAAAGCAGCTCCTGGCTTGACATTTTCTTTAAGTGTATTATAATGTACATGTACAATAAGTACATTAAAGTACAATGGAGGTGACCTTGTGCAAATACTGATCAGTAATCATACTACAAAACCAATTTATGAACAGATAACCTCACAAATCAAATCTGCCATCATGAGCGGGGAATTGAAAAGCGGTGATCCGCTTCCATCCATGCGTGCTTTGGCAAAGGATTTGCATATCAGCGTTATTACGACACAAAAAGCTTATGAGGACTTGCAGCGCGACGGCTTTATCGAAAGTGCCACTGGGCGCGGAACGTTTGTATCCTCACAAAACAAGGAATTTATCCGTGAGGAACAGCTGCGTCTTGCGGAAGAAAAGCTGCAGGAGGCCGCTGACATCGGGCGGTCAAACGGTATACCATTAAACACATTAACGCAGCTGCTTGCAATGTTTTATGATGAAAAATAGGGAAGGAGTATTTTATGGATGCACTTGTGCTTAAACATGTATCAAAAGCATATGAAAATTTCCAGTTGAAGGATATCAGCTTTACCCTGCCGGAGGGAACCATCATGGGGATCATTGGTGAAAACGGAGCGGGAAAGTCAACCATCATCAACTGCATTATGGATTTGGTAAAAAGAGACAGCGGTGAGATTACGGTTCTTGGACAGCAGATGGATAAGGACAACCTGACGATGCGGGAAGATATTGGACTCGTATTCGATGTCAGTGATTTCTATGACAGCTTTCATCTTGAGCAAACGGAAAGGATTTTACAGGATATTTATAAAAACTGGGATCATGAAGCCTTTCAAAAATATAAGCGGCAGTTTGCTTTACCGGATAAAAAGCGCATTAAGGAATTCAGCCGCGGGATGAAAATGAAGACAGCAATCGCGATTGCATTATCTCATAAGCCACGGCTTCTGATACTCGATGAGGCAACAAGTGGTCTTGATCCTGTTATGCGAGATGAAATCCTGGACGTATTTATGGATTTTGTTCAGGATGAGCATCACTCTATCCTACTATCCTCTCATATCTCTTCCGATTTGGAAAAGGTGGCTGATTACATTACGTTTCTTCATAATGGTGAGCTTGTGCTGTCCTCCTGTAAGGATGAATTGATCTATCAGTATGGCATCCTAAAATGCAGGGATGAGGATTTTAAACAGCTTGCACAAAGCGATATCATTCGCTATCGGAAGCTGCCCTATGAAACCGTGGTGCTGGTCGCAAATCGTGAGGCAGCTGCACAAACCTATCCAAGCTGTATAGTTGAGCGGGCAACACTGGATGATATCATGATGCTATATGTGAAAGTGAACGCATATGATTGGTTTGATACGAAAGGATTTATATTACTTAACCACAAGCTGGAAGCCACTGCTGTTATCTGTCCTGATCCTGGGTGGATTTTCTACCTGGAAGGGCTTTGGAGCGATTTTAATCGTGATCCTGCCAACCTTTTTCGGGTTAAGCGTTTTGGGCTGTATTCAGATGGACGCACAGAGAAAATGGTATGACTATTACCGTGTATTACCGGTATCGTTACGAAATGTTGTGGCAGCCCGCTATCTTGCATATCTGTCCTTCATGACCATTGGCTTTCTGATCACCGTTGTATACGGCTATGTTATTCAGTTTACGATGGGAATTACTTCCTTGGGAACCCGGTTTGCAATGTGGCAGGGTTTTTCTATGGGGCTCGCTCTGGCATTGAGCTTTGCGGCTGTCTTTCTTCCTGCTACCTACTATAATAAGGGGGAGAAAATGGAGGTCTCCATGATGATAAGCGGCTTTGTCTCCTTTGGTGCTGTCTATCTTGTCAGCAGGCTGCTAACACTGTTTGATATTCAGCTCGTAGATATTGCGGATATTTTCCTACAGCTTCTGTTTGGCGCAGCTATGCTGATGTTTGCAGTCTCCTGGCTTGTATCCAACATCATCGTTCAAAAGCGTCTCAGTAAAAAATAATGCTAGAGCCTGGATTTATAAAAGCTGGTACAACCAATTGCATACAGGTAGCACAGGAGGAGAACTATGGAATTCACAACACAGCAGCTGGAAGCTGCGTATAAGGAAATCATATCCATAATTAAAAAATGTGAAAAAATGGAAGGGAAATTTGCGGAAGGGACCTCACAGCATACCCTGTTGAGAAACCGACTGTTTGCAATGCAGGTTGCAAAACAGCTGCTGGAAGAAACACTGCAGTCATCAGAAAAAAGCACTATGGATGACAAAGGAAGGACATATTCCTATCAGGAATTGGCCTCTGCTAAGGAGCCGGTTTGCTCCATCATCAGAAAATGCAGTAGGGCGCAAAGTAAGTATATAAAGGAAACAGCCAATTATCGCCGCTATGTACCGATGATTGAGGCGATGCAGATTGCTGAGCAGCTCATTGAGGAACAGCAGGCATCGTGTACAGAAAGCAGTAAGTCATGATAACAGGCAAATAAACCCTTCGAATATAGTGACTTTTGCACATATGAAGCAAAGGTATGACTACAACTCAGTCTTCCTTTGAACAGTATGTGCTTTTTCCATTTTTATCATTGTATCGTTCTTTCAAATTTTGGTTGACTCTCCCCCTACAGGAGCATGTAAGCTGAATATGGAAGGAGGAATTACAATGAAAAGTATTGAAGCTTTCGATATTACAAAGACATATAACGGACGCGTAGTTGTGGATAATCTGAGCTTTACAGTAGAGCAGGGAGAGGTATTCGGCCTGCTGGGACACAATGGAGCCGGGAAAAGCACGACGATCGACTGCATTTTAGGATTGACAAGGCCGGATCATGGCAGCGCCCGTATTCTGGGACAGGATGCAGCTAAAAGCAGAAAAACATTGTTTGAGCATGTTGGCGTGCAGCTGCAGCACGAAGCACATGCGAACAATATACGTGTTAGTGAGGTATGCGAGGAAACAGCGGCGCTGTATCATGACCCGGCAGATTATCATGCTCTCTTGAAGCAGTTTCAACTGGAAGCATACGTAAATCAGAAGGTGGAGCAGTTGTCAGGAGGGGAGCGGCAGAAGCTTTCCGTTGTAGTAGCGCTGATACCAAAACCGAAGGTAATATTTCTGGATGAGCTGACAACAGGTCTGGACGTAGCTGCACGCCGTGAGGTATGGCATATTCTGAAAGGATTGAAGCAAAAGGGAATGACGATCTTTCTAACGACACACTATATGGAAGAAGCTGAAAATCTCTGTGACCGGGTGTTGATCCTGAAAGCAGGCAGAAGGCTATGCGAGGGAAGTGTTGCGGAAATCATTGAAAGCAGTCCCTGTGAAAATCTGGAGGATGCTTATCTTTGGTATAGTAGGGAGGAAACGAATATATGAAACGATTTCTGACTTTTTTAAGGGTAGAAGGAAAGCTGAGTCTGCGCTGTCCGGATGGTGTCATTTTCGGAATCGGCATGCCGGTTGGGGTACTGCTTCTCATCGCAGTAATTGCGGGCTCACAATCCGCAGGCGGTGCAGATTATTCATTTTTACAGAGTGCATTTGCATCTCTGCTGACGGTGGGAATCTGTGCGACTGCCTTCATGGGGCTGCCGCTGACGATTGCCGATTACCGGGACAAGAAAATTTTGAAGCATTTCTTTGCGACTCCGATTCGTCCGCTTATGATACTGGCAGTACAGGTGGTGATCGGCATGCTGACGGCAGTCTTCTCGGCAGCTCTGGTCACGCTGTTGGCTGTTTTTGGCTTCGGTTACCGCATGGAAGGAAATCCGATTCTATTTATGGGAGCCTTTCTGCTGGTCATGCTTTCCATGTACAGCATCGGTATGATATTGGCCAGTCTGTGCAAGACCGTAAAAATTGCAAATGTCGTCACGACCTTTGTCTATTTTCCCATGCTCTTTTTATCCGGAGCTACGATCCCCTTCGAGCTGTTTCCGGAAGCTGTGCAAAGGGTATGCAATATCCTTCCGCTGACACATGGCATTAAGCTGCTGAAGGCGGTATCTCTGGATATGTGGAGTCAAGAGATATGGATATCTGTTATTCTTCTGATCGTATTTGCTGTTGTCGGCAGTATCATATCTGTAGTATCCTTTAAGTGGGAATAAGAAAGGCGGTTGACCATATGAATAAAGAATTTTTCTGTCATCAGAATGTATCGGCAAAGCTGTACCGTATTGGTGTTTTTTCACAAATGAACCGCATTACTGTGAAAACACTGCGGCATTACGATGAAATAGATTTACTGAAGCCTGCCTATGTGGATGAGGACAGCGGGTATCGCTATTATACTTCAGATCAGCTGCTTCCGCTGCATAAAATACTGGCTCTGCGGGATATGGGATTTTCCCTGGAAGAAATACGGCAGGTTTGTCACGGCGCATCTGAAGAACAGCTGCTGCAGAGAAGAAAGCAGGAGCTGTTGAAAATTATAGCGGAAACAAGCGAAAAGCTGGCGCGTGTGGAGGGCTATCTTACTGGGGGACATCTGGAGGATGATTACCGCGTTGTCCTGAAGTCACTGCCTGCGGTGACAATTGCCTCCATGCGGGTGCATCTGGACAGCTATGCAGATCTGTTTTATAAGATGCCGGACATGGGCTTGGAAATGGAGAAGGCTGGTTGTGCGTGCAGCGAGCCGGAGTATTGCTTTACCATGTATTATGATGATGCATATCGTGAGCAGGATGTGGATGCAGAAATCTGCGAGGCGGTAACGGAACGAAAAGAGGATCGCGGTGACTTGAAATTCCGTGACCTGCCCTCTGTTGCGCTTGCGGCCTGTGTTATGCATAAGGGGCCATACCGGACACTCCCCCAGGCTTATCATGCAATCGTCTCGTTCATCGAAGACAGCGGCTATGAAATCATTGGCCATCAAAGAGAATCGTACATTGACGGTATCTGGAATAAGGACAGTGAGGAGGAGTGGCTCACGGAAATCCAATTTCCTGTGCGAAAAATAAAGAGCATAGAATAGGGTAAAACGGGCATGAATTCCTTAAGGAAGGGGAATCCGTGCCCTTTTGTGTATTCCTGTGCTTGAAACGCCGGCTATAAATATGCTGGTATTGGAATATGTTCAGTTCTCCTTAGAGTGACAGTTTTGTCACACTCATAGACAGGGCGGTATTTATTTTTTATAATACAGAAAAGGAAAGGTTGGATAGTGTATGAATGTATTATTTGTCGAAGATGATCAGGCCATCGCCATGGGGCTTGTCTATACATTGAAAAAGGAAGGCTATGAGGTGGTATGGTGTGATTGCAAGCAGGCAGCATTGCAGCAGCTTCACCAGCAGGCTTTTGATTTGCTTCTGCTGGATGTCGGATTGCCAGATGGGAGCGGATATGACATCTGTACCTATGCAAAAAGCCGGCAGGATGTTCCGGTACTCTTTTTAACTGCCCTGGATGATGAGGGAAATGTCGTAATGGGGCTGGATATGGGTGGTGATGATTATATTACGAAGCCGTTTCGTATCAATGAGCTGCTCAGCCGTATGCGCAGTGTACAGCGCCGCTATCACAGGCAGGAGGAAGACATCATACAAATCCAGTATCTTAGCATCTATCCAAAGCAGGGGAAGGTATACAAAGAACAGGAGGAAATCCTGCTGACTGCACTGGAATACCGCCTGCTTATGGTATTGGTCAATCATCCGCAGCAGGTGCTTAGCCGTTCTCAGCTTTTGGAGGGGATTTGGGATGTAGCCGGTGATTTTGTTAATGACAATACTCTGAGTGTGTATATGAAGCGTCTTCGCGAAAAGCTGGAGCGTGATCCAAAGAATCCGACAATTATTGTGACTGTGCGCGGGCTGGGCTATCGGCTGGAGCTGCATCATGCTGCGTAATAAAGAGCTTCGTATCGCGCTGTGGATTAGTCTTGCCGTCATGCTGTTTACCGCTTGCCTGCTGCTTCAGATTTCTATGAAAGCAATGCTTTTAGCTTTGCTTTCTCAGGGGGTGCTGCTGGTTCTGTATCTGCTGCTGAGTCACTATCGCTATGCAGAGCTAAAAAAGCTGTCCATGTATCTGCAGCAGGTTTATCAGGGGGACGGTGTTTTTGACATTCCGCAATACAAGGAAGGAGAGCTGAGTATTCTGTACAGTGATCTTTATAAAATCACACGCACCCTGCAGCTGCAAAAGGAGAGCCTGAAAAAGGACAAGCTGTTTCTGGCTGATTCCCTTTCGGATATATCCCATCAGTTAAAAACTCCGCTGACCTCCATGATGGTGATGAGTGAGCTGCTTAAGGATGAGGCGCTGTCCAAGGCACAGCATGACCAGTTTGTGGATGCTCTGCGTCAGCAGCTGAAACGCATTGAGTGGCTGGTTTCCACGCTGTTGAAGCTGTCCCGCATTGATGCGCGTGTTTTGCAGTTTCACCCGCAGCAGGTCGTGATATATCAGCTTATACAGGAAAGTCTGCAGCCTCTGCATATCATGATGGAGCTAAAGGAGCAAACCTGTACGCTTCATTGTGATAAGGCGCTCTGCGTGACCCTGGATGCGAAATGGAGCGTGGAAGCATTGGGGAATATATTGAAAAACTGTGTGGAGCATACACCACAACAGGGCAGTATCCATATTTTGGTCCAGGATAATCCGCTGCATACCTGTATCCGGATTCAGGATAGCGGTGAGGGAATCGCACCGGAGGATCTGCCGCATATCTTTGAACGCTTTTATCGGGGAAGGCATGCCTCCTGCGACAGTGCAGGAATTGGTCTTGCCATGAGTAAGGCGGTGTTTCAGCAGCAAAATGGCGATGTGGAGGCACTAGCTTGTGAGCAGGGAGCCTGTTTTCTCATACGCATATACAAGGATGTGACAAATTTGTAATCCTTCGCTCACGAAGCTGTCATGTGCGCGCGGTATGCTATTGCTGAGGAGGTAGCTTATGGAAATTTTAAGAGTAGAGCATTTATCAAAACGATATGGACAGGGGGAAGCGCAGGTAAGTGCGCTGGATGATGTATCCTTCCGAGTGGAGCAGGGGGAATTTGTCGCCATTGTGGGGCCGAGCGGTAGTGGGAAATCCACGCTGCTGCATCTGCTGGGCGGTGTGGATCAGCCTAGCAGCGGCAAGGTATATGTGAGTGATAAGGATATGTATGCACTTGATGAAACCGCACTTGCTATCTTTCGCAGAAGACAGATCGGTCTCATCTATCAGTTTTACAATTTGATTCCTGTGCTGAATGTGGAGGAAAACATCACTCTTCCTCTGCTGCTGGATAATCGCAAGGTGAATGAAAAGCAGCTGCATACAATGGTGCAGGCACTGGGATTGGAGAAACGATTGCAGCATTTGCCAAGCCAGCTCAGCGGCGGACAGCAGCAGCGTGTTTCCATCGGCCGTGCCCTGATGGCATCACCTGCCATCGTACTGGCGGACGAGCCGACTGGAAATCTGGACCGCGCCAACAGCAGGGAAATCATCGACTTGCTGAAACGCCTGCATGATGAGCTGCAGCAGACACTGATTATCATCACACATGATGAAAGCATCGCTTTGCAGGCAGATAGGATTTTAAAAATCGAGGACGGACACATTGTACGTGATGAGGTGATTCGCCGATGAACATCATACAGAGGGTAACATTGAAATGCATGCTCGCCAGCAAACGGAGAACGATGGTGACGGTCTTTGGGGTTATCCTGTCCGTAGCCATGATTGCAGCGGTATCCACAATCGCCCAGTCCTTTCAGGATCTGATGCTGCGCAATGCCCGTTCCAATTTCGGAGATTTTGAAATGGAATTTTATGATGTACCTGCCGCACAGGCAGAAAAGCTGGTACAGGATGAGCGCATTAAGGAAAGCCTGATCTCCTATCAGGATACCTGTGCATATCTGAAGGATGTAAAGGATACAAGGCGCAGATACATACAGCTTCAGGTTTACGATATGGAGCATCTGCATCTGAATGCTTTGCAGCTGGTAAAGGGCAGGCTTCCCCAGCATAAGAATGAGCTGTTGTTATCTGAAAGCTTTATTAAAACAAGCGGTACCTCGTGGAAAATCGGAGACAGCATTACGCTGCCCATCGGCTATATTACGCAGGAGGATGGAACACGGACATATTCGCAATGGGGAATACCAGATGCAACAAGTAAAAATTTTCATCCCACAGAAGAGCGAACCTTTCAGATTACCGGTATTATAGATGATGGAAGGGTGCATTTCGGAAGTCAGAACTATGCCTTTTATCTGCCGTTTCAGGGAAATGAGGGAACGGCGGATAACCAGTATGTTGTCTCTGTCACAATGAAGGAGCGCACAGCAGCCATTTATGAGGATGCACAGAAAATTGCAGAGGATTACGGAGTCGCAGATGTACCCATCAATGCCAACAATACCCTGCTGATGTTTTACGGTATCAATGATGATAACGGCTTTATGACAACGATTACGCTTGCCACAGGAATCGTATCCCTCATCATCATGATCGGTTCCATATCCCTGATTTACAATGCCTTCGCCATCTCATTATCACAGCGGAGCCGTTATCTGGGTATGCTTGCCAGCATTGGAGCAACACGAAAACAAAAGCGCTCCTCTGTTTTCTTTGAAGCATTTGTGATTGGGATTGTTGCGATTCCGATAGGCATCCTTGCCGGTTATGCAGGAATCGGTATCACCTTTTTATGCATACAGCCGCTGATCGAGGGAATGTTTGAAACCATGGTTGAGCTGAGGCTTGTCATCACCTGGCAGAGTGTGCTTGTTTCCATTTTATTTTCCTCCATCGTTTTACTGGTCAGTGCGTGGATTCCTGCCCGTCGTGCATCCCGCATTACCCCAATCGATGCGCTGCGGCAAAATCAGGATATCAGTATCCGTGCAAGGGATGTACGAAAAACCCGCTGGGTGCGCCGTTGGTTCGGCTTTTCCGCTGAGCTTGGCGCAAAAAACCTGAAGCGCAGCAGACACCGCTATTACGCAACCCTGTTCTCGCTCATCATCAGCATGGTTCTCTTTATGACAGCCTACAGCTTTTCCACCTATATCTCGCAGGCGTTCGCGATGGCGCAGGGGGAGATACCGGCGGATGTAACCGGTGGAATCAGCGGATATAAGCAGCAGGAGCAGGATATGCTGCGCAAACAGCTATCCCAGCTTCCCTCTAGTGATGAGTTTCTGTATATGGAGCATGTGACGCTGCAGGATCATTCAACGACAGCCTACAGCAAGCAGCTGCAGCAGCTTTTGGCTGAGCGGGGACAGCATCTGGATAGTACAAAGAGTGAGCAGCGTTTAAACCTGGAGGTCATTGCTCTGGATGTGGATGGCTTTGAGCGCTATGCAAGAGAGGCCAATGCTTCTGTTGGAACGTTTACAGGTGATGCTGTACAGGCAATCCTGCTGAACACGCTGACCTATAAAAATGAAAACACCTTTACCAATTATCAGCTGCTGGAGGATGCAAAGCAGGGAATGCATATGCAGACTGGTCTTACGAACAGTCAAAAGCAGACAACGATCAAGATTGCTGCCGTCAGTGACGTGCATCCGTGGTTTTTACCCGCGAATACCGATGATATTCATACAATCTATCTGATAACCAACGAGCAGTCCATGCAGCTATTGAAAAAGCAGCTGCACATCCCGGATGATCTGCTGTCCATGACCTTTCAATATCGCTCCTCTCAGCCCTATGCCTTGGAAAACGAGCTGACACAGCTGCAATCCCAGCATCCGGCAGGGACAATCTATAAAAGCAACATCCGTGCATTAAAGGATCGGCAGAATCAGCTTTCACTGTTCCTGAACATCTTTCTCTATGGATTTGTGGCACTGATCCTTCTGGTCAGCTCCGCCAATATTTATAATACGATATCTACTGGTATTGCCCTTCGCAGACGGGAATTTGCCATGCTGAAATCGATTGGAATCACACCGCATGCCTTTCGCACGATGATTCGTATGGAGCTTTTGCAATATCTGGGCAGAACCATGCTGTTTGGCATACCGCTCTCCTTCCTCATCATATATGGTGTATACTCCATTCTGCAAACTAATTTCGCCTTTTCTTTTACGTTTCCATGGCAGGGACTGCTGTTTATACTCTGTCTGCTTGCCATTCTGCTGTTTACCAGTATGCAGCTCGCACTGCATGCTATGAAGCATGACAATCTGATGGAAACAATACGCCAGGAGAGCATATAAATGCTCTCCTTTTGTCTGCTGTGAAAAAGGGAGACCATAGCCCTGTTTATTATGTAAACCGCTATCATTTATGTTATAATGTAGAAAAATAATGAAGGAGGAAGCATATATGACATCCTATGTCATGGCGATTGATCAGGGAACGACAAGTACCCGCGCCATTCTGTTTGATAAAGCCAGCAATATTGTAGGCGTAGCGCAAAAGGAGCTGGAAAATTTTTATCCGCACCCGGGCTGGGTGGAACAAAATGCAAATGATATATGGGCCAGCACCGTCGGTGTTATGTTTGAGGTACTGGCGAAAGCCGGTGTGAAGGATACACAGGTGGCGGCTATCGGTATTACCAATCAAAGAGAGACTACGGTTGTCTGGGATAAGGAAAGCGGTCAGCCGATTTATTTTGCCATCGTCTGGCAGTCCCGGCAGACAGATGATTATTGCCAAAAGCTGAAGGAGGAAGGACAGGAGGCAATGATTCGTGAAAAGACCGGACTGCTTTTGGATCCGTATTTCTCTGCCAGCAAGATTCGTTGGATACTGGATCATGTAGAGGGTGCGCAAAAGCGTGCAGAACGCGGTGAGCTGTTGTTTGGAACGATGGATACCTGGCTGCTGTGGAAGCTGACCAAAGGCGCAAAGCATATGACAGATGTCTCCAATGCTTCCCGAACGATGCTCATGAATCTGAAAACTCTGCAATATGATGAGGAGCTGCTGAAGCTTTGGAATATCCCGCGCTGTATGCTTCCGGAAATCCGTGATTCCAGCGAGGTATACGGGGTAACCTGTGGTGTGTTTGATCATCCGATACCCGTTGCGGCTTTGATCGGGGATCAGCAGGCAGCCCTGTTTGGACAAACCTGCTTCGATGCAGGTAATGTGAAAAATACGTATGGAACCGGGTGCTTCCTTTTGATGAATACAAAAGAGCGTTTGATTCATTCCGCACATGGACTTGTCAGCTGTGTCGGCTGGAGAATCAAGGGAGAGACGGATTATGTTTTAGAGGGCAGCGTGTTTGTGGCAGGCGCAGCCATCCAGTGGCTTCGCGACGGCTTGAAAATTTTACACAGCAGCGGGGAAAGTGAACAGCGCGCCTTACAGGTTGCGGACAGTGACGGCGTATATGTCGTACCGAGCTTTACCGGCCTTGGTGCTCCATATTGGAAGCCGCAGGCAAAGGGTGGAATGTTTGGACTGACCAGAGGAACAACGCAGGAGCATATCATTCGGGCTACCCTGGAAGCTCTGGCATATCAGACCAACGATGTGCTGCAGGCGATGAAGCAGGACAGCGGGTTGGATATCGCACAGATGCAGGTAGATGGCGGTGCCAGCAGGAACGATTATCTCCTGCAGTTTCAAAGTGATATTACCGATACGTGCATCGTACGCTCCACCATCAGTGAAACAACGGCACTGGGCGCAGCCTATCTGTCTGGTCTGGCTATGGGCTTTTGGAAATCCAAGGAGGAAATCCGTTCCCAGTTTCAGATATCACATACATTCATGCCGCAAATGGATGAACAGAAAAGAAATGCCTGTCTAAACGGCTGGAACAGAGCCATTCATGCGATTTTGGATTTCTGATGCACACCAATCAAGCAGTTGGGAATATGGCAAGGGCTGTCATCGGGAAGTCGTAACGATGAAAGCACCTATACCTGCCATAAAAAGGTACTGTCGTAAACAGGGAAGAGCCCTGATTTTACCCAAATATAAATGAAACAGCTGCATTGGTAAAAATTAACTTGTGAAAATGTAAGCAAAACGGTTGACGATTCTTGATACAATCTGATACCATAGGGATACCACATCATATCATAGGATGAGGGATATTAGGAAGGCTGTAAATAAGCAGCCACATGGAGGAGAATAGTAAATGAAAAAACTCACAGTACTACTAGCAATGACAGTGTTACTAGCAGCCTGCGGCGGTAATTCCGAGCCTGAAAAAACAGGAAAAGGTGAATCCGCAAAAGACAAGAGCGGAGACTTCGCATCAGCGGAAATTACCGTAAAGGGTGATGATGTCGTAGCCATCAGTCTGGATGAAACAAAAGAGGGAAAATCAAAAAAAGAGCTTGGCGATAAGTATAATATGAAGTCTGCCAGCAAAAAAGCAAAAAAAGAATGGTATGAGCAGGTGGAATTCCTGGAGAATTACATTAAGAAAAACGGGCTGGACAAGGTTGAAATGAACGATGCAGGATATCCTGTAAACGATGATGTTCTGGCTGGCTGCACCATCAATATAAAAAATCTGATGGATGCCGCAAAGAGTGCAAAGGACAGCGCGGAATAAAATAGAAAAGCGGAGATAGGACAAGCTATCCCCGTTTTTTTTGTGCTTCTTATGTATCCCTGTAAACATATGGAAGGTGTTCATACAAAAGCACTGTGCCTGTGTACGATAAAATATTACTTTTATATCCTGCTTCAGCTATGACTCCTTGTGTCTACATCATAAACCAGAATATGATTTCTGTAACCGGTATTAAAGGTGTAAAAGACAGCGGTTTCCGGAATATCGCTTAACATCTGTGAACGGATGCTTTATAATGTAACATAATAAGGGGAAAGGAATGCATTTATGAAAAAATTACTAATTACATGCTGTGCTGCATGTCTTCTGCTTTGCGGCTGCAGCAAAAAAAATGAACAAGAAAAGAAGCCGGCTGTTAAAAAAGAAAATCCAATACATACGGTATCCTTACGTTTTACCGGTGATATCCTGATTGAGGATGCCTTGTACAACTGGATGGGAAGCGACTATGATGTAAGGGATTATTTTGATAAGGTGAAGCCCTATCTGGATGCTGATCTTGTCATTGGCAATCAGGAGGTGGTGCTGGGAGGAAAAGAGCTGGGGATCACAGGCAGTGATTATACCTTTAATGCACCCGAGGAAATTGCAGCACAGCTGCCTGAAATCGGCTTTGATGTATTGACGTTTGCGAACAATCACAGCTATGACCGTGGTATGCAGGGAATTGGTAATACCAGAAAAAATCTGGAGAAAAACGGTATCCGAACAACGGGAGCATATGATAATCAACAGCAGCGTGAGGATACGCTTGTAGTAGAGCGAAACGGTGTACGCTTTGCGATTCTTGCTTATACCTATGATACCAATCAGCCGGTGGAGGAGAAGTACAGCTATGCTGTGAATCATTTTCTGAATGAAAATCATGAATTTGATAAGGCGCATCAAAAGCAGCTGAAGGATGATATCCGGCAGGCAAAAAAGAAGGCGGATGTTGTCATTGCGGCTATGCACTGGGGCACGGAATTCACCTATGAGCTGGATGCACAGCAACGATCAGCGGCACAATTTCTGAATGAGCAGGGAGTTGATATCATAGTCGGCAATCATCCCCACTGCCTGCAGAAGGTGGAGACCTTAAAAAACAAGGATGGCAGGGAAACGTTTGTAATGTATTCCCTTGGAAACTTCGTATCGGCAGCCATGGGCGTAGATCGTGCCAGTGAGCAGTTTACGAATATGTATGAGCTGGGTGGTATCGTTCAGTGTGATGTGGAATTTAACAGGGATACAAAGAAGGTCGCTGTCCGCAATAAAAAACTGATTCCGATTGTCAATCAGTTTGACAGCTCCTATGATCATTTCCAGCTGCTGCCGTTTTCCTCCTACAGCGAGGAGCTGGCCTCGGCGCATGGGCAGCGAACCATCAGCTCCAGCTTTACCTATGCCTGGCTGCAGGATCAGCTGAAGCAGCTGTATGATGGAGAAATTGACTGGCAGTAGTATAAAGCCACTGCATGCATAGCATACTAACAGCAGCGAAAGGATGATATGCATGAAAAAGCAGGTAATGCTACTGGGTCTTTCCGTACTGCTGTGCGGCTGCGGCGGAAAGAGTGAGGAAAAGGAAGGCACAGGAACCTATACGAATGATAATGGGGAAAAAACAACCGCAAGGGTCAAATTGAAAAATGATAAAATTGCGGAGGTTGAAATTGACGAAACCGCAAAGGGCAAGGATAAAACGAAGAAGGAGCTTGGTGAAGCATATGGTATGAAGCAGGCAAGTCCGATCAAAAAGGAATGGAATGAACAGATTGCCTATTTTGAAAAATATGTAGAAAAGCATGGAATTGATAAAATCAAGCTGAACAAGGATGGAAAGGCGGAAAACAACGATGTGCGTACCGGCTGTACCATCAGTGTGAACGGCTTTATAAAAGCCATTCAGGATGCAGAGAAAAACGCAAAATAATATTGAGATATCTGCCCTACTGTGTGCAGATGTCTTTTTTTAATATGATAAACTCCTCAGATATGCAGGTGAATATTTCTGTAAAGCTTCCGAATTTATGCAGGTCAGTTTTTCGGGATATGGATATTTCTGCCTGTGAAATGGCAGCTGCTTTTGGTGAAAGCTGTAGGTGTGAGTATGGAAAAAAACAGACGCATATGAATGAGAGTATGAGAGCAGATACAGTAAAAAATAAACAGAGCCTTATGCTGGTGTGTTTTAAAAGAAGCTGGTAAACTAGGAAGGGCTGTATGGATGTAGGAACAGCTAATTTCTGTATCATTGCGTTAATGGATTTGGATGTATGAAGAATAAAAGCTGTATATGTCAGTGTTTCTTTGAGAAAAAGGTTTGCAAACCCTTTCCTCTCGGGTATAATATAATAATGTTGGAGGATCTATGAATAAAGCAGATAAAGTATTTATTTTGATCGTCGCAGTCTGTGCCTGCCTGCTGTATGTGCCGCTGCTGTGGAGCGCATATCAGGATGCCGGTAAGGAAAAGGAAGTTGTTGTCAGCTATAAGGATCAGGAAATTCTCAGAAAGGATCTGAAAATCAATGATGTGTATACCGTAAAGGGTACCCTTGGAGATGTTCAGGTGGAAGTGAAGGATAAGAGGGTTCGTGTGGAAAAGGAAAACAGTCCCTATCATTTATGCTCGATTCAGGGCTGGGTAGAGGATGCCAATCGGCCGATTGTGTGTCTGCCCAATAACATCGTCGTGCAGATAGAAGCAAATGATGCCGATGAGGATGCTGTGGATACGGTGATTCAATGATGAGCCGGACACAGAAAATGACAACGATTACCATGCTGACAGCGATCAGTATTCTCTTTCATATGATTGAGTCCATGATACCTGTACCCGTACCGGTACCGGGATTCAAGCTTGGTCTGGCAAATATCGTAGGACTGATTGCGTATTATCTGTTTGATGCAAAGGTGATGCTCTCTGTTAACATGATGCGTGTTATACTGGCCTCTCTGCTTCGTGGGATGCTGTTTGGTACGGGCTTCTGGCTGTCGATGTGTGGTGTATTGCTGTCCTCACTGGCCTGTATTCTTGCCAGAAAAACACCGATGAGTATCTATGGGGTTAGTGTTGCCGGAAGCAGTGCGCATGCGATTGGACAGGTGATTGCTGTAACACTCATTTATCAGCAGTTCTTTATGCAGGCAATCCTGCCGGTATTGATTTTGCTGGGGATACCGACCGGGCTGTTTGTGGCTCATGTTGCCAGAGCGGTTTTAAAGCGAATACATGTATAAATTTGTACAGGGATAAGGAGGAACAGGATATGGAAACATTTGTATATAAACCAAAGGGTGTCTGCTCAAGAGAAATGCGGTTTGAGATGGATGGCGATGTCATTCGCGATGTAACGATCGTAGGAGGCTGTGCAGGAAATCTGCTGGGCATTTCCAGAATTATAAAGGATAAAAAAATAAGTGAAGTACTGGATGCTTTTCAAGGGGTTCGCTGTGGAGCGAAGCCGACATCCTGTCCGGACCAGATTGCGTCTGCATTGCGTGAGTACGCGAAAAAGCTGGGATAAACAGGATTTCTGTATAGTCTTAACAGGCTGCATGGAAGCATTGCGGGAAATAGGCTTATTGCCTATTTTTTTGTTTACACAGGCTTTTTTATGTACAGCAAAAAAGAAAACATGAACGATACCGTCTGCGGATAGGGAGATACTGTATCTGCATTCGGTAACAGGATATAGAGAGGAAGGGGATTATGAAAAAAATACGATTTGTATGGAGGTATGTGCGGCCGTACCGGTATCAGTTTCTGCTGATTTTACTGGATGTGGCGATATACTCTTTGTTTATGCTGGCAGCACCGCTGATTATTTCCTGGATGATTGATAATATAATCAAGGGAGTGCCGTTTGATAATGTATTCCTGCAAAGGCTGGTTGCTATGGCAGGCGGTATGGAGGCGCTGCAGTCGCATCTGTGGGTCGGCTCCCTGCTGGTTGTAGGAAGCTATTTGATGGTTGCCTTTGCGATCAACCGCAGAAGCATGCATGCGGGAAATGTTGCCGAGACACTGGCACAAAATGTCCGCAACGATCTGTATGACCATCTGCAGAAGCTGCCGTTTTCTTATCACAAAAGCAAGGACAGCGGGGATTTGATTCAGCGAAGCACCTCGGATATTGAAACGGTGCGAAGATTTCTGGCTAACCAGTTTTCCGAAATGCTGTTTGCTATATTAAATGTTACCCTGGCATCCCTGATTTTGTTCAGCCGCAGTGTGAAGCTGACACTGGTATCCATTGCTCTGATTCCGCTGATTCTGATTGCAAGCTACGTATTCTTTTCCAAGGCGAAAAAGATTTTTCTGGAATGTGATCTTGCGGAAAGCTCCATGACCACCGTGCTGCAGGAAAATCTGAATGCGATGCGCGTCGTAAAGGCGTTTCATCAGGAGCAGCATGAAATTGATAAATTCGAGGCGGCAAATGATGCCTATCGCAAGAAATATTTTGATTTGATGCATGCGCTGGCACTGTTTTGGAGCGGGACTGATTTTCTTGGACAGATGCAGATTTTGCTCATGATCGTCTTTGGTATCGGTATGGCATTGCAGGGAGAGCTGAGCGTAGGAACCTTCTTCGTCTTTCTGATGTATGAAAGCACCATTGTCTGGCCACTGCGTCAGCTGGGAAGAATTTTGTCCGATCTGGGAAAGGTTAGTGTATCCATCACACGTATTGAGGAAGTGCTGCAGGAGGAGGCTGAGGATTTGGAGCGTGGTCTGCGTCCAAAAATCAGCGGCAATATCCGCTTTGATCATGTAAGCTTTCGTTATGAGGACGGAAGTGAGCATACGCTGCATGATCTTTCCTTCGAGCTTCATGAGGGAGAACGTATCGCCATCATGGGGCCGACCGGCAGTGGGAAGTCCAGTCTGGTACATTTGTTGAGCGGTATTTATGATTATGATGAGGGAAGCATAACAATCAACGGTGTGGAGCTGCGGGATATCGCGAAATCCTGGCTGCGGCGCCATGTTCAGATTGTTTTACAGGAGCCGTTTTTGTTTTCCAAGACCATTTATGAAAACATTCATCTCGCCGATCATCATTCCATGAAGGAGGATGTTGTGGAGGCAGCGCGTATGTCCTGTATTCATAACGATATCGAGGAGTTTGATCAGGGCTATGAAACCATGGTAGGAGAAAAGGGGGTAACCCTTTCCGGAGGACAGAAGCAGCGTGTGGCAATCGCCCGTTCCCTGCTTGCCAGAAGTCCGATCATCGTATTTGACGATTCCTTATCTGCTCTGGATATGAAAACAGATGCGATGATTCAGGAGGCGCTGCAGGATATTGCGTATCCGATGACGATGCTGATGATTACCCATCGTGTTGCCTCCGCACAGAATGCCGACCGGATTCTGGTGCTGGAGCATGGACGGCTTGTGCAGGCGGGAACCCACGAGGAGCTGATTGCACAAAAAGGATTGTATAAACGGATTTATGACATTCAGAAGGAGGGAGGTGAGGCATATGGCACAGCGCATCATGAAGGAACAGGAGTTTGAAAGTGATGTATTTGACCGCAAAACCTGGAGCAAGGTGTTTCAACTGCTGTGGGAGCATAAAAAAACAGTTATTCCATTGATTTTCTTTAATACGGTGTTAGCACTTACGGATGTAATCATGCCTCTGCTGAACCGGTATGCCTTAAATACCTATGTGGATGATCAAACAGGAGCGCAGACACTGCCGGTTTTTATCGGTGTGTACCTCGCAATGATCGTGGCACAATGCCTGCTGGTGTATTTGTTTTTCCGACTTGCCGCCAGGGTGGAAAGTGATTTCGGAAAAAATCTGCGAAAGAAGTGCTTTCGCAAGCTGCAGGAGCAGACCTTTTCCTATTTTGACCGGACTGCGAACGGCTGGCTGATGGCAAGGATCACCTCAGATACCGCACGTCTGGCAGAAACGCTTGCCTGGGCGTTTGTCGATGTAGTCTGGGGAATCTTCGTCATGCTGGGAATCAGTATCGTCATGCTGCTTGTCAACTGGCAGATGGCACTGTGCGTGCTGGTTGTCGTTCCCCTGCTCTGGTTCGTATCCCTGTATTTTCAACGCCGTATTCTTTCGGCACAGCGTAAATCAAGAAAGGCCAATTCCCGAATTACAGCTTCCTTTGCGGAAGGAATCAACGGTGCCAAGACGACGAAAACGCTGGGAATCGAACAGCAGAATTACGAGGAGTTTCAAAAGAAAACAGAGGATATGAAGCGCTACAGCATGCGTGCACTGCACATCAACGCTATTTTTCAGCCAATCGTCTATCTGCTGTCAGCGGTTGTGATCGCGTTGCTGCTGTATGTCGGAGGAGAACAGGTGCTTTTGAAAACGATTCAGTTTGGAACCCTTGCCATGTTTATCAATTATGCACAGCTGTTTTTCGACCCGCTGAAGCAGATTGCCCGTGTTCTGGCAGAGATTCAAATGGCGCAGGCAAGCGCAGAGCGTGTGGTTGCCCTGCTGGATGAGGAGATTGAAATCGTAGATCGTCCGGATGTGATTGAGCGCTATGGAACCCTGCTGGATGAGCATACGGAGGCATACGAATTCCTGCACGGCGATGTCGTATTCGATCATGTAGATTTCTATTATTATGAAAACGAGCCTGTCCTACGTGATTTCTGCCTGCGGGTTTCGCAGGGACAAACGGTGGCGCTCGTGGGAGAAACCGGCTCGGGTAAGAGTACGATAGTCAATCTGCTCTGTCGCTTCTATGAACCGTGCCGTGGCAAAATTATCATGGATGGCCGGGATTTGCGTGATCGTAGTGTTGGCTGGCTGCATTCCCACATCGGCTATGTGCTGCAGACACCGAATCTGTTCAGTGGAACCATACGGGATAATATTCGTTATGGAAGAGCGGATGCCACCGATGAGGAGGTGGAGCACGTTGCCCGTCTGATTCAGGCGCATGATTTCATCAGCCGCATGGAAAAGGGCTATGACAGCGAGGTAGGAGAGGGTGGAGACCGTCTGTCCACCGGACAGAAGCAGCTGATATCCTTTGCGCGGGCTATGCTCTCCAATCCTGCCATCGTCATTCTGGATGAGGCGACAAGCTCCATTGATACAGAAAGTGAGAAGGCGATTCAGTATGCAATGTCCAAGCTGCTGCATGGACGAACCAGCTTTGTTGTAGCTCATCGTCTGAGTACGATCGTGGATGCGGATATCATTGTCGTACTGCAGCATGGTGTCATCATGGAACAGGGAACGCATGAGGAGCTCATGGCCGCAAAGGGCTATTATTATGAGCTGTTTACTTCCCAGTACCGCCAGGAGCAGCATGCGGCCGCATGGAAATAACCGGATACAAAGCATACATGAATTCTGAAAAGGATGTTCCTGTATGCTTTTTCTGTATGCAGATCATTTCGATAAACGACAGATAAAGCCAAAGCAAGGCTTTCATACGAGCACCTGCAAATGGCTGGTAGCTTCAAAGGCAGTGCAGGCTTCCATGAGTTTTCATAGGAAGCAGGGAAAAGATACTCCATTTGATTGCAGATCGGTACAGCCGTTTAACGTTTTCCTGTTGTTTTCAGGCTGTAAATGGAAGGATACAGGTCAGACTGCACGGTTAAAAGGGACATACACACATTTGTATGGTAAAATAATAGCGCATAGGAGGATGTTTATGGAGAGAATGGCTAAATTTCACAAGGTGAGCTTTCAACGCTTTGAAAAGGACTGGAAGGAAACCTTTCCAAAGGAACCGGTACAGGAAATCCGTGTGTTATACGATAACCTGCGGCTGCCGAAACGGGCAACCAGAGGCTCTGCCGGCTATGATTTTTTTGCGCCTGCAGCGTTTACTCTGGCACCGCAGGAAACGATTAAGCTTCCAACCGGTATCCGCGCAGAAATCCGTGAGGGCTGGGTGCTGCAGCTGTTTCCCAGAAGCTCTCTGGGATTTCGCTACCGCTTACAGTGTAATAATACGGTGGGAATCATAGACAGTGATTATTTTGAAAGTGATAACGAGGGGCATATCTTTATCAAGCTGATGAATGATTCCAGGGAGAATAAAACCGTAACGGTACAAGCCGGAGAGGGATTCGCCCAGGGGATCTTTCTTCCCTTTGGTATCTGTGAGGACGATGATGCACAGGATATCCGTAACGGAGGCCTTGGCAGCACAAACAAATAGACGTGTGTTCTAGGTGAAATGAAAAGGCACAAGCAAAGGTAAAAATTCCTGTATGCATAGAGCTGATAAACCAGGCTGTGTACAGGTAATTTTTTTATGTGTATGGACTGTTGAACTTAAAAGTAAAGATTTATGAAAAATATAAAAAAATAATCTTTTCATGTGATAGATATGTTATACTCAATATATAATAAAGAAAGAAAACGGGGTGAACGGTTTGAAAAAGGTAATAAAAAACAATGCGAATACAAAACAGGAAAGCCGGATTCTTCCTTTTTCACCGGTACGCACATATTTCCTGGTTTTTTGTGTGCTTTGTATTTTCATCGTTATCCTCGGCGGTACACTGACGACAGTACGCACGATGCGTCATTCTGCAATAGCGGCTCAGCAAAGTGCATCGACACAGATATCCCAGCGCATTGATGAATCATTAAAGCTTTTACAATCACTGGCTGCGCTACCTGAATTTAATGATCCTGCGGTGAAATGGGAGGAAAAGGTCGCAAAGCTGGATCAAATCAATACGTATTTCGGATATATGTTTATCTGCTATGTGGATGAGGATATTCAGGTTTATACGCTCGGAGAGGAACCGGCAAGTCTGGCAAGCCGGGAGCATATGCAGAAGCTGTATTCTACAAAAAAGCCCGTGGTAACGGACAGCTTTGTCGCGGGAGCGGACGGGGTAACGTTGAACTATACCGTGGCAGTGCCATTGCTTCATGACGGCGTTATGACAGGCAGTTTGTTCTGTTCCATATATTTTGATGATACAGTGAAGCTGTTACAGCAGTCAGCTTCCGCAAACCGCAGTGAGGCTGTACTGATTGGTTCCAAGGGGCAGATCATGTCATCTACCAACGGACTGTCATACGGATCCTCATACGTAGATGTTCTGCAGGATACAAGGATGTTCAATATGACAACAGATCAGCTGGAAACAGTACTGCTGGCACGGAAAACAGGATCGTTTTACAGCATGAAGGATGGAAATCTGATGTATACAGAATACGGCCCGGTCAAAAACACCAATTGGGATATTCTGATTACCATCGATTTTCTCTCGCTGTTTACCGCTACATTGCCGTCCCTGCTGTTTATTGCCATTTGTACGATAGCAGTTACGCTGGGCTTGTTTATCCTGGTGAGAAAATACTGCCTGCACCAGCGGGAGAATATGGAGAAAATGGTTGCGGCTGTCCATAAAATGGAACGAAAGCTCTATCAGAACAGTATACCGGAAAGTGTTGATTATGACGATATCCTGCGCATGAGCAGTACTGGACTTCGCGATGGTTTAACCGGTGTGGTAACACGTACCGTTTTTCTGAGTCAGGCACAGAAGCTGCTGGAGACTGCGGCTGTGGAAAATATGATGACGCTTTGCTTTGTCGATTTGGACGATTTAAAAATTCTAAACGATACGCATGGGCATCAGGCCGGAGACAGTGCCTTGCGCAAAATTGGTTCCATCCTTCGCGAATATGAAAAAAAATATGAGGGTGTTGTCGGACGCTATGGCGGAGATGAGTTTATCCTTGTTTTAAAGGACATGGATGATACAGAAGAAATCCATGCGGTTCTGCAGAAGCTGGTCGGCAAGCTGAGCTTCTCAATCACGGTTAAGCAGGAAACGATTGATGTGCACTGCAGTCTTGGCGCCTGTATCTGGAATAAGAAGGATACGCTGGAGGCGCTGATTGCGAAGGCGGATAAGGCATTGTATGATGTGAAGCGTCATGGGAAAAAGGATTATTCCCTGTTCCTGCACGGAGAAGAATGATATGAGAACACTGAATTTCAAATACCGCATGCTGGGAATTGCATTTACGATTGCTGTGCTGCTTGTGAGCCTGTATACAAGAAATGGAATCCATGCATTTTTGATCCAGGAGCGGCGAAGGGATGCAGATACGGCTGTGCAGCTGTTTTGTGAAAATCTGAAAGCACAGCTGGATTCTATCAATTATGCATCCAAAATGACCTATACGCTGGATGCGGCAAAGTATTCAGATTTGAAGCTGTTTGAAAAAACAGCCAAAAAGCTTTTAAAGCAGCATTCGCATATCCGTTATCTGTCCTATTTTGAAGGGGACAGCCTAACGGCAATTTATCCAAAGGAAAAATATAAGGCTGCTTTGGGAAATGATATGCATGATCTGTCTTATAGCTATACATTGGCCAAGGTTGTAAAGGAAGGCGTAATCGCCGGGCCGGAACAGCTGTCGCTGACAAAGGAAAATGTATTTTTGTTTATTGAGCCGCTGCTTACCAATGGACAGTATAAAGGGGAGGTCGTTGCGGCGGTGGATAGTGACTATGTTCTTGATAAAATGCATCTGGACTTTCTCACAGACCGCAGGTATGACTATGAGTTGTGGCGCGTAAACGCGTTAGGAGAGAAAAAGACGATTATACAGGTTTCCGATGCGTCCATAGATTTCTCAGATGCCGCAAAGCTGGAATTCAGTCTGCCGGCTACCTGGAATCTCAGTATTCAGCCCAGTGACGGATGGCTGCCAGCGGATGTGAAGCTGTTGATTGATGGCTGCTGTGCTGTCGGCGCATTGCTTATTCTTGGATGTGCCTATCTTCTTGTCAAGGTTATCCGACAGAAAAAAGAGCTGCAGAAAGCAGCATATACCGACCCTGACAGCGGTTTATTAAACAGGGAGGGCTTCTGTTATTATGTGGATCGATCCAGATATATGCAAAGCAGTGCAGCGGTAACCCTGCTGTATATACAGCTTCACAACTTTCACAGACTATGCAGAAACGTAAGTCGACAGGAGGTTCTCATTTATCTTCATAGCATCAGGGACAGCCTGCAGGAGCGTTTTTCGCTGGATAGTATTGCTGCACGTTTGAGCGATGAAGAAATTGCAGTAGCGATTTTTGAGGACACACAGAATGAAAAGGCGATGGAACAGATTGAGGATTTCATATTGCAATTATTCTGGAAAAAGAAATTTCATGGAAAAAAGGAATTTGTAGAGCCTAAGAGCTGTATCATACGCAGTACGGCAAATCAAACAACGGCAGAGGAGCTTTTGAAAAATGCTGTTATGCGTTTGAACGAGCTGTATGATTTACAAACGGAAGAACGAGCAGAAGTAGATAAATAGAAAAGGCATGCCTTAAAAGGCAGCCTTTTTTGTCTTCTATGTTATATACAGTATTACTTTTATTTTAGTACTTGACAATACAAAGTACTGGATGTATTATAATAGTGGAGGTGATGCTGGTGAACACACAATTCAAGAAGGGTGTTCTGGAGCTGATCGTGCTGCTGTGCGTATATAAAAAAGATATGTACGGCTATGAGCTGGTATCTGAGGTGAGCAAGGTCATCAACGTAAATGAAGGAACGATCTATCCTTTATTAAAGCGATTGACCAATGAGCATTATTTTGAAACCTATCTCAGTGAATCCACGGAAGGCCCTCCGCGCAAATATTATCGCATTACCGGGAATGGAAAAATGAGGACAAAGGAGCTGCTGCAGGAATGGAATGAATTTCATGAACAGGTCAGCAGATTTATAAAGGAGAGTGAACTCGATGACGAAAGATGAATTTCTGCGATTGCTGGATCGCAAGCTGGATGTGATCAATGAAAGGGAACGAAGGGATATCATTGATGAATATCGCACACATATTGAAATGAAGATGAAGGAAGGAAAAACCGAGGAGGAGGCGATTGCGGATTTTGGTGATATTGATGAGCTGGTGGATGATATCCTGGATGCTTATAAGATCAATACAGATCGCGTGAACCGCTCCTTTGATACAAAGCTGAACCGGTTTATGGATGACCTATTTAACGGCTTCCAGCGGTTTTTAGGCTCCTTTACCTCCCTGCAGATGGATGATGTTGTGCGTCTGGTATTCGAGGTTTTGGTGATATTGCTGCTGCTGGCAGTCCTGCATATCCCCTTCCGTATGATTTCCTCCCTGGGAAGCAGTTTGCTGCATTCCGTAGCAGGCTATGGCATCGGCGGACTTCTGGCGGCCATCTGGAGATTTATAATCGGTGTGGCTTATGTGGCAATCTTTGTGGTGGTACTGGTTAATCTGTGTACAAAGCGGTTAAACCGTTACCGCAGCCATGCACGACACGATGATGGTGCCAGTGTGTTTGATGACTTCAAGGAAAGCTTTGATTTTGACCAGGCGAAGGAAACGGTGCATTCCTTTACGAACGGGAGAAACCGTACACGGCGGGATACCATCTATGATGACCGTGATGATGTGAATTACCAGGAAAGCAAACAAGACAGCATGAACACGGAGGAGACAGAGGATGCATATGCGGATGAAAGCACCTATGAGGAGCCGCGCAGAAAGGAATACCGCCGCTATCACGAGGACGACCATCTGGAGCGTGGAGTAACGAGTGTTGCGACCATTCTGATGCGTATCTTCTTCTGCCTGATGATGATTCCCTTTGTTGGTATCATCATTGGCTTGTGCTGTGCATTGGGAGCGATGATCGTACTAAGTGTTGAAGGCTTGACGTTGATCGGTGCGTATTTTATTGTGATTGGTGCACTCGTAGCAACTGGAGGCTTCCTGTCGCTGCTATACAGTGTTTTATGGAGAAGGGGGTAGTCATATGAAAAAATTTCTTATATCCCTGATTGTCGGCATCACGATGATGGCAATCGGTACCACCATGCTTGTGTTTGAAATCAAGGAGTTTGATTTTGTGGACGGCCGCGATGCTTATTATGGTTCCGATATCATAAAAACACAAACCTTCAGTGTTAAGGACAAGGATTTGAATATCGTATTCGATGATGATTATTACACATCCTATGACTGGAAATATGATGAAGATATGAAGGATGAGGTACGCATTGAATACAGCAGTACGGAAATTCATATGAGTGTAAGCGGACAAAATGTCTATTTGCAGGAGCGTTATCATAATGATCATGATATTAACGATGGCTTGAATTACCTCAATACCTTTCTGGATGGATTAAAGCATCGTAAGGTATACACTATGGAATATAATGATCGCGTCGTAATTGTATCCTCCGCAAAGGCCAAAGACAGGATACATGTCGAGTATCAGTAACAGCGATACAAGCATGGAAATGCAAGGTTGTTCCTACCCGTTTCGGGTACAGGTATACCGGATATAGAAAAAGAAGGAAGGCTCTTATGAAATTTTGGAGCCTTCTTTTTCTATTGTTTTACTGCTATAGTATACGCATTCTAAACTAAAACCACATCGCAAAACTTTATTTTCTAATCTGCTTCTCTGCAGTGCTGCAGGTGTTCAACAGCACCGCTTTGCAGCGCCGTTATATTGCGCTGAATGTCCGCAACCGGCCAGTCCCACCACTGTAATCGCAGCAGCTCTGTAATCGTGTCACTAGAAAACCGCAGACGTATATTCCGGGCAGGCATGCCGCCGACAATGGTGTAGGGAGCCACATCCTTTGTTACCAGGGCTCGTGTGCCGATGATGGCACCGTCTCCAATCGTAACACCGGATAAAATGACTGCTTCATAGCCAATCCACACATCGTTACCGATCACGATATCCCCCTTGTTATCCCAGGCGTCTGTAACATTTTCCGGCTGTAAGTCCCATTCCTCAAAAAATATCGGAAAGGGATAGGTGGACAGGGAATGCATTGCATGGTTCGCACTATTGAAAAGAAATTTCGCACCGCAGGCGATGGAACAGAATTTTCCAATGTATAAGTGGTCCTGATTTACAGGAAACTGATACAGGACATTGTTCTTTTCAAAATCACGCGGATCGTGGAGCATATCGTTGTACATCGTAAAATCACCGACTGTAATATGCGGATTTGTGATGACGTTTTTCAGATAGACTGTATGCGGATCCCTGCTTCGCGGATACACGGCGTTTACCGTCTTCATGCTCATCAGCTCCTTTCTTTACCTGTATTGTATCCGGCTTTCCTGTGCATCGCAAGCTACAATATCGTACAGAAGCATGTAGTAGAAAAAAGGATGCGCGAGGCATCCAAAATCATTTTTGATAGATTATTTTTTTTATGGCGTGTATCGATAATGCATACTGCTCAGCGAGAGAAGCCATGGAACGGCCCAGATGGTATTGCAGTCGTATTTCTGTATTGCGTGCCTGCAATTCCCTTCGATATCCGCTCTTTTCTCCCCAGCGCTTTTTTTCTCCCGTTGCCGGGATGTATACATATCCTGCCTGAATATAGCCTTGCAGTTCCCTGATCAGAGATTCAGGCAATACGGCTTTTGCGTTAATATATTTCATGCTGACTCCCTCTTTAAATGTACTGGTTAACAAGCCGGCATGATACGCGACGCTTTTACTCCATGCAGGCGTTGCAGATCATCGGGCTTGCATGGAGCACTGCTTCATTTTTTTTCACAAAATCACTTCTTTCCTTTGGCTTCAGTATAGCATTCTCTTGCTTTGTATGCAATCCCTGCGTGTTATGCGATATAGCGTACTAGGTACAATATAAGCAGGCAGAATTCTACAATTCCAAAAGGGATGATCCAGAGATAGGCACTGCCAACGTGAACAGATTCCGGAGATACATAACTTCCACCGTTCGGCGTAAGGGTACCGGCTTCCTCCTGTGCCAGGATTTCCTGTTCCTTTTGTATGAGCTCCTCTTTGACTTCCATCAGATAGGCACGGCTGTTTATAACGAAATAGCAGGTAAGCAGGAAGATGGAAAGCATGAGACTCAGCAACCATTTTCCCGGTATTTGTTGTATTTTTTTCACAGTATCCTCCTTATCACGGTATGTTCTAAAATAAGTATAGCGCATGCTTGTGAAAGCGGCAAATGATTTTATTCATCCTGCTTTTTATGAGTTGAAAGGGAGCGGCAGCTTATGTCTGAAATAAAAAAACAGCTTCAGAGTCTGAAATAAAGGACAGCTTCATTTCTGAAATAAAGGACAGCTTCATATTCTGAAAAAAGGACAGCTTCAGAATGTCAAAAAAGGACAGCTTCATATTCTTGACAATATCGTTAAACGATATTATACTGTAAATGAAGATATATCGTTAAACGATATTGGAGGGGATGCCATGCCAAAGAAACAGTTGGAAACGTTGACGGAGCCCATGTATTATACACTGATTGCACTGTTAGAGCCGCGATGTGGAATGGAAATCACGGAATTTGTATTAACGCTGACAAGCGGCAGGGTGCATCTGGTACCAGGGACACTGTATACGATGCTGTCAAAATTTGAAACAGAGCAAATGATTCGTGAAATTGAGGCGGATGGCAGAAAACGGATTTATATGATAACAGAAAAGGGAAGGGGCATGCTTGTGATGGAATACAGACGGTTAAAGACGATGCTGCAGGATGGGGAAGACTGGATTAAATTAGAGGAAAGAGAGGCAGATGTATGAGAAAGCGAAAAAAACGCGTATGGATGATTATTTTTCCATTTGAATATCCTGCATTACAGACATATTTGAATGAAATGTCTCAAAAGGGCTGGAAGCTGATAAAAGCATATGGGGATCGTTCCTGCTGGCTCACCTTTGAAGCCGATGATACTAAAGGGCAGTATTATCTGGTAGATTATACGAAGGACTATTCCATGCTTTTGCCGGAGTCGGAAACACAGAACGCAAAGAAATATCGCAGCTTCATAGAAGAATATGGTTATGAATATGTGTGCTCAAACGGTCCGTTGCAGATTTATCGCTGTAGTGATCCGCATGCCCAGCTGCGGGAAGGAACTAAGGAAGACCGCCGTATTTTAAATATGAGTGTGCATAAGAATGCAATCCTGCTTCTGATTCTTTTGGGGATGTATCTGCTTCTGCTGAAACAGAATTTTGATAATATGAAGTGGACATTTTATGCAAGCGGTACGCAGATACAAAGCTTTATCATTATGGCGGCGTTAAATCTGGTGTGGCTGCTGCAGCTGCTGCCGTATCTGATCTGGCTGATACGAAGACGCAATGTAACCTCACCCAGAGTACTGAAGCTACAGGCGAATTTTACCAATGCCTCTATACTGATGCTTTTCTGTGCACTACTAGGGACAGCGGTTTCTACTGATCTTCGGTTTATGTTTCTAATCATTGCCGTATGTATCTGTTTCGGGCTTCTGATCCGCAAGCTTTGGCTGGGAAGCTGTAAACCATGGCTTAAATGGGCAGGAACCATTGTTTTGGTTTGGCTGATTTTCCTGGGGACAACACAGATAACGGTGAATAACATATGGAGGCATCTGGATGAGCCGATGGAGGAAACTGCGCTGTCAACGCTGGTGATGAAGTATATGGATACCAGCGATATGACGGTGGATAGCTTCTCGGATTCCTCCATGCTGAGTACGCATCAGATGTTTAATGCTTATACAGAGGAGGAAGCAGACACACAGCGGGATATCAATGTGCAGCTCTATCAAATTCAAAAGGGACTGCTGCAGGATTGGGTGAAAAGCCAGTATCAGAGTAAGGAAATCATGGATATGTTGTGCAGGGGGTATGGAAAGCCGGTCAAAACGCATGGATTCACCATGTATACGGGGGAGCTTGATTATCTGTTTATTCGGGGAAATACGTATGTGACCATCAGTAAGACGGTTTCCCTTGACGATACCTGCTGGAAGCTGCTGCAGGAAATATTTAATTTGTGAAAATATTTTCAGAAATAAAATGACAAAATATTGAAAAATATATTGAAAATATGTTTCTGCCGTGGTATACTATAAACAGATTTCATAAGAATCTGCCAATGGACTTTTTATTAGAATCCTTGTATGAACGTGTCGAGTTCATCCTCCTTATTTATAAACTTTCCTAATTACCGTGATTCGAAATAAAAAGTACACATAAAAATCGCCAATGGCGGTTTTTTTTGTTATAATATGATACGATGCATTTCTATCAGCATTCCAATACTGGCTGTATAGGGCATATAAAGAAAGGTGAATCGCATGAAAGCTAAGCATATCGTGCTGATGGCGGCAGTTCTTCTGCTGGATCAGCTGAGTAAATGGGGCGTACAGGCGTCCATGCAAATAGATGAAAGTATCCATGTAATACCGGGCTTTTTCAGGATTACATATCTGCATAATACAGGAGCGGCATGGAGCATGCTGGAGGGGAAGATGGTTTTCTTTTATCTGATTTCCATCGCATTTCTGATCGGCATGCTGATTTTTTACCGTTCTACAGATTCCAGCGATCGATTGACACGCATCGGCGTTGTCCTGATGATGGCGGGAACTCTTGGTAATTTCATAGACAGACTGGCTTTTCAATATGTACGTGATTTTCTGGATTTCATCATCCTCGGATATGATTTTCCGGTATTTAATGTTGCGGATATATCACTTTGTGTCGGTGTCGGACTCATTGTGCTGTCGATGGTTTTGGAGACATATGGAGGTCGTAAGCTATGCGCGAAATAGATATTATCGCTGCTGCAGAGGATGCAGGAGTACGAATTGATAAATATATCAGTGAGCAGGAGGAGCTGTCCCGCAGCCGTGTGCAGTCATTGCTGCAGGAAGGCTTGATTCTGGTAAATGAAAAGCCTGCCAAGGCAAATTACAAGGTGAAGGCGCAGGATCATATCACTGCCTGCTTTGATGATGAAATGGAGCTTGAGGCACGTCCGGAGCCGATGGAGCTGGATGTGCGCTATGAGGATGAGGATGTCATCGTTATCAACAAGCCGAAAAACATCGTTGTTCATCCGGCGGCAGGCAATCAGACAGGAACACTGGTTAACGGTCTGCTGTATCACTGCAAGGATCTTTCCGGTATCAATGGTACGCTGCGTCCCGGCATCGTTCATCGTATCGACAAGGATACAACAGGTCTGCTCATCGTTGCCAAAAACGATCTTGCTCACGCGTCCTTATCCAAGCAGCTGCAGAGCAAAACAGTGAATCGTTTATACTATGCACTTGTTCATGGTGTGATTCAGCATGATTTCGGAACGATAGACGCACCGATTGGACGGGATGTGAAGGATCGTCAGAAAATGGCTGTCACATCTACTAATTCCAAGGATGCCCGTACGCATTTTCAGGTGATAGAGCGCTTTGAAAATTATACGCTTGTGGAATGCCGTCTTGAAACCGGACGCACCCATCAGATTCGCGTACATATGCAGTATATCGGACATCCGGTAGTCGGAGATGAGAAATACAGCTATCGCAAAACCATGCAGACAAACGGTCAGCTTCTACATGCCCATCAGCTTACCTTCCAGCATCCAAGAACAGGGGAAATGATTACCGTGGAAGCAGAGCTGCCAAAGCAGTTTGCGGATATTCTGGAAGAACTGCGTCAGGAATCGAGGTGACTGGATGCAGGTCAGCGAATATGATTTGTATGCCTATCAGCTGCTGCATTATCTGGTAGTCCAGCAGCAGTACCGAGTTGTCCGTGTTCAGCAGCATAAGGATGATCTATGGCTCATGAACGAACAGAATTCGGCCTATCCGGTGATCCGGATTTCATCCAGCGGCAATGCGGGAACCTTTGCGGATACGGACTATGTGCGCAATGTTCATCGCGTAATTCTCAATTTGATGCACAGAGAGGGGCCGATGCTGATTCTGAATACAAATCCGGGGTCCAGTCCGGTACACAATGCCTTTCTGACACAAATCTGCATTGCACCACAAAAGATCAGTGAGCCTCAGCTCATCCGTGTGTTTCGCGGTATCGATCAGGTTGTACACCTGGTCAGTGATCCGGATAAGGAAACAAGCACACTGCTCGCCCAGGTTGAGGAAGCAGAATTGAAGCAGCAGCAGGATTTTATTAAAAAAGTGCGGAAGAAAAGTATACCGCGGGTGACACTTGCTATTATGGCTGTCTGTACGATAGTTCTCGTACTGGAGTATATACTGGCCTATACTGGTGGTAATATGGATAGTGCTGTTGTAGCAGTTGGTGGATTTTATAAAATGAATATTGTTGCGGCACATGAATACTGGCGGTTACTCAGCGGCGGCTTTGTACAGAACGGTGTGATACCGTTTGTCATCAGCATGTATGCTCTTTATGCGACAGGAAAGCTGTGTGAGCATCGTTTAGGCAGAGGCTGGTATACGGCTGTCTTTCTAGCCTCCGTAATATTGGGGAATATGGCTCAGCTGATTGCCGCACCCAATGCCATTGCGACTGGAATGAGTGCCGGCATATTCGGTGTTGCCGCTGCCTTTTTGACCAGCCAACTGCTCTCACATACACTGCGTCATCCGCTGCTGCGGATTCCGTTGTATAACTGCATGGTCATTCTGCTGTTGCTGGCACTGGTACCGTCGGTATCCTTTGTGGCTGATCTAGCAGGAATCCTGTGCGGGATTCTGTTTGGCTTATGGATCTATGGTAAGCAGAATGATTCCCTCATGAGGCATCATGCGAAAATGGCACTGGCTTTGTATGCGGTAAGCATGCTTGTCTACGGCGTGGCAGTGGATACTGTAACACCGGTTGATCGGCATGTGGATGCTGCACTGATTCGTATTTACCGGCATACACCACTGAATGCCTATGCAGACTATCTGCAGGAGCATTTTAGCAGACAATATGAAAAAACAGGAGGTATGTAAATGAAACGGGAAGATGTATTGACATGGGATGAGTATTTCATGGGATTGGCGCATCTGAGCGCAAAACGCAGCAAGGATCCTTCCACACAGGTGGGAGCGGTCATCGTTAGTGATGAACACCGCGTCGTCAGCATCGGCTATAACGGCTTTCCAAACGGCTGCAGCGATGACGAATTTCCATGGGATCGGGAAGGGGAATTTGGAAATACCAAATATCCGTACGTGGTACATGCAGAGCTGAATGCGATTTTGAACAGTAAGCATGATCTGAAGGGCTGCAGCATTTATGTATCCCTGTTTCCCTGCAATGAGTGTGCCAAGGCGATTATTCAAAGCGGCATCAGCCGGATCGTATATGAGTCAGATAAATACGGACACACGGAGGGAACGATTGCCAGCAAGCGGATGCTGCGCAGTGCCGGAGTGGAGCTGGTACAGCTGCCGTATGCGATTGAGCTGGAGGTTACCAGAAAGGTGAATCCTACTGTTATATGAGAAATTGAAGCTGTCAGAAATGGCAGCTTTTTAAGTGTGAAGGGCATATATAGTACACCTGAGAGGAAGAAGGCCAGGAGGCGTAATCACAAGCAAAAAATCAAATTGAATGCGTCTTAATCATCAGATTGTTTAAGAAAACTGAGCGAAATGCAAGAGGAAGGTTGAAAACCTATTGATTTATAATTTTAAATGTGATATAAATTGAGTATTGGGATAATACCGTTAATATAAAAACAGAGGAGGACCGATATGCATTTATTAAACATAAAAAGTAATTGGAAACATGCAACCTTGGAATATCTAATCAAAAAGGAAGATCCATCTCAGGATATGTCAAGAGCAGCTGTTTTTGAAAGAGAAGTAAATGCAGCTGAGAATGTAGGGGATTGGAGAGAAATACAAGTTTTGCTTTCTAAATTGAAAAGAGTTGAAAAAGTACCAGTATTTACCAACTTGCAGGCAAAATATAGTGATACTGTGGAAGAAAAATTAAATAAGATTAGAAAAAAAATGCTGATGGATTTAAAAAAGCATGGTCTGAAAGTACTTCAAGCTCAGTATATGGTGTTGCTTCTTCAGACAAACTATCTGCAGAGCCTTAAACGCGAAAAGTTGATGATTAGTTCAGAAAAGCAACTAGAGGAAGACACCATGTCTCTACCTTCGATGGCCGCATGCTTAGTAGAAATAATGCTTCAAGATAAGGATTCAGAAGCATTGGCTGAGATAAAAAGAATCTTAGTAGAATGGAGGAAGGGGTAATATGAACCTACAAGAAGGAAGAAAAGCTTTACAGCTGATTGCCAAACATCCGGAAACAATAGCATGGGAGGATTTTACAGATTACTCAACAACGTCTTGTATTGATTGGAAGAATCTTTCGGTAAGTGATAACTTAAAGTATCTTAACAGTCGAACAGTTGTTGAACAACTCCTATCAAGACAAAGTCCTTTGTATAAAATGATAGCAGAAAAAGTAGCTGATCTTCAGGGGAATAAATACGTATGCTATGATTGGCTTATGAAAGCTCTTGCTCGCAGTATAGCTTATTGCACTTTTAGTGAATTTCAAGCAATGATCGAATTATCCATTTCCATTCAGCAAGCTATGCGAAAAAAAGGAGTCGATACCATTCATAGTATTGAGGATCTTTTATGATGATGGCAGATTAGATAGAGGTATTAGAATAATGAAAAACGTCTATTTTAAAGTCAATAGACGTTTTTGTTTGTGGCTATTTACAAAAAAATATAATTCTGAAAATGAATGAAGCAGCATGAATTTTAAAGAATGCAAAGCCTATCCTTCTGCTTGTGTGCCTTATGGATAAGGCTTTTCTACCTCTTATTTCAGAGGTTGAGTTCATATTGTAGAATACAAAATTGTTAAGCTATTTCAACCAAGGGCCTTTTTTGTATTGGCAAAATGCAGCTTGGCTACCTGAAACAGCGCTTCTTTTCCATGAATTGCCACAAAGTCACGGATGTTTGCATCCACCTTGCTTCCGGCACCCTTTAAAAAGGTGAAATCATATCGCTCACACATGGCATCGAAGGATTTCAGAAATGCATAGCGAGCAATGATCGAGCCCGCTGCAACGGAAAGATATTTATTCTCCGCCTTTGTTTCAAAATGTATGTCATATACGACATCGCGTTCCTTCTGCAAATAGCGGTAGTAGGAGCTTTTTTGTACAAACTGGTCTATGATGCAGAACTCGGGGAGTGCTCCCAGCTTTTTACGTAAATGCACGTATGCCTGATTATGCATGCGGGATTTGATTGCCACCATATTATTCTCACCATGGATGCGGTTGTAGGTCGCATTATCCAGAATCAGCAGACTATGAGGAAGCCGTTCTATCAGCTTTGGTGCCATGCGCCGTATCGCGGCATCATCAATCGCCTTGGAATCCTGAATACCCTGCTCTCTCAGAAATTCCACATCCTGTGCTGTAACACAGGTTGCACAAACGGTAACCGGGCCAAAATAATCACCGGTACCCACCTCATCACTGCCGGCCTGCGGGTAAATTTCCTTACTGTAGGCAGGTCTGCTTCTGCCCGCCGTCTTTTTTTCCTGCGGCTTTGCGGATGGTGAAAGCAGTGCGGCACATTCCTCGGCCCCGTTTCCCTGGAAGACGACCTTTCCAGATTCATAAGCGGTAATCACGCAGTCGCTCGTCTTGATCTGATAAAGTGCATAGGGAGGTGTTTTACGTATCTCGGCGTTTTTCAGCCGCTGCTTCAGCTCCATCATTTTTGCCGTACTGGCCTGTATTGTACATGTACCCATGGTATCTCCTCCTCATAACTTTTCCATTTTAGCATAAAATGTGACAGCAGGATATAGAAATCGGGTGTTCCCATTCATTTTTTTCTGTGTTCATGGTAAAATAATGAGACGGACGAAAGAAAGCAGGTGGTTGATCGTGTCCATAATTTTGATTGTGAATATCGTAATCGTATGTGTGTTATGTGCCTGCATCCTTGGCGGATACCGTGATGGCTTTCTGCTGAAGCTGCTCAGTATCCTTGGTTTCTTCGTATGCGGCTTTCTGGCATGGTGGGCATCGGGAATCCTTGGCGGCTTCCTGCATCTGTATCCGCAAAGTGCCGTTCCCATGCAGGATACACCGCTGGAGGGGCTGCTGTATGAGCATCTGAATCATCTGCTGCTGTTTGTACTTCTATTTGTCTTGCTGCAGCTGGCAATTCTTATATTGAAGCCTTTTACAAAGGCGGCGAATCATGTGCCAATCGTATCCGGAATCAACCGTATGCTGGGGGCAGCACTGGGCGCTTTGCAGGCTGTTCTGCTCATGGTGCTGGCAGCATTGATTTGTCAGCTGCCCTTCTGGAAAACAGGAAATGAAATCGCATCGGCATCCCTTTTACGCTATGGTGAGCCATTGCTGAAAACGATCACGTTTTATGCAAGGGAGCCTTTGCAGGAGCTGTCCAAGCTAACCTCTGCCCTGGAGGAAAAGCAGACACTCAGCACAGCAGAAAAAGAGACTGTCCGTGATTGGCTGCTGCAACAAAATATGAAAAAGGAAGACGTGGACACCGTGCTGTCTGCGCTGCAATAGAGGTAAGAATATGAAAGATACGTATGAACCATTAGAGCTGGATCTCGTAAAGGAGCAGGTCGCAAGGCATGCCTCCTTTTCCCTGGGAAAACAGCTGATTCGACAAATGACGCCACGCTTTGATGCCCTCTGGGTAAAGCGGGAGCTGACACGCGTAAAAGAGGCCTATGCTCTTGTCGTGCGCTTTGGAAACATGCCCTTTGGCGGTATTCATGACACGAAGGACAGCATTGAGGCGGCAATGAAGGACATGACGCTGACACCGTCTGAGCTGCGCGAAATTGCGGACAGTACCCGTGCGGTGGAGCAAATGCGCAAATATATGAAGGCGAGTGATCTGGAAACACCGCTGATCCGGGAGCTGACGGATTCCTTTGCCCAGCATCAGCAGCTGGCAGCTTCTGTTGAACACTGCATTTCCATGAACAGTGAGGTGCTGGATAATGCCAGTGCCAAGCTGAAAAGTATACGGAAATCCATCCTGTCCTGCAACGGAGACATCAGCAGTGAGGTACAGCGGTTTATCTCACGGAATGCAAATAAGCTGATGGATACGATTACGACCGTACGCAATGAGCGCACCTGCGTATTGGTGAAAATCAGTGAGAAAAACAGTGTGGACGGCTTTGTACATGGAGAGAGTGCTTCCGGACAAACGGCCTATGTGGAGCCGCGCAGTCTGCTGGTGCTCAACAACCGTCTGCAGGCGCTGAAAAGCCAGGAGCAGGAGGAAATCACGAGAATTTTATTTGAGCTGAGTCAGCAGGTAAAGGCAGTCGGCCATGAGCTGCTTGGAAATCTGGAAACCTTTGCTCTGCTGGACAGCATCTTTGCCCGCGGTCTGTGGACAAAGGCACAGGACGGCTGTATCGCAGAGCTGAACACGCGGGATGATCATTTATTTCTGAAGGCAGCCCGTCATCCGTTGATCGATCCGCAAAGGGTTGTGGCAAATACATATGAAATACGCAAGCCGCATCACAGCCTGCTCATAACCGGAAGCAATACCGGAGGAAAGACGGTTACCTTAAAAACCATTGGTCTGTTTGTCGCCCTGACGATGTCCGGTATGCCGCTGAGTGCAGAAGAGGCAGTCGTACCGCTGTTTGATGCCCTGTATGTCGATATCGGTGATGATCAGTCCATTCAGGAATCCCTATCCACCTTTTCCTCCCATATTTCCAAGCTGGCAGATATATGCGACCATGCATCTGCGCGCTCCCTGGTACTGCTGGATGAGCTGGGAAGTGGGACAGACCCGAAGGAGGGAGAACCGCTGGCAGTTGCCGTACTCGATCATCTGCGTGCAATCGGTGCAATGGTGATTGCCACGACCCATTACTCTGCATTGAAAACCTACGGTGCCGATAATGAGGATATCCTGTTATCCAGTGTGGAATTTGATATGGAGCTGATGAAGCCGACGTACAGATATATTGAAGGAATCAGCGGACAGTCAAATGCATTTGAAATTGCCCGCCGCTATGGATTAAAGGACAGCATCATTCAGTTTGCGAAAAGCCGCAAGGAGGCAGATCGTAGCAAGGCGGATATTGCGATGGAAAAGCTGGAGCAGTCTCTGATGGAAAATCATGAGCTAAAAGAAAAGCTGTCTGTCCGGCTGCAGGATGTTAAACAGCTGCAGGAGGATCTGGAACGGGAAAAGAAGCAACTGGAGAACCGTCGAAAGGAAATTCTGGAAACCGTGAAGGAGGACGCCAGAAAGCAGCTCGAAGCCTCCTTAGAGGAAGCACAGGACATTATTGAGGAGCTGAAGCAGATGCAAAGTGATGCCAAGCCGCATGAAATCAGCGACCGCAAGGCGAAGCTGAACAAGCTGTCACAGCTGGAGGATGAAGCCGGACAGAGCGAGCATACAGAGCGTGAAAAAACGTCGTATCAGGTCGGCGATTATGTAAAAATCAGCAAGCTGAGCTATTATGGGGAAATCGTGTCCATGAACAAGGAAAAGGTATGCGTGCTGGCAAACGGTATGAAAATGAATACTACGATACATGATATAGAACCGGCTGTCCGTCAAGTGCAGAAAACAAAGAAAAAGGGCTATTCCAAAGCCTCTGTGCGTGCTTTCTCCATGGAATGCAATGTTATCGGTATGCGGGTGGCAGAGGCACTGCCGATCATTGATAAATATTTAGATAATGCCATGCTGGCAAAGGCAAACAATGTCCGTATCATTCACGGTATGGGAACCGGTGCATTACGCAAGGGTGTCCATGACTTCCTGAAGCGCAACCCGCGGGTGGAAAGCTTTCACATGGGCGGCCAGGGAGAAGGCGGACTTGGAGCGACGGTTGTTGCTTTGAAGCAGAAGGGAAGCGCTAAATAATGGCAAATATGGCAAAAATAGAGGATAAGCTGAAAATCCTTCCTGCCCTGCCTGGCTGCTATCTGATGAAAAATAAGGATGGCGATATCATTTATGTCGGAAAGGCGAAAAAGCTAAAGCAGCGTGTACGGCAGTACTTTGTCGGCGCCCATGATTTCAAGACGACGCGTCTTGTCAGTCATATCGATGATTTTGAATATATCGTGACATCCAGTGAGAAAGAGGCACTGCTGCTGGAAATCAATCTGATTAAAAAGCATACACCTCCCTACAATATCATGTTTATGGATGATAAATCCTATCCATATCTGAAGCTGACCAAGGAAGCAGCACCGGTGCTGAAGGTGGTACGCAATACAAAGGATCGCAAGGCGTATTACTTCGGGCCGTTCCCGGACTCCGGAGCGGCCTGGGAAACGGCCAAGCTGTTAAACCGGATCTATCCGCTGCGCAAATGCCGGCGGATGCAGAAAAAGGAATGCCTGTATTATCATATGGGACAGTGTCTGGCACCCTGCATTCAGGAGATCGACGAACATGTGTATGCGGAAATGGTCAGCGGTATTCAGAAGTTTATGCGCGGGGATGTAAAAGATATGCTGGATTCGCTGCGCAAGGAAATGGAGCAGGCAAGTGCAGAGCTGGCCTTTGAAAAAGCACAGGAAAAGCTGAGTCTGATCCAGGCAATCGAGCATGTGACATCCAAGCAGCAGATTGACTTCAAGGATCGTAAGGACAGGGATGTATTCGGCTATTATGTTGACAAGGGCTATATCTCCATTCAGGGCTTTTTTCTGCGCGGTGGCAAGCTGCTGGAGCGTACGCTGTCCATTGAGCCGTTGTATGAGCAGGCAGAGGATGCGTTTGTATCCTTTATTCTTCAGTATTATGCGAACAATCCGCTGCCGCAGGAAATTCTCATACCAAAGGAATACGATATCACACATCTGGAGGAAATTCTGGATACGAAGCTGCTGCAGCCCATGCGCGGAGATAAGCTGAAGCTGGTGGACATGGTGCTTGCGAATGCGAAAAATGCCCATGAACAGAAATTTGAGCTGGTGGAGCGTAAGGAAAGCCGGCGCTATGAGGGAATGCAGCAGCTAAGCAATCTATTACAAAAGGAAATTCACCGGATCGAGCTGTTTGACAACTCGCATATTTCTGGAACACATAATGTCAGCGGAATGGTGGTTTACCGGGATGGGGAGCCGAGTAAAAAGGATTACCGCACCTTCCGTCTGGGAGAATATGTCAGTGACCTTGACTCCATGAAGGAGGTCATCTACCGGCGCTATTTCCGGCTGTTGAAGGAAGGCGGCCGCTTTCCGGATTTGCTCATAGTCGATGGAGGCTATCTGCAGATTGAGGCGGCCAAGGAAATTATAGATGCATTGGATATCCCGCTAACCCTGTGCGGTCTGGTGAAGGATGATAATCATCGAACCAGCAATCTGATGGATGTTCACGGAAACATCCTTCCGGTAAAGCGCGACAGCTCCCTGTTCTTTCTGTTGACACAGATGCAGGATGAGGTGCACCGTTTTGCAATCAGCTATCATCGCAGACTGCGCGGAAAAGCCATGACGAAGTCCATTCTGGATGAGGTGGAAGGAATCGGAGAGGTTCGTAAAAAGGAAATATGGAAGCATTTCAAGTCCTTAAAACGGCTGAAGGAGGCCACTGTTGCGGACATCAGTGCTGTTGTTCCTGAGAAAGTAGCACAAAATATTTACAATATCCTGCATAACACAGACCAAAAACCGGAAGATGCATAAGATAAAGGTAGGTAGGAACGTTAGGGGGTAAGTGCTACGCAAAAAATACTGACGCAACGAGAAAAAGAGGTTTTTGAATTACTGATTGCCAATTACAGCACAAAGGAAATAGCGAAGCTGATGAACATATCCGATAAAACGGTTAGGAACCATATATCCAATGTTATGTTGAAGCTTGGGGTTAAAGGAAGAGCCCAGGCGGTCGTTGAGCTGCTGAAATTGGAGGAATTAACACTTGATTAGGCAGGACGCTTTTGCGTTCTGCTTTTCTGGTGTGTGATTATCTGCTTATCTGTAACATGTCCTTACAGCTATTGTGAAGCAGTCCGGTTGTGATAACGGTATGGATAGTGTCGTTTGTACCACTAATGGAATTTTTTTGTAATATGACAGTAGGAGTCTGTATTCTGTATATTTCAGGAAGTGCCAGGCAGTATGAGAACATAGGATTGCAAAGTATACAGGGTATCCTTCATACAGAAACAGCCTTCAATCCCTGTGCTTATTGTATATCTATGAAACAATTCAGAGGTTGCATTAGCGGATATGGGAAGAATATCATTCCATGTCATGCGCTTTCTGCTTTACACGTGCACCTGTTGTTTTATGAGGGAAATATGAAGCATTTTCTGCATGCAGACATACGGTTATCTATCTTCACGGACGATGCTTGAAAATTTCCAAATATTGTAAAAAACTATAGTTTTTTAGATTCTTTCCACAGAAGGATTGATTCTGGTAAAGGTATAGTGTAGAATGACCTTGGGATTGTGGTCAGGGTGTTTCTGGGAGCCGCAGCTACCCGCTGTTATTTATAATATACAAATGAGGTGATGATCAATGAATTATTTTTATGCCTATGTGGAGGATGAGCGGGAAGAACAGGAAATGCGGCAGCTGCAGAAAAAGCTGCAGGACGCACAGGAGGCGGTCTGCTTTCTGGATCATGGGGGTGCTGCACAGTGGGAGTATTTGCAGTCCGTATGGAAAAAAGGGGATACGCTGATTATCTGTGATATTGCACATCTTGCTAGTGAGGTCATAGAACTTAAGCGAAGACTAGGCCTGCTGCAGGAACACGGTTTACATACCAAATTGCCGGATGGACGTATTGTGGATCTGGAACAAATGCAGCTAATGATTGAATTTGTGACGGGGACAATCCGCAAACGCAACTACGCTAAGCAGATTGCAGGCATTCACAAGGCACTGGAAAAGAAACGAAACGGGGAGGGAAGCTACGGACGTCCGAAAATGGTGCTTCCTGACGATTTTGAAGATAATATACGAAAAATCATGCGCAAGGAGATGAAGCATGAGGATTATCAACAGCAGCTGGGCTTTAAACGCTCCACCTATTTCAAGATGGTAAAGGAGCTGCGGGACGGCTGGAAAGAGGAGGAAGAAAAGAGGAAACCCTGAGCAGTATGTGAAGAGTGCGAACGCTTCCTCTTTTTTTCATGCGGAAACTCGTGTATAATAAAGGACGAGGTGAGCCTATGCTACTGAAACGAAGCATTTTTGTCATCCTGCTGATTGCCCTTTTCAGCGGATGCTTTTATATTATGAATCAGCATTACGACGAGCTGGCACGCTATCCGCATGCATTAAGCGATGAGGAGCGCAAGCTGGTGCTGTCCCATCTTAGCACAGAGCAGATCAATTATCTGGTTTCTCAGAAAGTGGAACCGGATCAGTTTCTGCCCTTTATCGATATCAAGGATTTCGATTTGAATAATACCTTATGGTATGATGCCGCTTATCGCACACAGAAGCCATCGCATACCGACCAGGATCAGGCGGTAAAGGAATACATCGTCAGCTTTATTAACCGCTATCGCAGCCGCATGGAATACGGAGAGCTTCACGATCTGCTATCCAATTATACCTATAATGTACTGACCCGCTTTTTTGATGAGGGAGATCCCTATATTGAAAATGCGCAGCTCATAGCAAAGCCCAATGAAATGTATCTTGTGCTTACTGGTAAACGGACGCTGTATACCTATGAACCGGATGATCTTGTCTCTATCAATGATCTTCCGCATGCCTCTCTTGTGCCGCAGGCCAACGATATCACAATCAAAAAAGAGGTTGTGAAGCCGCTCAAGGAGCTTCTGGCTGCTGCAAAGGAGGTCAATCAGAAGGAAAACGGGGATATGAAGGTGATTGCTGGATATATCTCCTACGAGGATCAGATCAAGCTGTTTGATAAAGCAAAGCTTGTGTATGGAGACGATGTACTGAAGTACTGGGACTATCCCGGACAGAGTGAATTTCAGCTCGGCTATACGGTGCGGCTGCTGCCAAATGGTATGACGAGCGAATTTGATACAAAAAAAGAAAGTGATAAGAAAACAGAAGCCAAGGAAACTGACAAGACCGATGATAAGGAAGAAAAAAAGAGTCCCAGTGAGGAAGAACGCGATCAGGAAATCTGGCTGAAGGACAATGCATATAAATTCGGCTTTATCATCCGCTATCCGAAGCAGAAGGAGGATACGACAGGCAAACGTTATCAGCCGTATACTCTGCGCTATGTCGGTAAGGATATCGCGAAAAGGCTGCATGATGAGGGCTATGTACTCGATGAAGTAAATGTCAGCGATTGGAAGGATTAGGAAAGAACAGTGCGTGCTGTTCTTTTTTTTCGATTTGTCACATACATTGAACTAGAGGTGAACAATGTATGAAGAAAACCTTCAAGAAGCAGATGGCAGTGGTGTTTGGCGCCATTGCCATGATCGGCTATCTGTCCGTGCGCTTTTTTCCACAGCAGGAGCAGCTGGCAACCCCGGTGATTTCCACAAAGGATGAAACAAAGCATATGCAGATTTATATGATGGACAGCGATCAGACACTGGTTCCTTTATCTATTCCGGTCAGTGAGGAAATGAGTGAGGAGGATAAGCTGGCGCTTATGTTTTCCTATATGAGTGGCAAGCAGGAAATCAAGGGCTTTCAGCCGCTGTTTGAAAAGGAATGCACATTGCAGTCCGCATCGATAAAAAACGGAATTGTATCCCTGTACTTTGATGCTTCCTTAAAAAATTATAACAAGGACAATGAGCTGCGTATTTTAGAGGCAATTACATGGGGGGCTACCCAGTTTCATGATATAGAACAGGTAAAGCTGTATCTGAATGACAAGCAGCTGACTGCCATGCCAAATGCACAGACACCGATTCCGGAAATCCTCAACCGCAGTATCGGAATCAATCACTTTGAAACGTCCACGGCTTCCCTGCATGATTCCACCTCGTTAACTGTATTCTGTACAAAAAAGGTCGAAGGGAATGAATACATGGTTCCAAAAAGCAAGCGGGTAGCGCAAAATAAAGGGGATACGCTGAAAGCAAGCGTGGAGGACATTCTTTCGGATATCAGTGTGTCCAGCAGACTTGACCAGCCGCTGTATGCGGATGATATTCGGGTAAGCAGCTTTGATGTTTACGACGGCTCCCTGGTTGTGAATCTGAATAAGAATATCCTTGGCAGTAACCGCAGTGTGAAGCAGGATGTTTATAATGCGCTGGTGCTTTCCCTGGCGGCATTGCCGGGTATTGAAAAGGTGGAGGTACGTGTGGATGGGGTCACCGTATCACCAAGGGATCAGAAGGAGGATATGGTATCGGTATATGCTTTGACGTATAATGAGGTGCAGTTCTAGCGTATTTGAAAAAAACACTTCTAAATGTCAGCGTTTTTTGGTATGATAATAGCGGTGGTAAAAATGAAGATAGTAGTGGTCAGTGACAGTCATGGACGTGATGATGCGCTGGAATATGTTCTGCAGCAGCATAGTGACGCCTATGCTTATATCCATTGCGGAGATATTGATGCGGATCCGGGGGCCTTTCCCCAGTTTGTGACCGTCGGCGGTAACAATGATATATTTTATGATTATCCGGATGAACAGATTCTTTGTATCGGGGCTCATCGTATCTTTATCGTACATTCCCATCAGTTTATGTATTCACGCAGAAGCCAGCAGATGGCAGCGGCCGCAAAGGATCGAAGCTGTGATATTGTCTGTTACGGACACACGCATATAGCGGCGGATGAAACAGTGGACGGCATTCGTCTGCTCAATCCGGGATCGCTGTGGCGAAGCCGTGATGGAAGAGGGCCGAGCTATGCGCTTCTGTATATTGAAGACGATGCTGTGGATGTGCAGTTTGAGTTTCTGCCGCAGAAGCAGAAGAAAAGCAAGTTTTTCTGGTAGGATAAACCGTACATGATGCGGTTTTTCTTGCGTTATCAGGGTTTCAAATCACAAGGGTGATTGAAATAGATGAAAAGATACACAAAGTAAAGAAAGGTGTTAGAGATTATGGAAAGAAAAATAGGAACGGTATCCAGAGGCGTACGCTGTCCGATTATCCGCGAAGGAGACGATCTGGCGGCAATCGTTACAGAAAGCGTACTGTCTGCGGCGCAGGCGGAGGGCTTTGCACTGCGTGATCGTGATGTCATAGCGGTAACGGAGTCCATTGTCGCAAGAGCACAGGGCAATTATGCTTCCGTGGCGGCAATCGCAGCAGATGTAAAGGAAAAGCTGGGAGGGGAAACCATCGGTGTTATGTTCCCAATCCTGAGCCGGAACCGTTTTGCGATCTGTCTGAAGGGGATTGCGATGGGTGCGAAGAAGGTTGTTTTGATGCTGAGCTATCCAAGCGATGAGGTTGGAAACGAGCTGGTATCCATCGAGCAGCTGGATGAGGCTGGTGTGAATCCGTACAGCGATGTACTGAGCCTTGAAAAGTATCGCAAGCTTTTTGGTGAGAACCGTCACGAATTCACGGGTGTGGATTATGTGAGCTATTATGGTGATTTGATCCGCTCCTGCGGTGCAGAGGTGGAAATTATTTTTGCCAACCATCCTAAGGAAATTCTTAATTATACAAAAAATGTTTTAACCTGTGATATTCATACGCGTGCAAGAACAAAACGTATTCTGAAGGCAAACGGGGCAGAGCGAGTATGCGGATTGGATGATATTATGACGGCTGCTGTAGACGGCTCTGGATATAATGAGGCATTCGGTCTGCTTGGCTCCAATAAATCCACTGAGGATATGGTGAAGCTGTTTCCAAGAGATTGTCAGCCGCTGGTTCAGGATATTCAGAAGCAGATATTAAGCAAGACAGGAAAGCATGTCGAGGTTATGGTGTATGGAGACGGAGCCTTTAAGGATCCTGTCGGGAAAATCTGGGAGCTTGCGGACCCGTGTGTTTCTCCGGCATATACCCCGGGTCTTGAGGGAACACCGAATGAGCTGAAGCTGAAATATCTGGCAGATAATGATTTTGCACAGCTGCAGGGAGAGGAATTGCAGAAGGCGATTGAGGAAAAAATCCGTGAGAAGGAGGAAAATCTGGTAGGGAATATGGCTTCCCAGGGAACGACGCCAAGACGTCTGACTGATTTGATTGGTTCTCTATGTGATTTGACCAGTGGCTCCGGAGATAAGGGGACACCAATCGTTCTGGTACAGGGCTATTTCGATAACTTTACCAATTAGGCGGTTGAGATAAGGCATCGTTTTAAATATGGAAATGCTCTAAGTAGCATGTGACCAAAGAATTTGTTTTTACGAGGATGCACTGTTTACGAAACAGTGAGAAGTATTATAGAAATGCAACTCTAAGACAGGCTGCATTTTTCACATACTATAGCGTTTACGAACCTGTAATCATTTTGCTTATTCCTGGTATGAGATTTAAGGAAGGAAGCTATCGTCAAAAAAGCTGCTTTTGAAATATTGAAAGCAGCTTTTTACATGCATCTCATGATTCTGTTATGCATTCTTTATTTGTTGTTTTAAATCCTCCAGCGTTTCACAGGTGAATAACAAATCAGAAATAGCTGTGATCTGTTTTGCCGTGAGCGTTTGTAACCACGCTGTGGCATCTTCATGATATTTCTTTTCAATCAGCTGATTGAGAAGCAGCTGGATTTTTTTCTCGCCTTCCTTTAATCCTTTTTCAATTCCTTGCTCAAGACCTTCTTTAAAGCTGTCATTTAAACCGTTTCGATAACGAGCCTCTCCCATCTGAATTGCCATCGCCGTTGACCATAGCTTTTCATTTTTCTGCATTTCCTTGTACTTTTCCACGAACACTTTCACCAGCCTTTCCTTCGTTTTTAGTATAGCATCATTTTCATTATTTTCAAACAGATAACACAACTGCTCAAAGTCATTCAACTTCAAAATCCCCTGCTTCCTTACCAGCTCATTGATCACCGGCAGATGTATGTAGCTGCGTTTTATCAGTGCCTTTTTATTCTCCACCTCTCCCTTTTTGGTACGCATTTGGTAATGATTCATCAGATTTCGATTATTCCATGGATATTCATCGATGAAAATTATCTGATGTACAGGCTTCAATAGCTCATACTTCTCTCCGCTGTTTAACTGATCATTCAGCGCTCTTGCCCCATAAAATTCAAAGCGCTTCAATTCTGTTTCAGTAAACGTCGTTTGCATTTCGATGCAAAACAGCTGATTGTTTTCATCCTTTACGTGGACATCTAAAATAATCTTTTTCTTTCCGATGGTCTTGGGATCCAGATTAGGATTCATAACCGTACTTTCCTTAACCCGTATCCTGGTCACACGTTCGATAATGGTGTTGCGTGCAAAGATGGAGCCTTCATCCTCACGAGAGAGGGTGTACTTGAAGAACAAATCATTGCGGTAATTCAATACATCTTCTGGTTGTTTTCTTGTCATTTGACATTTCCTCGTTTCTGCAAGGTTATTCCTTACACTCTTATATACGAAAGGAAATGTTGAAATTCCTAAAAAAATCAAAATTTTATATTATTGATATTAAAAAAGGTCATGCTGACAGAATATGCCTATAAAAATACGAAGCTTTATGTAAAATCAGGGGAAAGAGCTATAAATCAACTAACAGAAGATGTCTTCAGAAAGCACAGGCAGGATTGTCTTCATATATGAATAAAACGAGGATGCTTGTTGAATTATAAAGACAGATATGGATGAACAATACAAGCTATCACGCAACAAAAAAAGTCAGACAAATCATTACTATCATCAACTGTGTTACAGCACCGGTATTCCTTATGGATCATAAAACAATGAAAAATGTCCGGATAAGTGTTCTACCTCCATTGAGATATGCATAGCATGTAGATAGAGGTGATACTATGTCGTTTTTATCGTTTCAGGAATTTCTGAAGTATTTTTCCATGGAGTTATCTATGCTTCAGCAAAAAGAGCAGTTGGAGCAGTACCTGCAGCAATATATGGAATTTTGCACAAAGCACCATATGCTACCTAATTTATTTGATCTGCATAAGGAACTGGCGCCTATGCAGGTCTGAATGTCGAAGCCTGCCGGAATTTATCAATTAGCGTTTGGCGAATATCGACAGATTCATAACAAAGACCGGCGTATACTGTGGCTGTTGGAGGGATATACGTATGGAAAGCTTTGTAGAAATCAGCATCATACACAATGTCGTTACCATACTTCTGTCGTTTCTGATGGCGTCCTATGCCTGTGTACAGCCGCTGCCTGTACAAAAAATCCTGCTATATGCAATCGGTATCAGCGTTCCCGGCTGTCTGCTGTTTTTTACAGGCTCATGGGTGCTCATGCTCCTTCTGGAGACCGTCTTTTTTTTCTGGCAGTTTCGCCTATGCGCAAAAAGCTGGATGATGATGCTGGTAATCCGTATGCTCTGGTATATGAGTGCCTTTGCATTTTATCAGGGCGGCTTTCATAACCTTCTCTGGTTTGTACCTGTCCATGCCTCCATCCTATGGCTGTGGCTGCTTTATGCCGGTATATTTCTTTTGCTTCATATGAAATGGAAGGATATGCTGGCCAGGATAAACTACTGCTATCGTTTGCATATTGAATTGGCAGACACAACACTTCATCTCAGGGGATGGCTGGACAGTGGAAATCTTTTGAGCTATGAGGGAATACCGGTCTTATTTGTTTCTTCGTCCTATGAGGTATATTTTAAAAAACAGGACATAGAATTGGTAGTAATGAATACCGTTGACGATACCTCAGTCATACGCTGCTATGCATGCATGGCAGCTATTGAGGGATGCCATAGGCACAAGGTGCTGATCTGCTGCAGAAATCATGTAAGCCTACCGCTGAACTGCGAAGTATTGCTGAACATGAATATGATGACACTGGGGTGATGATGATGAAAAAACTGCTGCAACTCATTCGCTTTTTATTTATCAAACAGGATGTCATGGAGGTTTATTACATCCAGGGAAATGATGTACTTCCCAAACCGCTGGACAAGGAGGAGGAGCTGGCGGCGCTGATTGCTCTGGAAAACGGAGATGAGGAAGCGCGCAATACGTTGATTGAACACAATCTACGCCTTGTCGTATACATCGCGAAACGCTATGAAACAAATCCGATTTTTATGGAGGATCTGATCAGCATCGGCAGCATCGGTCTGATTAAGGCAGTCAATACATTTAAACGGGATAAAAACATTAAGCTGGTAACCTATGCCTCCCGCTGCATAGAAAATGAAATTCTGATGTTCCTGCGCAAGAAAAGCCGTCGTAAGGTGGAGGTCAGCTTCGATGAGCCGCTGAATATCGACTATGACGGCAATGAACTGCTGCTTTCGGATATATTGGGAACGGATGATGATGTCGTTACCAAGGAATTTGAAAAAAAGGAAAACAAGCGGGAGCTGCTGGAGGCAATGTCCACACTGAAGGAGAGGGAACGCCAGATTTTGCAGATGCGCTACGGTATTCAGCACGAGGAGCTGACACAGAAGGATATCGCCAAGCGTCTCGGCATTTCCCAGTCGTATATATCCCGTCTGGAAAAACGTATTATCGCAAAGCTGAAGGTGCAGATGAAAAATTCCCAGTAGCCGCATAAGCATCGGATAAAAAATGAACAATCTGCAGTATCTTTGAAGCAGTCTGTCTAAGCATGACACAGACTGCTTTTATTTTACATTTGTCAAGGCTGATTTCCTTCCAATTACTTACAGGAAAAGCTGAAGCGACGCACGCATAACAAAGAAAGTGCTCGGGCACACTGCTAGTACAGACACTAGGAGGCAAAGAGCATATGAGTCGTTATAAAGTAGAAATAAGCGGTATCAACACCGCGCAGCTAAAGGTTTTGACAAATGCGGAAATGAAAGAGCTGTTTGTACAATTACAGCAGGGTGATGAGCAGGCAAAGGAAACGCTGATCAACGGCAATCTGAAGCTTGTTCTGTCCATCGTACAGCGCTTTTCCAACCGCTGTGAAAATATGGACGATTTGTTTCAGGTAGGCTGTATCGGTCTGGTGAAATCTATCGACAACTTTGATCTGAAGCATGAAGTGCGCTTTTCCACCTATGCGGTTCCGATGATCATGGGTGAGATCAAACGCTATCTGCGGGATAATCAGGTTATACGGGTATCCCGTCATTTAAAGGATCTGGCCTATCGTGCATTCAAGCTGAAGGAGGAATATGTACATAAGAATCAGAAGGAGCCAACAATAGCCTGGCTAGCTGAGCAGCTGGAGGTCAAGGAAAAGGATGTTGTGGATGCGCTGGATTCCACACAAAGTGTATTATCTATATTTGAACCGGTATACAATTCTGATGGTGATGAATTGTTTCTGCTAGATCAGATCAAGGATGATAAGGATGAAATCGAGCATCTCAATAACATTATGGCACTCAAGCGCAGCCTGAAAAGACTGAAGGGAAAGGAGCTGGACATTATTCAGAAGCGCTACTATCAGGATATGACACAGACAGAAATTGCCGGAGAACTAGGTATCTCACAGGCACAAGTGTCACGGCTGGAAAAAAATGCCATCGCTGTATTGAAAAAAGAATTTGATTCCTAAGGTTCACATTTATTCCTGAAATACATATACTGAAACAGGTGATAGAAGTGAAATATACGGATATATGCGGCAGACAGGTTATCAATGTAATGGATGGCAGCATGATCGGTCTTGTGAATGATGTGGAATTTGATCCCTGTACCTATGTTATACATTCCATATTTGTACATCCCACACAGCCGATCGTCAAAAAGCTGTTTCCCTGGTTCTTTCCCTGTGATGAAATCGAGATACCAACCCAGGAAATTGAAAATATTTCCGGAGATGTGATTCTTGTGAAATTTCGGTGCTGATAAAATTGTTACAAATATGCAGCCTTTTGAAACAGATTGTGTGACTTGTATAAATTTCATGAAAAATCCCTTTTTATAAAGGGGTTTTTGTGCTAGAATATACGTAATGTATAGGAGGGACGCGTACATGAGCATCAGTCAGAAATTCAAAGAATTTATAGCGCCAATGGATGAAGATGACGTTTTAGAAGTAGAACAGGAAGAAGATACGCCTTCTATTTCCGAATATGAAAGACCGAAATCAAAAGTGAATCACTTGCCAACCGATACGAAAATGGTTCTTTTTGAGCCTCGTTCCTTTGATGAGTCAGAAGAAATCGCCAAACGGCTGAAAGAAAATAAGGCGGCTGTCGTCAATCTGCATAAACTGCAGCGTGATTATGCACAGCGTACCATTGATTTTTTAACCGGTGTAATCTTCGCTCTGGATGGAAGTATTCAGAAAATCGGACATAATGTGATTCTGTGTACACCGCGCAGCGTGGCGGTACATGGAGAAATCAGCCTTGACGCAAGCGAGGAAGACTAAACGTTGACTGTCGCAATTGAGCATTACCGGGGTAACGAGGAATTCGTTCGGCGGCTTCAGGATCAGATTGATCGCATGGAGCGCTGGAATCGGATTGTTGTTACACCCTTTTTTTCGCCTGATCAGATACAGATTGCAGAACGCTTTTGCGGACACCGGATTCTGTATCGCAAACAGGGCGGTTATGCGCAGGCTGAACGCTGCCGGCTTGCGTTTCTTCCCTGGGAGGAGGATGTGGAAATTCCTATCCTGCATGTCAAAGCAAATATTTCCTCCAGCTTTGGACAGATCACGCACCGCGATGTGCTGGGCGCCCTGATGCATCTTGGCATCGAGCGTGAGAAAACCGGAGATCTCATCGTGGATCAGAATACGGTGCATATGTTTGTAGATCCAGATATCGGTAATTATTTGTGTGCGAATCTGACAAAGATACGCAGATGTAAGATTCAACTGGAGGAAAGCGATGAGGTGATCAGCTATGAGCCGGATATCGCATATAAAACGCTGATTGTCTCCTCCCTGCGTTTGGATACACTGGTGTCCGCTCTTTCCAACATGAGCCGTGCAAAGGCAGCGGCATGCATCCGTGCAGGACAGGTAAAAGTTAATCATGTAGTACTTGAACAAACATCTCATTTGTGCGATAATACTTGTGTTATTTCCATTCGCGGACATGGAAGATTCCAGCTGAAAGAGGTTGTGAAGGAAACAAAAAAGGGAAATCTTGTCATTGAGGTTGGCATGTATCAGTGAATAGGAGAGGGATTATGGACAGATACGCATTTGATACAATGAAAAATGGATATAATCGCTATCAGGTGGAGGATTACATTCAGACACAGAAGCTGCAGATGGAAAGCCTCCAGAAAAAACTGGAAAAAGCTAACTTACTGAAAGAGGAGCTGACAAGAGAATATCAGGAGCTGGAGTCACGGTATCGTGATGTCAGTGAAAATCTCGAGGTTAAGGAAAAAGCCGCTGATGAAATGACACGCATGGCGATGAAGGAAGCAAACATGATTGTCGATACGGCACACCGCAACGCTGATGCCATTGTGAAGGAAGCGCTGATGATGGCACGCGGAATTCTTATGGAGGTGGCACGTCTTGGGGACGAGGCGAACGATCTGAAGGGAAGCATGCGTAAGGAGCTGCAAAAAATCACACAGGCTTTGGACGATTTTGAGACGCCGGAAATACCGGATCTTGATTTATTAAAAAAAGAAATTTGAAATGCGATGATAAAGACACGTTTTCGTACAGGGAGTTACAGAGAGCCGGCGGCTGGTGGAAGCCGGTACGAGAGGTATGGAAAATATCACTTTGGAGCAGATTTCCTGAATACAGTAGGGAAATACGATACACTTGTCGTTATAAGCAGAGGGCACATGGAATCCGTGTGAACTAAGGTGGTACCGCGTTATAAGACGTCCTTAGATAGAAGGCGTCTTTTTTTCATAAAAGGAGGATATGGATATGGAATACAAGGATACACTGTTAATGCCGAAAACAAAATTTGAGATGCGTGGAAAATTACCGACGAAGGAGCCGAGCTTTCAGAAACGCTGGAAGGAAAGCGATATCTATGAGAAAATGCTGGAAAACCGTGAGGGCTGTGAAGCATTTGTTTTACATGATGGGCCTCCCTATGCAAATGGGGATATCCATTTAGGTCATGCCCTGAATAAAATCCTGAAGGATGTCATTGTGCGAAACCGTTATATGGCTGGCTATAAGGTACCGTATATCCCTGGTTGGGATACACACGGCTTACCGATTGAAACAGCAATTCAGAAGCTGGGGCATAACCGCAAGGAAATGGAATTATCTGATTTCCGCAAGCTGTGCTATGATTATGCACTGGAACAGGTAGAGCGTCAAAAGAAGGGATTCTTATCCCTGGGTGTTGTTGGTGATTACGATCATCCATATATTACACTGACAAAGGATTTTGAAGCCCATCAGATTGAAATCTTTGCTTCCATGGCTTTGGATGGTCTGATTTACAAGGGACTGAAGCCGGTATACTGGAGTCCTTCCAGTGAGACAGCACTTGCAGAGGCTGAGATTGAGTATAAGGATATCAAGAGTCCGACAATTTTCGTAAAATTCCCGGTCAAGGATGGCAAGGGTGTTCTTGACAGTGATACCTCATTTGTGATTTGGACGACGACTCCGTGGACGATTCCTGCCAACCTGGGTATCTGTCTGAATAAGGATTACACCTATGCGCTTGTGGAAAGCGAAAAGGGTAAGCTGATCGTTCTGGAAGAGCTGGTCAATGCGTTATGGGAAAAGTTCGGATTAGAACGTAAAGAAAAGCTGGCAACCTTCAAGGGAAGCGAGCTGGAAATGATTACGTGTCAGCATCCGCTGTATGATCGGGAATCCCTGGTTATGCTGGGGGATCATGTAACGGCAGATGCCGGTACCGGCTGTGTACATACTGCACCTGGCTTTGGTGCGGATGACTTCTTCATTGGACAGAAGTACGGTCTGCCTGCATATTGCAATGTGGATGAGCACGGCTGTATGATGGAGGATGCCGGAGACTGGCTGAAGGGACAGTATGTCGATGACGCCAACAAGACGGTTACACAGAGACTGGATGAGCTGGGCGCATTGTTAAAGCTGGAGTTTATCACCCATTCCTACCCGCATGACTGGAGAACCAAGAAACCGATCATTTTCCGTGCAACGACACAGTGGTTTGCATCCATTGATAAAATCCGTGAACAGCTGCTTACGGAAATCGCAAACGTGGACTGGATTCCAAAGTGGGGACAGCAGCGTATGCACAATATGATTGCGGATCGCGGGGACTGGTGTATTTCCCGTCAGCGTGCGTGGGGTGTACCGATTCCGATTTTCTATGCGGAGGATGATACACCGATCATGGATAAAGCTGTATTTGCTCATGTGGCTGAGCTGTTCCGCGAGCATGGAAGCAATATTTGGTTTGAGAAGGAAGCAAAGGAGCTGCTGCCAGAAGGCTATACCCATACAGGCTCTCCAAACGGGGAATTCCGTAAGGAAACAGATACGATGGATGTATGGTTTGATTCCGGAAGCTCCCATACCGGTGCTATGATGGAACGCGGTTTAGGCTATCCTGCGGATCTGTATTTTGAGGGAAGCGATCAGTATCGCGGATGGTTCAACTCCTCCTTGATTATCGGTACAGCAGTACACGGACATTCTCCATACAAGCAGGTGCTGAGTCATGGCTTTGTTATGGATGGCAAGGGCGTGAAGATGAGCAAATCACAGTGGAATGCGGTTGCCCCGGGAGAAATCACAAAGAAGTACGGTGCGGATATTCTGCGTTTATGGGCAACAAGTGTGGATTATCAGGCAGATTGCAGTATGTCAGATGAAATCCTGAAGCAGATCAGTGAGCAGTATCGCAAGGTGCGCAACACCTTCCGTTTCATGCTTGCCAATGTAAATCCGGATGAGGATTTCACAAAGGACGATCTGGTCGATATCTATGAGCTGCCAGAGCTGGATCAGTATATTTTAGTACTGTTAAATGAAGTGAATGAAAAGGCAGTAAAGGCATATAAGGAGTACCGTTTTGCGGATATCACCAATATGCTGAGCAATCTGATGACAAATGAGCTGTCTGCATATTATATGGATTATACAAAGGATATCCTGTACATCGAAAAGAAGGATTCTTTAAGAAGACGTCAGGTACAGACCGTGCTGTGGCACGCCATCAATGTGCTGGTACGTCTGTGGGCACCGATTCTTGTTCATACCTGTGAGGAGGTCAATGACTTCTTCCATACTGAGGCAGACAGCATTCACCTGGGCCGCTTTGCAAAGGCTTTGGATATTGAGCATGCGGAGGAAATCAAAGCAGATATGGAGCGCATGATGGCACTGCGTCAGGATATTTTCAAGGCATTGGAGGAAGCACGTGCGGATAAGGTGATTGGAAAGTCCCTGGAGGCACATGTTATCGTAAATGTGAGTGATGAAGATCGTGCATTGATTGAAAAGCTGTGCGGTTCTCAATTCAACCAGTGGCTGATTGTATCAAAGGTCAGCTTCTCTGTGGATGAGCTGAAGCAGTATGAGGCTTGTCAGGTTGCGGTAGAGAAGTGCGAAGGTGTGCTTTGCCCAAGATGTTGGAATATTACAGATTCTGATGCGGAAGACGGTCTGTGTGCGCGTTGTGCAGACGTGTTGAAATAAGTGGTTTACCTACCATATTTGATATAAATATTTGACAGGCGAAATGCAAATTCGTCTGTCTTTTTTGTATTTTATGAAGTGACTGCTGTTTTCTATGGAAATGCGGTCAAAAATACAGTACAATAACAGAGGCTGTATAAGAAGAAATGACAGTAGGACAGTTTGTGTACATCATTTGGTTATAGAATAAGGAGAGCAGTATGGAAATTACATCATTGACAAATGCAAAGGTAAAGCAGTGGGCGAAATATAAGGAAAAGAAGCATCGGGAAAAGGATCAGAAATTTCTGGTCGAAGGTGAGCATCTGATTGAGGAGGCGGCAAGGGCCGGACTGGTAGAGGCAATCCTTGTGGAAGCCGGGCGAGGGCATGACTTTCTGCAGTATCCTGTATATGAGGTCACCCCAGAAATTCTGAAGAAGCTGCAAAGCAGTATCTCCGGTACATGGATTATGGCAGTTTGTCGCATGCCTCAGTACAATACTGCTGATTATGGAGAGCGTGTTATTGTGCTGGATAATGTGCAGGATCCCGGTAATGTCGGGACGATTATACGTTCTGCGCTTTCGTTTGGATATGATGCAGTGTTGTTATCCTCACATAGCTGTGATATTTACAATGAAAAGGTGATCCGCTCCACACAGGGGGCATTGTTTCATGTGCCGGTAATACGGGGAGAGGTCGTGGATATGCTGCAGGAGCTGAAGCGTAAGGGCATCCGTATTCTGGCAACATCCTTGCGAAACGCAACACCGCTTCATGATATCGCTGCATCTGAGCGATTTGCACTTGTGTTTGGAAATGAGGGAAGCGGAGTCAGCGATGCTGTTTTACATCTGGCGGATACCCATGTATATATTGAGATGGATACCTTTGAATCTCTGAATGTCGCAGTAGCGGCTGGTATTTGTATGTATACGCTAAAACGACGCTGATTTTATGACGGTTTTGAGATAAAAGAAAGGAAAGATGGTGCGCCTCATAGGACAAATATCACATTTGTATCACAAAAAGGGTGTGTTATATAGATTGCATGTGATTTTCTGCTGAAAAAGTGCACTAATCTTATTTTCTAACCATTTTTATGCTATAATATAAATGTTGATAATTAGGTAATGTTAAAGGGGCTTTTGTGAAGATATAGGCTGCATTTTCATACCTCGAATATCTATTAACCTATACTATTATGGACATAGGGAAATAGTTACATTCACAGGTGATGATGTATGTTTTTATGTTGAAAACGCATAAAAAAACGGCTGATTTCATTGAAAATCACCTGTTTCATAAATTATAACTTGTGAAACATTGCCTGCAAAAAAAGGAGAAGAGAAAAATGAATGTTAAGAAATTGAAGAAAAACAAGAAAGGGTTTACGCTGGTAGAAATCATCGTTGTTTTGGTTATTATCGGTATTTTGATGGCATTGGCTGTTCCAGCTGTGATGAAGTATATCAATGAAGCTGCGGAGACAAAAGTACAGTCTCAGGTAAGAGCAGGATATATTGCGGCACAGTCTTATACTACGAGCTATATAGGGGAGCATCCAGGTGCTGATGACGTTGCTTTAAATGGAATTACGAAAGATGAAGGTTTTGCTACTAAAGTTAATGAGGAACTTGGTCTGAAACCTAATGCTGACGGAGCGATGACTTCTATTTCATGTGAGGTTAGTAGTAAAAAAATAGATTCATGCACTATTAAGGTAGTCGGTTCTAATACGGAGTATACTGCAACACAAACAAAAATTGAAAAGAAATAATAACTAATTCGTATTTAATATAAAGCCTCTTACAGGAGGCTTTATTCATTAAGAAAGGAGTGGATGATTCTTGGATACAGTCTTATGGATACTATATATCTACTCTTTTCTTATTGGAATCTGTATTGCGAGCTTTCTGAATGTCGTGATTTGGAGACTACCACAGAGATTATCCTTTGTAAAGGGACGATCTTTCTGCCCAGCGTGTGAGCATCCGTTGAAATGGTATGACTTATTTCCGGTTTTTAGTTATCTGTTCCTAAAAGGAAAGTGTCGATACTGTGGAAGCAAGATACCAGTGCGTGATACCGTCTTGGAATTTCTTGGTGGCTGTATTGGGATGCTTTGTTTCTATCTATACGGATTTTCCTGGGATACCATAGTCGTATTTGCGATATTCATGATTTTATTGACTATTACGATGATAGATTTTGATACCATGACGATACCTAATGGTTTGCTTATAGCACTACTTGTTCCCGTTGGTATGTTCACAGCTTTACATACGGAAATGGATATTGTTACCAGATGTATTGGCTTCTTTATTGTCAGTCTTCCCATGTATTTGCTTACAGTGCTGATTCCGGATTGCTTTGGCGGAGGAGATATAAAACTGATAGCTGTTGCGGGCTTTTTATTGGGCTGGAAGCTGACACTGCTTGCGTTCTTTATATCTGTAATAATAGGAGGCTGCTATGCAATTTGTCTCCTTTTGTCCAAAAAAACGGAAAAAGGTGCACATATCGCGTTTGGCCCTTATTTATGCACAGGAATTATGATATCATTACTTTATGGTGAGAAACTGATACAGGTATATTTATCATTGTTTGGTTTATAATGCAGGTTTGGAGGAACATATATGGCGGTTTATAAATATATAGCGAAGGATATAAATTCCAAACGGATAACCGGAAAAATGGAGGCAAACAGCAGAAATGAGCTTTCTGCTTTTCTGCGTTCAAAGGAACAGTATTTAATTGATTGCAAGGATGTGACAAACACCCAGCAGAATACGTATAAGCTGACATTAAAAGAATTATCGGATTTTTCGCGTCAGCTGGGCGCTATGATTGGCTCCGGTGTCAGTCTGATTCGTGCAATGTCAATTCTCGTACAACGCGAGGATAAACCAAAAATAAAAGCAATTTATACAGATATGTATCGTAAGCTGCAGCAGGGACAAACATTGTCCATGGCAATGGAATCGGAAGGAAAAGCGTTTCCGGAGCTTATGATCAATATGTATCGGACAGGAGAAAGCAGCGGGCAGATGGAAAAGGTAGCTATGACCATGGCGCTGCAGTATGAGAAGGACGATCATATCAAAAGGAAGATTCGAAATGCGATGATTTATCCAATTATTTTATTGTGTGTAACCGTATTCGTTATTGTTGTTGTGTTTACATGGATCGTTCCAAGCTTTTCCGAATCCTTTAAGGGAATGGAGCTTCCCTTGATTACAAAAATCGTAAATGGCTTATCACAGATCATGATAGAATACTGGTATTGGCTGCTCATTGGTATCCTTTGCATATTCGGGCTGATTACAACATTGCTGCGGGTTGAAAAAATACGGTATCGCGTTGACAAAATGAAGCTGAAAATACCGAAGATTGGAAAACTTCTGCGAATTATTTATACAGCACGGTTTGCACGAAATATGTGCTCTCTGTATACGAGTGGAATTTCTATTATCAATGGCATCTTAATCATTCGCAATACGATTGGAAATAAATATATAGAAGCACAGTTTGACAGTGTCGTTGGAATGGTGAGAAATGGAACATCGTTATCTCAAAGCGTGCAGAAAATAGAAGGCTTTGACCCAAAGCTGGCAAGCTCTATCTATATCGGTGAGGAAAGCGGACGGCTGGAAAATATGCTGACATCACTTGCGGATGATTTCGACTATGAATCAGAAGCTGCTTCTCAGCGCATGGTGACATTGCTGGAACCGGTTATGATTATCATTCTGGCATTGATTGTATTATGCGTTATGCTGGC